>DATJOL010000127.1:0-59566 GCA_035507075.1 Candidatus Aquilonibacter sp. | reverse complement strand
TAAGTGTATCCCAGCAGCGGTTCCCGGCAAACCATAGCTCAGCTTCAACTCTTTCGGCTTCGGGGCTTAGTGTATCCCAGCAGCGGTTCCCGGCAAACCATAGCTATTGAGGGATGCGGGGCTGGACCTGAACGAGTGTATCCCAGCAGCGGTTCCCGGCAAACCATAGCGCAAGCTGCTCTGCCCAGCGTAATACTGCGAGTGTATCCCAGCAGCGGTTCCCGGCAAACCATAGCGTTCGTGCTTCCCGGCAGACACGACAACGAAGTGTATCCCAGCAGCGGTTCCCGGCAAACCATAGCTCCGCTTGTACGTGGGCGTCGTCAGGGAACAGTGTATCCCAGCAGCGGTTCCCGGCAAACCATAGCCGGGGGTCGATGCGGTGGTGAACCTGGACGAGTGTATCCCAGCAGCGGTTTCCGGCAGACCATAGCTCTCCGTTGAGGCTGGCCCGGCGTCACGTTGCTGTGGTTTGCCAGAACCGCTGCTGGAATTGCGCAGGGGAGCTAGCGGGCGTGGCCGAAGAGTTTGAGGAATTGGTCGCGGGGGGCAGGCTCGACGGTAAGGAGGGAGAGGTTGGCGGCGACGTGTTTTGGGTGGCTCATGCCGACGAGGGCGGCGGTGAGACCGGGAGCGCTGCGAACGAATTGGAGGGCGCGCTGGGCGTCATTCTCGAGACCGAGGACGTCGGCGACGTAGGGCGGGAGCTGGCGCGTGAGCTTGGCTTGCAGAAGCGCGGCGCTGGCGACGAGGTTGATGCCGAGCGGGCGCGCGGCTTGCACCATCGCGAGAGTTTTACCCTGCACGAGCTGATTGGCGTTGGTGAGGGCCTCGGGCATGGCGAGATTGAAAGGCAATTGGACGAAGCGGAGGTGGTGCGCATCGCCGGCGACTTCACGAGCGATAGAGACCATTTCGTCGAGGGACAAATAAGTGCGGGACGAATTGTCTTCGCGGAAAGCGTTCCAGGTGGCGATGCCGTAGGCGGCGATTTTTTGCTGCGCTACGGCGGATTCGAAGAAAGCGAACGCGCCACGGATGCGGCGGCGAAATTCCTCGCGCGAGACTTCGCTGAGCTGCGTTTCGGGATTGTGGAGATAAAGGACGTCGACGCAGGCGAGGCCGAGATTGCGGCGGCTGCGTTCGAGTTGATCGGCGAGATATTTCGGGGCCATGCAGTGGCAGCCCGCGGCGATCTCTTCGGGACGCATGATGCCGGGCTCGACGTATTCGCGGGAGAAGTATTCGTTGATGTCCTCGGGCATGTCCGTATCTGGAGTGAGAAAGCCGGCTTTTGTGCAGATGACGAATTCTTCGCGCGCGAAACCACGTTGAGTGAGCGCGCGCAGGGCTGAGCCGACGGAGCGTTCGCTGCGCTGGAGGCGGTAGTTGATGGCGGTGTCGATGAGATTGATGCCGCCTTCGGCTGCGGCGACGAGGGCTTCGGTGTAACGGCGGTCGGTTGCGTCGTCGGGTTCGCCGAGATAGGTGCCGATGCCGATGGAGGAGCCGGCGAGTTTGCCAGCGGCTTCGCGGAAATGGCCCTTTGCGGCTTGCGGGAAGCGGGCGGCGTAGCGCCTGGTTGCTTCGGGTGTGGCGCGGCCGGGGAGAAGGCTTTCGTGCGAGGGCATTGGTCGGGGCGGAGGAAGTATAGCAGAAGGGCAATTTGAGATTTGAAATTTGAGATTCCGGCAAAAGCTAAAAGCAAAGGCAAAAGCTTAACGCAGAGAACGCGGAGGCGCTGAGGACGCGGGAAAGGGCAACTGCAGATTCCTCCGGCCTGCCTAATCCGGCAGCCCTCGGAATGGCACGTTCGGAGGGTTCGCTCCCCGGAAAGATGCGCTAAGGCAAAGCTGTGATTTTAGGGGACGGCGGGGGTGTTGAGTTCCTGGGCGGGTTCGCCAGCGGCCATGCCTTGAGCGAGGATGAGCTGGCGAGCCTCGACGCGAATTTTGGGCAGATGACGCGCGAAAATGATCGCGCCGCAGATGGCGACAGCGCCGCCGAGGGCGACGGTGAGCGGGGCGCCAATGCGTTGAGCGAAGGCGCCGGCGAAGAGCGCGCCGAGCGGTGCCATGCCCATGAACATCATGGAGTAGACGGCCATGGTGCGGCCGCGAAGCGAATCCGGCACCATTGCCTGAATGAGCGTGTTCGACGAGGCCATTTGCACCATCATGCAGAATCCGACCGGCACAAGCAGCGCGACGGAAAGCGCGTACCAGCGTGAGAAGGAAAAAATAATCAGCGAGCCGCCGAAGCCCGCGCAGGAAATGAAGACAAAACGACCGAGGCCGCGGACTTCGGTGCGCGAGGCGAGAAGGAGCGCGCCCATCAGCGCGCCGATGCCCGTGGCGCCCATGAGAACGCCGAGGGTGCTGGCATTGCCGTGGAGAACTTTCGTGGCGAAGACGGGCATAAGCACGGTGTAAGGCATTCCGACGAGGCTGACGAGGCCGAGGAGCAAAAGGATCGCGGCGATGGGACGTGTGTTGCGGACGAAGCGGAAACCTTCGGCAATGTGTTCGATGGGGGAGACGGCGCGGCGCTGCACCTGAGTGCGTTCGATTTTCATGAGCAGAAGGCCAGCGATCACAGCGATGTAGCTGACCGCGTTGGCGAAGAAGCACCAGCCTTCACCGATGCTGGCGACGAGAATGCCGGCGATCGATGGGCCGATGACGCGAGCGCCGTTGAACATGGAGGAGTTGAGAGCGATCGCGTTCATGAGGTCTTCGCGGCCGACCATATCGACGAGGAAGGCCTGGCGGGCGGGAATGTCAAAGGCGTTGACGCAGCCCATGAGAGCGGCGAGGGTGATGACGTCGACGACGGTGACGCGCTTGGTGAGCGTGAGGAACGAGAGAGTGCCGGCGAGAAGCATCGAAATGCTTTGCGTGCTGATGACGACGCGGTGGCGGTTGAAGCGGTCGGCAACAAGGCCGCCGAGCGGCGCGAGCAAAAAGACGGGAATCTGGCTGGCGAACGAGGCGATGCCGAGAAGGAGGGAAGAGTGCGTGAGGCGGTAGACAAGCCAGGCTTCGGCGACTGTGTCCATCCAGGTGCCGATGAGGGAGATGAGCTGGCCGCTGAAAAAGAGCTGGAAATTGCGATGGCGGAGAGAACGCACCATGTCCTGCATGCGCGAACGGCGCGGCGGGGCGGCGGTGTCGCGCGGAGGAGATGTCTCCGAAAGCGTCATACGAATTGATTGTACGATGATCGGGCTCCTAGGCCGGATGCGAAGTCGCGCGGCGATGCTCTATGTTGAAGACAAATTAGCCGCAGGCTGGCCACTTTTCACAAATGGGATTCGGCGAGACTAAGCCGGTTTTTCCGGCTGCGGCGGTTCGGGCGGTGCGAGAAGACGCGCACAGGCGCGGAGGACGCGGCGATAGGGCCAGTCCTTTTCGCGGAAGAGGATTTCGCCTTCGCGCGGCTTGGAATAGAACCAGCGGGCGATGAGGGTGAGATGTTCGGAAAGATCGGGTGGCGCGGCGCGAAGGCCGTAGCGTTCGCGGGCGGATTTTTCGGGCGCTGCTGACGGTTCGAGTGGCTGCGATTGCGCGGTTTCGGGCGCGGGCGGGTTTTCATCCGGGGCGGCGGGAGGCTGGGGTTCGAGAGTCTGGCGCAGGACGGCTTCTACGGAGCGCGGCTCGGAGAGATCGGCGAAATTCAGTTGGAGCGGTTCGGAGAGGACGCCGGAGATCAACGGGAAGGCGACGATTGTTTTTTCGGCTGCGGCGCGCTGAAGGATTACGGCGTCGAGATGTCCAACGCTGCGGCAGACGTCCGGAAGCGCGCGCAGGGCCGATTTGATTTTTTCGACGCGCTTGTGGAGGGAGGCGGCGCGCTCGAAATCGAGCGATTCGCTGGCGGATTCACGGTCGCGTTCGAGCGGATCGAGAAGCGCGGGGCCGCGCGACTCGAGAAGGCCGACGAGGGAGGAAACGTCTGCGTCGTATTCGGGTTTGGTGCAGCCGGCGAAGCAGGGCGCCATGCACATTTTCATTTCGGAGTAGACGCAGCCGGGAAACGAGGGATCGCGGCGGATTTTGATCTGGCAGCGGCGAATCTTGAAAAGGTCGAGGACGCCTTCGTTGAACGCGTCGGCGGCGCGACGCGAGGGAAACGGGCCGAAGTAGAAGCCTTCGTCGGGGCGGATGCGGCGAGTGACGTAACAGCGTGGATAGCTATTGCGCAGATTCACTTTTAGCAGGGCCGGAGGACGAAGGCGCAACCGGTCGCGATACTTTTGCGGGAAAAGCGCGCGGGCCTGCCGGTAATAGGCGAAGGTGCGTTCAAATTTCGAGCCGGCCGTGCGGAAGCGGATGTGGGCGGCGACGTGGCGGAGATTCAGGCGCTTGGAGCCGGGGTCGGGAGCGCGGAGCAGGCGTTCGGCGGCGCGGCGAATGTCCGCGGTTTGGGCGAGGTAAGGCTGGGCGGCCGGGTCTGACATTTCGAGCAGGATGACGCCGGGTTGCTGGGGCAAAGCGGAGAAGAAATCGGCGTCGGCCGAGGCGTTAAATTCGCTGGACTGATCGAGAGATAGCACGAGGGAAGAATACAACGATGTGACTGTCTTGACAATGTCTGGCGGCAGAAGTACCCTTATTTTCGAGGGCTTTATGGGCACACGCGTAAAAGCGGTACGAAGCGAGAAGCTGGATCTTCGACTGACGCCGAAGGCGAAGCTCACATTGCAGACGGCTGCGGCAGCATCGAATCGTTCGGTAAGCGAATTTGTGCTGGAGAGCGCTCTTACCCGAGCAGGCGAGGCACTTGCAGACAGGCGTACGTTCGCGCTCGATGCGGACCAATGGAGAAAGTTTCTGGAAGCGCTGGATGCGCCGCCGCGACCTTTGCCTCGCCTCAAACGGCTTTTCAGCGAGCCCGGCTTCTTCGACGAACCGAAACGGAGATGAGCGCGGAACGGCGCGTCGAAAAGCTGCGCCGAGATCACATCGTCGAATATTTTGATTGCGGACGCGAGGAACTGAACAGGTATTGGGTGCGTTACGCCTGGCAGAATCAGCAGGCGGGTTCAGCGCAAACCTACGTTGGCGTGGCGGGCAACACGGTGATCGGTTACCACAGCCTGGCCGTGGGGCAGGTGATGCTGGAGGACGCGCCGGAGCGCTTGCGGAAGGGGTTGGCACGGCATCCGATCCCGATCATGCTGCTCGCGAGGCTTGCAACGGACGTGGGTTGGCAAGGGCAGGGTGTGGGCCGTGCTCTTTTGCGCGATGCGGTGCAGCGCACACTTCAGGCAGCAGAAATTGCAGGGATCCGCGCCCTGGCCGTGCATGCAAAGGATGACGGCGCGCGAAAATTCTACGAGCACTTCGAATTTGCACCCTCACCCAGCGATCCGCTACACCTTTTCGTGTTGCTCAAAGACCTGCGGCGAATGATCTCTAAGTGAAATCGTTCAAGAGGCGCGAGGCATGGGGCGCTCGTGGATGATCATCCAGAAGGTGCCGAATTTGTCGCGGAGCATGGCGAAGCGGGAGGCGAAGAAGGTTTCTTCCATAGGCATAAAGATTTCGGCGCCGTCTTTGAGCAGGGCGTAGATGCGTTCGGCCTCCTCGGAATTTTCCACGCTAAGGCAGAGATAGGCGCTGCGCATCGGCTGGAAACGGTCGAGCGGCGTGTCCGATGCCATCAGCGTGGTACCGCCGATTTCGATGCGGGCGTGGAGGATTTTTCCTTCCATACCTTTGGGGGCGTTCGGCATATCCGAGTATGTGGACATCGTGAGAATCTTCCCCGCGAGATGCTTTTCATAGAAGCGAAGAGCCTGCTCGCAATTGCCGCCGTAATTCACATACGTGTTCATTTTCATAGTCGTCGCCTCGCTTGAATTTGTTCAGAAATTTATCGGTGTTTATCGAGATGCTCAATCGCACGGCGAACCACTTCGCAGCGGGCTTCGAGACCGCTGAAAGTTTGGCTGCCGATCACAATCACTTGTGCCGCGAGCTTTGGAAACGCAGCGGGATTTTTAATCATTAGCCTCGCTTGCTTCTCGAGCACTTGTAAATCGGCTAAGGTATAGCCGCGAGGCAGCTTTGGCGCTGAGACAAGCAGTTGCTGCCGGAGGCCATCCGCCGTGCGTCCACACAATGCGAGCGCCAGCGCCGGCAGGCGCTCCGCATTTTTCACGTTGTGGCTACCAAATGGTTTCCAGGCTCGCGAGGCATCGAGTTCGTGCTCGTTCAACGGACTCTCCTATCGGCTCTTCAGCAGGCAGCCGGCGATGACCATGCGCTGGATTTCGCTGGTGCCTTCATAGATTTCGGTGATGCGGGCGTCGCGATAGGCGCGTTCGACCGGATATTCTCGGCTGTAGCCGTTGCCGCCGTGAATCTGGATGGCCTTGTGCGCGACGCGCGTGGCCATTTCGCTGGCGAAAAGCTTGGCGGATGCGGCTTCGAGGGTGACGCGGGCGCCCGAATCATATTTCCATGCGGCGCGGCGGGCGAGCAGGCGCGCGGCTTCGATTTCGGTGGCCATATCGGCGAGCATGAATTGAATCGCCTGGAAATCGGAAATCACATGGCCGAATGCCTGGCGCTGTTTTGAGTAGGCGAGCGCGGCTTCGAATGCGCCCTGCGCGATACCGATAGCTTGCGAGGCGATGCCGATGCGGCCGCCGTCGAGAGTGGAGAGCGCGACCTTGTAGCCTTCGCCTTCGTTGCCGAGGCGATTTTCGGCGGGGACCTCGCAGCCAGAGAAGATCAGCTCGCAGCATGCCGTGGCGTGAATGCCGAGCTTTTTTTCTTCCTTGCCGACGGAAAAGCCGGGCGTGCCGCGCTCGACGAGGAGAGCCGTGATTCCTTTTTCGCCCAATTCGGGTTTTGTATTGACGAAAACAAGGATGGCATCGGCAGCGCCACCGCCGGTGATCCAGGCTTTCGTGCCGTTGATGACATAGCTGCCATTCTTACGGACGGCTTTGGTTGCGAGCGCGGCGGCGTTGGAGCCGGCTTGGGGTTCGGTGAGCGCGAAAGCGCCGATTTTTTCGCCGCGGGAAAAGGGGACGAGGAATTTCTGCTTTTGGGCGCCAGAGCCAAAGCGGAGGACCGGATCGCAGAAGAGCGAGTTCTGCACGGACACAATCACGGCCGTGGAGGCGCAGGCGCGGGCGATTTCTTCGATGACGATCGAATAAGCGACGTGGTCCATGCCAGCACCACCGTATTCCTGGGGGATGGCGATGCCGGTGAGGCCGAGTTCGGCGGCTTTGAAGAGAATGTCGCGCGGGAAGCGGCCGGTTTCGTCGAGCTCCTTCGCGTGGGGCTTCACTTCGGCTTCAGCAAAGTCGCGGACGGAGCGCTGGAGAAGTTCGTGTTCGGGGCTGAGGTCGAGGTTCATTGCTTACAGGCCGTGACTTGTAATTCGAGACTCGTGATTGTCGGGAACCTTTCGCGGATTGCGCCGCCCACTTGATGCGCACGCGATCCGCATGCGAGAGCTGCCGCGCTGAAGGCCGCGGCGCTACGTTTAGACCTACGCCAAACCCCACGCGCTCCGCGCGGCGGAGTTGCCCGAAATGCATCCGGGACATTCTACCGCTCCCGGGCCGCGATGGCGTGAACCGCGGATGCCCGATAAGAAGTATCGACGAACCAAATTTGCTCTGCCCCGAACGCTGAGATAGGCTAGCCCTCCCGATGGAAATTACCAAGCATGGCTTGAACCGGTCGCTGCGGTTGCGGGACCTGGTGCCGATGCAGATCGTGCTGATCGTATGGCTCGGCTGGACCGGTTTTGCGGCAAAGCAGGGACGCAGCCAGATTGTGCTGTGGCTGCTGGCGATTCTTCTTTTCTATTTGCCGCTGGCGGCTGTGGTGATGAAGCTGGCGCGCGCGATGCCCATGGAAGGCGGCGTCTATCAGTGGGTGAAGAACGGGATTTCGCCGTTCGCCGGATATATGGCGGCATGGAATTTCACGCTCTACGCGATCACCGCGTTTGCCGTGGTCGGGTCAATTCTTGCGGATGGTTTCGGACAAGCCGCGGGGCCGTCGACGAGCTGGATGCTGAGGAGCAGATGGTTCGCGTTTGGCCTGACGGCGCTGGCGTGCGCGATCGCTTACTACTTCAACGTGCATGGACTGCGATTCGCGAAATGGTGGAGCAACATCGGGTCAATGCTGACGGTGGCGACTTCGGTGGCGATGCTTTTCCTCCTAATCAAGGCGATTGCAGTGGGAGCGGCCTTCGTTCACGGTGCGCTCTCGCTGGCGTGGCCGGCCTTCTCGATCGTGACTCTCAGCGTGTTTGCCAGGATGGCGACCGGCGCGCTATCGGGATTTGACAGCGCAGCCGTTTTTGCCGAGGAGTGCCGAAAGCCTGAAAACGATGTGGCGCGTTCGGTGCTGGTGGCGGCGCCGCTGATTGCGCTGATGTACATGCTGGGTACGAGCACGGTGCTGGCATACATCGAACCGGCGAAAGTGGATGTCTCCGCGGCAGTGCCGCAAGTGATGCAGGCGGGTTTTGGCGCGTCGTTGCTGGGGAAAGCAATCGCGCTGGCTGCTGCGTCGGCTTTCAACATTGCTTACACAGCCGCGATGGTGATTACCACCGGCGTGACTTCGCGCTTGCCTATGGTGGCCGGCTGGGACGGCTTGTTACCCAAGTGGTGGAGCGAATTGCATCCGAAGTTTCGGACGCCGTCGAAGGCCGTGGCGGCGGTGGCCGGGAGCATGCTGGTGCTTGGAGGATTGAGCCTGGTGGGGGCGGACAATCAGGAGGCGGTGCAGGTGGGGGCCAGCGTCGGAATCGGATCGATCTGCATCATGTACATGCTGCTCTTTGCCGTGGTGTTGTTTGGCTTTCGCGAACGCGCCTGGCGTCCCGGAGCGGCGATAAGGCTGGGAGCCTTCGCGGCGTTTTCCGTGGCGTTCGTTTCACTGGTGTTTCAGATCATCCCGCTGGGCGCGGTGGCTAGTCGTGGTCTGTTTGCACTTAAAGTAGCGGCGGCAATCGCAGCACTCAACCTGCTTGGAGCTTTCTTATATTGGCGCGGGAGCCGAAGAGCGGAGAGCGCCGCCATGCATGCGGCCGACTTAGCGGACTGACACGGCGCCATCCGGACCGGCTTCGTTTTCCTGGATGTGCCGCTACCCCGTGGTGGCAGTGAGCATTAGCCATCGCGGGCGCATGGGCGGCGTGTGTCTTGCGACAAAGCGGGATTACGAGCGGATTGACCGCGGCGGCAAGGCCATTTAACCTGAAGTCTCACCTGCACGTCTCAAAAACATGGCCACGATCGACGAGGACTTGAGCCAAATCGAGCGGGACATTCGGACGCTGAAGATCGAATACGAGCAGTTCTTCGGCGGCGGGCGCAAACGTCCGCCCACGGATACCCAGTGGCGGCTCGATAACCTGGTTCGCAAGTGTAACGAAAAAATCGGCGAGCTGAATTTCGGCCAGCGCTTCCGGCTGAATAACCTGACGCAGACATATGCGAAATATCAGGATTTCTGGCGCAAAAAAACGGCCCAGCGGGAGACGGGCGCGCAGCAGCGCCATTTCGGCGCCGCCGCAAAGGCCATCGAGGCAGAGCGCGAAAGCAAACGAGCGGCCGAAGGCCACGAAACGGCGGTGGAGGAAGCCTTGCCGGCGAGGCGCGACGCCTTTGCAATGTCGTTCTCGCAGCCGGAAAAGGAGCGCGAGAAGATCGAGACGCTCTACCAGAAATTGATCGAGGCGCGGAACGAAACGGGCGAACGTTCCGGCGCGCCGAGTTTGCAGGATTTCGAGAAATTCGTCCGCAACAAAACGAAGGACCTGAAGTCGAAGGGCGGCAACGAAGTCGAGTACACGGTGAGCGTCGAAGACGGCAAGGTCAGGCTGAAGGCGCGGATTGCCGGTTAACTGTAAAATTAACAACGGGCAGGCGCGAAAAAAGCGAGAAGCCAGGTCGGTCTAAAACCCTAGTTCCCCCGTACTATTTCTATTCCCCTGAAACCTCAGCAGAATAATCCCATGCGGAAACCGATCGCCATGTTGGCGTGCCTGGTCGCGTTGAATGCGCTCGCGGCAGGCGTGTGGGCGTCGGGGAGAGCGCAACGGCGCGCGAAAGAGGTCACGTCCGAAACCGGATCGATCCAGATCCACGCGGGCGGCCTGCTGAGCACCACGATCGACGTTTACGACGGAAACGACATTGCCAACGCCGGTTTCGATTACGACCTTGTCGAGAACCACCGCGAGGCCTTGCTGGAATTGGGATTCACCAACGTGCATATCGAAACGGCCAAAGGCCAAAAGCTGGATAAGCCGCTGTGAAGGAGGCTTGAGCAGATGCCAGAGACCACGACCACGGTAGCCGCCGAAACGGCATCGGAGAAATCCTATTGGGAATTCTGGAAACTGCGCCGTGAGCGCGCGCATTTGCTCACCGACCCGGGCCAAATCGGTGACGAGATGCCCCAAATCTATGGACCTGGAGCCAACGCGTCGCGAATGGGTTCGGGCTTTGCGTCCACGTCGTCTGCCCGTCGATTTGAGCCAGCGTAGCGAATCAGTCTGCGCACATGGGACCGCTAGATGTGAAAACCACCTCTGGCGGGCCCATCCTTTGCGCCCGAAATTTCTCGAACCGTGTAGGTTCCCGGCCAGTGCCGCCGGAAGGATTGAATGGCTTCTTGGGCTTGCACCCTGGTGGGATATGTGGCCAGGCGCACAAGCTCTCCACCCTCGATTTCAATAAACGCCGAGTAAGCTATCGGGCTCGCCATCAACGTCACCCCTTCGAGCGTGTGTTGTTTGCTCAGCATTGCAAATGAAGCATGCCACGCGGTCGCCAGCGGCTCAGTGCGCGGGATCACATTTGATTGTGATGGGCGTCACGCGTCTTCCAGGACCACTAACCTCTGCAAAGCAAAACTAGTACTCGCTCCTAATCGAATTGTTCGCGAAATATGGCAAGTTCCCGCTTCAGGCCGGCCACTTCGGCCTTAAGGGCGGCGACTTCGGATTCGAGGGCAGCGATGCGCTCGCCTGAAACAGCGGAATCGGCGGCGGGTGCAAGGGCGTGAGCGTCGGGCGATGCCGCAGAGGTCTCGGGCACGTCACCGGAGAGGATCTGAGCATAGCGCACCTCTTTTGTGCCGGGTTGGCGGGCCAGCAGCCTGACCAGCGGCGGGTCATGGTGCATAAGGCGCTGCAAGGTGGAATGTACGACAGTGAGGTCTTCAAACGGGTGCAGGCGTGAAGCGCGGCCTCGGAGCTCGCCGGGCGTTTGCGGCCCACGCAGCATGAGTTCGCACATGATGGCCAGCTCGGGCCGGGTGAAGTTGAAGGCCTCCTGAAGCTGGTGTTCGTATTTGGCGACGCGGCTGTCTCCGGCGACAGCGGAACGCGCCAGGGCCTTTTCATCGAGGGTGCGCAGGGCAGAGCGGACGGCGGATTCATCGACGTCCATCACCGGATCGCGATTCGATTTCTGATTGCAGGCGTTTACCAGCGCGTTGAGGGAGAGCGGATAGTAGTCCGGCGTGGTGATTTCCTTTTCGACCAGGCTGGCGAGCACGCGCACTTCGACGGGGTCAAGTTCGGGGGGCATCGGCATTCCATGATACAGGAAGTTGAAAACGCGCATTCGGCAAAGCCTCTTTCGGGCGTCGCGGATCGCGGCTTAGGTCCGGCCGGAACGAATCAGTCACCTGCGTGGGCTTGAGGGACGCAACGTTTTGCGGTGAAATGTGTTCTACATATGGGAAAGTCTGCCTGTTGCGCGGAAGTGTGGGCGCGGGCAAACGTTCTCTGGAATAAGCCGTATTCATTTATAGGAAGGCGTGTTTCTTTCGGGAACCGGCCCATACGAACCGGAGGAGAGAATCGCAATGAGGACAATCATATTGCAATACATGAAGAAGTACGCAAAGAAAGCCGCAATCCCGGTCGCGATGCTTGCGATCATTTCGGCTGCCGTGGCGACGGCGCAACCCGCTTCACCGGCGGACCGGCCGGCGCCGCGCCAGCTCCGGCTCGTGCTGGCGCCCCGTTCCACGGCTGATCCATTTGAGGTGACGAAGCACTTCAGCCAGAGCTGCCCCAACGTGACCATCACGCGCAACGAGCATGAGTCGGACTTCATGCTCTATGCAGGCGGCTGGTCAGGCGATTACCGCTTCATGGTGATTAAAAAGGGCGGGGATGTGCTTTACACCACCGAGACGGCGTTGCTGAGCAACTCGGTGAAGAACGTCTGCAAATTCCTGAACACGCGCATGTAAGCCGCGCGGCTGCGGAACTACGGCTCGTTTTTTTGCGCCAGTTTCCGCCGGCGGCCGTGGATCGGTTTGCGCAATGAATGCTCGTGAGCGTGAGGGGCTTGGCTGTCGTTGCGGCCGGCCTCTCGCGCGATCCGCTGGATTTCTGTCTCGATTTCGCGTGCGGTGGCGCGACAGGCTTCGCGTGTTTCGTTCACGATTTCCGCTGTCAACTCCGAAAATGTCTTCAAAGTTTCGAGCAAGGCCGATTCCAGCCTTCCGGTGAAGTGCTTTTGCACCAGCGCGATTTCTTCAGCGATGAGCGCGTCGGCTGTTTTCTTTACAGTCTCGGCGATCAGCTGCTGAGGCTTTTCTATTTCGCTCTGCGATTGTTCGGGCTGCGGAGCCGAAGCTACCTGCGGCGGGGGCAGTTGCAGCGTCTCCCACTCGCCAGGTTGCGCTGGAGCCTCAAGTGGCGATGCTGGGGTGGCAGAGACCGTCTCGACGATTGGTGTTTCTTCGGGATGAGGCGTTCGCGTTTCACTGGGCGGCGGAAACCAATCGGCTGGCGGGGAATCGATGCCCCACACATTTCCCGGCACATCGAGCTCGAGGCCGATTTGAAATGTCTCGCGATGATGGCGCGGGCGCTGGATCCACACGACGCGCGCGTGCGCGATGTGAGGCTCTCTGGGAGCGTTCGGCTGAGGAATTTCGAGAGTGACGATGGAATCTTTCGGCGCATAACGCCGCGTTTTGTATTTGCAACCGTAGCAGCTGACGGACGCGGTGACCGCCGATTCTTTAAACGGCTCGCCCAGTGTATCGATTCCCATGACGGTGATTGGAATTTCCACGTTGAGCCGGGAACCGCGGCGCTTTTCGGCTGTCTGAACAGCGCCGACCAAAACGTCGGAGTGAGCATCAGCCGCAACTGATTCCTGAGGAGATTCCGAAAAGCTCAAGAGATGACACCTCGACGAGAAGCGCGGAGCGCGCGAAGAGTCCCGCGCGATGCGGGACAATCTATGTTTTCGCGAGTTGGCGGCCTGCGGCAAATTAGATTTTTCTAATGTTGCGAAGGCGCGGCTCAGGAATTGCTGCCGCAGCATTTTTTGTATTTGCGGCCGCTGCCGCACGGGCAGGGTTCGTTGCGGCCGGGCCGCTGCGAGGGATCGAGGCGAGCTTGCTCGGCGTCACGCTGGCGCACCCAGTGCATCACGTTTGCCGGCGGCCTGCCCTGCGAGAGTTCACCGGCCATGAAGCGCATGCAGGGATCGACGTGATGGAAGAAAAGCTTGTAGCCCGCGCAAAGATAATTCAGGCCCTCTTCGCCGTTGGGAGTGCGAATGAAGCGATGCTTCGGGCATTCGCCATTGCAGGCAAAGCGGACGTCGCACTCGCGACAGAAACGCGGGAGAGCGTCGCGTTTATCGAGACCAAATTTCGTTTGTTGCGGCGAAGCCACGAGCGATTCGAGGGGGCTCTCGATAATATTGCCCAGCTTGTTTTCGGGATAGACGAAGTGATCGCAGGAATATAAGTCGCCGTTGTGCTCCATGGCCATCGCGGAGCCGCACGTTTCGCGAAACACGCAGAGGCTGGCGGGAAGGCCGAGCCACGATTCGAGAGCGACGTCGAAAATCTGAACAAAATATCGGGCCACGTCGTTGCGAACCCATTCGTCGAAAATCGCGCAAAGGAATTTGCCGTAATCGACCGGATCGACGGACCATTCGGAAACACGGGCTTCGCCGGGATCGGAAGGCTGGATCAGGACAAGGCCGTCATCATTGGCTTCGCGGGCAATTCTTTCGACGATTGGGATGAACTGCATATAGCCGCTGCCGATTTCTTTCAGGAAGCGGTAGACCTCGAGCGGCCGGCGCGCGTTGTGGCGATTTACCACCGTGAGCGTATTGAAATCGACGCCGTGCTTTTTGAGCACGTTCAGGCCGGCGACGATGCGATTGAAGGTGGGCTGGCCGCCTTTATCGACGCGGTAGCGGTCATGGAGTTCACGCGGACCGTCGATGGAGAGGCCGACCAGGAATTTATTCTGAGCAAGAAATTCGCCCCACGCGTCATCGAGCAGGACGCCGTTGGTTTGGAATGCGTTTTCGATGCGCTTACCGTTCGCGTATTCCGCCTGGAACGCGACCACGCGGCGGAAAAAATCAACGCCCAGCAGCGTGGGCTCGCCGCCTTGCCAGGCGAAGTTGATCGTCTCCGCCTGCTGTGCCTGGATGTATTGGCGCACGTAGGACTCGAGAACATCGTCAGACATTTTCCAATCGGAATAGCCCGCGCGCGCGGACTGCCTGGGGTAAAGATTTTCTTTTTCGAGATAGAAGCAGTATTTGCAGTCGAGATTACAGATCGGCCCAATCGGCTTGGTCATGATGTGGAAGCCGAGGGGCTTATCCGGCGCAGGGTTTATCGATGCCGTGGACATCTATTCTCCAAACAAGACGATCCGCAACGCCAGACGTTCCAGAAAAGCCGCGCGCAAGAAAAGGCTACGGGTAAAGGCGCGCGGGCGTGATTTGCGGGGCGGCTTCCCCCGCTTCTGCCATGCGCGCGATCAGGCGTTCGCGCAAGCCAGCGGCAATTTCCGGAAGAGCGCGGTCGCCATCGGGATGAACGAGTGAAGGAACGTCTTTTCGGCCGGCGAGATTGAGCAGCTGATGCGGATCTGCAAAAAGATCGTACATCTGATATTCGTCGTAATGCGCGCTGCCGGGATCGTTGCTTGTGTTCGCTGTGGGGTCGGCTACGCAATACGTCCATTGCGGCGTGCGCAGCGCGCGAGCGACCATCGATTCGCTGATTTGAATCAGCACTTCCTGGCGCCAGGATTCTCTGCCTTGGCTTAGATTCACCAAGGACATGGCGCTGTGGCCTGAGACCGAATCCGGAATTTTCACATTCATTGCCTCGAGCAGCGTGGGGCAGACGTCAACCATGCTGACGAGTTCGGGAATCATGCGCGAATGATCGAATCCCGGGCCTTGCATCAGCAGCGGGATATGAATCGAGCTTTCGTGCGAGCTGCGCTTATATTCCGTGTTGCGCGTGCGGAAATGGCAGCCGTGATCGCTGATGAAGGCGACGATCGTATTATCGAGCAGGTTCTGTTCTTTCAGTGTATCAAGCAGCGTGCCGACGCAATCGTCGATACGCTTGCAATCGCCATAATAGCCGGGAAGCTGCGCCTGCCAGTCGCCGGGGAAAAATTTCAGATCGGCGGGCGCGAACGGGTTCACGTATTTGGTCTCGTATTCTTTAGGCGGCAGAAACGCGTTGGCATCGTTCTGGAAATGCGGCTCGAGCTGTGAGACGACAAGAAAAAAAGGCTTGCTCTGCGGCTGCTTCAGAAATTTCACGGCAAGTTGCGTTAGATAATCGACGCGATAGATGCCGTTGAAAGGCATCGGCGTTCCGTCACCGTCCCAGATCGTGCCTTCGTAAGGATGTGAGGTCAGCTCCAGTTCGTTGGAGGCTTGCCAAAGATCGTCGAAGCCGCCGCGATATTCGAGTGGAACAAAACCGTGGAAGGGTTGCGGAACGCCCACAGTCGGAGCAAGATGCCATTTGCCGATGTAATTCGTGCTGTAGCCTTCGGCGCGCAGGGCTTTGGCGATGGTTGTCGCGTCGGTGCGCAGGCCGAAGCCGTTTTTCCAGACGCCGGTTTGCGACGGATATTGGCCGGTGAAAAGCGACGAGCGCGAAGGGCAGCAGAGCGGCTGATTTGTGACGCAATTGCGGAACGCGACGCCGCGTTGCGCGATGCTGTCGAGGTTGGGCGTAATGCCCATGGGATTGAGCCCATAAGCGCCTACAAAATCCCAGCGGAATTGGTCCGCGATGATCAGGAGCAGGTTCGGCTTGGAGTTTGGCCGGGTCTGCGCGGCTGGTTCGGCGGATGCGGATTCGCTTGCGGCGAGCGCGGGCAAAGCTATTGCCGCGGCCGAGCTTTTGAAAAATTCGCGGCGGCTTGTTTGCGTGGCTGCCGGCGTTGGTGGCTTTCGTCCCATTGCTTTCCTGTGGCCGGGGAGAGCATAACACCGATCACGGAGCTTCGGGTCACGCGGCGATATGATGTGATATTTTAGGTGTCTGCCGCGCTGAATCGTGCCGCGCCTGACCATGCCCAAGAAGGCCACGCCACAACCCGAAGAAGTGACGATCGACGATATTTTCGGCGTGGGCGGGCACCTGCAAAAGAGCCATCCGACGTACGAATTCCGCGCCTCGCAGCTGGAAATGGCGCGGATTGCGGATGAGGCGTTTCAAAAACGGCAGCATGTGGTGATCGAAGCGGGCACCGGCACGGGAAAAACGCTGGCTTACCTGATCCCTGCGATCCGCAGCGGACGCAAAGTCGTGATCTCGACGGCGACGAAGTCCTTGCAAGAGCAGCTCTTCCAGAAAGACGTTCCGTTTCTGCAAAAGCATTTCGCGCCGAATTTGAAAGTGGCGCTGATGAAAGGGCGCGCGAATTTTCTCTGCCGGCAAAAAGTTCATCAGATGGACGGGCAAGCCGCGGTGCTGAAGGGCATCGATGAAGTCGATTGGTTCGCGCAGATCCGCGATTGGGAAAAGCTAACGGAGACCGGCGACCGCAACGAGCTGACGTTTTTGCCGGACGACGCCGATTTGTGGAATCGCATCGATGCGCGCAGCGATTTGTGCACCGGGCAGAAATGCGCTGAGTTCAACCGCTGCTTCATCACCGCGATGCAGCGGCGCGCCGCGGAAGCCGACCTGATCGTGGTGAATCATCATCTTTTCTTTGCCGATCTGGCGATCCGCAATGACGATTTTGGCTCGATCCTGCCGGAGTATGCGGCGGTTGTGTTCGATGAGGCGCACGAAATCGAGGATGTGGCGAGCGATTATTTCGGCCGGCAGCTTTCGAGCTATCGCTTCGAAGAGTTGTCGCGCGATGTAGAGGCTATGTTGCGGATGCTGAAGATTGACGCAACGCCGCTGCGCCGGCACCTGGCGGGCTTGCGCGAGCGCAGCCGCAGCTTCTTCGAACGATTCCCGGAACGCGAAGGCCGCTACCCGTTCGGCCCGGAAGAACGAAAAGCCTTTCTGGAGCGCAACAACGAGGCTTATGCGGATCTGGCGACGGCGCTGAAGCGAGTGGAAACGGAGCTGGCCGCGATCACGCCAAAGCCGGAAGAGATCATCGCTCTTGCAAGGCGCGCGGCCGAAGCGCGGCGCGAGCTGGCCTTTTTGCTGGAAAGCGAAGAGCGGAGCTATGTGTATTGGTACGAGCGGCGCGGGCGCGGGGTGTTTCTCGCGGCCACGCCCATCGACGTGAGCGAAATTTTGCGCGAACAGCTCTTCGAGCATTTCGATACGGTGATTTTGACGTCTGCGACGCTTTCGGTCGGCGGCAGCTTCGATTACGTGAAGCACCGGCTGGGTGTGCTGCCGTCGAAGGAAGTTGCGTTGCCGCAGGAATTCGACTTTCGCGAGCAGGCGCTGCTGTATATCCCACGACAGATGCCCGATGTGCGCGACGCAAAATTTCCGGCGGGAGCGGCAGCGGAAATCGAGCGCTTGCTGGAAATCTCGGAAGGGCGCGCGTTTTGTCTTTTCACCAGTTACGCGCAAATGCGCGACGTTTATGAACGCGTCAAAATCCGCGTGAACTTCCCGCTGCTGCTGCAGGGAACCGCGCCCCGTTCGACGCTGCTCGAGCGATTTCGCTCGACGCCGAATGCCGTCCTTTTTGCCACATCGAGCTTCTGGCAAGGCGTCGACGTGCCCGGCTCGCAGCTCTCCTGCGTGATCATCGACAAGCTTCCTTTTGCGGTGCCAAGCGATCCCATCGTGGCGGCGCGCGTTCGGGCATTGCAGGAAGACGGCCGCAACGCCTTCGCCGAGTATCAGATTCCCGAAGCGGTCCTGGCGCTGAAGCAGGGCTTTGGCCGGCTGATTCGCACCAAGACCGACCGCGGCATCCTGGCCATCCTCGATAACCGTATCCAGCGCATGCAATATGGTAAAATTTTCCTCGACTCCTTGCCTGGTTACGCAACCACGCACGACCTTGCCGAAGTCGCTCGCTTTATGGAAGCTATTCCGAGAAAGGCAGAGGCGGTGTCTGCGGCGAAAGCGGGAGACTCGGGGAACCTCCATGTTTGAAGTGAGCGTTGAGGCGGCTTTTGCTGCGGCGCATCGTCTGCGCGGCTATCAGGGGAAATGCGAAGCCCTGCATGGGCACAATTACCGTGTGCGCCTCGTCGTCTCCGGCGAGGAGCTGGACCAGATCGGGCTGCTGCAGGACTTCACCTTGCTCAAGAAAGTTTTGCGGGGAATTACCGAAAGCCTCGATCACAAGTACTTGAACGAGCTCGCGCCATTCGACAAGCTGAATCCCTCCGCCGAAAATCTTGCGCGGTTCATTCACGGCGAAATGGCGAAGCAGCTCGCCGGCCAGATGGGTGACGCGTCGCTCGCGAGCGTAACGGTTTGGGAGACGGACACGGCCTCGGCCACCTACAAGCCGTAGGCTTTCGTTGCCTGATATGTTCATCACCGAAATCTTCAAATCCATCCAGGGCGAAGGCAGCCGCGCAGGCTTGCCGTGCGTTTTCGTGCGGCTGACGGGCTGCAACCTGCGCTGCGCCTGGTGCGACACGGCTTATGCATTCTATGGCGGCACGAAGCACAGCCTGGAAGACGTGATGATGAAGGTCGATGCCGTTGCCGCGAGCAATTCAACGCGAAACGGACGCCGCGTCTCACTCGTCGAAATAACAGGGGGCGAACCGCTGCTGCAGCCGCAGACTCCCGACCTGGCCGACCGGCTCTTGCGCGAAAATTACACGGTGATGATCGAAACCAGCGGGGAGCGGTTTGTGGGCGTGCTGGCGCGCGAAGTGATCAAGATCGTCGACGTAAAATGCCCGGATTCCGGCGAGAGCGGTAAGTTCAATATGGAGAATCTCGAGGCGATCGACGCAAAAGACGAAGTGAAATTCGTGATCGCGAGCCGCCGGGATTATGATTTCGCGAAGGAATTCACAGAGCAGCACGGGCTGGCAGAACGCGTGGGGCAGGTGATTTTTTCGCCTGTTTTTCCCGATCCTGCGGGAGCGTGGCCCGGGTTGAGCGCGCGCGAACTGACGGAATGGATTCTCGAAGACGGATTGCCGGTGAGGCTCGGATTGCAGCTGCACAAATTCGTGTGGGACCCGGCGACCAAGGGAGTTTGACGGACGAATGGGGCAAAAGCCCAAAGGCGTTGTCTTGTTGAGCGGCGGCATGGATTCGTGCGTCGTCACAGCCATTGCCAACCAGACGCACCAGCTGGCGTTGCTTCACGCGAGTTACGGGCAGCGCACGGAAGCGCGCGAGCGCCGCTCGTTCGAAGAAATCGCAGATTTTTACGGCGTCCGCGAACGTCTGGCGATTCGCCTGGATACATTTCGCCAAATCGGCGGCTCGGCGCTGACGGATGAGCACATCGCGGTGCCGGAGTCCGGCCACGCGCTCGGCCCGGACGGCGGCATTCCGGTAACCTACGTGCCATTCCGCAATGCGCATTTCCTCTCCGCCGCGGTTAGCTGGGCCGAAGTCATCGGCGCCAATGCCATCTTTATCGGGGCCGTGGAGCAAGACAGTTCGGGCTACCCGGATTGCCGCCCTCAGTATTATCATGCGTTTGCGGAGGTAATCCGGCAGGGGACGCGTCCGGAAACGCATATCGAGATCGTTACGCCCGTCATCGCGATGAAAAAGCGAGAAATCGTGAGGCGCGGCGCCGATTTGGGCGCACCGCTCGATCGTACGTGGTCCTGTTATCAGTCTGAAGACGCCGCCTGCGGCACATGTGACAGCTGCCGCCTGCGGTTGCAGGCGTTCGCTGAGGCCGGGTTGGCCGACCCGATTCCTTACCGCGCGCGCATTGCGCAATAATTGCGTGTTCAAAAGCGAGGAGCATAAACAATGAAACGATTCATCGGTGCCGGGTTGACATTTCTTGCCTTTCTTTTGTTGTTCGCGGGCTCGGTAGCCGCGCAGGGGGCGAACGTCACCGGACAGATTATCGGTCTCGATGGGAACCCTTTCCCCAACGTGACCGTCACCATCAAGAGCGACACAGGCCGTACCTTCACGACGAAGACTGACAAGAATGGTAACTTCATTCAGGTGGGCGTGCCGGACGGCATTTACACGGTGACGCTCGCCAGCCCGCAGCTGCCGCAGGGCTTCAGCACGCACTTCCAGCAGAACTCCTCGAATCCCCAACCGTGGAACATCAACCTGAAGGAAATCGCCGCCGCGTCAGGCGAATCGGGCAAGGCTGAAGCCGAAAAGCAGGCGTTCGCGAATATGAAGAAGAATTTTGACGACGCGACGGCCGCCATGAACGACGGCGACACGATCAAGAAGCAGCTCGCCACCGCAACGGCCGATCAAAAAAGCGATCTGACGAGCAAGATGGATGCGGACTATCAAACCGCGCTTACCGACTACAACGCCGCCGAACAGGGTGTGGGCGCGAAAGACACCGGCAACCACGCTCTCATCTGGGCGAGCATCGGCCGCGCCGATGACGCGCTCGCGAAATACGACGATGCTGCGACTGCCTACCAGAACGCGATTAATATGAAGCCGATGCCCGACTATTACTCCGATCTGAGCACCGCTACGGTAAACGCCGCCGTCGCGCAGCATGATCCCGCCGTACTTCAGCAGAAAACAACGGACGCCATGTCCGACTGTGATAAGGCCGTTCAGCTTGCAAACTCCGCGCCCTCGGTTCCCGGCGCTCCGGCCGGCGGGTCAACCAGCGTTGCCGACCGTTGCTACAAAAATATCGGCATCGTCCTCAGCAATAAGGGAGATCTGCAGCAGGCCGTCGATCCGCTGAAGAAAGCCACCGACGCCAATCCCAAAGATGCGCAGGCGTGGTTCCTGCTCGGCAGCGCCTATGTAGGCTCCGTCCAGTCGAAGACCGAAGGCGATAAAGAAGTCTTCATATTCGATCCGAACACGGCGGACGCGCTCCAGAAGTGCTCCGATCTCGATCCCACCGGAGCGCTCGGCGCGCAGTGCAAAGACATGCTCTCCAGCGTCAATCAGATGAGCGGCGGCGTGAGCACCAGCGTCGGTGAGAAACCGGCGAAGGGAAAAAAGAAGTAGCCGGCCTTCGCGGGAGGGCGTGCTCGCGCTCTCCCGCATTTTCCTCATTACGCTTTTTCTTCGCGCTTCACCGCAGAGCCCCTCGATGTTACTCTTGTGCCTCCTTCTCAGAGGTCGATCATGCACGACGTGTCCTCAAATCCTGCCGTCGAACGCCGCAGGAGCCAGCGCGTCAGCGAATCCGTGCCGTTGATCGTACGCGGCATCGATCTTCTCGGCCACCCGTTTGAAGAGCGCACCGAAACTCTTACTCTGAATCTGCAGGGCTGCCGCTATTTCTCGCGCCATCACCTGCCGCGTAATTCCTGGATCAGCATTGAAGTCGCAAATAGCGAAGAGCGGCGGAATGTCCGTGCGCGCGTCGCATGGATTCACCGCCCGCACTCGATCCGCGATCTTTTCCAGATTGCTGTAGAACTCGAAGGGACTGCCAATATTTGGGGATTGCAGTCGTCCCCGGCCGGCTGGGAGGATTTCCCTCCGCCCGCTTACGGCTTTTCCGCTTCGCTGCAAGACGAACTCGCCGCGCCTGACGCGCATCCAACATTCGTGGAAGGACATAGGATACCGATGACAAGTTACCCAGCCGATTTTTCCAATAATTCCGGGCAAAGCTTTGGAGCAGGCGCAGGCAGCGGCAATCCAACGGATCAGGACGCGGCTGTTTGGCGCGAGCGGCTCTCATCCGAAATGGCGATTGCGCAGCGCGAGTGGGACGAGCTTCTGCAATCTTCCATCGATCGCACGCTGCAACGCGTCGCCGAGCAGTTGCCGGAGCGCGCGCAGGAAGCGGTTCGCGCCACAGAAGAAAAAATGGCGCAGCAGTTTGCCAATCTCAGCCAGATGCTCGCCCAGCTATCCTCGGAAGCGCAGAATGCTCTGGCCGGCGTGAAGGCTTCGATCGATCAGGAGACTTGGCGCGCGCGAGAGGCGATCGAGAATTTGCGGCAGCAGATGCTGGATCGCGTCGCCGCGGACGCGGAGGCTCGCGTTGCGCCGCACAGCATCCGCGTGCCGGAATTGCTGCGCGAGCTTTCCGGACGCGAAGAGCAAATGTCGGAAAGCCTCCGGCTCCATCGCGAGCGCTTGCGCCAGGCTTCAGACAGCGCTCTGCGCGAAGTCGCCGCGCACGTCGAGGCAACAGCCGCCACCGTCCGCCTCGACTTCGAGGCCGCGCGCACGGAGGCGCTCGCCAAGTGGAACGAGGAACTCGACGCGCTCAACGCCCGCCTCGGCCACTCTGCCAGCGAATCGCTCAGCCGCACATCAGAGTGGCTGCAGCAGGAAACGCGGGAACGCCTGCAAGTCCTGTCTGAACAGACACTCGCGACGGCCGCAGCCAGGCTCGAAGAGGAGACCACCAAAGCGGCGGCACAGTTTGCCACTCATCTCGAAGGCCAGTCCATCTTTCATCTCGCACAGGTTCACCAACAGCTTGACGGCGTTGCCGAAGATCTTACGGGCAAGACCCGGACGCAACTTGCGGAAGCCGCCGAGGCAGCCGCGGCTTCGTTCGGCCAGGTCCTTCACAATATTTCCGCCGAACGCGCCCAGGAGTTCAGCCAATCCAGCCAAAGCACGGTCGAGCAGAAGCGCCAGGAACTGGAAAATTACACGCAGCAAGTGCGGTCCGCGTTCGAAAGCGATTCGTCCGCCGCGATGCAGGGAGCGCGCGAGCAGACCGCCTCGCATCTGCAATCCGCCGTCGCCGAGACGCGGAACACTCTTGCCAATGAATCGGCGGCTGCGCTCGATGCTCATCGCAACGAGCACGCAGCGCGCGCGCAGGAGTGGACCGACAATCTCAATCGCATCGCCGAAGACGCCGCTGCTCAGTGCAATGGCCGCATTCAAAATGCCGCCGACGCATGGACCATCGCTTCCGTACGCCGCCTCAACGAGCACGGCCAGAATGTCATCGAGTCGCTCATGCGCTCAGCCGATCAGGCTCTGCGCGATTCCGCCTCCAAAATGTTCGAGGGCCTCGCCGCCGCGCTGCGGGAACAGGCTGCAAATGCAAATTCCGCCGCTGCAAGCGCCTCAAGCAACGCGCCATACCAGCAAGACAGCTCGAACCAAATGCCCCCGCCCCAGGACAACACTTCCTGGCAGCCAAACGCTTAGCCGCCACTTGCTTAAGCGGTGTAAGATGCAGGCTTTCAATGCCACACGCCTTCACGCCACGCGAGGAAGAGCCGCAACCCGAAACGGGTGGCAGCCGACTGGGCGGGCCACCGCATAAATCCACGGCGGCGGGAATCCTTGATCCGCCGGTTCCGCCGCGAAGGCCGGTCAAAGGCCTCGGTCCTATTCCTTCGCTTCCTCGGCCCGTAATCAGAGTTCTCGCGATACTGATTCTTCTCGGGTTCGCGGCTGGCGTAATTGCGTACTTCTGGAAGTAATCCGCTTCAGCCATGGCCAACGGTTTCCGCAACGGCTCGAGCGACAAATGCTACTTGCTCTGCCGTCATGGCCGGAAAAATCGGCAAGCTGAGCACGCGCTCGCAGGCGCGCTCGGCGTGGGGAAATGTGCCGCGCGGGTAGCCCAGCGAAGAATAAGCAGGCTGCAAATGGATTGGCGTGGGATAGTGGACCACCGTTTCGATATCGGCCGCTGCCAGCCTGTTGATTAGCGCGCGGCGATTATTGGCGTACACCACGAACTGGTGATAGACGCATTCGTCGCGCGCATCGTCGACCGGCAAGTCCACGTGCGCGCCCGCGAGCAAACGGCGGTATTCCAGAGCGATCTGCCGCCGCCGTTCGGTCCAGCCGTATAGACGCTTCAATTTCACGCGCAGGACAGCTGCTTGAAAACCGTCCATGCGATAGTTGTATCCCACGAACTCATGCTGGTAGCGGGCCACCTGCCCGTGCGAACGCGCGGCGCGCGCGAATTTCGCGATGTGATCATCGTTCGTGGTGATCGCGCCCGCTTCGCCATAGGCGCCCAGATTCTTTGTCGGATAAAAGCTGAATGCGGCAGCATGGCCTAGCGACCCAACCCGCCTGCCGCGATAGCGCGCGCCATGCGCCTGGGCCGCGTCCTCCAAAATGCGCAAATTGCGGCGCGCGGCGATTTCGCGCAGCGCGTCCATATCTGCCGGGCGCCCGTACAAATGAACCGGCAGAATCGCGCGCGTCCGCGGCGTGATAGCGCGCTCCACAAGCTTTGGATCGAGATTTGCCGTGGCCGGGTCGATGTCGATGAATACCGGCACTCCTCCGCAGTAGGTGATTGCCTCCGCCGTCGCCAGGAAACTATTCGGCGTGGTGATCACTTCGTCGCCAGCCTGCACGCCCAGCGCCAGCAGGCCCAGATGAAGCGCGGACGTGCCCGAATTGAGGGCGACGCAATGCTTCGTCTCGCAAAACGCCGCGAACTCGCGCTCGAAGGCTTCCGTTTCGGGGCCCAGAATGAACGCAGCCTCGCGGCCAACGCGATCGATCGCCGCGAGAATTTCATCGCGCAGTTCGGCGTATTCGCTCTTGAGGTCGAGAACGGGTACTTTCATTGGGAGCTGTCGCCCCGGCCAAAGGCGAACACGACTGAGCCAAATCACGCCCGGCGCAAGCCGAAAAAGCCGAGTCAAAACTCTACTTTACGCCGCCGGCTTCCTCAAGTCTTCTGTTCGCCGTTCCTCAAGCTTCATTAAAACCTCGTCCGAAATGCCCTCCGTCTGGCCTATACATTTCTAATCGCAATGCTCGTTTACCCCCCTTCCTGACCGCGATTAGAAATTTTTTCGTCCTTTATTTTCAGCGGCTTAGGTCAATTTTTAATTTTATTCATTTGCGATTAGAATTTTGATCGTTTTATGCATTTCCCCCCCGCCTCCGCAAGAGAGCGGCTACGGCGTGGCAAGCCCGCCACCGCGAGAACCTCGCTACGGCGCGGGCAAGCGGGTGACTAGCCGTCATCGCGTGTCTTCTCGCTTCGCCCTTTGTGCGCTTTTGCTCCTCCAAAACAGCCAATTTACTATCGATTAGAAATTTGGATCTATTGCAAATGCTAGGGTTACGGCGTTTTCTAATCGCAGCGATATCGATTAGAAATGGCCGGTTTTGGTGCGTTTTGGGGTGGTCTCGGGCGCGCAGGGTGGTAGCTGTTGGTTTCGGATTAGGGCCTACGGCCACGGTTGGCATGACTTAAATTTGAGAGAATAGTTTACCATACGTGGACGTTTACTGTCAACGTATAAATGTGTGGAGGACCGGGTGGTGGTGGAAAACCACCGAATGGCTGCTGGAAAACCACCGGATTCGGCATCGTTCCGGGGGTTCAGCAGGGTTAAAGTCCTCGTATAATGTTGTAAATACACAGCTTACGATCAGTGGTGGTGCGGAAATGGTTTTGGCAGTGGTCCTGCCTTATTCACCTGCGAGAGCAGATGGCGCGGGCGGCTGGCTCGCGGCTCTCAGGAGGACGAAGATGCGATATCTAAGAATTCTTGCGGTGCTGGGAGTGATGCTGATCCCGGTTTCTTACGCGCAGGCGCAACATGTTGCGGTCGGCGTGGGCATCGGCATCGGAGCTCCAGCGCCGGTACCGGCGCAATATTACGATTACGGCGCGCCTCCCGTCTGCCCCTATGGGTATTACGGATATTATCCGTACGCGTGCGCACCCTACGGATATTATGGCCCTGAGTGGTTCAGCGGCGGCGTCTTCATCGGCGCAGGTCCCTGGTACCACGGCTATTGGGGCCGTCCCGGCTTCTACGGGCGCGGCTACCGCGGCTTCTATGGCGGCCGCGGATACTATGGGCATCCGGGACCTGTTTACCACGGACCAGTAGCTCGCGGCCCGGTGGGCGGTTTCCGAGGCGGCGCCCAGATGCACGGCGGCGGTAGCTTCCACGGTGGCAGCGTTCGCGGCGGTGGAGGATTCCACGGTGGTGGCCGCAGGTAAGAGTTCGTCCCCTAGCTCGCGCGTGAAACGGCCGGCAGATTCCCCCCTCTGCCGGCCGTTTTATTTTTTGACAGAAATTCGCGAACTTCGAATTCCGATTGGCGCTGCCGCGCCATCTAAGCGAAAAAATCCAAACGAAACGGGCCTGACGGCGGTCTTCATGAGTGAGGGCAGCGAATTGGTGGCGGGAGAGCTGATTCTGAGGCAGGCTCGGGCGGCCGCGCGCGGCAAGGACGAGGTGATCGAGGATTTCGTCAAGGAGCACGCGCGGCTCGCGTATCGGATCGCTTACGGAGTGCTGCGCAGCCATGCGGATGCAGAGGACGCGGTGCAGGAGACGTTTTTGCGCGTGCTGCGGTATGGCGGACGGCTATCGCACGTGGAGGAGCCAAAAACGTGGCTTGCGCGGATCGCGTGGCGAGTGGCCGTAGACAAAAGCAAGCGACGAAGGCGCCGGAATGAAGTGATACTCGATCGGGACGATTCGAATTTGCCCGAGATCGCTTCGGACGAGATCTCGGCGGAAGCGGCGATGCAGTCGGCAGGACTTAGCGCTGCGCTGGAAAATCTCATTGCGGCGTTGCCCACGAAGCTGCGCGAGCCGCTGATTCTTTCGAGCATCGAGGAGATGACGCCGCGGGAAGCGGCCGCGGTACTGGGAATCAATGAAGCAGCCGTGCGATCGCGGGTTTTTCGCGCGCGGCAGATTCTGCGCGAGAAGCTGGCGGGTTTTACGGGGCGCAAGTGAGGGTAGCGACATGCGGGATTATGATTTCGATCGCGAAATAGACGAGGCGCTCGCGCGGTATGCGGCGGTCGAACCGCGCAAGGGATTCGAGCAGCGCGTGCTTGCGAATTTGCAGAGGGCGGATACGCGTGCTGAGCGATTTCGGTGGCGGCGCCTGGCTGTCGCCGCTTTTGTGCTGACGACCGTGGCGGCGGTTTTGATGATTTCTCTTGCGGAGTTATCGTCCCGGACCAATGTCACTCCCGAAATAGCCGCACAAAGACCGGCAGGCACGGGCGGCTCAGTTTTGGCGAGAGGTGCGGCGCTAACCAAAAGGCAACTCCATTCGGAGAGCATGCCGCGAACCGCGCGGGCATGGCACCGACGTGGACGCGAAGGTGTGCGAGCAGGCATTGACGCGGCACCGAAATTAGATCAGTTTCCTGCGCCGGAGCCGTTGACCCAGCAGGAGAAGTTATTGATTCAGTTTGTGGAGCAGAATCCTGAGAGCGCCGCGCTGTTTGCGGAACTTAAGGCCAAAGAATTGCAGCGCGAGTCGGACGATATGAGCGCGCCTGTGGATGGGGCAGGGTCGCAACAAACCAACTGAGCGCCGAATGCGCAAGGAGCGGCAAATGATTAAGCGAGCTATTTCATCGGTGTTGTTTTGCTTCCTATTTGTGGCGGCGAATGCGTTAGCGCAAGGAGCGAACGATGCGACATCGCCGCCGCCGGATACGACGACACCGATGCACAACTATCGCGCGGATTACTCCCTGATCGAGTCAGAAAACGGCAAGAAAATAGACCTGCGACAGTATTCAGTGAACTTGAGTAACGGTGGCCGCAGCATGGTGCAGATTGGAACGAAAGTTCCAGTAGAGGCTAAGGCAGACGGAACGCTTCAATACCTCGATGCCGATACTCAAATTGTCAGCCGCCTGATCGACCACCCCAATGGACTTGTTCTGGACGTCAGTTGCAACGTAACGAACGTCGCGAGCGACGCGACGCCACAGACTGACCGGCCGGTGTTTCGAACGTTTGTGGTTGCCAATGACATCGTAATTGTACCCGGACGAAGCATGGTCGTGGGCGTCGCGGACGATCCTGATTCGAAACGGCAGTTCGAGCTTGATGTAACTGTGACAGAACTCAAATAGCGCGGATTATTTGGCCAGTTCGCGGAGGATTTTTGCGGTGACAAGCCAGCGAAGGGTCCAGCGGCCGTGGATAGCGGCATGTTCGAAACAAACTGCGCCGGCTTTCTTCAGTTCGGTGAAGACGCCGCGGGAGCCGGCGAGCTGCGCGATCGTGACGTCCATGTGCGGTGCGTGGCCGAAGCAGGCGATTTCCTTCGCGCGAATGCGCGAGATTTCTTTGAGGATTTCGGCAGGATTGGCGGCGGGCTTGAGCGCGTCCGTGATGCGGATTTTCTCCGGCGAAAAGCCCAGGGCTTCCGCAAAGATCTCAGCGGTTTGCACGGCGCGGACGTAGGGGCTCGAGATGAAGACGTCCGGCTTGGCGCCCAATTCGTTCAGGCCGAGGGCGGCGGCTCGCGTCTTTTGGACGCCCTTTGCGGTGAGAGGGCGTTCGGCCTCGGGCGGCGATTTCGGGTCGGTGCGGTCGACGGCTATTCCGTGCCGGATCAGGTAAAGGAGCATTTATCCCTCGGGAATTGGTCGGGTGGAAATTTCACGCGACTTTCGCTTTTCTCTGGTCGCGGCGGAACTCCGGTTTGAGATGGAATTCCGTCTCGAAGAGTTTCGCCTTGCGCTCCAGGCCGGCCACATCGAGGCGTGTGCCATCCGCCGCCGCAACCATGAATATCGCTTTTCGGCCTTCGATGCGAACATCCACGCCGGTGACGCGCTCTTCGTGCTCGGACTCGAGGCGCTCTGCAATGCGCAACAGCGAGGCGAGGATGCGTACCTGGCGGCGATGATCGCCGTCCAGCGCCGCATAGGAGGCGTGAGCAAGTTCGGGTTCGGATTTCGTGTTGTGATAGCGGACCAGCGCGCCCACAACGTCACGCCGCCAGCCACGCAGGCCGGGAATATCGGCGTTGCGAATCAGGTATTCGCCGTGGCGCTGGTGAGATTTGCGATTCACGAAATGGCCCACGTCATGGAGGGTTGCGCCGATCTCGAGCAGAACGCGCATATCGCAGTTCATTTCGTGCAGCGGGCGCAGCTGATCGAAGAGAGAAAGCGCGAGGCGCGCAACCTGGCCGGCATGGCCTTCGTTGTAGCCCATCCGCCGTGCAAACCAGCGCGCGCTTTCCACCAGCTCGGCGTCGCGCCGCATGTCTTCTTCCGATTCGGCTGTGGCGGAATATTGCTCCGCGACGAGTTCGAGCAAGACGCCTTCACGGACGCCCACTCCAGGCACGAGCAGGGAACGCAGGTCCAGCCATTCGGACAGCGCGCTGAAGATGATCGCGGCGATGGCGATCACTTCGGCACGGTCCTGCCGGATGCGAAAGACGCGCATGCGGCCCGCCACATCGAGATTCTGCAATTTCCAGGTCTGGTCCTTCAGCAGCCGCGTGTTGATCGTGGGGATCCGGCCGGCGTTCGGGCCAGGCGCAATGCGGACGAGCGCTTCCGCATTGCCGCCGCACGCGACTCCAGCCTCGCGAGTAAGCTTGGGCGCTGAGGGCAGCGCGCTGCGCAGAAGCGCGAAAATGTGATGGCGGAGGCGACGGCGCTTGTCTTCATCGATGACGCCTTCGATCTTGTAAGTTTCCATCAGGCGGATGGTGCCGAGGGGAAGACCAATGCGGCGCTGCAACTGGCCGCGCTGGAAAAAGTTGAGCTCGAGGCTGCCGCCGCCGAGATCGAAGATGACCCGAGGCTGCACGGCCTTGCCAAGAGCCCAGTGAACGGCGTTACAAACGAACTGCGCTTCCTCTTCCCCGGTGATTACGTCGACTTCGATGCCTGTTTTGCGGCGGATACGCTCGAGGAGCTTGCGGCTGTTGCGCGCCTCGCGGGCGGCCGCCGTGGCGACGGCCCGGTAAGCGGTAACCTGATGGCGGTCCATCGCTTCGCGAAAACTGCGGAAGGCGCGCACAGCGCGCGCGATGGTTTTCTCGTCCAGCATGCGCCTGGTGAAAGCGTTATGGCCCAAGCGCACGGCGGCGCGTTCGCTTTCGAGGATTTCGATGTGCTGAGGAGAAGTGGCGCGCGCGATCGCGAGGCGAATCGCATTCGAGCCTGCATCGATCGCTGCCAATTGTACGGGCGCGGCCACGTAGCTTAGCGCCAGAGGTGCGCGAGAGCATTCGAGGGGTGATAATGCGTGCCTCGAATGCCCAGCTGCTGGGCGATCCGCTTGCGGAGCGACCCATTCACCTCGGCCACACTCCTTTCGCCGTCAACTACCACAAATTCGTGGCGCTTGGAAAGATACTCGAATTCCTTGCGCACCATCGACTGATAACGGATGAACGATTGGAAAAGGTCGTTCGAGAGCGAAAGGTCGCGTCCGGATTCCCAGTAGCTGATCGAGTGGGACTTTTTGAACTCGCGATCGAAGGCGACTTCAGGCTTTACGTCCAGCCAAAACGTAAGGTCAGGGCGGAGAGCCATTTCATAGAGGCCGTGCAGATAATCCCGGCCGATTCCGCGCACGGCCGAACGGGCAATCAACGTGAAAATGTAACGATCCGCGAGAACCACGAGGCCGGACCGCAGAGCGGGCAAGATGCGGCGCTCGAGTTGATCGAAGAAATCGGTGCCGTACATCAGCGCGAGAGTCATGCGCGTGACGGCGTTTTCGGCGAGAAGAGCGTCAATGTCCTCGCCGACCAGAAAGGAACGGCGCAGGCCCATGGTCTGGACGGCAAAGCCCTCGGATTCGAGCCATTCGGTGAGGAGCGAAATCTGGGTGGAACGCCCGGATCCATCCGTGCCTTCAATGACGATCAGCGAGCCGCTTAGCTCTTCGGGCGAGACGCCGGGCATCGGTGTGCCGTAAAAGCGCGATGTGGCGGGCGCGGCGGCGCCCGGCTTTTCGGCGGGCTTGGCGCGAGGCTTCTCAGCGCGTTTTTTCGCGCGCTTGTGAGGCTGGCCGTTTGAAGCGGAGGCGTTGTCAGGCAAGCGTTCCGTCATTTCTTTTTAGGGGCGAACTGGGCGAGATTTACGCGTTCGCTTACGATCTGGCGCATGAGTTTCTGCAGTCGATTCACGGGGATCGTGCCGTCCATCAGGACGAATTTATCGGATTCGATCATCTGATCGTAGTTCGTGAGGATGCGCTCCTGAAAAATCCGGAAGCTTTCCGCGCGATCGAGTGAAATGCCCAGGTCCATACCGGCTTCATAATATTTCAGCTTCGGACGGCCGGCTACGATGCGATTCACGGCAACGTCCAGCGGTGCGCGGAAGTAAAAGGTCACGTCCGGCACAGGCGCGAAGCTATAGAGGTTGCGAAGCCATGGCGGCGAGCAACCGCGCGCGGCGTCACGCGCAAAAGCCGTATAGATATAGCGATCGGCGAGCACGAGATAGCCGCCATGCAGCAATGGCAGGATCTGACGTTCGCAGCGATCCGCGAAATCGGCAGCATGCAGGAGCGAAAAAGTGGTGGGCGTGAGCAGTTTGCGCTGCTTGCCGCGGCGCGTGGCGGACTTCACCAGAGGCGAAGAATTCCATTCAGTGAAGTGAATGCGATAACCGTGGATTTCCAGCCAGCGCTTCAGCAGGTAAAGCTGCGTGCTCTTGCCGGAACCATCGATGCCTTCGACCACGACCAAGGCGCCCGGATATCGCGAGCTTTCTTTTTCGTCGACGCGAGGGTTTTCGGCTGCGTTCTGTATCGCGGTGCCCATTCCTGCGCAAGTCACTCCGTAACAGCCATCATACTTCCGAACATGAACACGGCATGAATGAAATGTGAACGGCGAGGCGACCGCCGTTCACGTTACGATCCAGTCGAGGATAGGATGCAGTCGAGGATGTGCTGTCCTACTTGGCTTTGATCGAGTGCAACTCGACTTCGAAGACAAGAGTGGAGTTGGGCCCGATCATCGGACCGGCGCTGCGCGAGCCATAGGCGAGTTCCGGCGGGATGAAGAGTTCCCATTTCGATCCGACCGGCATCATTTGCAAGGCTTCGGTCCAGCCTTTAATCACACCGCTCACGGGAAAGGTCGCAGGGCCGCCGTGGGATGAGGAACTGTCGAATTCCTTCCCGTTGATCAGCGTGCCGCGATAATCGCAGACCACCGTATCCGCCGTGGTTGGTTTCGGGCCGCTGCCCATCGTGATCACTTTGTATTGCAACCCGCTCGGAAGCGCAACGACGCCTTCCTTCAGCTTGTTCTTCGCCAGAAATTCCTGACCTTCTTTCAAATTTTCCTCCCCTGCGACTTTGGCTGCTGCATCCGCGCTTGCTTTCAAGGCCACCTGCAATTGATCGAGCGCGGCATGGATCTGCTCGTCGGTCATCAACGGCTGGGCGCCCTGCAAAGCGTCGCGAAATCCCCGCAGGAAGCTGGGGCTGTTGATCATCGATGTGGTCAAATGCTGGTCCGCGAGCTGCCTGCCGATGTTGGCGCCCAAGGCATAGCTCGTCTTGTCCTTCTCCGTGGGCAACGGAGCGGCGGCCGTTCGGCTTGCCGTCGATTGAGGCTTTCGTGCCGCGGCAGAACCGGATGTGGGCGGCTTTGGCGCCGTTTTCGTGGACGTCCCGGCCGATTGCGATTGCTGCGCAGGCGCGGCCGCCGAGAAAGCAAAGCCGGAGAGCAAAACCGCCGCAAGGCAAAGTGCGTTTCGAACGCAATACTGCTTTGTGAAAAGTGTTGGCATCAAGATTCCTGTCTGAAATTTTCTGGGCAGAACCATTCTCACATTGCAGCAGGCATTGCGCAAATGCGGATGCCACGCTGTCTGCAAACGTGCAAGCCCCTGCGTGGCTGCCGTTATGGCCGGGTCGTATGGTAGCTTGGAATCAGGCGCGCAATGTGAATGCAAGATAAACGCGGGCTGGAAGGCTTACATGAGCACAAATTTCAGCAAGGAACTCGTGGTTACGCCCGGCACCAAAGTAAAGCTTTCGAAATACGATCCCGAGGATACGCTGGGCTGGGAAAAGGGCCATAAGATGAAAGCCAGCCTCGAAAAAACGATCGAGCGGCTGGATGCGCAGCAATACCTGCTTTACGCGGAGCACAAGCATGCCTTGCTTATCGTCTTGCAGGGCCTGGACGCGGCCGGGAAAGACGGCACCATCCGGCACGTGATGTCCGGAATCAATCCGCAGGGCTGCGTGGTGACGCCGTTCAAGACGCCCACCAAAGCGGAGCTGGACCACGATTATCTTTGGAGAATTCATAAAGCCATACCGCCGGTGGGAGATGTGGGCATTTTCAATAGGTCGCACTACGAGGATGTGCTGGTCGTGCGCGTTCACAATCTGGTGCCGAAGCAGGTCTGGTCGCGGCGCTACGATCAAATCAATACCTTCGAGCAGATGCTCGATGAAAACAACGTAAAGATCCTGAAGTTTTTCCTTCATATCAGCAAAGACGAGCAGCGAAAGCGATTTCAGCAGCGCATCGATGATAAGGACCGCCGCTGGAAAATTTCGGAAGCGGATTTCGCGGAGCGAAAGTTCTGGGACGACTACACGAAGGCCTATGAAGAGGCGCTCTCAAGGTGCAGCACTGCGGCGGCGCCGTGGTTTGTAATCCCCTCGAACAAGAAGTGGTTCCGCAACCTCGCCGTTTCCCACGTCATCGCGGAAACGCTCGAAGGCATGAAGATGAAGTTTCCGCCGGCAACCGTGGATGTGAGCAAGCTCAAATTGACCTAGGGTGCCGGGCGCCCGGAGGAAGTTCGCGTGAGAGGATTTCTTTTGGGAGTGGTTTTCGGCACTGCCGGCCTCGCCACGGCAGCGGCCGTCCTGCTGGCTCTGGGGCGCGTCGATCTTGGGGCTGACCGGCGGCCTTTCACTTTGGAGTCAAAGCTGGCGATGAATGCGGTGGACGCCTGGGCCAGACGCGGTTCGCACGGCGAAACAAACCCGGTGGCGCCGTCCGCGGAAAACATCACCGCGGGCGCCACGCTTTACCTGAATCATTGCGCGGGTTGCCACGGAGTTCCTTCGAATCCGGAGAGCCAGTTCCAGCGATCGTTTTATCCGCCGGCGCCGGGATTTTTCAGCGAAATGCCTGACATGAGCGCTGGGGAGACGTTTTACGTAATCAAGCGGGGCATTCGCTGGACGGGCATGCCTGCGTGGAACCGGACGCTAACGGACGAACAAATCCGGCAGATCGTGGTCTTCTTCGATAACATGCACAAACTTCCGGCGTCAGCGGCGAAAGTATTCGAGCCGGTTGCCGTGAACCAAGCTACTCCAAAATAAACGTGATCTGTCCGAAGGAGGCAGATGCCAGCGGCGAGAGCGAACCGCTACGCCGTGCGCGCTCTGCCGGGAAAGCGAAGCGGCGAGCCAGCACGCTCAGCGCGAGCGTCCGTGCTGGTCATCAGTCCGCGCACCGGAGAGCAGTTCGGCGATTCGGCGACGGCCGGCATGGCAGCCTGCTCGAGTCCGATTCCCAAGAGGCTGGCTGCTTTGCGGGCAAGTTCGCCGCGGCTCTGAACGTCAAACTTATTGAGCAGGGAAGAAATGTGAAATTTCACGGTGCGTACGGTGATGTTGAGGTTTGACGCGATTTCTTTATTCGCCTGGTTGCGCACCACCGAATGCAGGATTTCCTTCTGGCGCGGGCTCAGCGGCGCCGGGCCGGCGATCGAACGCCCCTCGTTCAAAAGCTCTTTGGCGCGAGCAACGAGGCGGCCGGAAAGCTCATCGGGAGCCGGAACAAGCACAACGAAATTTTGAGGATCCTGGCCCCGAACCAGACATTGAATGGCCAAAAGGCCGGCAGCCCGTTCGACACTGTCCTGCTCGCCGGCAAGCGCTTCGGCGCGGAACTGTGCGGCGCCTGTGAGTTTGTTGTAAAAGACGTAAGCCTCCGGGTTGTCGCCCGAACGGCCTTCGGCACTGCGGTCGACTTCTTCAAGGACACGAACTTTCTTCACGCGAGCTTCCCCCCGTTTGCCTTACCCGCTGCGGCAAACTATAGAATTTAGTCCTCTATACTGCGACACACCGAATGAGAGCCCGCTCGAAGCAATCAGGCCCTCTACGACCAACTAGATTTAAATCGCAGGCATTGACGCGAGGCCGGGAGCCTTGGACGAATCGTCCGCCGAACTCGCTTTGTATGGCACTTAGGCGACCAAAGGGGGTAAAAACCTAAGCGTCTCAATTTGCAAAAGATATGGTACTGGAACTATACAGGTAAAACTGTATATAAGGTAGAAACTGCACTCGTCAAGGAAAAATTTTCTAGGGCCACAGATTGAGACGGCCCTCAGGTAAGGACCGCTATAATCAAGGGTTCGTCGGAAAGTAGACTCGAAAAAATTCCATGAAGCTAAACGGAAAAATGTGCCGGAAAGCGCAACTCCCTGGCGCCGCGTTGATTTTCCTTTTCGGCGCATGGTTCGCGCAGGGCCAAATCATTCCGAAGCAGCAAAATCCCTTTCCCAACCAGCTTCCGGCCGGCGCGCCGGGATGCTCGCTGCAAAGATCTTGTGCGGAACTCGCGCCGGGAATGATTCAAAGTGCCTTGGGCGCTTCGCCGCTGGAAGCGAATCTTCGCTATCTGACGACAAAAATTGGCGGGCGGATCACGGGATCGGCGGCGGATGCGAAGGCGGTGGCCTGGGCAGTGGCGGCGTTTCGCGCGGCCGGCGTAAGCGATGTGAAAACGGAATCGTTCACGCTGCCAGTAAGCTGGAGTGAAGGCGCCACCGCGGCGGAGGTTGTGTCGCCACGGAAATTCGGGCTGCGCCTCGTATCCACAGGATGGTCGCCGCCCATTTTGCCGCGCGCCGGAATTACGGCGCGAGTGGTTGACGCAGGCGATGGCGATGAAGAGGGATTTGCAGCGGCGGCCGATTCTGCGCGAGACTCAATCGTCTTCGTTCACCAGGCCCCCCTTAATTCGGTGGATGATCTTCTGGCCGAATACACCCGCGCACCCGCCATCGTCCACCGGGCTATTGCCGCGCACGCTCTGGCGATCTTCTGGATGTCCACGCGACCTGGAGATTTGCTCTACCGTCACACCTCAACGCCGGGCGGTGGAGTGTTGGAAAAAATTCCGCAAGCGATCGTAGGGGGCGACGATGCAGAAAAGCTCGCCAGGCTTTTGGCAAGCGGCGAATCCGTGCGCGTGCATTTCGCGATGCCCAATAATATCGGTGGGCCTGTCCAGGTGAAGAACGTCGTAGCGGAGATTAAGGGTTGGGACCATCCTGAGCAGTTTGTGGTGCTCGGTGCGCATCTCGATTCATGGGATTTGGGACAAGGAGCGCTTGATAACGGGTGCGATGCCGCCATGGTGATCGATGCGGCTCGCGTGATCCATTCGTCAGGGTCGCTGCCCAAGCGCTCGATTCGATTTATCCTGTTCAATGGAGAAGAGGAGGGATTTTTAGGCTCGCGGGCATACGTTGTGGCGCACCGGGCGGAATTGGATCAGGCGATTGCCGCGATTGTCTTTGACTCCGGCAGCGGCGCGATAAGCGGCTATTCGGTCGAGGGCCGCACGGATATGTTGCCGAAGGTGCGCGAAGCTCTCGAGCCTCTAAAGCCGCTCGGGGTGACGAATTTCACCTCTGATGCGGCCGTGGAAACCGATAATTTCGATTTCCTGCTCGAGGGAATCCCGACTTTGCTTCCCGAGCAGGATTTCACGAACTACCTGCCGAATTATCACGCGTCGTCGGACACATTCGACAAAGTCGATATCGCCAATTTGAAAAAAGAAACCGCCATCGCCGCGATCACAGCTTACGCGATCGCGGATGACAATGAGCGAATCGCCCCTCGGCAATCGCGTTTGCAAATCGAGCAGTTGCTGCACGCAACGGACCTCGAGCAGCAGATGAAGCTCGAGGGATTTTGGCCCGAATGGGAAAGCGGCGTCCGCGGCCGTCGCCTCTCCGATTGAAGTCCGTTAGTGAAAAGACAACCTCCCTACAGTTAGGAATGGACGCAAGGTTTGGACCGGAAATACGTCACGTATAATAAAAAAGAGATGCCTCTTTTGCGCGAGAAAAGAAGCGGCGAGCATGACGCAGCCTTGCAAAAGGCGTCCCGAACTCTTGCGGTCGATTATGGACGCAAGCGAATCGGACTGGCGATTTCGGATGAGCTGGGGCTTACGGCGCGGCCGCTGGCTGTGGTCGTCAGAAAAAATCGCGAACTGGATCTCAAGCGCCTGAAAGAGATTTGCGCGCGCCACGAGGTAGCCCGCATTATTGTGGGTCATCCTCTGCACATTACCGGTGAAGAGAGCGAAATGGCGGCCGAAGCCGCGCGCTTTGCGGCGAGATTGGCGAAGGCGTTGAATATCGAGACCGAAATGATCGACGAACGGCTGACGAGTTGGGAAGCGAAGCAAACGCTCGCGGAAACCGGCGCCCGCGGATCAAAGCGCGCTCACGTCGACGACGTGGCTGCAGCTGTTCTATTGCGGGATTATCTCGAGCATCGCCGCATCGCTGATTTTCCGCCCGTGAGGAGGGACTGACGCGCCGTGCGGCGCCTTGGACTACTCGCGCTGCTCGCCATTTCCGCTCTCGGGGCGGGAGCGGCGTGGCTCAATTCGCAGCTGGATCGTACGTATCGCGGCCATCGGCCCGCCGAAGTGTTCGTCGATATTCCGCACGGAGCTTCGCGCTGGAAAATCGCGGGCTTACTGCGCAAGGCAGACGTTATTCGCAATCGCCTTGCATTTGACCTCTTCAGCGATTGGCACTTCCGGCGGAAATTGCAGGCAGGCGAGTATCAGTTCACCCAGCCGCTCGATTCGCGCCAGGTTTTCTGGAAGATCGCGTATGGACAGATTTTCGTCCACATCGTCACCGTCCCGGAGGGCTGGACGATGTTTGACATCGCCGACGAACTTGACCGGCAGAATATCTGCCCCCGCGCCGATTTTCTGGCCGCGGCGCACGATACGTCGATGATCCGGGATTTGGCGCCTCAGGCACAAACGCTTGAAGGTTTTCTGTTTCCTTCCACATACGAATTCACAAGGCATACGACGTGTACGCAAGCCGCCGAAACCATGGTGCGCGAATTTCGAGAAGTTTGGGGCCAGCTCGATCCTGCAGGACCCGACGGGCTGCCGCCCGGCCGCAGCGTCGAGGAGGTGGTCACGATCGCTTCGCTTGTGGAGCGCGAAACCCCGCAAAAGGATGAGCGGCCGCTCGTGGCAGGCGTTTTCTACAACCGCTTGAACATTGGCGACCGGTTGCAGTGCGATCCGACGGTGCAATATGCGCTGGCGCTCGAGGGCAGGCACGAACAAGACGTGAAACCCGCCGATTTACTCGTGAACTCTCCTTACAACACCTATACACATCGAGGATTGCCGCCTGGACCGATTGCAAATCCCGGCAGAGCGTCGCTCGAGGCCGCGCTCGATCCGGCGAAGACCCAGTACCTCTATTTTGTGGCCAACAATCAAGGCGGACATTTTTTCAGCCGGACGCTTGCCGAACATAACCGGAACGTGGCACGCTATCGCCGTCTCCTGGAGAACGACGCAAAGAACGACACCGCGTCTGCTCCGAAGGAGCGTTGAGGAAATTTTGATTTCGGAACACACAGACGATCACGGCGGTTCGCCTACCAAGAAGGCGATGATCCTCGAAGCTGCCGAGCAGCTCGGCGTGCAGAAATTTACACCGGCGGAAATCGAACAGATCCGCCGGCGCTTGATTGCGAATTTGGGCGTGGAAGGCAAGACGTCTGCCGATTACGTGATGAGCGTGCTCGAGGAGTCCGGCCGCCGCGTCATCTGGTCCACGAAATCGGATACGGAAGGGAAGTACGAAGAGGAATTCGCGGACTTGCTCCATTTTTCCACGCTCGAAGAGGCCGAAATGTGCCTCATCCGCCTCGACGAACTGCTTCGCAAATTCAAGGGCGAGCACGAAGGCGCCGCTGCGGAGCGCGTGCTGGAAATCGGCCGTTTGGGGCGGCGCCGCGCCGAGATGATCGCCCACAATCATAAAGTTGACCCGGCGAAGCGCGCCGAGAAATTGGAAATCGCGCATTGGTTCCGCATCTGGCTGGAAACGCCCGACGCTTTTTTCGACTGGCTGGAGATTCGCAAACAATCGCCCGAATTTCACAAGAATTTCGGCGCGGGCGCCTCCGAGGGAAATTAGTGTACCTGATGGAGATCGAGCCGCTCGACCTGGGCCCGGACGTGCGCGCCGTCGGCATCGAGCTCGTTGAGGCCGACCAAAACCGTGAACCTGTTCGCGGCAATGACGCAGCGAGGATTTGGGCGCGCACCATGGTTGCAGCTGCCGGTAACGAACCTTGGGCCCTCGATTTTTTCAGTCATCTCGACCGTGTGCGGGACTTCTGCGAGCGTCACCAGATCGCCTTTCGAGAGGCAAGCCGGCGCTCGATTGTGATTCCCGCGCCTGAGATGGAGGCCTTCGAGTCGCTCTTGGAGCGATTCCTCGGCGAGACGTTCGGTATAAGAGCGGGTGGCGCGGTCCTCACGGGCGACCCTGCGCTCGAAGGCGAGTTCGCCAGTCGGGGCGTCGACGCTTACCACACCGCCTTTCCCAATTACTTCTTCTGCGGCGTTTGCAGCTTTGAAGACGGATCGCTCGTCCTATTGAGCCAAAAACTCTGGGCCAGCGAAGTAATCCGGCGCGTCCGACCCGTCCTTCGCGATTTGAAGGGGATCGACCTCGAAATCCGCTTGCCTTCCTGAAGCCACCCTCCCGTGCATGTTTCGGAACCCTAGCCCATTGGTACCATATCCCCCGCCAATGGTCCTAGTACACTGGTTGTGAGTAAAACAATGGCCCTGGTACCAGATGGTTTGATCGTCGCGGGCGAGCCCCCAATCCCTACGGCCCGCGCCTTCGTACGCAGCCTCAATGTGCTGCTTAAGTTCGCTCGTCTCTATGGGTTAGAGCACACCCGTTCCGCTACTCAACTGCAGTCCGCGTGGGCCGAGCTGCAGGAAGCCGTCCGCACCGCTTCCGCTGCCGGGCTGCTCCTGGGGGCCTCCGGTTCGCAGCTCCTGCTCGACGGCGAGCCTTTAGAGTCGACCCACGCCGAGCGCAGCTTCGCAGACCTGCTGAATGCAGCGGGAGTGGCAAGCATCTGCTTTACACCGAGCGTCGAGCGCGAAGAGTTCGTCAATTTGGTCCGCGCCTTTATGGAGACTGGCCCCAAGGCCGCTCCCCTCGGCGAACGCCTCGAGAAATACTTCGGCAAGGATCCCCGCTCAGGCATACGCGTCAATGAGATTCGTTTTGTCGCGGAGGATGCCGGTTTTTCCGAAGCGCGCGTCGCCGCTCAGCTGACGGTGAAGACTCTAGGGGGCGATGCGGAGAAGGTGCAGGACTGGTTCCGCAGCCCTGAGAAGATGATTCAGCTCATCGCAGCAGCCGAAGGCTCGCATGGGGGTCCGGGCGGCGGATCCGGTGGCGGCGCCGGCGGAGGCGCTGGAACCGGACCGGGTACCGGCTCAGGCACCGGAACCGGCGAACCTGGCGCAGGTGGTGGCTTTTACGGTGTCGCCGGCACCGATGAGTTCGTCACCGGCGGCGTGGCCGTCGCGGGATTCGGCGGTTACGGAGCAGGATCGGGCGGCGGGAGTGGCGGCGCCTCTGGGACTTCGGCGAGCGGGTCGGCCTCCTCGATGCCGCTTCCGCAGTTGCAAGAGGCGGAATTGCAAAGCCTCTTGCGCCTGCTCGCGCAGTTTGGCGAAGCCGCCGGCAGTAAGGATTTCGGTGCAATGGACCAGGGCGCGTGGCAGGTGCGCATCTCGGCGCTTCCCGCAAACGCGCAAATCACGCTGCGGCAGGCTCTCGCCACCGTTGCCGCGCAAACGCCCTCAGCGAAAGTCGACGAGGCGATGCTTCTTCGCCTGGCTGAAAACCTCGCCATCCGCTTCGCTCTCGATCGCTTCCAGCGCGGCGAAGTTCGCGTCAACGCCGTTCGGCAAATGCTCGACAAAATGGGCCACGAGCTGGACACGCTCCGCAAACTCCTGAAGGCGCGCGAAGAGAAAATGGCAAACGCGGGCCTTTCCGTCGAATCGCATGCGGACGTCCTCGATCGCCAATTTTGGGCCGCCGTCCCGGAATCAGGGAAACGAGCCGTACTCACCTCGCAAGAGGCGTGGTGCATCCCGCCGCGCAACGTGCAGCAATATGTGGAGGAGCTCCTCGGCCGCGGAGAGTCTGAAGCAGCCGGCGATATTCTGCTGAAGTATGCGGCCTGCGTCCGCAACAAAGACGCTGAGGCCCGCAAAAAGGCCGCGATTGGGCTGGGTCAACTCGCCGAGCTTTACAGCAAAGCCGCAAATCAGCGGCTGCAGGAAGCTTTGAAGCAAATCGGCGAACAAATGGCGGCCGAAAAAGACGCCGAGCTGCAAACGCTCCTGAGCGCTGCGTTCGTCAGGCTGAGCCAGGAATCGGCCTCGCGCCGCTATTACCACGCCATGCAGCAATCGCTGGATTCGCTTGCCGATCTCGAAGAGATCCGTCCCACCTGGGTGCAGAGCCTGCGGCCGCGCATCGGCGTTGAAAATCGCGTGCCGGAATTCATCGAAGAAGCGCTCACAAGCGAAGTAATGCCGGAGGGCCTGATCGGCGTGCTCATGCGCGTTCCTCAAGTAGCCGGAGAGCAGCTCGCGATTCGCCTGGCCCGCTCGGGGCGACGCACGGAACGCGAAGCGCTGGTCGAGCTGGCAAAAGCTGTCGGAGGCCCTTGCAGCAGACATCTGAAAGACATTCTCAAGACGCAAGCCCCGGCGAAGGCTGCTACCGTGATTGGCCTTTTGAGCCGGCTCGATCCGATCGCCGTTGACGATCTGCTGCCCGAAAAATTGCGGCACTCCGGCCGCGGCTTTCATGACGCGGTAGTGCGCCAACTCTCGATTTCAGGCGCTCCCGAGCGCGGCCAGATGCTGGTGGATTCCATCGAAGCCCTCGATGCGATGGCTCTTCCCCTCGCGCTGGACGAGATCGGCATGTGCGGCGATGTTGAGACCGCTCCCGCACTTTTGCGCCTGGCCGAAGGAGAAATCCTCCCTGAGGCGCCGGACTATATTCGCGTGAAAGCGATCGAAGCGCTGGGGCGGATGCACGCTCCGGCAGCTGCCGGCCATCTGCGCAAGTTCGTCGAGGCGCGCAAGGCATTTGGCTGGGCATATCCGGAGGAAATACGTACTGCGGCCGCGCAAGCTTTAATGAAGCTCGATCCCGAATGGATGAAGAGTTTCCTTCCGCAAGCGGGCCTCGATAGCAAAATCATGGCTCTCGCGCCGCTCGACCCGATCCCCGAGAAAGATGTGGTCCGCCACCGCAGGTACCGCAGAGTGCGCTTGGTGCGTGATGTGCCCGCCACGGTCACGTCTCCGCGAGGCAAATACTCGTCATCGATCAGCGTGCTGAGCCTGGAGGGCGGGCTGCTGAGCGGAGACATTCAGCTCGCGGTTGGCACTGAGGCCACGCTCAGGATTCCCGCCGGCCTTCGCTCCATCAGCATGCAGGCCGTGGTGCGCTTCGTACGATCGCATCAGGCGGGTTTTGAAATGGTCGGCATGGGATTGGACGATCGCGCCAAATTGCGGCGTCTGCTCGTCTCTCTCGGCACAAACGTCCCAGCGGGCGGCGAATCTCCCGGGGGACAATAATCTTCCGCAAGCAACCTAGTGAAACGAGCTCGTCGTCGCACCGGACCGTTCGGCGTGCGCTCCCATGGAAGGAACAATCCTGCGATAGGGCAGGGTGCTGAAGAATCGTTCGCGGCACGGCGCACAGCGGTAAGCCGGAAATCCCAGAAATCGCTTCAGGGCAACCAGAGTGCCCTTCTCAACCCGGTCGCGCGAGATGCGATCGAGCGCAAAATTGCCGCATCGCGGGCAGTGCGCATACCCCAAAAATGCCACGGCCACGCGACCCGCAAAAAAGCGGTAATCGCAGGTGTCGCACCTCCATGGACGCAACCCCAGCGCGCTCCCCAAAAAGTCGGATATTCCTGAACGGTGAGATCGAAAGCAGTCTGCGCTCCGGCACTGCGGACAGATCATGCGTTCAAAGCCCCCCTGCGCCGAACCCTGAAACGGAGCATAACCCAATGCGAATGAAGGGGCAAGATGACGGCCGGTGATACTCTCGGTGTGCGATAATGCAAGAAAGGATAACAAGTAAATGCCTGAATATACTTCCGCGCATGCGCGGGCCGGTATTGATGCAAAACTGCCGCCCCTGGAAACTTGGCCCAATCATTTCAAGGGATACACGATCACGATCCGCTTTCCGGAATACACGTCGATATGCCCGAAGACCGGTTTGCCGGACTACGGCACGATCACCATCGAATATGAACCGAACAACATGTGCCTGGAATTGAAGGCGCTGAAAATGTACCTGCTCGCCTACCGCGGCCTGGGAATTTTTTATGAGAACGCCGTCAATCGCATGCAGCGGGACATCGTCGCCGCCGTCAAGCCGGTTTGGTGCCGGGTGTCTGGCGAGTTTACGCCGCGCGGCGGGCTGACGACTTCCATAGTGGCCGGGTGGTCTGCCGGTAAACAACGCGCCAGCCGGCGGGGATAGACTTCCAGCGCATCCTCAGCCATAATTTCCCCAACATGGGGCGAAAAGCTCCCCAGGAGGTTCTCCGATGGGTTCAGGTTCAAATATGCCCGGTGATGCGCCGGTGGTCGAAACCGGAACTTTGCCGCGTTGGGTGATTTTGCTTTTCATTGTTGCTTTTGGGCTTGTTGCGTATCTTCTCTACGCGTCGTATAGCGAACGCCAGGCAATGGCGGCCGCTCAAGCCCAAGCCGACAGGAAAGATCAGGCGCTGGCGGAGGAAATCGACAAGGCCAACTCGCGTATCGCCGATCTCAAGGGCCAGGTCGACGTCACTTCGCAAAAACTTGGCCTCACCGAAGACGAACTGGCTCATGCTCGCGCCTTGGCCCAAACGATCAAGAAGCAGCAGGACGATAGTGACGCGCAGCTGCGCCAGCAAATCGGGGCAGTTCAGGCCGATACGACGAGCAAGATCGGTCAGGTCTCCACTCAGTTGGACGGCACGCAAACCGATTTGAACGCGACCAAAGCCGACCTGGAGGCGACGAAGCAGAAGCTGACCAGCACCATCGGCGACCTCGGTGTTCAAAGCGGCCTGATCGCCACGAACGAGAAGGAACTTGATGAACTGAAGCACATGGGCGACCGCGACATCTACGACTTCACCCTCAGCAAGACGAAGAAGCCGCAACGCGTCGGCCCGATTCAAGTGCAGCTCACGAAGATCGACGCCAAGCACTACAAATACACAATGGACGTGATCGCCGACGACAAAGATATTCCCAAGAGAGACAAAACCGTCGACGAGCCCGTCCAGTTTTTCGTGAGCGGCGCCAAAACGCCTTATGAGATCGTCGTGTTCGACCTGACGAAGAATCAGGCTAAGGGCTATTTGAGCACGCCGAAAAATTCTGGCGAAGGCTCGTCCGCCGCAGGCAGCGCTGCGCCTCCGGGGAACTGACGCTCGAATGCTCGTTATGAAGCGGCCACGTCGTCCCGTAGCGGCGTGGCCGCTTCTCTTTTGCGCGGTCCTTCTTTGCGCGGGCTTTCGCACCGTCCTTGCAGACGCTCAACAGCCCGCAGCGCAAATTGCGCAACCCCTCCAAAGCTCCAGCGATCTGGCCATAGTGAATCTCAGCGTTCTCGACGCGAAAGGCAATTTTTACGGCGGGCTCTCCCGTGACGATTTCCATGTATTCGATGACGGCGTCGAAAAGCCCATTGTATTTTTCTCCCCCACTGACTCCCCTGCCCGCGTCGTGATCCTCATGGAAACGGGACCCGCCGTCTTTCTCATTCACGATCAGCACTTATTAGCGCTTTCATCTTTGCTCGATGGGCTTGCGCCGGACGACGAAGCCGCGCTTTTCGCGTATGCGGAGTCGGTCCGAGAGGTCTATCCGTTCACGGCAGATAAAGCGGCTTTGCGCACTTCTATCGATGAATCCGAATTCACGCTCGGGATGGATCGCCTGAACTTCTATGATTCCCTGGGCCACGTGATCGACAATTTGCCGCCAGGCCCCGGCAAAAACGTAATCGTGGTTCTCGCCACCGGCTTGGACGATTCTTCCGAAAGTCGCTGGGACCTGTTGGAGCGGAAGCTTCGCGCTGACAACGTCGTGGTTTTCACCGTTGGGTTGGGCGGGCAATTGCGCGGTGACGCGCCGCAAAAACCTGCAAAGAAACAAAAAAAGAAGAAAAACCAGGCGGCGGACGTTGGGCCGACTCCCGCGTTCGCGCGCGCTGACGAAGCGCTTCGCTCTATCGCGCAAATCACAGGGGGCCGGGCCTATTTCCCTCAAACGCCTGACGATTTCGGCCCCGCCTACCGCGAAATCGCGGCAACCGTTCGCCACCAGTACGTGCTGGGCATCGCCCCCAGTCATGATGGCGCGTTCCACAGGCTCACGATCACGGTCACGGGAATCGCTTCGCCGCAGAAATCAAAACACGCGGCAGCACCCGCATACCGCCTGTTCTATCGCGAGGGCTATCTCGCGCCGTCGCCTTGAATCACGCGCCAGTCACTCCTGGCACGCGCCCTCGCAGTTCTGCAGATTGTCCTGCGCCTTGTCCAGGCACTTCTGCCGGTCGTCTCCATTCGAGATGGTATAGCACGCGTCGTAATTCTGGTCGTAGTTCAACTCGCAGGAGGTGCAGTCGTCGGCATCGGGCATGTCCACGCTCAGCAGCGTCGCGCTCATCTTTTTCCCGCCCGCGGTCCGCGTCCACATTAATTGCTCGCCGTCTGCAATCAGTTCCACCTGCCCCGCTGCTCCACATTTCGCCCGGCCGTGCGTAATCGTCTCGCGATAGGAGTAGTCCTCGCCGCTCTTGCGGGCGAAGTGCAACTTACCCCCGCACTTCATCGTCGAGTATTCGATGAAGCCCGCGCCTGTTCCGTCCAGCGTGACCGTAACGTGGTAGACCTTCGCATCCGGGCCGCTGTAATGTCCTGACCACATCCCGCGCGCCAGGCCCGTCGAACTGTTTTGTGCATGAAGACTCGAAAAAGAAAACACGCAAACGCCAAGGCAAAATAAGATCACACCCAATAGCACCCTCACGGTCGTGCTCCTTTTCTTCGGCGCTGTTGCCCCTCGGCAGCCAGCGCGCGAGCCAAGATTCACGCCACCCACCCCTTCGTTGTGCGGAACATACTCGCGCGGTATGGCCGTGTCAAGCGAGACAGAACCCGCTTTTCGACCCCCAGACCGCCCTTGTAATCGCAGCCCAGTCTTGTTAGCTTCGCGGAACGATGAAAATTCTCCCGAGATCGGCCGCATTTGCTGCGCTGTGTCTTTTGGTCGGCAGCTTCGCGCTTTTGCGCGGCCAGGCAACCCCGTCACCGGCAGCCCCTCCCAAATTCGCTTACGGCGGCGACGCGGCGGAACTCGCCGCGCAGTTCACGGACAATCTCGTGTTCCTGTCCGCGCGCGTGAACCTGAGCGATCCATCTCTGTTCCTGCTTGATACCACGGCCGCCGCTTCTTCGATCGCGCCAGACCGCGCCGCGGAAATCGGCCGCGCTAATGCCGCATCACCGGTTCTCAATTTGACCGGGCTGGATTTTCCTGTTCCCTCTCTTCCGTCCTTGCCGGATCCTGATTTTGGCGCGCGATATGGCCTGGAATATCAGGGCACGATCGGCCGCGATTTTCTTTCGAGCCTCGTTGTACAGGTCGATTACGCCCGGGAGACCGTTCGCGCTTACGCGCCCGTAAGCTATAAGTACTCGGGCAAAGGGATCATATTGCCGATGGCGCAATCCAGCGGTGCACCGCTGGTTTCGCTGCGCTTCGCGCTCGAAAAAAGCAAGGAACGCACCGCGAACTTCATCGTCGATACTTCACTCGACGCCTCCATTGTTTTCGACCAAAAGTTTCTCGCGGCCCATCACATGAATGGCGACGCCGGAAAAACGATTCCCGCCGTCGACCCGTTCACAGGTGCCGCGGGAGCAGAAATTGGCAGGCTCCGCGATCTCGAATTTGGCAAAACTTCCGTGGGCGACGTGCTTGGGACGTATTCCAAACATGCTTTCCCCAACGCCGGTGTTCCCATCGCGGGGGCGATTGGCGCGCAGTTGCTGCGGCGCTTCACCGTCGTCTTCGATTTCCCGCATCATCAACTGATTTTCGATCCGAACAGCCATTTCGGCGATCCGGACGAAGAGGACAAAAGCGGAATGATGATCGTTGCGCAGGGATCGAATTACAAGACGTTCGCGGTCGCGGCCGTGCAGCCGAATTCTCCGGCGGCGCAAGCCGGCATTAAAACAGGAGACATCATCGCCGGCGTCGATACCGATCCGGCTGCGGACCTTTCTCTCTTGGTCGTTCGTAATCTTTTCTGCCAGGTGGGACACAAATACAAAGTCGTCTTACAGCGCGGAGATCAAACGAAGGAAATCACCCTGCAGATGCGCCGCTATTTCTAGCGCGAGTCTAGCTCTCGAACTTCTTCATCGCGTCCGCCATCGTTTCCAGTCTCGCGTCTACCCGGGCGAAGATGCTGCCGCTCTCGAATTTCCCCGGTCCGCCGTTGTTTCCTGCGGCGACGCCGGTAAGGATCTCTATCCCTTGCTCGATGGTCGAGACCGGATAAATGTGGAATCGCCCGTTTGCAACCGCGTCGATCAGGTCCTGCCGCAGCATCAAATCGTCCACATTCTGCGCCGGAATCAGCACGCCCTGCTGTCCGGTTAGCCCGTTGAGCCGGCAGACATCGTAGAAACCTTCGATCTTTTCGTTCACGCCGCCGATAGGCTGCACGTCGCCCTGCTGGTTCACCGAACCCGTCACCGCGAGATCTTGCCGGATCGGAAATTCCGAAAGAGCGGAGAGCAACGCATAAATCTCTGTTGAGCTCGCGCTGTCGCCATCGACTCCCGAATACGATTGCTCAAAACACACGCTCGCTGAAAGCGAGAGCGGCTTATCCTGCGCAAACGTCCTCCGCAAATAGCCCGAAATGATCTGGACGCCTTTGTCGTGAAACCGCCCGCTCAAATTCGCCTCGCGTTCGATGTTGATGATTCCGGTCTTGCCCATCGCCGCGGACGCCGTGATCCGCACCGGCTTCCCGAACGCGTACCCTCCGATTTCCATCACGCTCAGCCCATTTACCTGGCCCACGCGCCCGCCCGCCGTATCGATGAAAATCATCTTCTGCTCGATCATTTCCCGGATCTTCGTTTCGATCAGGTTGTGCCGCTCCGTTTTTGCGTCGAGCGCTTTCTTCACGTGTTCGGCGGTAATCACTTTGCATCCGCAGTGGCGTGCCGTGTAGGACGACTCGCGCCCCAGATCCGCCAGATCGAAGAAACGCGTCGTAATTTTTCCGCGCCTTCCCGCCAGCCTCACTCCCTGTTCCAGGATCGCGGCCACGGCGCTCCGGTCAAAGGGCAGCAGCTTTTCGTCGTCGCTTAGCTTCCGCAATCGCCCGCCGTATTGCCGCAGCACTTCCTCGCTCCACGGCGTCTCCTCGTCGAACTCAACGCGCACCTTGAATATCTTCTTGAAGTCGTCTTCGAAATCGTAGAGCAGCTCGTACATCTCCCGGTCGCCGATTAAGATCACCTTCGCGTGCACGTCAATCGGCTCCGGCTTCATCGTGGCCGCGCTGAACGGGAAAAACGTGTCCAGTGGCTGAATTTCCAGCTTGCCGTGATTCAGCGTCCGTTTCAGCGTCTTCCAGACGCCGGTTTCGGTGAAGGCATCGAGCGCATACATCACCAGGAACCCGCCGTCCGCTCGCAGCAGCGACCCTCCTCGCAGATCCATGAAGTCCGAATTCCAGCCCGCCCCTCGCGCGTCATAACTTCGATGCGTGGTGCCGAAAAGGTTCGCATATGAGGGAACCGTCTCGAAAATCACAGGGCAATTTTCGTCTTCCGTGTGCGCCAGAATCACGTTCACCCCGTAAACCCGGAAGGGGTCGCGATCGGGCCGCTCTGGCTTGGGCGCCACTCCCGGAGGGGCGTCAACCGGTGGCGGCGTTTCGTCTTCGCCCTCGCGCTCTTTGAAGGGATCGAGGTTATCGAGAATGTGGTGCCGAACCTCTTCGAGATATTCCGAAATCTGCGTGCTCGGATATTTCTCCTTCAGCTCCTCGATCACGCCGTCCACCAGCACCGAAGCCGCTTCCTGCTCCAGATAGCTCATCTCGCTCGCCAGTTCGCGCGAAAGTGACAATGTCTTCCGGTAAACCACGGTGAACTCCTGCCGGAACTGATCGTACTTCCGCTCGATGGCTTCGGCTGCGGTGTTTTCCAGTTTTCCCTCCTGCACCATCTTCGGGATCTCTTCGATCGGCACCATCTGCCCATCGAGCACCGGAAAAATTTCAGGCAGCGCCACCGCGCCCACTTGCATCCGGCCCAGCGCAAACTGTTCGCGCGCGATGCGGTGCGTGAAATCGTCCATCAGCTCTTTTTCGCGCTGCGTGAATCGCTCCACGATCCTCGTCTTCTGCCGTTGGAAAGGCTCGCCTTCGAACACCTGCGGGATGCGCCGCCGCAGGAAGTCGATTCCCGAATCCACCTCTTTCTTGAAGGCGTTTGCCTGGCCGCGCGGCAAGGTAAGCAGCCGCGGCCGGTCCGAATTTTTGAAATTGTTCACGTACGCGCGGTCGGGCGCCGGCTCCGGATGCGGATGCATCTGTTCGATCATGCGAACGATCATTCCGCCGCGGCTCGAACCCGAAAGCCCGCAAACGAAAAGGTTGTAGCCGGAGGCCGTCAACTCCACGCCCATCCGCAACGCCCTCAGCGCCCGCTCCTGGCCGATATCCCCGCCGATCGGCTCGATATCCGCCGTGGTCTCAAAGGGCACGCTCGCGGGATCGCATCGCCAGCGCAATTTTTCCGGCGGCAAGCTCGTGTAATGCGGTTTCGAGTTTTTCCCGGTTGGCATTTCGTGCATCCGAGCGGGTTACTTTAGCACGGCTTCGCTCAGCCGCTGCCCCTCGCCGTGATCTTGTTTCCAGATCGTGGACGCGTCGCGTACAAATCAAGCAGGATAGCCGCAAGCGCCAGGATGATCGGTCCCAGCACGATTCCGATAAGGCCGAAAAAGAGAATCCCTCCCACCACTCCGATGAATACCGCCAGACCGCCCATCGCCCCGCGTCCGCTGATCAACCATGGCCGGAACCAGTAATCCACCACCATCACGATCATCAGGCAAAACACAAGCAGCAGCACGCCGCGCAACACGCGCCCCTCTCCCATCAGCACCAGCGACGCCGGCGCCCACACCAGCGACGAGCCGACAACCGGAACGAACGAGACGAACGCGATCATCACGCCCCAAAAGATCGGAGATCCCACGCCGAGCCCCGCGAAAACAACTCCAATCAATGCCCCATCAAGCAGCGCGCCCGCCCCGCTCGAGATCACGCTGGCGAAAATCAGGTCCCTGGTTTCCGCTAGCATGCGCTCTTGCTGCCCGGGCAGAAACGGCAACACATCCCGCAACCGCCCCAGCATCGCTTCGCCGTCCCGGAAGAGATAAAACATCGTAATCACCGTGATGAAAAGGTCGAAGAAGAAGGTCGCAGCGTGAGCCAGCACAGCGCCGAGTTGCGCGGCAATAAATGTCGCCGCCTCCCCGGCGTATCGCCGCAGCGTCGCCGCGATGTCGATCGGGCCCACACTTGAGAACCGGTCCTGGATGTGCTGCCAAATCCGGTCGATCCAACCAAGATGCCCGTTTGACGCAGCGGAGCTGATCGTGTGGAATACGTGAATTCCTTGCTGCACGAATTCGTAGAGCACCGCGAGTGTGGGGACCACCAGAACCAGCATCACTCCCAGCGTCGCGATAATTGCCCCTCGCGTGGGCCCGAAGCGATTCCGCAGACGCGTATACACCGGATGCGTCACCACCACCAATATCGCCGACCATGCCAGCGGCACCAGCATCGGTTCCAGAATCCGGTACGTGAAATACGCCAGCACGATTACGATGCCGTAAAAGAGCATCGCTCCCAGTCGTTGTTGGTTCGCCGGGTCGACCCTCACCCATTCCCCCTTCGCCCTGGCCGGGCTGAAATGCATAGTCGCCTTATTGATCTCGGCCCTGGATGGACGCCCAACCCGCCCTTATTCGCGATGATACAATCGTTCAGGTCGCCCATGGCTGCGGAAAAAAATCCTCCGGAAAACGCCCAACCCGGTTGCAAACACCCGCGCACGCGCGTGATCGCCAAAGACAACGACGCAGAGTATATCGAGTGCTTGGAGTGCGGTGCGATTCTCGATGCTGGCGAATTAAAAGAGCAAGCGGGATTTGGTGAATCGCTTTCGGATGCGTGACCCGCACCGGGGGCATCCCGGCGCGGGCCGATTCAGGTGAGTCAGCCCTAAACGGCGCTGATACCAGCGGACGCCCTTACTTCTTTGCGCCCAAAGTCCGGATGAACGCAATCAGGTTGGGAATATCCGCCTCGGTGATCCCGGGCGGCTTCGGCATTTTCCCGCCCTTCGCGGTGTTGCCGTTGCGGATGATATCCGCGATCTCGGCGTCGGTCAGGCTCTGCGCCTTCTGGTCGTGCAGATTCAGGTCGGCGTTGAACGCCTTCGCCATCGGTGTGTTCCCCATGGCATCCTGCCCGTGGCAAGGTGAACAGTGCTGCTCGAACGTGGCCTTACCGGCCGCCGCGTCACCCGCCGCCAGCGCCGCCGGCGAAAGGGCCAGAGCCAGCACAGCTGCAGCCATCAGAGTTTTCATAGCCTTCCTCTCCCTTTATGTGAGGGGCGCTGCCTGCCGCGCCCTTTTGTAAAACCCTAGCGAATCCCCAGCTTGCCGGTGATCCTCACCACGTCCGCCGCCGCCACATCATAGAGCGAATGCTCGTCTTCCTGCTCGAGCCGCTCGCGCAGATATTCGGCGGCTATATAACTCGCCTCGCGGTCGGTGGGATTGCGTCCGGCTTTGCTGCGAAACTCCACAAATCCCAGGTGCGCCAGCCCTACCAGCACGCCTTTGCCGTCCACCAGGAACTTGCAGTCCATCGTATCCGCATGTCGAGGCGCGATGCCGTTGTAGCAATGCGAAAACCGGCAGTGATACACGTAGTCCGTCACCTTTGACGGCACATCGAAGGGCGGAATGAACTGGCTCATCGCGCCCGCATTCGGAATTATCGCCACCGCTGTCTTCGCCACGTTTGCCTACTTGTGCGCAGTCGCCAGCCGCGCTTGGTCGTAACTCTGTTCCGCCGCCACTACTCCCGCGCCCGAAACGCGCCGGTAACCCTGATCCGCCAGCACCTTTTCCAGCGCGGTCAAAAAGAGTAGCACATTCGTCTTCTGGCTCGAATAGCCCATCAGGCCTATCCGCCAGATTTTGCCTTTCTCCGGTCCGAGCCCGCCCGATATTTCGATGTTGAATTCATCAAGCAGTTGCATGCGCGCTTTCTTGTCATCCACACCTCCGGGAACGCGCACCGCCGTCACCGTCACTAGCCGCACCTTCGGATTCTTTACAAAAAGCTCCACGCCCATCGCTTCCAGTCCCGCGATCAATGCCTGCTGATTCTGCGCGTGCCGCTCCCAACGCGCCTCCAAGCCCTCCTCCAGCACCAGGCGCAGCGCCTCACGCAGCCCGTAAATCAGCGAAATCGGCGGCGTGTGATGATACGTCCGCTCCAGGCCCCAATAGTCCATGATCGGGAGCAGGTCGAAATACCAGCTCGGCACCGGCTTCTTGCGCTTATGGACGAATTCTTCCACGCGCGCGCTCACCGTGATCGGCGCCATGCCCGGCGGCGCGCTGATTGCCTTCTGCGTCCCGCTGAAGCAAACGTCGATGCGCTGCTTCTCCACGTCCAGCGGTACGCCCGCCAGCGTCGCCACAGCGTCCACCACGAGCAACGCGCCCAGTTCGTCCGCGGCCTTCCGGTAGCCATCCAGGTCGCTGATCACACCGCTCGAAGTTTCTCCGTGCGTGAGCCCGACGAACTTGATCGCCTTGCCTCGGCCCGCGCGGATCACATCCTGCGGATCGACCGTTCGCCCGTAGGGCGCCTCGACGCGCGTCACTTTCGCGCCGCCGCGCTCAGCCACAATCGCCATGCGCTCGGAAAATGCGCCGTTCACGCAGACGATGCACTCGTCGCCCGCTTCGAAAGCGTTGAGTACGGCCGCTTCGATGCCGCCTGATCCCGATGCCGAAATCGGAAACGTGATGCGATTCTGCGTCTGAAACGTGTGCCGCAGCAGCATTTGCACTTCGCCCATCATCCGCGTGAACCACGGATCCACGTGCCCCACCAGCGGCGTCGCCAAAGCCTTGTAAACCCGCGGGTCCATGCAGGATGGCCCCGGCGTAAGCATCAGCCGCACCGGCGGCGCTAACTCTCCAATAATCTCTGTCATTTCCAGAATCCCTCCAGCGCGCCTTGCAGGCGCTTGCGTCACTCGCGCCAATCCCGTCAAGCGAACACATTCTCAAAGCGCACTTAGCTCAATAGTGTCCCTAAATCTCGCCGCCTCGGTCAACGTCCAAAATTCCACATTTCCCTCATACGGCCTGCGCGTTTCCGCCAAGGCTTCGCGTGCTAGCGCTGGTAACTCCGGCGGCGCTCTTCGCGTTTCGAACCGCGTCTCGGCGCGGCCCCGCCCCAGCCTTCGCCGGTGGCTCGCCCCGATTCGTGGTTTGTTCATTGAGGTGTAATCTCCCTGCAACGCGCGCTGCATAAAAGACGGCTGCTCGAAAATTTGCATACGAGCCGGAGGACGAAATGCGCCGTCTGCTTGCCTTTATTGCAGTATTGCTTGTGTCTTCGAATCTTGTAGCTCCATCATTGGTGCGCGCTGACGGCAGGGGGCCGGCGCCCCAACCGCCCACGGTCACACCCATCAAGCATCTCGTCGTCATCTTCGATGAGAACGAATCCTTCGACCACTACTTCGGAACCTACCCCGTGGCCCAGAATCTTCCCGGCGAGACGCCGTTCCATGCCGCTCCCGATACTCCAAAGGTGAACGGACTCACGCCGACCCTGCTCTCCAATAATCCCAATCAGGCAAACGCTGGCAACCCCATTCGACTCACGCCCGCCGAGGCCGCCACCTGCGACAACATAAATAAATACGTTCCTGAACAGCAGGCCTTCGATAGCGGTCTTCTCGATAAGTTCAACATCACCAGCGTCGCGGCGGCCTGCGGCGACGGCTACTTTTTCGCTCCGGACCTTTCGATGTACTACTACGACGGCAACACCGTCACCGCGCTTTGGAATTACGCGCAGCACTTCGCCATGAGTGACAATTTCTTCGACACCGAATTCGGCGGCACCGTCGAAGGCCACCTGAACCTGCTCTCCGGCCAAACCAACGGCCTGGTCGTGATGAGCGGCGAAACCGCAAAATCGAGCACCATCGCGAATAACACCGTCATCAACAACGTCGATCCGATCGACGATGATTGCGCGCTGCCCACCAGCCCCACCGGTTCCTCACCCAACGTTTCCATGACCGGCAACAACATCGGCAATTTGCTCAACAGGGGCAACGTCACATGGGGCTGGTTCTACGATGGTTTTGCGCGCACCGGGTTTTCAGGCGGCCTCGCAACCTGCAATTCACTTTACAATCCTCATTACGCTCCGTTCGACTATTATCCCTCGACCTCGAATCCGCACCACACGCCCCCAACCTCGGCGCTGGCCATCGGAACGAGTGCTGACGCGGCCAATCACGATTACGATCTCTCGAATCTGTGGCAGGCCATGGACGCAGGGAATATGCCCGCGGTCACGTTCATCAAGGCCTCGTCCACAAACACGGGCCATCCCCAGGATTCCACTCCGCTCGAAGAACAGGCCTTCCTGGTCAACACCATCAACAAACTGATGGAGAGCCCCTTCTGGAAAGACATGGCCATCATCATTGCCTACGACGATTCCGATGGCTGGTATGATCACGTCGCCGGCCCGCTCGTGAATCACTCCACTGACGCGGCCAACGACGGGATTCAAGGAGTCGCGGGCACGAACGGGTCGTGCGGCGCTCTCGCCACCGGCGCGGATAACGACCGCTGCGGCTTCGGCGTGCGCCTCCCGTTCCTGGTCCTCTCGCCTTACGCCAAGCACAACTACGTCGATCACAGCCTCAACGACACGACCTCGATCACGCGCTTCATCGAGTACAACTGGAACCTGGGCACCCTCGGCAGCCTGGGCAACACCAACGACCTCCAGTCTTTCGACGTGCTCGCCAGCGGTTCGATCCTTGGCATGTTCGACTTCGACTTCCCTCCAATTCCCGAAAATCGATCGCTGATCCTCGACCCGTCAACCGGTGAGGTCCTCCGCCCAGACGTTTATAGCTCCTGGCATTACTAAGCCCGCCCGGGCCACCCAAACAGCGCGCGCCAGCCTGAGTGTCTGGCGCGCGCCTCTCTTTCCAACGCCCGAATCCTGCTGGCTCGTTTTCGTCCGCGCGGCGCATAGGGGAAATGGCCGACCGTGTCAAATCGGACACATATTTATATATTGACAATGCCGTAAATCCGTGGTAAACTATGCCTCTAATTTCAAGTCATGCCAACCGTGGCCGCTGGTGCTCGCTCAGCAGAAACTGGCGCCCTTCTGCGCGTCCCAAGACCACCACCGAAAGCCGCAAAAAAGAGGCAAATTCTAATCGATAGTAATTTCGATTAGAAACCGCCGCAAGTCGCTCTTTTTCAGCAACATACAAATTTCTAATCGATAGTAAAACAGCCCTCTTTCGCTCCAGGCGAAAGTGTACAAAAGGCGAAAGACCGGAGGAGGCGCCGCAAGCGATCGCTCAGACCGGATCCAGAAACTTCACCGGAAGATTCACCCCTCTATCGGCTATCATGAATGCGTTTCGACGAGTCTCTGAATCGGGATAAAGCTAACGAACAGGAGAATGCTGAAATGGCGATTTCTGTGGGGGCGGTGGCTCCGGATTTCACGCTGAAGGACCAAAATCAGAAGGAAGTGAAGCTCTCGGATTTCCACGGCAAAAAGAACGTGGTCCTGATCTTCTACCCTTTGGATTGGAGCCCGGTCTGCACCAATGAGCACGTGTGCGTCATAAACGACATGAAAAGATTCGAAGACCTCGACGCGCAAGTTCTCGGGATCAGCGTTGACAGTGTTTGGTCGCATAAGGCGTTTGCGGAAAAGATGGGGATTCATTATCCGTTGCTGGCGGACTTCCAGCCGCGCGGCGCCGTCGGCGATAAGTTTGGCGTTTATTTAGCGGACAAGGGAATCACGGGCCGGGCCATTGCCGTCGTCGACCGCGGTGGAAAAATTGCATGGTTCAAGAATTACGATATTCCGGTTGTGCCGGACATCAAGGAAGTGGCGGACGCTCTAAGCAAGGTGAAGTAAGACCCTTGCACGGAAGCAAGCGTCATCGCGCGGTTCACGTTTTACTTAGAAGACGTGCTGGGCTGCGCAAAGGTCCGGATGTAATCGATCGCTTGCCAGCGTTCGAGGGGAGTCAGCTTCTTCTCGAACGCCGGCATCGGCCAGCTTCCTTTCGTAGTGATCCAGAATAAATCGCCGTCAGTGCTGCGGCGCATTTTTGCCGCCTTGCGAAAGTCCGTCGGCTTGGACCAGAGTTCGCCGGCGCGGTCGCCTTGGCCGTCGCCGTCTGAGCCGTGGCAGCTCGCGCAGTGAGTCTGGTAAAGGTTTTTGCCCGCATCGAGCTCTGCCGGAGTGGCCGGAACGGGATTCACCATGCGGTGAGCGGCACGTCGCTCGAAGGAGTTGATCGTAAGGCGGATCAGCGCAAAAACCACAATGAGGCCGAGAATAGCGAGCGCGATGAAGAGCGGCGTTTTTGATCGCTTACGTCGTGGCGGGATGGCTGATCGTGGTGCGGTGGGCCGTGTCATCCGAGAGTGCCGAGCTTAGCTCACTAGGTGGCATGACGAAAGAGGAATCCTTCGTCCAGAGTGACCCTCGATTACGGTGAGGGATGAATCACGCGGAACGCCGAAATCACCACCAGCACCAGCATGATCACCACATAGACGCGCAAAGCCCACAGCAGCGCGCGCGTGCCCCTTGAAAGTTTCCGCCGCCCGAAACGCGTTTGCTGCTTGGCGGCCACGATCTGATCCGCTTCCAGCACGGAAAGCACCGCGCTCGGGTCTTGCATATCCGGAACCGTTGCCTCGGCTGCGGAGTTAATTTCTTTCGAAGTTGCGTCCGCTAAACTCACAAGCACCCTCCAGGTTTAATATCACAGCCAGCTGAACCACCGCGGAAAAACCGTCGCGACGCCAAAGCCCAGGCCGGCGATAATCAGCAGAACGGTCACAGCGATGGCGCCGACGTTTTGCGCGACGCTATTCACGTCGTCGCCCATCACGTCGCGGTCGTTCACCAGCAGCACCAAAAACGCAAGAGCCGGCGGCATCGCCAGCACAGCTACCACGTTCACGATCAGAACGATGAATTCGAGCGGTGCGTGCGGAATCAACACCAGCGCCGCCGCCGCCGCGGCCGAGCCGAGCAAAATCGAGTAAAAGGGCCACGCGTCACGCATCGGCCGGTTCAAGCTGTGACCCGTGCGCAGCACTTCGCCGAATGCGTACGCGGACGATGTGGAGATGGCGATCGCCGCTACCAGACCCGCCTCCAGAATTCCCAGTGCAAAGAGAGCCGCGCCGGTCCGTCCGATCCACGGCCGCAGCGCTTCGGCGAACTGCGCCGCCTGGAATTGCGAAGCGTCGATTCCATGGTGAAAGAGCGGCGTGGTCGCAAGGATCGTGGCAATCGCAAAAAGTGTTGCGAGCACCGCCCCGAGCAGAGTGTCTACGCGGCCCGCGCCAATGTCGCGCGGCTGCATGCCCTTATCAACAACCGCACTCTGCTGGAAAAAAATCATCCAGGGCGTCACCGTCGCGCCGATATCCGCGAGCATCAGCACCAGAATGTCGAACCCATTCCCATGCGGCAGCGGCGTCCATGTTAGCATCGCGTGCCCCACCTCATGCCAGTTGGGGTGCGCCAGCAGCGCCGCCGGGACGAACAGCCCATTGAGGATGGCGAGCGCCAGTGTGATTCGCTCCCATGTCCAATAGCGCCCGGTGGTGATGGCCGCGAAGACCACCAACAACCCGGCGCTCACCGCCAGCGCCGGGCGCACGCCGAAAAATCCCAGCCCCGCGCGAATTCCGATGAACTCCGTAACCAACGTGAGAAAGTTTCCCAGCACCAGGTCGCCCAGCGAAAAGAATCCCCAGAATTTTCCGAAGCGGTCAAAAATCAGTTCGGCGTGCCCGCGGTGAGTCACGGCACCCAGCCGTACCGTCATTTCCTGGACGACGAGCCCCATCAAAAACGTGACGACCACGAACGGAAGGAAAAATCCGATGCCGAAGCGCGCGCCGGTCGCCGAATACGAAAGCATGCTCGGCGCGTCGTTTTCGCCGAGGAACACCAGCACGCCCGGCCCGACCAGGAGCCACAAAACCCAGAATTTTCCAAGCGCCCGCGATTTGTTTTCCGCGCGTCGAGCCCGGCTGACCTCCCAACGATCGCGCGCCCGGTCCGCGTCCTCGTGTGTCAGTAGGCCGGCCAGATCCTCGGCGAGCGGAGAGTGGGACGCGACTTCGGTGGTGGGGCGCGCGGGGCCCGCGGATAGCTTGGTCCAGTTCCAGTTCATGTTAATTACATTAAATGTCCAACATAAACTACGCTTAACAGGCTTTGGCGTCAATCGGGCTTATCGGCGAACGTACCGAAAAGGGACCGGGGTGGTGGGGTCTGCTATAGTGGACGATCAAATCGAGTTGGAGACGAACGATGACAGAAACGCCGAAACCGCAACAGGTGCAGATCAAGGCCGATGAGAAGGAATTGCTCGGGCAATACGCGAATTTGGTCGTTGTTCACCACAATGCGGAGGAATTCACGCTGAATTTTGTGTATGTCTATCCGACGGTGCCGCAAGGGAAGCTGGTGGCGAGCTTGATTCTGGCGCCGGCGCATGCGAAGCGGCTGATGCGTGCCTTACAGGAGAATGTGTCGCGCTACGAAGCGCAATTTGGCGCTTTGCGCGAAACGCCCATGCCGGACCCCAACGTGGGGTTCATTCAGTAGTTTGTGCAGCGATCCGAGAGTCCCGAGGGCGAGACTTCCTCGCCTCAGACCGAGCTTCATTTCGCTCTGGACATGACCTGAATCAGATCTGGCAGAATTGTCATTACGACCGCGTAGGCCGTACCGGTGGTGAGGATTATGATGCTGTAGCAAAAACCGGCCGACTCCCTGTCGGCAACGCCCAATTTGACCCTTTTATTCACCCGCCACCAGGACAGGCATGCCGTAAACCAAGGAAGGATGCTGGCCA
>DATJOL010000126.1:0-17174 GCA_035507075.1 Candidatus Aquilonibacter sp. | reverse complement strand
TCAAGCCAAACCGGGTGAGGTCACGAGATGGCGCGGCGCTCACTCTGCGCATTTCGTCCCAATTCTTTCTGGTAGGTTGAAAATTTAGGCCGCGGAATCGACCGCGAGAATGGCTTCACCAATCTGTGCTCTTATACCCTCGGCGTCTTGGGTTGTCAACGGAAGGAAACCCACCGAAGAAGACCGGCAACCTGCGCTGCCTCTGCACCCTGCGGAAAGTCGCGCAATTCGAACGGCGCTGCTTCCCTGCCGCCCGCAGATTCCAGAACGCACGGTCCTGGAATTGCAGATTCTCCTGACCCGCGCCGGAATTTCAGCCCGGGATACAGCGGCAAGGAGCAAATGGCGCGCCCGGGGAGACTCGAACTCCCGACCCTCTGCTTAGAAGATAAACCCAGAAACGCTATCTCGTTGCTTTTCCTTGGCTCTGCGTATCTCTCGCACCACCATTTTGTATGGTATTTGGGCGTTATTGGACCCAAGTTGGACCCAATTTTTCCGACTGCATTATTGACTGCAAAATAACCGTTTAGTCCTGACCGGCGCGAAGCTATCGGATTGAGACTAGGGTAGTCGTCACGTCTTCGCGCGTCTCGCCACTCCAGGAAACGATGAGTTGATTGCCCAAACGCTGCACGGGTGGATAGCTGAGGGCTGTGTGTGGTCCGCCCGCGATTGTGAACGTTCCGCCCAGTTGCCCGGAATTGGCAATGCGTCCTCTGACGATCGAGGTTCTTGAACCCTAATAACGCAACCGGATGCCAATGGCACTCCCATCGTCGAGAAGCGTAACTGCAACCTGGCCCACGGGACAATTCTCTCCGTTGGACGTAGCTAAGGTAATTGGCGACTGAAATGTCGAGCCCTCATCGTTGGATATTGCCTACTTCACCTCAGGCTCATCTTTGGCCCCGGTAAACCGTATAATCGCGACGCTCTTGCCATTGCTCGCGAGCGCCGGTCCATTCACGGGACACCCGTTGATCCTCCTTTCATCATCATGGACTGTGTGCGGAGCCTGCCAATTGCCATCTGACAGACGCGCAACTTTGATGTCCCGAATTGCTTCCGCGTTGTGGCCGCGATAGGCAGCCACTGCGCCGGCAGTTGTTTTCACGAAGGCTCTCGGAACGCGCGTGCACGTGTCCTCGTCCACGGTTTTCTCGTTCGAGACTGCTCCTTTCGAATCGATCACCGCGGACAGCAGCCGATAACGCTTTTTGATTCGTAATCCCCGGCATCGAGCCAGATGTCACTGAGCTGTACTATCTGTTTGGCGTCACACTCGTCTCTAGATTTCGCTAGCGCGAGTCAGTCTTGCAACCCGTCCGTCTGGGCTTCCCTCGCGATCCATTCGCGGATATAAAGTGGACAGTTGCGAAGCCGAGTGCCGTTGGCTTCGCAACCCGCCAGAAAGCCGATGACGTGCCGGTCCACCAGCTTCACATCTTTAAGGTCCAACTCAACTTTTTGCTGGTCGGCTTCTTCGGAGGACAAGACTTTCTGTAGCTCCCCCAATTCGTCGGCTTCAATTCTGCCGCTGATGCTCAGCACCCTGCTTCCGCCGTCGTCCACTTTCCGAATCTTCCACATGAATTCTCTACCCCCAGAATTTAGAACGATAAGAATTGGCCCATGGCAACGCGCGAGAGCGCCACAATGGGTCTGGCTGACGCTTGAAAACACCATTCCCGGAAACACGCCTGCTATTGCAAGAGAGTCGCCAATCGTAAGCTCAAGAAACCGAAGCGTTTAACTCCGAAGCATTCACACACGGATTCGGGAATTCTCGAAACTTCGTGAAAAGTAGGGACCGGGGCGGCCTAGCCGGTTTGGAAGCGGCGCTTGCTGATGTTCAGCGATTTGATCTTTGAATCAAGCGTGGACGCGGGTATGCCCAGCTTTGCGGCTGCGCCGGCGGGGCCGGAAACACGTCCTTTGGTTTCGGCCAGCGTGGCCTCTATGCGATCCTTTTCCTGAGCGGCCAGATCGTCCTGCAGCGGGCGGCTCGCGCTGCCTCGCGGGGACAGCCAGCTCTCGTCCACCGAAAATTCATCGGTTTCGCACACGATCACCGAGCGCTCGATGACGTTCTGCAGCTCGCGAATATTCCCCGGCCACGGATAGGATTGCAGCAGCGCCAAGCTTTTCTTATCTATGCTGCTGATCTTCTTTCCCAACTTGTCCGAGTAACGGTCAATAAAGTACTCAACCAGCAGACGAATGTCTTCTTTGCGCTCGCGTAACGGAGGAACCATAACTGGAAACACATTGACCCTGTAGAACAGGTCACTGCGAAAAGTGCCTGCGGCGATCTCGGCGGGCAAGTCTCGATGCGTGGCGGCGACCACGCGTACGTCGGCCCGAATGGGACGCGCCCCGCCGACACGGTCGAACTCGCGTTCCTGCAAAACGCGCAGCAAGGCGACTTGCGTCTCCGCCGTCAGCTCCCCGATCTCATCCAGGAAGATCGTGCCGCCTTCGGCCAATTCGAAGCGCCCCAAGCGGCGCTGCAGCGCGCCTGTGAAAGCTCCTTTCTCGTGGCCGAATAATTCCGAGGCGATCAGATCTCGCGGGATGGCTGCGCAATTCACGCTCACGAAAGCCCGCGCGGCCCGAGGAGAGCGTTTGTGGATGGCGCGGGCGATGAGTTCTTTGCCCGTGCCCGTTTCTCCGGTAATCAATACGGTGGAGTCGCTGGCAGCAACTTTGGCGACGCGAGCCAGCACCGCGCGCAGCGCTGGCGAAGTTCCGACGATCTCTTCAAACATCGAAGCTTTGTCAACTTCTTCACGCAGGACCAGGTTTTCCTGTTGCGTGCGGTCCTGGTTCCGCTTGCGCGCGTCAATGTCCGTGCGCACGCCGCACCAACGGAAAATTTCGCCCTGCTCGTCGCGAATCGGAACGAGCGTTTCGAGAAACCAGCGATACTGCCCATCGCGGCCTCGCAGGCGGATTTCCACGCTGAAGGCTTCCCCCGCTTCCCTTCCTTTAAGGAAGGCTTGCCACATATTCTCCATGTCGTCTGGATGCACGAATCTGGAAATGAATTCGCGCGGACCCAATTCGCCGTAAGGTTCGAAATAATCGAGACACGCGCGGTTCGAGCTTGCGGCGCTGCCATCGGGATAGATCGTAAACATGTGCTGCGGCACGGCGTCCATCACTTGCTGCAACTGGCTGAAATGTTCGCGGAGAGCCATAAATTCCCTCTCCGTCTTTTCGCTGGCCCGCTTGCGATCGTCAATATCGGTTCGCGTGCCGCACCAGCGGGCAATGGAACCGTCCGCGTTTCGCAATGGATATAGCTGATACAGGAACCAGCGATACTCGCCGTCGTGGCGGCGCATGCGTACTTCCGCCTCAATGGGCTCTCCGCGCGGAATTCCCGACTCGAGCGCATTCTTGAGTTGCTGAAAATCGTCGGAATGGGTCACCCGCTGGAGGAACTCGAACGGAGTCAACGGCGGGATATGGCCGAAGTAATCGTGCGCCGCGCGGTTTCCATAAGACACATTTCCATCGGGTTCCCAGATGAACATGTGCTGCGGAGCGACATCGATTACCTGACGCAATTCATTGGTGTGCTTCGCCAGGTCGGCCTTCGCGCTTTCCAGGCTCTCAAAAACGCGCGAATTGGCAATTGCGACCGCAGCCTGGTCGGCGAAGAGTCGCAGCCACGTGAAGCTCTGCTGATCCATCTCTTGCCGGCTGAAAAGCCCGAGTGCGCCTAAAGTCGAACCTTGCGAGATGAGCGGGTGGCCGACGAAGCTCTGCAGGCCTTCGCGTTCCGCCCATTCCGGTCGCGCCATCCATTTGTGCTGTTTTAGATCTTTGGCGATCAGAATTGATTGGCCCGTCTCGGCGATTGCCGCTATTTTCCTCGTGCCAAGCGGAATCCGCCGAAAATGCCCTTGTAAATCAGACCAATCCTCGCGGCCGTCAAGCGACGCTCCCGCACTCGCGGATAGGTGAAGACACTCAGTTTGATCGCGGCATTCACTTCTGAGGAAACAATCGGCGCAAATATCGCCGGGAGCAAGGAGCCAGATGCGCGCCAGCGCAACGCCAGACTGCCGCGCAAGGCCGCGGACAATCGAATCCAGGACCGTCCGCGTTTCACGCTCCACTGCGACGGAAGCCGCAAGGGAAAGTAGGCTGCTAGCGTCCACGCTCGCCTCTCTGGGGTTACACGGATTCTACATCATCGCTAAAACGCTTTCTCACGAAATCTCGTGAATTCTCGAAGTTCCGACGAAGAGCGCGGCGATAAGTCCTCTTTTCTCAGTTGCTTGGTTTGGTATGCCTAATGCCTTTACACAGTTCAGGCGACGGAAACAAAAACCAGTCGCAACCGCTTAACGGAGGAAGTCATGAAGAAGCTCATCGCAACATCGAAACTGGCCGGCCTGGTTCTTCTGTCGCTGATGATTTGCAGCACTGCATTAGCGCAGCAGCCACCGGACAACGTCGAAGGCAGCTGGATCGTTTACGCAGCTAACGCCGACAACGGAGAGGTCGTCGTCAAGCACATTCAGCTCGTGCAGTACGGCAATCGAATTACAGGGCACTTTGACGGGCCGAACCAGGAGGGCCCGATTGAAGGCGAGGTAAACGGGCATCGGATCCGGTTCAGCACCGTTACCAAGAACGTTCTTCATTTTGGCGGCGAGATATTCGGGAACACGATGAACGGTTCGGTCGGGATCCGTGGCAAGCACGCCGCTTGGGAGGCGATTCGAACGACGGCGGCTAATCAAGATTATCCAACGGGGACAGTCGTGAGTGGCATGCCTATGTTTGCGCCCCCGCCGCCTCCACCGGCTCCGGCTCCAGTGCCCGCTCCCCAGTACTCGGCTCCGGCACCTGCGTCGGTAGTTGCACAGCAAGCTTCTGAGCAGAGCACGCAAACGGAACCGGCGCAGGCGCCGGCGGGAAGCAATGTGGCGCCGACTGTGGCGGCATTGTCAGCGGACCAATTGGATGCGCTGGTGGCGCCGATTGCGTTGTATCCGGATGCGCTCGTCGCGCAAATTCTGGCGGCTGCGACGTTCCCCGATCAAGTTGCGATCGCCGACTACTGGCTTACGCAAAACTCGAACCTCACCGGTACGGCTCTTACGCAAGCGGTGGACCAGCAATCGTGGGACGCGAGCGTCAAGGCTTTGACCCAGTTCCCTACAGTCCTCGATAACCTGGCCAAGAATCTGGCGTGGACTTCAAGCTTGGGCCAGGCGTTCAGCAATCAACAATCGGACGTAATGGCGGCGGTGCAGGTGATGCGCGCAAAAGCGCAGGCCGCGGGAACGCTGCAGTCGTCGTCGCAGATCACCGTGACACAACCTTCGTCCAACGTCATCGTGATCCAGCCGGCGAATCCTCAAGTTGTCTACGTGCCGCAATATAATCCGACGATCGTGTACGGGGCGCCGCTCGTAGTGCCCATGTATACGCCGCCGGCGGCATTTGTATCCGCGGGATTGTCGTTTGGTTCCGGAATTTCGATTGGCGCGGTATTTGGCGGAGGAGGCGGCGGTTTTGTAGCCGGCGGCAGATTCGGTTGGGGCTTTAACGCTTGGGCCTGCAATTGGGGCGGCGGTGGCGGCAGCACGATCATCTACAACCACAATACCTACATCACGAACAACACCTGGCGGAACAACAACTATAACGGCTACCACCCTTGGGGACCGCGCAATGCCAGCTACCATCCTGGCACGGACACGCACTACGGTCCCAACGGCGCCTACCACCCGAACGGATATTACGGACCCAACGGAGCCTTTCATCGCGATGTTCCAGGCACCAATCCGAACGAACAGCCGAATGGCGGACACAACGGCGACCACGGCCTTATCGGCGGCAACGGTGGTGTGGAACACGGTCCCAACGGCGGCGCGAATGGCGATCATGGACTCATCGGCGGCAATGGCGGTGTTGAGCATGGTCCCGACGGTGGCCGCAATGGCGATGGCGGTCTGATCGGCGGCAACGGCGGCGTCCGTGACAAAAACGCCGGTATGAATGGACCCGGCGTCGCGCCAGCGGGCGGATATCATGACCGCAACGAAAATCGCGTTGCCAGCAACAACCGCTCGCGCATGAGCGGAGATGGCGCTGCGAATCGCTCCGAGAGCCAGCGCGGCCGCGGCAGCATGGCAGGCCGGCGTCCCCAGGCGCACGCCACACGCGCGCACGCTCCTGCCGAACATCGTTCTTCGGGCGGCGGGCACCGTCGTTAACAGTTCCGCCTACATCAACAACGCAAAATCTAACGCCGAGAAAAAATTCTGAAGGAGATTGAAAATGAACGCGAATAGAAATACGAAAAGCAAGATGATGGGAATCGCAGTGATCGCACTGCTGGTCTTGGCGGTCGCGGGGCTAGCCACGCGAAAGGTCGAGTCCAGTTATTGGGGTCCTTCGAGCAAGGCCGTCGCCCCGGCCACATTTCCGTCGCCCACCGAAGCGTCTGTTGCGCTGGCCAACGCCGCAAAGGCGGGCGATCAAAGTGCTCTATCCAAGATTCTCGGCCCCGACACGCTGTCGCTGCTGATGTCGGACGATACAGAATCGAACAAAGCCGCCATGGACTCCTTCACGTCCAAGTTTCAGCAAATGAATCGTTGGGTCGAGATGACCGACGGCACCCGCGTGCTGTACATCGGCGCGGACAATTTTGCGTTTCCGGTACCGCTCGCGAAGAATTCTTCCGGCCAATGGTACTTTGACGCAGTTGCCGGCGCTGAAGAAGTGCGGGCGCGTGAAATTGGCAGAAACGAGCTTCTGGCTATGGACGCTTGCTACGCGCTCGCCGACGCCGAAAAAATGTTTTACGACAGCGGCGCTTCGCCAGAGTACGCTCAGCGAATCATCAGCACTCCAGGCCAACAAGACGGCCTCTATTGGCCGGCGACCGGAGCGCAAACCTCCAGCCCGCTCGGAGATCTCACCCAATTCCCGAAGTCTTCGCTGGCTTCTTACGCTCCGGGTGCGTCTCTGGTGATTGACGGTTACACGCTGCGAATTCTCACGGCCCAAGGTGCTGACGCCGAAGGCGGGGCGCAGAACTACATCGTTGACGGAAAGATGACGCGCGGTCTTGCGATCCTTGCAGTTCCGGTGAAGTACGGCGAAACCGGAATCATGACCTTCATGATCAGTCGCGAAGGGATCGTGTATGAACAAGACCTAGGTCCCGACACACTGAAGAGCGCGGCCTACATTCAACAATACAACCCCGACGAGAACTGGTCGCCGGTCGAGTAGTCGTAGCCCCAACTCGAAAGCGGGAAACACGAAGGAAATGGTTTCCCGCTCCGATGTTTCGCGCAGCAATTCACGTTTGATCGGGAACGTGGGCTCACTCTCGTCACCATCTCCTTGGTCGTGGAAGACCAGCAGCACCGCTTGTCCACTCCATGAGTGAGCCGCGTTCCGCGCTAGAAGGAACCACGGACGATTTCTCAACAAACAGGTTCGGCGGTGAGGTCAGGAGTCAAATCAGTTGTTGAAGCATAGGAACTAACGGAGATGATCACTGCGACGCCAACTAGCGCTCGAATCAGTACAATCCCATCCCGGATCTTGACGCGGGCATTGGCCTGGTTCGAATACATCGATCCTGGCACACATCGGCGCATCAAAGGTTTGCGTCTCGTCGCAGCATACGGAATCGCAGCGATGCTCGGCACTCTGCTGGGCGGTTCCCATGGCCTGTCGAGCGGCACGCTGCTCGGGCCTCTCGCAGGCGGTTTTGCGCTGTGGGCCAGTGTCTTTGAAGGCCAATCGACCCGAGCATCTTCCAGCCGTGACCTCGGTCTAATGTGCGTCGCAGCAGTGGTCGGCGCTGCCAGTATGATCGCTTTCTCCCCCGTACTCGATGGCACTGGGTGGCCCGGCGCCGAACTGACGCTTGTCACCGGGGCTTTCCTCGTCGGATATCTGAAGCGTTATGGAATTCTCGGCGCGGGCCTCGGGTCACAAATCTATATCGGGCAGCTTCTAGCGTACGGTGCGGGCCTGAAACGCGCGGATCTTCCGACGGTAGTGGTCGCAGGCGTAATTGCGGCGGTAGGGGCTGTTGTCCCGCGTTTGCTGAGCGGCCCAGCGGAACATCCGGTCCTCGCGCAGCTACTCAACTCTACCGTCGAGACCAATCGCGAAGCATCTCGCGAACTTCGCATGGGCCTGCAAGCCGCGATCGCCGCCCTCGTCATCGTTTTGTTGAATCATTTGATTCGTCTCGAAGAATCGGCCTGGGCGATCACCGCTTGTACTTACGTAATCGCGGGCACTACACTCGGCACGATCGATCGCGTTCGCCGCCGCATCATCGGTACCATGATAGGTGTTCCACTCGGCCTCGGGTGCCTTCCCATAGCGTTGCACGCGCCAATCGTCGCCTGGGCATTAGCCGCCCTCGCGATGATCATTTACTCGATGGCTCTTCCCGAACGGTACGATATTGCCTGCGGCGCCTACGCGTTCACTCTGGTCCTGACGCTCGCGGTAAGCGGAGAGAGCTCCGCATTCCTTTTAGCTTCGCGAGCGTGGGAAACGCTGATCGGAGGCGCGCTGGGTCTCGCCACCGCCTTGGTTGTCTTTCCACTTAAGACTTCCAGCCCCGCTGGCAGGCAATTCGTCGGATCGTGCCAGACCAACGCCACTGAACTCCGCTGACCCGGAGAATTTTTCTTCTGCGGTCGATAACTCCGGCAGCACTGGATCGTTTTCCCAGGTATGGCGGCTAACAGGCGGTGGTTTTCACGCGAACAGGCTAGCTCAACGTACATCAAGTGCGGGAGCACAGCATGCAAAGCAGCTCAACGCAAAAGTTGAGACGAGATTTCCCTCCCAACTCGGAACTGGCAGCGGCACAGGCCAATCTATAGTGGTTGCAAGCGACAGCCGACTTAGTTCGCCAGCGACGCGACGTGACGTCGTAGCGGGCGCCTTCTCGTAGCTTCCTTCTTTCCGTGTGGCCAATTGCCTTCATGCGGCCGAAGTCGTTCGAGCTTCCTTACCGAATAGGATTCGGCAGTGACGCGCGTGCACTCCATTGAATAGTTGGCGTTACAGGCCAAGCTATCGTCGCCTATCCGGACGCCCAGAACGGTCCGGGGACTGTTCGCCCGAGTTACCGCAGGCCTGCGAGAGGTGAAGAATGCAACATTTTCACACTGCACCTCATCCTGTACCAACGTCTTCACCATGCGGCCCTGCACTCCGCTGAAAGTGAACGCGATGCTTGAACCGAAGCCCTAAAAGCACCGGAATTCAAACTACAGAAACGGGCGGGAGCGACCCCACTTTTTCGGCTTTCAGCCGCCCAAAAAGCTCATGGGGTCGCTCCCGCCCTCTTCAACAAGACGCGACAGTTACACTTTCGCGTCCACAGGCGGAAGTACCCAACACTAGTAAGGCGCACATAGCGACGGGACTGCTTCACAGATGTCAAAGCCGAGGGCGAAATTATTTTCATCTCTCAGCGACACAAATTTCTTTCCCAGCACTGAATAGGTGAGTAGAGGAAAAGATTTTGTCTCAGTCTCTTTCTACGCGGGAACCGTCATGGAAGCCGCGTTATCAACCATCAACCGAACCTCAGTGGTCGCCTGCCGAGTGAAGTGGGGTCTGACGGACTCGGCCCTAGCCCGTCAGTGAGACATCCCCACTTCCAGCTTCTAATTCGGCGACACGAAAGAATCGCTGGATATGGTTGGTTCGCACATTTGCGTCAGAGTGCGGATCGGAGGAGGACTTAAGCAGAGCTTTCAGCGACGAAAGGAGAAAAGACATGGCAATCCTAAAATCACCGCCGAGGCCACCGAAGAATGAAACGCTTCAAATTCGTGTCGAGGAGCAAATCAAAACGAAGCTCCGCGGTTACGCTGAGTTTATTGACGCATCGGAGTCATATGTCGTCAGCGAGGCCTTGAAGCTACTATTCCGCAAAGATAACGAGTTCAAAGTTTGGCTGGAGCAACAAACGCGAGATGGCGACCAACCGCAAAGCGGAGGAGGCTCTCTTTTCGAGATGGTCAACAAGATATGAAAGCTACCAGCCTTAAGTTCGACAACGCCGCGCCGAACGCGGCCACAGGTATGGACCAAGCGCAAAATGAACGGCTCCTAACTGTCCGGGAGGTCGCAAATCTCCTCCAGGTGCCCGCGTCGTGGGTCTACGAACGCACACGTAGGCGCGGTTGCGACCAATTGCCGCACTTGAAACTCGGAAAGTACCTCCGCTTCGAAGAACCCGCTGTGATTGATTTTATTCGAAGACGGCGTTGCGCTTGATTCCATGATGGTGGCGCGTATGATCCATTCAGGTACCGCAGAGCCAAGGCGAGCATCGAGAGAAAGGAAATCGATGACTCGTTCTCGGTACCAGAACGGAAATTTGACCTTACGCGGCAGACGTAACAAGGTGTGGGTCGCGCGGTGGAGAGAAGATGTACTCGGCTCGGACGGTAGACTGCAACGCATTCGGCGGTCCATTGTTCTCGGCACGCTGGCGAGCATACCAACGCGCCGGCGAGCACAAGGCCTTCTCAATGCCAAGTTGTGCGATCTTAACGCCGGGAGACATCGGCCGCAGTCTGCGATGCGATTCGATCGCTTCATTGCGGATGTCTGGAGGCCAACCATTCTTCCCACAATGAAGTTCTCGACCCAAAAACTGTATCCTCATCTTCTTCGCCGCCACTTGCTGCCGGCTTTCGGTGATAGACCTCTATGCGATATCCGTCGCGTAGACGTTCAACGATTCGTCACCGAAAAGATAACGCGGCAAAACCTATCCTGCCAAACCGCCGTTCATCTACGAAACCTGATGAGCGGCACGCTTGAAAGGGCAGTTGAATGGGGATACCTCGAGGCGAATCCCGCCCGACGAATTAAAGCGCCTCCGATGCAGCGTCGGCGTAAGACGATTGTGCTGACACGCGAATAGTTGGCCACACTACTGCAGGTCCTGCACGAACCGATTAAAACACTCGCGATTACACTTGCCATGACGGGACTGCGAATCGGCGAGGTACTCGCACTCCGCTGGAGGAGCCTGGACTTCGAGAAAAATGTCATCCAGGTTTGCGAAGCAGTCTATGAAGGGCACCTTTCTTCACCCAAGTCTAAAAGCAGCATCCGTGATATTCCGATGGGGCCGTCGCTGCAGCACCTATTATCGGAAAGCCGGAAGGCCGCACATGCTGACGCATTTGTATTTGCCAGTAGGAGCGGCACCCCACTGGACTCGCACAATCTTTTAGCGCGCGTCCTCAAGCCTGCCTGCAGGCGCGCAGGCTTGCCAGCAATCTCGTGGCATAGCTTCCGGCACACTCACGCGACTCTGCTCAGCGATCTCGGTGAATCACTCAAGACCGCGCAGGCGCAACTCGGGCATGCACGCTTGAGCACAACCGCGGAGATTTACACTCACGTGGTGCCTGCCTCACAGCGAGCAGCGATCGAGAAGTTGGAAAAGGCCATTTGGACCCAAATGGACCCAAGTTAGAAAGAGTAGTGGTGCGAGGGAGTTCACTAATCCAATGACGGGCAAAGATTTAAGCTGGCGCGCCCGGAGGGATTCGAACCCCCGACCCTCTGCTTAGAAGGCAGACGCTCTTTCCAACTGAGCTACGGGCGCATCCTCGGGATTCTGTAATTCTACAGCGCCTGCCTTCCTATTTCGAGTTCCAACTCATCCGCAGTTTCGCTCCGAAGCACCGGACCGAAGCTTCGGCCCGGTATTTCGATTCACCGTCGCCCAACCGGAATATCGAAGCCGGCGCCCGCCCCCCAAAACCGCCGGTGGGAAATCACACGCGTCGCACAGCAACTTTACTTGCCCGGTTTTTTCAGGCGGGGACCGCATCCCACCGTGCGGGAAGGCCGACGCGCCTCAACAAATCCTGAAAACGAGGATCGTTCCGCAAATCGTCCATGCCCGGATCGATATGAAGATAGATCAGCCAATGGGAGTGGTCTTCGTAGGATTTCTCCAAGTATTCAATGGCCCGGTCGTCTTCTCCCAAGCCGATATGGATTCCAGCGAAGAAGTAGGGCGCGACGTATTTGTGCTTGGCGCGTTCCGTTAGATCATCGAGGATCTCGAGTGCTTTTTTTCTCCTTCCCGCTTTTCCATAAGAATGCGCCAGCGCCGCCCGCATCAGCGGACTCCCGCCTGACAAGTTCGCTCCCTTTTCCCCCTCGCTGATGGCCAATTCGTAGCGGCCCATGGCTCGGTAGACCTGCCCGAGGACCCAGTAGGTGACCGGATAGTTCGGATCGAGTTCGACGGTTTGCAGTAGCTGTTCGACGGCTTCGTCGTATTGCCGCGCCATGTAATTGACCCATCCGATCGCGTCGTTGATGATGAGCGACAGCGGATCGAGCGCCTGGCTTTCCTTTATCTTGGCGATCGCTTCCGCTTGGCGGCCCATCGTCATCACATATTCGGCGCGCCAATGATTGGCGGTCGGGTAAGTGGGATTGAGTTCCAGGCTGCGTTGGAATTCCTTCTCCGCAGTCGGCCAGTCCCAATCGTAAAGCCACAACACCGCTGCCAGAGCCGTGTGGGCTTCGCCAAGATCCGGATCGAATTGCAGCGCCTTCAATGCAGCCGCTTTGCCTTTGGGGAACACGTCCTTCGGCGGCAGAAAGCTGTTCCACCCGAGCAGCACGTAGGAATCGGCCATACCCGCGTAGGCGAGAGCGTAGCAGGGGTCCTTGTCGGCCGCCTGCTGAAAGTACTCGATCGCCCTGTAAAAGCCTTCTTCGGTCCATCGGTTCCAATGATGGCGCCCCTTTAGATAGATCTGATACGCTTCGTGGTCTTCGGTGGGATGCCGCGCGAGACGCTTCTTTTGCGCGCGCGTCAATTGCAATCGCAATTTCCCCGATATCTCGTTCGAGATTTCGTCTTGGATCACAAAAATGTCGCCGGGCTTCCTGTCGTATTGCGACCCCCACAATTGAGATCCCGTGGCGACATCCACCAGCTCGGCCCCGATGCGCAACGAGTCGCCGCTTTGCATCACACGCCCGGTCAGCACGGCGCGCACGTTCAGATCGCGCCCCGCGGCTTGTGGATCCATTTCGCGCCCCTTAAACCGGAATACGGTGCTTTGCGCCATCACGCGGAGTTTGGGCACCGTCGCCAGGTTATTGATCAGGCTTCCGGTGATCCCGTCGCTCAAGTATTCGTTCTCAGGGTCGCGGCTCGCGTTTTCGAATGGCAACACTGCGATCGAGTCCACGATTTTCGACACCCGCACGCTGCGCGGCCCCGATCCTCGCTCCGTCGAAGTCCTCGCCGCCGTCTGGATGCCGGTTGGCGATACACGCCTGGTGTTTGATGTTGTGGCTGATTCCGGGCCTATTTCCCCCGCGCTGCTCCCCGAATCGATTTCTCGCTTCAGCCGTTGCATTTCCGCGCGCATCTCGGCCACGTGCTGGTAACGCTGCTCGCGATCCTTGCGTAGCGCCTTGTCGATAATTTCTTCGAGCCCCGCGGGAATATCGGGGTTGATGCTTCGCACTCCGACGGGAGGCCGCGTCAATACCGCCTCGATGATGATCCCGCCCGTGCTCCCGCTGAACGCCTGCCGCCCCGTCGCCATTTCGTAGAGCAGGATTCCGAACGAGAAGATGTCCGTGCGCGCATCCAATCCGTCTCCGCGCACCTGCTCCGGCGACATGTACGATGGCGTGCCGCTGATGATTCCGGCGATCGAATTCGAATCCGATATATCACCTCCGGAATCCGAATCCCCGGCCGCGATTCCCTTGGGAACCAGCTTGGCAAGCCCGAAATCCAGCACCTTCGCCCGCCCGCGCTTCGTCACGAAAATATTCGCGGGTTTGATGTCCCGGTGAATGATCCCTTCGGCGTGCGCCGCTTCCAGGGCCTCCGCGATCTGTATCCCCAGCTCGAGCACCTCGTCTACGGGAAGCGGCTTCCCTTGAATGTGGCTCCGCAGCGTTTCGCCGTCGATGTACTCCATGGCGATAAACGCCCGGCCGTCTTCCTCGCCGATGTCGTAGATGGTGCAAATGCCGGGATGGTTGAGAGCGGATGCGGCGCGCGCCTCGCGCCGGAACCTCTCGAGCGCCTCAGGTTGTTGCGCCAGTTTTTCAGGAAGGAATTTCAGCGCTACCGCGCGATCCAGCCGGCTGTCGCGGGCCTTGAATACGACTCCCATGCCCCCGGCGCCGATTTGCTCGACTATGCGATAGTGCGAAATCGTCTGGCCAATCATGGCAGGAAAGGTTTCGGATGAGCTGCAACACTACATCGTTGGATCGTCGGGACTCGCTTGGCTGTACGATTTTCCTCTTTCCGTTGTCGGCGGCTTGGGCGATCCAATCAGACTGAGAATCTTCGAGCCTTCCCCGAATTGCTCCGCGGCCGCGAGGGACTCTTGCTCGAGTGTGATGGTTTTGTTGCAGACCGCGCAAACCAGAGCCGCGTAAGCGCCGCCGTCCGCCTGCCGGAACATATTGCAGCGCATGACGCGCCCGCAACATACCGGAACCCAGATCTTGGAATCCTTGTCCCCAGCCATCAGCCGCCTCGCGGGATGCGATTGCAGGGGGATTATACACCGGAATCCTCAGACCGGAATGGAAGCCAAAGCTTGCGCGGATGTGCCTTGCTTCCACCTGCGATTGCCGCGCAGCCTTGAATCGAAAACCAAAACATAAGTGGTAAACTCTTCGATCAAAATAGCGGCCGTCTTTCGCCTTCCACCCGGCGGAAAGCGAGAGCAAAATTTGAATCGAAAATCGTGGGTCGATGCGATGCCAAGCTCCGCGCCCGATCAGCGTCCACCGGTTCGCCCCTACCCGGCGAAATACGCCGGTGAATGGACCACGAAATCGGGCGCGCGCGTCCTGATCCGCCCGATTCGTCCCGAGGACGAACCTCTCCTCGCCAAGTTCCACGAGGGCCTTTCCAACACCTCTGTTTACCTTCGCTATTTCCACATGATGAGCCTCGATGCTCGCGTCGCTCACGCGCGCCTCATGCGCCAATGCTTCATCGACTATGACCGCGAAATGGCCCTGGTCGCCGATTTCGAAAACCCAAATACCCGCGAGCACGAAATTTGGGCCGTCGGCCGCCTCACGAAAAATCCCGATGGCCGCGAAGCCGAAGTGGCCGTCCTCGTCACCGACCTGCACCAAAAGGAAGGCCTCGGCACCGAACTCGTCCGCCGCCTCATCGAAATCGCCCGCGACGAAAAGCTCCAGCGAATCCTCGCCCACATTCTTCCCGACAATTCCGGCATGATCTCCCTCGGAAAGCATTTCAACTTTCGCGCCGAGCCGTCTTCCGACCCCGCCGCGCTCACCGTCGTTCTCGATCTATAGCCGCCCTTTCCCGCGTGTGATCCGCGTCACACCCAACCGTGACGCTGCACCCAGCCCCTTCCCCGCCCATCTGCTATTCGATATATGGAAGCAATCGGGAGGTGGGTTATGACAACGATTGATGCGGCGACGGAAATCGCCCTTAAAAATATTCTCTTCCTCACGGACTTTTCGGAGCCTTCGGAAGACGCGGTGCCCTTTGTCACCAGCATTGCCCGCGGATACGCAGCCGGCGTGTACGCGCTTCACGTCTTCATGCCGTGTCTTTATATCTACACGCCACCCGGCGTGTCGCCCGCCACCATCGGCGTGGAAGAGGAATACGTCAAGACTTCCATGCAGCGGCTCGATTCGCAGCTCGCCGGCCTGCGCCACGAGACAATCGTACATCGAAGCCTCGAGGTTTGGCCGGCGGTTCGCGACGCGATCCGCGAGCATGAAATCGACTTGATCGTCCTCGGCACTCACGGCCGCACCGGCGCGGAGCGTCTCTTGCTCGGCTCCGTCGCCGAAGAGATTTTCCGGCGCTCTCCGGTCCCGGTCCTCACCATCGGCCCGGACGCGCGCACCGGCATGCACGCCGCCGGACATTTTCGTCGAGTCCTCTTCGCCACCGACTTCACGCCCGCATCGCTGGCTGCCGCGCCCTACGCGCTCTCCCTCGCGCAGGGAAACGACGCTCGTCTCCTTCTCTTCCATGTCATGCGCCATCCCGAAGAGCGCGCGGAAAAAGATGCCAAGCGCTTCGAGTTGACCGTCGCCGAGGCCATCCATCATCTCTATGAGACCATTCCGAAAGGCGTCGAACTTCGCTTCCCGCCCGAAGTGCTCGTCGAGTACGGCGATCCCGCCGAACGCATCCTCGAAGCCGCCCGCGAGCGCAACGCCGATCTGATTGTTCTCGGCGTTCGCGGCGCCTCGGGACACATGGGCGCGGCAACGCACCTCGAGCGCCCCACCGCGCACAAAATCGTGGCTCACGCCGCCTGCCCGGTCCTCACCGTGCGCCAATAGCGCTGTCGCAATCATCATGCCGCGAGCGACGCGGCGACCTTCAGGTCGGCCGCTTTGGAGTGAGCCGGCTCGACGCCGCTTTGCCCTTGCTTGGCAGCGTCCCAATTCGCTCCGCAGCGCCGTAGGCGCGGCAGAACGTAGCCCCGCGCGGAAGCGTGGGGGACACAAATGGCGCGTAAGCGTCTTCCTTTTGCGCAGATTTCTTGCGCAAGCCGTGGCTTTTGCGTTCCCCTTTTCCCCAGCATCCGCTGCCAAATCAAAACGCACCAAAACTGGGCACCTTCCACGCAAAATTCAAAAGCACCTCCGCAAGCCGCTCCCCGCCTCCGGAAAGCCCCTATCCATGGGCTTTTTTGCCAAGTCCACACGTACGGTGATTTGTTTTCCCCTTTGCAAAGTGCTAGCGTAAATCGAGTGATTTATGTCGCACATCGGCCCTCCAAAAAGATGGCGGGCAAGCGCGGGGAACAGTGAGCGCGTTACCGCCATTCCACTCGCGGCGCATCTACCGCGAGTTTTGGACTTGCTCTGCCTCAAATTCGGCCACGAGCTCCCATTCCAACCCCTAGCTTCCAGCCTCCAGCCTCTAGCCTCCAGCCTTCAGAACTTTTCGCGCAAGCCTTGTCTTTTGCATTCTCCCTGGCTCCCTGCTTCCTTGTTTCCGGGCCCCCTCGCCACTCGCCACTCGTCACTCGCCACTGCCTTTCCAATCGCAACACTCGACGAAACCAAATTCGCCGTAACTCCAAGACAACAAACGACCGAGCCTCTTTTCAATCGGT
>DATJOL010000125.1:0-6253 GCA_035507075.1 Candidatus Aquilonibacter sp. | reverse complement strand
CGACCCCTTCGACATCGATTCCAACCGCGAGATGCGGTGAGATCGCTACGGCGGCGAGCCGGTCGGTGTGGGATACGCTGAACTTCAAGTCCGGCAGGTTGTCGGCCACCGCCGGCTTGCCGTGCGCGACGGTCTTGAATCGCCAGGCGCCCGGCGCGATCTGATGGCCGGCCGCCCGGGACAGTCCAAGTCGCAACAGGATGCGGCTCGCGACCGCGCAGTGGCGCGTCGAGCTGTCGCCGATCCGGTCGAAAGTTGTCCAGTCTTCCGGTGTCAGGACCCGCAGGGAGGAATGCGCGCGCAGCAGTGAATCCGGATGCGCAAGCCAAATGTCGATATGGTCCAGCTGCTGCGCTTGTGGCGCTTCGGCTTCGGACGCTTGCGGCGTGATCGTCTTATGCCAGCTTTGGACGAATTTCGGCCGGTTCGGACCGCGGCGCTCGACCTGTCCGCCGCGCGTGCCGGCGCGTGCCGCCGCGCTGCGGCCGGTCCGCCGGTCGGCGTGTTCGGATGAAACGCGCTGCAACAAAGACATCGTAAGTGCCCTTCGACGGGTGGATGCAACTTACGCCGGCGATACTACCGATCGTTGCGTTCAATCAATCAAACCAAATCGATTCAAATTCAAAGGCGCCGCCGACCGATGCCAGCGAGTTCTTTTGACTCGCACGAGGCATCACCGCTGCGGATCGCTCGTCGCCGCATGCGGAACAAATGATCATGGTCCGCAGCCCGGCGCGGACGAAGTGCAGCCGCCTCAGCGGACGGCAAATCGTCACTTCTTGTACGCTTTGTCCATAATCACTTCGGACGCCGCCAGGACCGACATGGCCTTGTTTTCGGAACACAGCGTTTTGATCTGACGTTCCTGGTCCTGTATCTTGGCGACGTTAATGACAGTGGCGTCATCGGAGTAGGTGTAATAACCGGCCAACCAGAGCATTATGTCCTTGACGGTCGCGACATTGCTTCCAAGGAACTGGTCGCAGGTGAGCTTGTCCAGATCAGTTTCCTGCGCCGCCGCCGGCGCGATCAAAGCGAGGCCGGTCGTCACCACGATAAGGGCCCTGGTCGACATCATTCCCTCCGGAATTCTGCTTACCTTAGAGACTTCGGCCTGTACGATGATATGTATCACGCCTGCGTCTCATCTCCACGGATGCGTGCATCGCGCGCCTTCGACACGCAGAATTTTTGTTAATGCCTCTTATAGGGAATCACTCAAATTGTTGATCGCGGCCCGCAGCGAGGCGTCTGAATAATCATGCGAGCCGCCAAACGGCTGATGGGTGATAAGCCATGTTGGAAACTGACAAGGTATTCGCCGGCTCGATTCCGGAAAATTACGACCGCTATATGGTGCCGTTGATTTTCGAGCCGTACGCCGCGGACATTGCACGACGTGCGGCGTCCATGTCACCGGGCGCCGTTCTGGAAACTGCCGCGGGCAGCGGGGTCGTCACCCGCGCCTTGGCGCCGAGACTGCCCCGGAGCGCAAGCTATATCGCAACCGACCTCAACCAGCCGATGGTCGACTACGCCGCGTCGCGACAACCTCCCGACGCCCGGATCAGATGGCGTCAAGCGGATGCTCTGGCGCTGCCGTTTGAAGATGCGGCCTTCGATCTCGTCTGTTGCCAGTTCGGCGCGATGTTCTTTCCCGACCGCATAGCGGGCTACCGCGAAGCAAGGCGGGTTTTGAAGCCCGGAGGACATTATTTATTCAACGTATGGGATCGCATCGAGGAAAACGTTTTCGCGGATGATGTGACGAATGCTCTCGCCAGGATTTTTCCGAACGATCCGCCGCGCTTTCTGGCCCGCACGCCGCACGGTTACCACGATACGGCCCTGATCCGCAGCGACCTGGAGAAGGCGGGCTTTTCCCGCGTGATTATCGAGACCAGAGCCGAACAAAGCCGCGCATCCTCGCCGCGCCTTCCTGCCGTTGCCTATTGTCAGGGAACGGTTCTTCGCAACGAAATCGAGGCCAGAGAAGCGGGAAAACTGGAAGCTGCAACCGACTTTGCCGCGTCCGCGATTGCGGACAAACACGGCCGCGGCGAGGTTGCCGCCAAAATTCAGGCGCACGTAATCGTGGCTGTCGCCTGAATGTCGCGGCTCGAGCACGAGCCCGCGACACGGCGCAATTGAGTTCGCCTGGGTGCGCTCTGCGAGCGAACCGTGGAATGGCTCAATAGTGAGTTCGTCCCGGGACGCGCCCCGTGGCTCCAGGCGGCGGGCGGTACCAGTTGTTCCGCTGGCAGAAGCCGCCGATGCCGCGCACATTCTCCATGCATTGTTCGAAGGTGACGAAGCCGCAATTCGTGGCGCCGCTCATGTCGCCGCTATAGATCGAGCACCAGGGGTAATTCTGCGCCTTCGCTTGGGTCACGAGCCCGATTGCGACGAGGCCAACAACGGCCGCGAACCAAAATTGCTTCATGCTCGCCTCCAGATACCGCCTCCCGGGAATAGCTAACAACGAACATCTATAAATTATTCCCGCTCGGTACAACACCGCGGTGCGATGCTCACTGAATTGCGGCTGTGTGACGGGAGGGCGTTGCTCGCCTTGCAAAACCGGCCGCGGACATTTTTTTCTACGAGGCCCTCGGCAAGTCGCGGCGCGCCGGAGCAAGAGTCGATCCGCCGCCAATGATCGACTTGTGCGGCGAAAAAAAACGCTGGAAATCCGAGACTCGATTTCCGGTTTCAGGGGGCAAGGCGGACATCGCCGTGACGAGCTGTAGCTTCGGTCTTTGGACCCGAAGCGGTCATGGAACCGTTCAGCGGCGGAGACGACAATTGCGCGTGTAGACGTCAGCACGGATTCGGGCAGTATCGGTCCCGGTCGATAGAGAAGTAGGGCCCTTTATGACGGAAAAGCGATCAGGCTTGCCGGTTCTTGGCTTCGCGGATCAAAGGTCGTTCGAAAGATGGCTCGCGGCTCAACCAGCTGATGCGGTTGGCGTTTGGATTAAGTTCGCCAAGAAGGCGGCGACAAGAGCGAAACTGACCAAAGCAGAAGCGGTTGACGCTGCACTCTGTCACGGATGGATCGATGGAAAACTGGAAAAGTATGACAATCAACACTGGCTTGTTCGCTTCACGCCACGGAAATCGCGCAGCAAGTGGTCGGCGCTGAACCGCAACAGAGCGCTGACGCTCATCAAGGAGGGTCGCATGAGACCTGCGGGCTTCGCGCAAATCGAAGCCGCTAAGGCAGATGGTCGGTGGGAGGGCGCCTACGCCCCGGCGAGTCGGGCCGAAGTATCCATCGACCTTCAGAAGGCCCTGGACAACAACCCAAAGGCGTCCGCATTCTTTGCAACATTGAACAGTCGAAATCGCTACGCAATCCTGTATCGAATCGGCAACGTCAAAAAAGCCGAGACGAGGGCGCGCAAGATTGCGGAATTCGTAGCCATGCTCGAGCGTGGCGAAACAATCCACGGGTAGGAAAGATGCTGATTATCGCGTGCCGACCCCGGCGAGCAACGCGGGCACTTGAGGGCAGTTGATGACCCACAACGGACCTAACGCGTCGGATTGGTTTGCAAGAGAAAACTGCCGACTCGCGGGCAGCAGAGGCCAAGATTCTCCGGCCCCTGCGCCGCGCGGGCTAAAGGCGGATCACACTCAGTAGCAAGGCGGATAAGGATAGTAGCCGCAAGCTGGCCGGCCGTAATAGTACGCGCCAGCAGCGGCTGCTCCTGCCGCCGCGCCATAGTACGCGCGTCGATGAACTCTTCGATTAACGCCGGCAACACTTCCGGGTGTGAGCGGCCGCCCTATTCTGGCTTCCGCTGTGCTGAGAGACACAGTTAGGTTTTTCGCAGGCGACCACTGGAGCGAGAATGGAGCCGCTGCGAGCAGCGCGGCACCAAGCGTGATACCAAGCAGGGTTAGCTTCTTCATGGCGTACTCCTGATCTATTTATCTATTTATTTGAAGGTCAAGAGACGTTATGCCGTCGTGGTGTCTTGTCATTGATCCAGATCAAAGCGGAACTTGCTTTTTGCCAATTTGATAGTGCATTCGTCCTTCGTGCCTCTTGAGACGAGCTTTGCGACACGCCTCGTTCAATGACGGGATCGAACGGACACTGTTGTTGGGCTTATCTGTCCATTCGACCAATTGATTGCAACTGCGGAAGCCGTAAGGGCTGTGGCACCGAAAACAAACCAATTAAGATCAGTCTTTCGAATCGAACTTTGATTTCGATCAAACATGCGATTGGTGGGAGTCGCGATGATTAAAAAACAATCTCGTCACTTAAACTCGACTTAGGCATGCCCAAGGACTCCATAATTTCGTTATTGAATCAGCCGCCCACATCCCGGGAAAACCGGTTAGCGCTCGTCGTTTCTGGCGTTCTGGTTGCGGTGTTTGGGATCATAGCTCCCTATGCCAACACGCCGCTGATGCGCCTTGAGGCTTACCTTCCATCCATCGAAGCGATGATGGTTCTATCGGACTTTATTACCTCGGTTTTCCTATTCGTACATTATTCGATTAACCGGTCGCGCGCGCTTTTGGCGCTGGCAAGCGGCTATCTCTATACAGCGTTGATCATCATCCCGCACCTTCTCAGCTTTCCAGGCGCGTTTTCGCCCACTGGATTGCTCGGGGCGGACCTGCAGACCACGGCTTGGCTCTACGATTTTTGGCATATCGGCTTCCCCTTAGCTCTAATAGTTTATGCCTTACTGCAGGACGAACACTCCTCTCAATCGGATCTGCACACTTCAGCCTTGCCTGCAATCAGTTGGAGCGCGGCAATCGTATTTGGTGTCGTATGCAGCCTTACTTTGTTTACTACGCAGGGACATGAATTTCTGCCGCGCCTTTTCGTGGACAGGACTAATCTCCTTCCGTTGGCCCATTACGTCGCCGCATTCATGTTGTTGGTTTGCGTGATTGCGTTGCTATCGTTGTGGGTTCGACGGCGCTCGGTACTTGATCAATGGCTTAAACTAGTCGCTTTAACATTGATTTTTGAACTGTTGTTAGTCGCCGTCCTCAGCGAATCGCGTTTCACGCTTGGGTCTTATACTGGGCGCATCTTTTCTCTAATCACGTCAACTTTAGTTCTCGTCGTATTGCTGGCAGAAACGACGTGGCTATACGCGCAGCTCGCTCGCGCAAACGAGATGCTGCAACGGGAGAAGAATAACAAACTAATGAACTTGGAAGCCGTCACGGCCTCAATCGCTCATGAAGTGAGGCAGCCTTTGGCATCGATTGTAATGGGTGGGGACGCGATCCTCCGATTCCTTGGGGAAACGCCACCGAAATTGGAGAAGGCGCGCTCAATCGCGGAACAAGTGATCGCTGCGGGTCATCGCGCCAGTCAAATACTCGACAACATTCGTAACTTGTTTGGAACGGCTCAGCGCGCGCAGGGCCCAGTTAATGTAAACGATTTGATTCTTGGCGCACTGCGTATTTTGGACAACGAGTTGAAGAGTCATAGTATCAAGGGACGCTTCGAGCTAGACTTGAAGTTGCCGGCGGCCATAGGTCACCGTGGTCAATTGCAGGAGGTTATCGTCAATTTGATCCAGAATGCAATTGACGCCATGGATGCGATCGAGAATGACCGGCGATTATTGACAGTGAGAACTAAATCCAAAGATAGCGACGCAGTTAGCATTGAAATAGAGGACACCGGGCACGGAATTGACCCCAAAAAAGCAACGAACATATTCGACGCTTTCTTTACAACAAAGCCGAACGGGATGGGATTGGGATTAGCTATTTGCCGAATGATCATCGAGCGTCATGGAGGGCAACTCGCCGCCTCTACGGCTAATCCGCACGGCGCGGTTTTTCGGATTTTACTGCCTCAAATCAAATTGCATCACTGATCGGTTCCTGCAAACGCAGCGAAGCCTGCCGTTTGCCGATGCGGCAACCGGCTTGGCCGCACCCACGACGCAATCGAATAATCACGCCAATGTCTCTTATTGGCACTTCTCGGACATCTGGGCATGCCGGCACGGAGTCCGCTGTGCGCGGCAAAATAGACCACGGCGGTTGGGGTGCAGAACCGAATTCATGCGGTCACTGAAATATTGACATTTGTCACCGGTTACGATACGTGATTGCGAATCGAATCTCGCTCATGAAGGACGCCTTTGGGAGGTAGACCTGAAGGCCGGAGCGAGTGCGGTGCCCGCGGGCGGAGTTACGATCCGCACCCGGGCGGCTTTGGGCATCAGCCGCCGGTAAGCGTGGCCGGCCGTGC
>DATJOL010000124.1:0-11000 GCA_035507075.1 Candidatus Aquilonibacter sp. | reverse complement strand
GCGGCGGTCGGCGTATCGCCGCTACCCTAAACACGGTCCCGAGAGAGATTGCCTGGGCAAATTGTGGAGGATGATTATGAACGGCAACCAGGAAGGGTTCTCGCTTATCGAATTGCTGATTGTTGTGGCGATCATTTTGATCATCGCGGCCATCGCAATTCCGAACCTGCTTCGCTCCCGCATGGCGGCTGCCCAGGCGTCAGCGGTGGGCTCGATCAGCACCATCAATACTGCGGCAGTCTCCTACGACTCGACCTACGGCAACGGTTTTCCGCCATCGCTCGCAGCAATCGGCAACAACGGCACGACCAGCGTTAGCTGTACGAACGCCGAGTTTATCGACACGGTTCTGACCAATGGCATCAAACAGGGCTATACCTTTGTGCTGACTCACGGTGTGGTCCAGATGAACAGCTCCTCTAGTTCTTGCTCTGCGGGTTATGGCTATGCGGACGGATACATCATCACGGGAACGCCAATCACGGTGGGGACGACCGGGCAGACTTCCTACTGCTCGGACGCTTCCGACGTAATCCGTTTCAATCCTGCGGGCGCAACCAACGCAGGTCCTGCGCCGAATTGCGCCCCCACAGATGCGCCGATGCAATAAGACAGGCGTCCTGGAGGGGCACATCTCATAGCTCCTGGGCTCCAGCGCCCACGTAAATTACGTCACGCAATCCGCTTCCACCGCCTTCACCCGGACGAATTCCAATCGCCGCGCATGATGATCTTCGTATACGTCCTCTCTTCAAACGATGTCTTTGTTTATTGCGTCCAGTTCCCGCAGTCAGACTCCGCATGCCTGCCGAGGGGGGCGTCTCGCAACTCCCTGAAATTTCATCCGACATCCTGTCATTTCAGCCCGTCACTCGATGTCAGACTGAATTCGACGTATCTCGTTGAAAACAAAGGACCGGCCCTTCGCCAGCCCGTCACAAAGAAGGCGCTCTGCGGACGGTCGCTCTGGCCCTGCAAACAAAAAAAGGTCGCCGCACTTCCAGCGCCCTTTCGGTCGTCTCAGCCGTTTTACAGGGCTGTCCGGCTGAACAGGTTCCTTTTCGAATACACCAGCAGGGCTCGCAAAGCGCATAAGACGAAGCACGGGCTAAAATCCTGGCCCAAGGAGGAGACCATGAAAAAGCTACTGGCTTTGGTCCCGGCAATCTCCCTGTGTTGCCTGATTGCCGCTGCCCGCATTCCCATCGGCACTCTCGCGGGCACCGTTGTGGATGCTCATGGCCGTCCAGTCGCCGACGCCGTGGTCATGATCCAGACTTCCGATGGCCTCAAACCTTACGGAGCGCACACCAACTCGAACGGTCGGTTCGAAATTACGCGTCTTGAGACTGGCCAATACGACCTTCGAGCCTCCTTCCGAGGGTCGCAGTCGGATTGGACACTCCGCGTGATGGTTCACCCCAACAGAACCACAAATGTCCTACTGCGGCTGCCCGCGAAAAAAGCTCAATGAGGTTGTGAAACCGGCGAAGACAGGTCGAACAGAACCTGGCCGACTTCAAGCCACAATTAGGGCATTTTGGCGCAATTTACGCCGCTGGGAGCGCGCCAATCGCGCTCGTCCATTCGCCAGGCTTACGCCATCCGTACTGGAACGCGCGTACTGAAACAAATGCATCCTTCGAGCCATTGGTTCTTTTCGGCATAAAAGCGAACATTCGAGTGCGGATTGGGAGCGGCGTCGCGGGGACGACGGTTCCAAAAGGACCGTAGCACGCTACCCAATCCGCCGACCCTCCTGCCGACGTTTTTCCCTCCTTGACCCCCGTCAGCAGGACGGGCCTGCGCAGCCTCCGAACCGAGCATCGCTTGGACCGATTTTTGCCTCATAACCTGGGGCAACAAATGCATACGAACCGTAAATCTGCTCGAATCAGTAGGCTCTCGGCTTTTGGCCCGCGATTCCAAGGCAGGAAATTCCGACGGCTGGAACCCAAACGCAGCCCAAGGCGCGGTTGCCTCGCGGTAACCCTGATTCTCTGCTGCGTTCTGTTTGCGCAGCCGCTCTCAGCCGCAGATCTCGAGCCCGGCACCGTAGCGGCATTCAATCACTATGCCCAATTGACCGAGCAGCAGTTCGATGCTGACAACGCAGACCTTAACTCGTTTCTCTGGATCGACCGCCTACCGCAGGACCGCCGCGAAGCCGCATATTCTGAAATCCGCTCCGGCCAGGTCTTCATTGACCATCTCCAGACCCTCGATGGCGGCCAGCCGATTAAGGTACCCGGAGGAATCATCCATCACTGGATTGGGACCATTTTCGTCCCCGGCGCGACTCTGGCGCAAGTCCTTGCCTTTGAGCAGGATTACGATCACCAGCAGCAATATTTCGCTCCGGATGTAGTGCGCTCAAAGCTCCTGGCACACAGCGGCCCCGACTACACGGTCGAAATCCGCTTCCGCGAAAAGAAAATAATCACCATCGTCCTCGAGACGGCCCATCAGGCTCATTACAACCAGCTCAACTCGACCCAGGCATGGAGCCGGTCCTGGACCACCCGCATCCAGCAGGTGGACCATCCCGGCGAGCCTTCCGAATCGCTTGAGCCCGAAGGACATGATGGTGGCTTCCTATGGCGGATGGACACGTACTGGCGCTTTGAACAGAAGGACGGCGGCACCTACATCGAATCGCAATCCGTTTCTCTGACTCGCGATATTCCGACCGGTCTGGGCTGGATGATAGGCCCCTACGTGACGAGCATCCCCCGCGAATCGCTCACGTTCATGCTCGCCGCCACCCGAACCGCAATTCTGCAGAGGATCCACTCAGGCACTTCAAACTAAGTTGACTGGAGTGATTCAAGAAGAGTGGCTCAGAAGCTTGTGCCGCCCAGGTAGACGTGTTCGAACCCGCCGGTATTCACACCGGACACCATATTGGTGGCACTTGATAGAAATCCCACGGTGTGCCCGTCGCTGCTGATTACAGGCATAATGCTGCTTCCGTTGGAAGGTTCGGGCACCACGCCGCTCGGAGCGCTCGCCAGCGCAGTATTTGCCGAACAAGCAGTGGCACCGCCATTGTTATTATTATTGCTGTCGGTGACGCTAAGGCATGTATTTCTAGCAAAGACATTCTCCACACCGGTGACCACGTTCGGGCCGAGATTGGAAGCCTGCGTCGCAAAGGCGACAATAGGCCCCGACGTACACGAGGTGGTTGAAGTCGCTGTGCAGCTCTCCGCAAGGCTTGGAGTTTCGCTGAGGCCATTTGCCGGCGTTGTGCCATCGACGGTTGACGCCAGCACCGTCTTTGGCGAGCACGACCCGTTTATCAGCAACCCGGTCGTCGTTGTTTCGCACGTGTCTCGCACAAATACCTGCTGCACCCCACCGGTGGCCGGCCCCAAATTATTTGCCGAGGAGGCAAACGCTACGAAGCGCCCGTCAGACGAGATCACCGGCTCGCTGGCGGCGGCGTCCGCGGGCGTCACACCGTCCGGTGTGGAAGCGATCGTATTAAAGGGAGTGGTACATCCAATATTCAGTATCTGGCACACCTGTTGAACGAAAACTTCCTGCAGCGCCGCCGGATTCGGCGCGGCTGAGCCCAAGTTCGTCGCCGAAGAGGAGAACGCAACAAAGCCGCCGCCGCTCGCTACCGACGGATGCGAGCTGGGGGCATTCCCGGGGGTAACGACGTTCGCGGCGTAGTTGGCAGATACCAAATAAGTTGTCGGCGTGCAGCTCGGATTTGGGGTGTTCGGTGTGGCCCCCGAACAAATCGTACGCACATAGACTTGTGGAGTGGCTCCGTCCACGCTGACACCGGATACCAAATTCGTTGCGAGCGAGACGAACGCCACAAATTGCCCATCGGGGCTTATCGAGGCGTCATAACTGTCGCCGTTACCAGGGTTGCCGTCTGCTCCCAGGGAAACCAACACAGCGCCATCGCAGGTCGCGCCCGACCCACATACCTGCTCCCAATACACTTGGCGGTGACCCGATGGAACGGCGATGTAATTCGTTAGGTTCGTGGCAAGCGAGGTGTAGACCAAATCCGAGCCGGAACTGCTCAGCGATGGTTCCGAGCTCGCTCCGTTCGCGACAGCCTCATTCGGCCCGACGCTGGCATCGAAATTGACGCTTGTACAGCTAGTGCTGCCAAGGCACGTGTTGCGCGTAAAGATCTCGCTGGCTGAGTTCGTTTGATTCAGCACGAGATTCGAGGAGACGGACGCGAAGGCGATGGTAGCGCCGTTCTGGCTCAGGGCGGGTCCAGCCGTCGTGAGAGTCGGAATCCCGTTCGTGCAGGCTGTTCCGCACACACCGCTGTTGGCGATCGAACCGTCATACCCGTAGTCCATCAAATCTGGCAGGCCCGCCGTGACCGATGGATCGATCGTGAACGGTAGAGGATTCGAGGTCCCGCCACCGGGCGTCGGGTTCATCACCTGGATTTGAGTGACACCCGAATTGGCAAGGTCACCGGCGGTGAGGTTGGCGGTAAGGCTTCCCGGACTGGGATTTGCGGTGATCCGCGGAGCGCCATTGACCAGGATGACGGAATCGGACACTAAGCCGCTCCCAGTTACCGTGATTAGAGTGTTTGGACCGGAGTTGATGGCCGCAGCCGCGGGCGAAACCGACGAAATCGCCGGCACCGGGTTCGTTACGTTCATGCTGATGATATTCGAACTTCCGCCGCCCGGAGCTTCCCCGGCGGGGGGATTGGGAACAGGAGGATTGAAGACGGCTATCTGCAGGGTGCCCGCATTTGCCACGTCAGAGGCGTCCATCGCCGCGGTGAGCTGAGTGGAGTTCACCTCGAAGGTGGTGTGATTGGCGCCATTCACTGTTACTACCGACGTCGATACGAAATTCGTTCCGTTCACTCGCAAGGTGAACGAAGGGCTGCTCGCGTAGACGCCGGAAGGAGAAAGAGAAGCGATCGTTGGCACCGGCACCGCGATCGGATTGATCGTGAAATCGACTGGCGGCTCCCAGATGCCGCCGCCAGGTTGCGGGGTTTCGACTGTCACCTGGGCTTTGCCGGGATTTTCGATATCGCTTTGCAGAATATCGGCGGTGATGTGGTCTGAATCCTGAAAAAACGAGACTCGTGCCACCCCGTTCCACAACACGCTGGAGGCGGGCGTAAAATTGGACCCGACTACGGTAAGGGTGAAGGCGGGCTGGCCAGCGTTCACGTTTGTTGGCGACAAGCTCGTCACGACCGGGGAGGGATAGTTGATTTCGTACTGGCAATTCGTGGTGACGAGAATAGCCAGCAGTACACCCACCAAAGCCAGACAGTTTTTTCCCCGCACAAGCTTCGTCCAATGAGACATTCGTTCGAATCGCCCCTGAAGCGTAACGATAGAGACTACTAGAGATGGCTTCGCCGGGCAATTGGGATGCCCGCAAGAAAGGCGGCTCGGGCGCGCCCTTCTCGATAGAATGCTGTAACGGTCCTTTAACCTGTACAATCCGCGGGTCGTGGTTTACTTTGTTCCTCGTGAAAACGAGCACTCCGGAATTTCAAGCTCGTCAAGACGATGCGCTGCCTTTGCGCCCAAACCGCGCTGCGACTTTTGTGCGCGGGTTTGGTGTGCCTGGTCGGCGCTCGCGTTTCCCTGGGCCAAAGTTCCACCGCTCCTTCCGATTCGCAAAGTAATTCGACAAACGCATCATCGAACGCACCATCGCAACCGGATGTAGTTTCTTCCGATCCGGTGACGCTCTTCCCGCATTCGGAAACAAGCAAATGGTGGGTTTCGGGGCAAGGGAACATCGTCTTCCAGTGGCACCCGTCGTTCCCGGCGGCGTACAGCGGGCCGAACAGCCTTCGGAACAAAGCGGAAAGCGCTACTTCGAAGGTTTATACGCTCTATCTCGGTTATGAGCTGACTTCGACGACAGAGGTCTTTCTGGATATGGAGAGCGCGGGAGGCCATGGGGTTAGCGACGCTCTGGGACTGGCGGGCGCCACGAATCTGGACGTGGTGCGCAATCCTGACCTCAGCCAGGATCCGTACGTCGCGCGGCTGATGATCCGTCAGATCATTCCGCTGAGCAGCGAACGTGTGGAAGCGGATCGCGACGAGCTTGACCTGGCCACTTCGCTTCCAGCGCAGAGGATCGAGCTGCGTGCAGGAAAATTCAGCGTCGTCGACTTCGTTGACGTGAATTCATGGGGCAGCGACAGCCACCTGCAGTTTCTGAATTGGACCGTCGATAACAATGGGGCGTACGACTATGCGGCCAATACGCGCGGATACACAGACGGCGCCCTGGTCGAATACGACGACCATTGGTTTGCGGCGCGCTTCGTCGAGGCGCTGATGCCGAAGGTTGCAAACGGTATCTACCTTGATGCGGACATTGCCCGATCACGCGCTGCAAACCTCGAGTTCGAGGCGCATGGCAGCTTCATCGCGCATCGAGCGGGAGCTGTGCGGCTTCTGAGCTATTTGAATACGGCGGACATGGGCAACTATGAACAGGCAAATCGCGATTACGAACAAAGCGACGGTGAGGAAAGCGTGCCGAACATCGTTGCCACGCGCCGGCAAGGCCGGCACAAGTACGGGTTTGGGCTGAATGTGGAGCAGGCGGTAAATTCATCCGTCGGCGTGTTCGGGCGGCTTGGATGGAGCGACGGAAGGAACGAGTCGTTTGCCTATAGCGAGGTGGACCGCACGGGAGAAATTGGCGGTTTTTTCAAAGGATCGGGGTGGCGTCGGGACAACGACCGCGCGGGAGTGGTTTTCGTGGCGAATGGAATCGTAGCGGCTCATCAAGAGTACCTTGCGCTTGGAGGGCTCGGTTTTTTGCTGGGCGATGGCGGCCTTACGTACGGACCCGAAAAGATCGAGGAGGCTTTCTACACGACGCACATGTGGCGAGGTCTTTTTGCGTCCTTCGATTTACAGCACATCAATAATCCGGGCTACAACAAGGCTCGCGGTCCTGTGATCGTGCCTGGATTACGCTTTCATTTCGACTTCTGAGGCTTCGCCGTTGCGGGTGTTGCCGGAGGCTCGGCCTGTGCTGCGCCGGGTTCGGGCTGCGGCTTCAGGGCGTCCATCACTTCGGGCGGCAGCTTATCGGCGCGCTTGACTAATGCCGCGACGTCCCACATTTGATCTTCGCTGAGAACTTTTTCGAAGCTGGGCATTCCGCTGAGGCGGATGCCGTTTTTTACCTTCCAATAGGTTTCGCCGACCGAGTCGTCAGTGACCATGCCGTCCGGCGAAAAAAGACGCGGCGCTCGCGGAAACATTCCCGATCCGACGGGACCCTGCTCCTGGTCCGGCAGCGCGTGGCAGACGGCACAATTTTTCTGGTAGACATCCGCGCCCGCGAGGAGGTCCGCCGTCGACATTCCTGAAACGTCGTGGCTTGGCGCCTGGCGTTCGATCCGGAAGAAGAGACCTGCTTCGGCCAGCGCCGGTTCAAACTGCATTGAGGGATCGTTTGCCGCGGCCGGCAGAACACCGAGGTAAACGACGGCTACGATAATCGCCGGGACCAGAACAACTCCTATGATCACTCCGACCCAGAATCGGCTCATTGGTCCTCTCTGCTCTTTCCGCGGATGACCTTAGTAACACAGTCGCGCTGGCGTGGTCACTGACTTTTCGCCAGGTTCCCAAACGGCATTATGCATTTCCAATCACGGTGCCTGTTTGCAGAAGGCCGCGAGTCTGCCGGCGGAGCGCTTTGTTTGTGACGGGCTGGCGAACAGCCGATCCTTTATTTTCAACGAGATACGTCAAATTCAGTCTGACATCGAGTGACGGGCTGAGGTGATAGGATGCCGGGGCGCCATTTCGGGGCATTGCGGTTCGGCCCCCCTGGCAGCGACGATTCGCGACCGAAATTCAAGGGCTTCTCCAAATTCAGGAAGTAGCGAGGGGCGTTGCCGGCTTTCCTCTCTTCCGGGTACACTTCGGCTCCCATGTTGTTCACGGTCGAAGAACGGTCACGAATGCGGCGAGAACTCATCGGACTTGCCGAACGTGACAAACGCCTCAGCGGGGTGGCAATCACGGGTTCGGCGGCAGCGGACCGGGAAGACCGATGGTCAGACATCGACCTGGCCTTTGGCGTGGCGGACGCGAACGAGCTGGACAAAGTGCTCGGCGACTTCACGGGACACATGTACGATCGCTATCGTGCGGTGCATCACGTAGACGTAACGGCAGGGGCCTGGATCTATCGCGTGTTCTTTTTGCCGGGCACGCTGCAAGTTGACCTCGCGTTCGCGCCGAGCGCCGAATTCCGGCCTCTGGGCGCAACATTCAAACTAATCTCAGGGAGTGCAAATCCGCTTCGGCCATTTCCGTCCCCGAAGCCCAAAGACATCATGGGGTTGGGCTGGCTGTATGCGTTACACGCTCGCACTTGCATTTTGCGCGAGAGGCCGTGGCAAGCCGAATACATGATCAGCGGCGTAAGGAACCATGCGCTGACATTGGCATGCGAGCGTCTTGGCCTTCCATCGGCTCATGGCCGGGGTTTCGATCTGCTGCCCGGGGCGATCAAGGAGCAATTTTCGGGATCATTCGTCCGGGAACTGCAGGGTGGGGAGCTTTGGCGGGCTCTCGATGCGGCGGTTCGCGGACTGCTGAACGAGATTCGTCAAGTTGACGAGGAGTTCGCCGCGCGCATTGAAAACGAGTTGCTGCAAGTGGCGACGCTGCCGAGACTGAACAGCAACGAGTAATCCAAGCTTTGCGTTTAAACCTCAAGCAAAATCCCGGACCAGGTTCACGGCATTGTGAACAAGCAGATGAAATGCGCGGGCGGGTCGTGCTACGGTATTTTGCGAACGACAAATGGAAAACATTCAAATTACGTTGCCTGATGGATCGACTCGGGAAGTGGCGCGCGGCACAACGGCGGCGCAAATCGCCGGGCAGATAGGGCCGCGGCTTGCGAGCGCTGCGCTGGTGGCGCGGGCGGGCGATACGCTGGTGGACCTTTCAAAACCGCTGGAAGAAAGCACCAAGCTTTCGATACTGACCGCGAAAGACCCGGACGCGGTGCAGGTGTTTCGGCATTCCGCCGCGCATTTGCTGGCGGCTGCGGTGCTGGAGCTTTATCCGGACGTGAAACTTGGGATCGGACCGCCGACCGATACCGGCTTCTTTTACGAATTCGTGCGCGAACAGCCATTTACGCAAGACGACCTTGCGAAGATCGAAGCAAAGATGCATGAGATCGCAGCGAAAAATGTGCCGAACGAGCGCAAATGGCTGCCAAAAGGGGAGGCGCTCGATCTCTATCGCCGCTCCGGCCAGCCTTTCAAGTGCGAACTGGTGGAAGAAAAGGCTGTGGAGCCGATGGTTTCGTTCTACACGACCGGGAAATTCATCGATTTTTGCCGCGGTCCGCATATTCCATCGACCGGGCGTATTCAGGCATTCAAATTGATGAACGTGGCCGGCGCTTATTGGAAAGGCCATGAAGGAAATCCGCAAATGCAGCGGATTTACGGCGCGTGCTTCGTCGAGCAGAAGGAATTGGATGAATATCTGCATAGGCTGGAAGAAGCAAAGCGGCGGGATCATCGCAAGCTTGGCACGGAACTCGATCTTTTCAGCATTCAGGATGAAGCCGGGCCCGGCCTGATTTTCTGGCATCCGAAGGGCGCGATTATCCGTCGCGAGATGGAAGACTGGCTGCGTGCGGCGCTGCTGCGGCGGGGCTACGACCTCGTATTCACGCCTCACATCATGCGGCTGGACCTTTGGAAGACGAGCGGGCACGCGAATTTTTATCGCGAGAATATGTTCGGCCCGATCGAAGTGGAAAAGGCCGAGTATCAGCTGAAGCCGATGAATTGTCCGGGGCACATTTTGATTTATAAATCGAAGCTGCGGAGCTATCGCGAGCTTCCGGTGAGGCTGGCGGAACTGGGAACGGTCTACCGATATGAGCGATCGGGCGTGCTGCATGGACTGATGCGCGTGCGCGGATTCACGCAAGACGACGCGCACATTTTCTGCATGCGCGAGCAGATCGAGCACGAGGTGCAGGATTGCGTGGAGTTTGCGTGGGAAGTGCTGAAGACATTCGGCTTCGACCGGTATGAAGTGGAGCTTTCGGGCGGGGACCCTTCGCATCCGGAAGTGTACGCGGGGACGCCGGAAGACTGGGAGCATGCGGAGAATGCGCTGAAGAACACGCTGGAACGGATGAATGTTCCGTACAAGTACATTGCGGGCGAAGCGGCGTTTTACGGGCCCAAAATTGACGTGAAGCTGGTGGATGCGATCGGGCGGCCGTGGCAGCTTTCGACCGTGCAATTTGATTTCAACCTGCCGCGAAGATTCAACCTCGAGTATGTGGGCGAAGACGGCTCGCGGCATATGCCCCTGATGGTGCATCGTGCGCTGTGGGGATCGGTGGAGCGATTTTTCGGCGTGCTCATCGAGCATTATGCGGGGGCGTTCCCGGCGTGGCTTGCACCGGTGCAGGCGAGCGTGTTGCCGGTGAGCGGGAAATTCGAGGATTACGCGCGAAAAGTGACGTCGGAGTTGAAGGCGGCGGGTGTGCGCGTTCATCTGGATGATCGCAATGAGAAGCTGCAGGCGAAGATACGGGATGCGCAGCTGGAGAAGATTCCGTACATGCTGATTCTGGGCGGCAAAGAGGCTGAGGCGGGAACGGTTTCAGTGCGGCACCGGTCGAAGGGCGATCTTGGGCCGAGGCCGCTGGCGCAATTCATCGCGGACCTCAAGGCGGAAATCGAAGAGCACCGATTCTCCGATCCGGCTGCGGCGGCCGCGGTGGAGAAGGGCGCAAACACATAGAATCCTGCCCTTGCAGCGTGCATGGACGCCCATGCTATACTTTATGGCCCGTCCCCTGGTGAAAGTTTTCGATGGGGCGATTACTTTGGGAGAAACACGGTCGGCGTCAGGAGCCGGCCGGGAGGTGGTTTTATCGCAGAGAGAGGTGCGGTTGGTCTTCGAGTAAACGAGCGCATTCGCGCTCGGGAAATCCGCGTAATCGACGAG
>DATJOL010000123.1:0-30699 GCA_035507075.1 Candidatus Aquilonibacter sp. | reverse complement strand
CGGATCCCTCTTCTGGCGACTTGCGCCTTTGAAGACAAAAGCATGTGCCCTCGTCTTGTTATGCGGTATTAGCCCAATTTTCACTGGGTTATTCCCCACCTGAAGGAAGGTTATCCACGTGTTACGCACCCGTTCGCCACGAGTGTATTGCTACACCCGTTCGACTTGCATGTGTTAAGCACGCCGCCAGCGTTCGCTCTGAGCCAGGATCAAACTCTCGTTTGAAATCTGGTGTTTCGGCCGTGACAAAAGCCACGACCGGAACGAACTGTTAGTACATCGCTCGGTTAATTTCCGCTCCGTACAGTAGAACGGAATCACTCAAATCTCTTGTTCCGCTTGCGCGGATACAAAAGTAACCAAACGGGTTCTGGCTTGATTCATTCGATTGTCAAAGAGCAGGTACTCCCAGGCCAGCTGGAAGGACTACGGACAAACACCAATGCTACAGAAGCGAACCTCGTTCGTCAAATACTTTCTTTAAGAATATTTTTGCGCCCCTAGATCAAATTCTGACACGAAAAGTAGCCGCTGGTCTTATTTTTATCAATATCTTTAGGAAGCAAAAGGCGAATGAAATGAGGCGTCTGCTCCCTGGGCTTGCCTTAATGCTTTTCGCGCAGATCTCGCTATCAGCCATGAAGCCATGCACAAGACCTTCAGACACGTCGGCCGCATGGCTGCTCTCCTTCGCAGGAAGGACAAGTTATTATCTCGGAAGGGACCGGCGTTTCAAACTGCTCCTGCAACGTAAACTATCCCAGCACGGTCGATGCGAGTAGTCCTGGGGAGCCACAAGCGCTCTTCCAAAAGAGGTCATGTACGACCTTGAAAGTTATCCTGGCTACCCGGTTGCGGTGACCTCTGGAAGATTTGTCGCGGTCCCCATGGAGTTCCCAGGTGCGGGAACCTTTCACGACCTCCTCTGGTGCGATGTTGACCAGCCTATGAAGATGATCTTTGTGTTCATGGCGAACACACAGGCTAGGAATAAATATGACGTCGGATGGGGCGATGTTTATATGGGTGAAGGGACGGCCGATTCAGTCCTCCCGCCGCAGTTTTTGGCTGATGTTCGTGCGTGGGAAACGCAGGTGAAGATTAGCTCGGCGAGCAGCGTCACCCTCTACGATGGACAAAATCGGCACAAGAACCCAATAAGGCTATCGAGTGACTCTGAAAGCTGGGCGGGTTTGAGGCAAACGAACCGTCTTAATCGATCTTCTCCGCAGCACTGATGTTGGCTGCAACACGTTCCTCAAATCCTTCCACGCGGGACTTGCGCTTCAAACGTTTCGCCTTCGCATATACGACTGACCCACAAATTGCAGGGGAATGTCCGCGTCACTAATCGAATTGACGCCTTTTCTTTCCTTTCGCCGCAATTCCCTGATCCCTTCCTGCCCCTTTTCCCTTAAGCAACGCTGCACGTGTAATTTACAGGCCGCACCTTATCGCGGGAATTTCCGCTACGCCTCAAAATGATGCTTGCAGTCGTATCAGGTTCACTTGTTTCATGCGCGTCGTTCCGGCAACCAGCCGCTAAGGAGCCCGCGCGACAAGGATTCGCAATGTCGAAAAAATCGTGCTTCTGCACAACCTCGTTGGCTCTGTTATTCGGAGCGCTTTCGTTTGCGGCTGCGCCGACCGCGTCCTTTGCCGCTCCGCGCGCGCAACTCTCGATTGGCGTTTCCGTCACCGTGCCCCCTCCCCCGCTGCCTATTTACGCGCAGCCGCCCTGCCCGGGGCCGAACTACATCTGGACTCCCGGCTACTGGGCATGGGACGGAGAAGATTACTACTGGGTTCCCGGCACGTGGGTCGAAGCTCCCGAACCGGGCCTCTTCTGGACTCCCGGCTACTGGGCCTGGCAAAACGGCGCCTACATCTTCAACGCCGGTTACTGGGGGCCGACCGTGGGCTTTTACGGCGGTATCGACTACGGCTTCGGTTACAACGGCCACGGCTATGATGGCGGGCGTTGGCAAAACGGCCACTTTTATTACAACACAGCCGTGACGCACGTAAACACGCGCGTCATCCACAACACCTACGTGAATCGAACCGCCGTGGTGAACAACACTCACGACCGCGCCAGCTTCAACGGCGGCAACGGCGGAGTCCAAGCGCGCGCCACCGCGGCACAGGAAGCTGCGGCACGCGACCGCAAAATGGGAGCCATCGCCGCACAGACCCGGCAAGCGCAAGACGCTCGTTCCGATCAACAGCTTCATGCCTCTTACAATCACGGCGCTCCTCCGGTTGCCGCGACGCCGCGCCCCGGCACGTTCAAAGGCAGCGGCATCGAGGCTTCGCACAATGCCGCAACCACCAAAGAACCCGCACACCCCGAAAACAACGTCCGTCCCGCAACGAACGCTCGCCCGAGAAGCAACGCGCATCCAGAGAATCTCCGGCCCGAAAATCACGCAACCACGCCGAGTCACGCGCCAAACAACGCTGCGCGTTCGGCCAACATGACACACAACCAATTGCGCCCTAACAACCCGCCGGCGAATACGCATAATGCTGCGCCGAATACCAATCGCCAGCAGATCGAACGCCAACCCAGCTCGAACCGTCCGCCAGCTAATCACGCAGCGCCGCCCGCGCCACGCGAGCAGATGGCTCCGCGCCAACAGCCACGCCCGATGGAGCAGCACAATCCTCCCGCCCCTCAAGTTCACGGTCAGGTTCAAGCTCGCCCTGCTCCTCAAACTCATGAACAACCTCAGTCTCACGCACAGCCCCACGCCGCGCCTCATCAGGAGCGGCCCGATCAGCAGCACTAAAGCACGCATCCCGCACGGCGAACCGCCGTCGGTGCCACTAATGGAAGGGCGCTCGATTCAGCGCCCTTCTTTTTTCTTCGCTTACCGTCTTTCCCAATCTTTTTCTCGGGTGATTCATGTATTAGCCCGGCCGCTCTTCTGCACTACCTTCTCTAACCAAATCTGGGCCTCGACCGCTCCAGCGGGCAAAATTGTCGGGGTGGCAACGCAAAAACGTGAGGTCCATGATCCAGTCGCCATGCGAGCGCTCCATTTTTGCATCGGCTCTTCGCGCGCATAACCGGCACGACACATCCTGGGGCGAGCGAGAGATTTTTGCTCGCGTTCCCCTGTCTGCCTGCCGCAATATTTTATGTTCCCGGTCCATGCGCCTCCATTCTTGGCTCAATTCCGCTCGCGCTCTGCGTCCGATACTGCAAGCCGCCGTCGTCGGCGCGGTCATATTCACCTCAACCGTTCACGCCGCCGCACCGAGCCAGAATCAACAGACGCAAAATCCGCTGAAGCAGCTCAGCCTGGAGCAGCTGGGCAGCATCAAAGTGACGACGCAAACCAAAACGCCGGTGGAAGTGTGGAAGACGACTGCCGCGATCTACGTGATTACGCAGGACGACATTCGCCGCGCGGGGGTGACCACGATCCCGGAAGCGCTGCGGCTGGCGCCGGGAGTGGAGGTGGCGCGCATCGACGCGAATAAATGGTCCGTCGGCATTCGCGGCTTCGGCAGCCGCCTAGATCGCGACGTGCTGGTGCTGATGGACGGCCGCAGTCTCTACAATCCGCTGCTGGCGGGAACGTATTGGGAAGTGCAGGACACGGACATAGAAGACATCGACAGGATCGAAGTGATCCGCGGGCCGGGCGGCAGCGTGTGGGGATCGAATGCGGTGAACGGCGTGATCAACATCATCACCAAATCGTCGAAGGAGACGCAGGGATTACTGGTGACCGGCGCCACGGGAAACTTCCAGCGCGGCTTTGGCACCATCCGCTACGGCGGCCAGAATTCGGACGGCAGCGTTTCCTATCGCGTCTACGCGAAAGGCTACGACCGCGGCGCCGAATATCATCCGGACGGGGACAATTACGACGCCTGGCATTCCGCGCAAGGCGGCTTTCGAGTCGATTGGAATAAAACACCACGGGATACTTACACGGTCCAAGGCGACATCTACCGCGAGCGGGCCGGCGAAACGGTGACGGCAGTGAACTACGCGCCGCCCTATCAGCAAATCGTAGAGGGCGATATGCGCCTTTCGGGCGGCAACATCACCGCACGCTGGACGCACACGGAAAGCGAAGACAAATCTGTTTCGATCGAGGCCTACTATGACGCGACGAATCGCCACGAGCCGAACTTCGGCGACCTCCGCAAAACATTCAACGTCGACTACGTGCAGCAGACGCCGCTGAACCAGAACAATCATCTCACCTGGGGCGCGACTGCCGAAGCGAGCCACGGCAACGAACTGATGCCCACCACCGGCCTTTTTTTCACGCCGCCTGAGCGCACGGACACGCTGTTTAGCGGCTTTCTCGAGGACGACATTACCCTGATCCCTGACAAACTCGACTTCCAAGCCGGTACGAAGGCCATCAACACGAACTACATCGGCGTGGAGCTGGAGCCGAGCGGGCGCCTTCTGTGGACACCGACTAACTCGCAGACCGCCTGGTTCGCGGTGACGCACGCGGTGCGCACGCCATCGGATGCCGAACGCGATTTCAACCTCACGGGGTTCATCAGCCCGCCCTCGGCAAGCACAGACGGGCTCCCCACCTTCGCGCGCTTTGAGGCCAACAAGAATTTCAAATCCGAAAAGCTGGATGGCTACGAACTCGGCTACCGCGGCTTGATGGGCAAACGTGCGTTCGTGGACGTGGCGACATTCTTCAATCAGTATTACGATCTTTTCAGCGAAGACCTGCCCAACGGCTTTATCGAAATCGTGGAGGACAATCCTCCGCCGCCGCACAATCTGATCCCGGCGGAGTTTGGCAACGGCCTCGTCGGAGATACCTATGGCGGCGAGATTGCTCCTGAGTGGCGGCCCGTCGATTGGTGGCGCCTGCGCGGCTCATACTCCTACTTGCACATGGTGCTGAACCGCGGCCCGAACTCCACCGACGTCGGCACCGCGCCGATCACCGAAGGCGAAAGTCCGCAGCACCAGATCTTGGTCGAGTCGAGCTGGAATTTCCCGAAGCGCATCTATTTCGATTTCGACTATCGCTTCGTGAGCAAGCTTTATTCCGTGAACATCCCCGCCTACTCAACCGCCGACACGCGCCTTGCCTGGCAAATCACGCGGCGGATCGAAATCTCCGCCAACGGCGAGAATATTTTTCAGCCCTATCACTACGAATTTCCGAGCGATCCTGGGCCGAACGTCGCCATCAAGCGGTCATTCTTCGGGCGGCTGTTGATCACCACGCAGCCCCAACCCGAAGAATAGGCGCCTTCGATCGGTTGTCTGGCGCTCGCGAAAACCAGCGAGGAAAAAATGGAAAAGCCCAACGCCGTCTCGCTTTTGCGAGCGGAGCCGAGCCATCCTGGACAGCCGTTTCCCTCGAGGAGTCACGGCGGGGGCGTCCACCGCGCCGGAGCTGGCCGCAGTCACGCCTGCGAAAGTGCCAGATCAGCGGCCGCGCGGCATAGTGCGACGCGCGAGAAAAGGGCGCGGGCGCGTCCGAATGCGCAGCATGAGAGGCGGAGGAACATTGTGAAGCGGCGCGCCGCAGCGCGGACATTCCGCCGCGTCCGAGGAGGCAACGCGCACCCATTGTCCGCGCGCCGAACAGTCCGCATTCACGCATTGCACGGTCCAACCCGGTAGATGTAGCACTTTTCCCTCGCAGTTGGAATTCCGGCGAAAAGGGGTCCGCCGGACAACAACGCCCTAACGCGCGGAGATTGTGTACCGGGCCGCCTTGGTGTGTCAATAGGCGAGCGCTACTATTACTTGTGGTGGAGTTGCTAGCGCCGCTTGGGGCGAGAGGCGAGGCCGCCGCTGCCGTGTTAATTCGAGCTGAGGCTTATGCTGCCGGCGGAGGTGGAGGGAGACGATCCGGCGTCGCTTGAAGTCGAACTCGAATTGGAGCCGGAATCGTTCGAGCTGTTATCCGCCGGTGTGCTGTTGGAGTTGCTGGTAGAGGAATTGCTGATAGCCGGCGCCGACGACGATGCCCCGCTCAGGCGGGTCTCGAGATCGTCGACCACCTTCTGCGCGGCGGTCACTTCATCCTGCTTTGCGCCGATCGCGTCCTGCTCGCTTTGCAGGTTCGCAGCGGCATCGGAATCGCCGTCGTGATTCGGGCTGCTCAACCACATCTGGTCGTCCAACGCATATTTGCGTTGATCGATATCCAGATCCTTTTTCTCGCTCTCGAGTTGCGCCTTGGCGCTGGCGAGCGACGCCTCATCCTGGGCTTTTTTCTCGTCAGATTCGGGCGCGGCCGCCTGCGCGGGCGCGTTTGCCGCGTTGGCGCTCTGGCCGTTTGAGGCATTAGTGGTTGCAGCGGTGGAGCTTGGCGGCACTCCCACGAAGCTGATCGTCGCGTTCGTGGGCAGATTGTCGTTGGTGTAGACTTTGGCGGACTTTGGCGCGTTCTTTTGCTCTTGGCGCGCGCGACGAGCCGCCGCAGCCAGCGGATCGGTTTGTGCTTGTGCGGCCTGCGCCCCTGCCGATGCAGCGCTCTGCGCGTTCGAGGACGAGTTGTCCTGAGCGACGGCGGTGATCGCGCCCATGCCGAAGGCGAGCAAAATTGCCAACGCAAAATGTCCGGTTCTCATGGCTTTCTCCTCGAGAGAGCTTTCGCCTATTTATAGTAGTCTGAGGACGGCCGTCGCGGCGGCTGGAGCGGCCGCGCGCATCCAAAAAGGCACCTGTACCGGCGACGGGCCGGATCAAATCGGAAATGGCGAAAACAAAGCGATTTCGGAGTATTCACCGATTGGCCCTGTCCCTCGGAATTATGCTGTTTCTGCTCGCCGCCCTTGCGCCCTTAGCCTCGGCGCAAGCCTCCGCACAGCTCGCGCTCAGCGCAGTACAATCCGCGTCCGCGCAGGGGAAGGCTGCGGCAGCGCCGATCACGGGCTATACGCTTCCTTCCGATCTCTATGCGAAAGCGCACCACTTGGGCGAAATCGAGTTTTGGGGCGAGTTTGTTTCGTTCGTTTATTCGGTGATCCTTTTGTTGATTGTGCTCAAGTCGCGCATCGCACCTAAATTCCGCGACTGGGCCGAACGCGCCGGCCGAAACCGCTTCGTACAATCGCTGATTTTTACGCCGTTGCTATTCGTCACGCTCGATGTGCTTGGCATCCCCGTCGATGCGGCCGAGCATTCGATCGCGCGCAGATTTGGTTTAAGCATACAGCCATGGCCATCCTGGTTTGCCGATTGGAGCAAATCCGCGCTGCTGGAAACCGTGCTGGCGATTTTTCTCGTTTGGCTGCTTTACGCAGCTCTGCGCCGAAGCCCGCGCCGCTGGTGGTTTTATTTTTGGATCGCGACGATTCCGATCACGGTATTTCTCGTTTTCGTGCAGCCGGTGTTTATCGACCCGATGTTTCACAAATTCGAGCCTCTCGCCGAAAAAGACGCGCCTCTCGCCGGCGCGCTGGAACACATGGTGCAGCGCACCGGCGAAAATATCCCCGAAAGCCGCATGTATTGGATGGCCGCGTCCGACAAAACAAAGGAGCTGAATGCCTACGTCACCGGCATCGGGGCATCGAAGCGCATCGTCGTCTGGGACACAACCATCGCCGCGCTCGATACGCCGCAAACCGTATTCGTGGTCGGCCACGAAATGGGCCATTACGTTCTGAATCACATTCCGAAGGGAATCGCCGCGGGGGAGGCTTTTTTGCTTCTCGTTTTTTATCTGGGATACCGTGCTCTGGAGTGGCTGTTGCGTCCCACTGGCAAGCGATGGGGAATTCGCGACGCAAGCGATTGGGCGTCTCTGCCCGTCCTGCTGCTTGTACTCACGATTTCTTCGTTCGCCTCTGATCCGATCGTCAACGCGTTCAGCCGCCATATCGAGCATCAGGCCGATCAGTTCGGTCTTGAAGTGACCCACGGACTCACGCCCGACTCATCTCAGGTGGCCGCCCAATCGTTCGAGATTCTTGGAACAATCGACCTGGAAGACCCCGCACCGAATCCCGTGGACGTCGCGATGTTTTACACGCACCCACCCATAGCGGAGCGAATCCATTTTGCGCTTACCTATAATCCATGGGCGCACGGCGGCCACGGCGAGTTCGTAAAATAGGATGGTCGTCGATTTTCCGTCAGTTTCTGGCGCGAATCGACATGCGCAGGCCATGCTTGAACCGCAGCGTGACCAGCGGCTCAGGCTCGACGCGGTGGCCGGGCACAAGGCGGAACTGGAATCGCTGCGCAATCCCGGCCACGACGAGAGCCGCTTCGAGCATCGCGAATCCCTGACCGATGCAGCGCCGCGGCCCATCGCCGAACGGGAAATATGCGCCAGCTGAGATTTTCCCCGCTGAACCGTTTATCCATCGTTCGGGACGGAACTCGAGCGGCGCCTCAAAAAAACGCGGATCGCGGTGCGTAACCCACTGTGACATCAGAATGGTCGTATCGCGCCCGAATTTGTATTCACCGAGAGTAAAAGGTTCAGTCGAAGTCCGCGCCAGAATGTAAGCGGGAGGATAAAGCCGCAGGCTCTCGTTCAAAACGGCCTGCAAATAGGGCAGCTCCATTAGGTCGCTCACCTGCGGAGGGCGGCCAGCGAGGACACCATTTAGCTCCTCGAGAAGCCGCGCTTCGGCTGATGGATTTTCGCCAAGCAAGTACCACGTCCAGCCGAGCAGCAGCGCTGTCGTCTCGTGCCCGGCGAGAAACAGGGTCATCGTTTCGTCGCGAAGCTGCTGCGGAGTCATTTGCGAGCCGTCATCGTCCATCGCGCTCATCAGGAGCGAGAGCAGATCGCTTCCTTCACCATGCAGATTCTCTTTTTCCGCGATGATGCCGTAAACGAGCGAATCGAGGAATTTCATGTCGCGCATCGCGCGGCGGTTGCGCGGCGTCGGCCAGCTTTCCGGCAAACGCAACGGCGAACGCTGCCGCCAAAGCTGGTAACGCATCAGGAACGCGAGCGCATCGCCCACATTCTTTGCTTCGCCGGGGAGCGTCGTGCCAAAGAGGGTTCGCACGGCAATCACAAGAGTGAGCTGCATCATCTCGCGCGCCATGTCGCGAACTTCGCCGTCCCGCCAGCCCTGAACCTGCGCGGACGCGCAATCGACCATCGGCGCAGCGTATTCATTGATGCGGCTGCGGTGGAACGCCGGCTGAGCCAGGCGCCTCTGCCGCCGCCAGAAATCGCCTTCACTGACCAAGAGGCCCTGGCCGAGTAAAGGGCCCACGACGCGGCGCGTGAGGTCGCTTTTGTGAAATTTGCCCTGCTGGACGACCAACACTTGCTCGATCAGATCGGGATGATTCAGCAGGATGCGTTCCTGGCCCACGGCTAGAAAGCGCACCACGTCGCCATATTCGCGCACCACCCGCGTCATAATACCCAGCGGGTTGCTGCGTATCTGCAGTGCCAGGCCCAGAAAGGGCAAGCCTTTTGGCCCGGGCGGCACCTTCTTCCCGATCACAGGCATGAAATCAGTCTATCGCATTGGCTTCCGAGGGCGCGCATAGCCCTTCATCCTAGAAACTGACACAATCTTCACGGCAATCCGTTAGTATCTAACAAGGCGAGTTGCATCGAAAGACTGCTATGGAAATCGAAAAGCCCGAATGGCTGCTTCAGATGGAAACGCTTTTCGACGCGCTCAACGAGGGTGTGCTCGTTGGCGATAACTGCCACCAGATCCTCTACGTGAACTCCTGTATGGCCGAAATGATCGGGAGCCCGCGCGCCGAAATCGAAGGGCGCACGGCCTCTCATTTTTATTCGCAAGAGGAATATCAGTTCCTGCTGAAACAGGAGGAGCGCGCCACAGACGGAACGAACCGCTTCGAATTCGTGCTTCCGAGAAAAGACGGGAGCCGGCTGCCGGTGATCGTCAGTGTGCGGCGGCTTGAGGATCCGGAGGGGGCGGAGTTTGCCATCGTCACCTTTACCGATATTTCCGACCAGAAGCGGGCGGAAGCCGAGTTGCGGGACGCGAATCAGCGCCTTGAGGAGCGGCAGCAGGAAATAGAGGAGGATCTGGCTCTGGCGGCGCGCGTCCAGCAGAGCCTGGCACCGGGTTCGCTTCTCTGGGGCGGAGCCCGGGTCGAAGCTTTCTTTCATCCCGTGCGGACCATCGGAGGCGATTTTGGCCTCGTGAGCCCGCGTGATGGCCATCTTGATCTGCTCGTGTGTGACGTCTCCGGGCACGGCATCGGCTCGGCGCTCGTGGCCAATCGCATCTACACCGAGACCATCGCGCTGCTACAGACCGGTGTGCCGCTCGGCCAGATGCTCCACGAACTGAACCGCTTTTTCCTTCAGACCATCGGCGGTACGGTCTTCATGTTTACGCTGGCGGCGGCTCGCGTGGAACAGGGGGCGCGGCGGATGACATTCGCGGGCGCCGGCCACCCGCCGGCCCTGATCGTTTCGCCGGGCCAGGAGCCGCGCCAACTGGAATCGCGCAGCACCGTCCTTGGCGCTTTGAACGACGCGGTGACGAATGAACCGGACATCGAAGTTGAGCTTGAGCCCGGCGACCGCGTGGTGCTCTACACCGATGGACTGAGCGAGGTCTTCGATATCCACGGGGAAATGCTCGGCGTCGAAGGCGTTCAGAAGTTCGTGCGCGAGACTTCGGAGCTGCCCCTCTCGCAAATGAAGCAGGGTATCCTCGATCGCGTCGCCGAATGGCGCGAAGGGCCTCCGCTGGACGACGTTTCGTTGGTGCTGCTGGAAGCTCTATAGCCTTTTACGGCTGTAGCGAAGCCAAATACGAAACAATATCCACGATGTCGCGATTATCGAGTTGTCGTACCGGCTCTTTCATCAGCTGCGTATAGGGGCCATTACGAGCACCGGTCTGAATATCGATAATCTGCCGCGTCATCTGGCTCGGCGACCTCCCCACGATCGACGGAACATTGCCGAGGCCTTTCAGGTCAGGCCCATGGCAGATCGTGCAGCGAATGGTCTTGCCGTTCCCGCCGGCCGTCACGAGTTCCTTGCCGCGTTCGATGCTACCCTTTGGAACATACGCAACGAACCCTGATTTCGAATCGCGCAACTCCGTCAGTTCGAGATTCTCGGGCACTTCGATCACGCGCTCGCCGATCGGCTCGCTCCCTCCGTCTTCGACTACATTAAGCATGCCGCCGTTCGGGCGCGTCACGGGCACAGTGTCCGTTTCGACCACGCGAATCCACGGCTGATACTTGATTGACGAAAAATACGCGGCCGCCGCTTTCGCTTCGTCGTCAGACAGGTTCTTTCCGATGCGGACCATCAGCGCGACGGAGCCCATCCTCGGCTCGGAGCTTTTGCGCAGCCCGTTTTTGAAATCCGAAATTTGCTCAAGAATGTAGCCCTCGGGCAGTCCGGCGACGCTCTCGTTCTCGGGACGCCCTTGCCCATTGGGCAGATGGCAATAGCCACACGCCTGCACGCCGGCCTGTTTATCGCCGTGCGCCACAATATCGGGCATCGGCGGGTGCGAATCGGGGAACCAGTCAGGAACGCTGAAGAGATCGGCGATGTACGCGGCCGTGTATCCCTGCGTGCTGCCTGGAACATGCTCGAGCGTCACGTTATCAAGGGGCGCGCGGCCAAAACCGCGTCCCGCGCCACCCGGCACGCCATTCGGAGATCCGGGCCCGCCAGGAGCACCAGCGGCGCCCGGCCCGCGATTTCCGCCTCCGAGTCCACGTCCTCCACCGGGACCGCGCCCCGCATTGACGGGATAAGCCCAAATGGGAAGCACGCGACCACCGGGCGCGTCAGAGGACGATGCACCTCCCCGATCCTGCGCGATTGCAACTCCCAACATCCCCACCACCGCGGTCGCCACGACCATCGACGCGACGAAGCCCACACGACGCAGACTCATCTACACTTTTCTCCTCGCCTGCAAATTGTCCGCGAACGATACCACAATTCCGCGGAGGCCGCGACTGCTGCGTCGCAAGCGCGAGTCGTCGCCGGGCGCTTTTCTCGCGGGTTTTATTGCATGCAACGCGCAAAATCCGCGCGTTTTTTTGCGCTACGTGGTTGACAAACGCATCCGCACGGTGATTTGCTTGCTTCGGACCGGAATTGTCCGGGAATCGCCTGCTCAGCGTCCGGGCCGAAACCAGCATGCCGTTTATCCAAGACGATTTTCTGCTGCATACGAAGGCAGCGCGCCGCCTGTACCGCGAATACGCGGCATCGCAGCCCATTTTGGATTACCACTGCCACTTGTCGCCCGAAGACATCGCCGAAGATCGCCGGTTCAACGATCTTTTCGAAATATGGCTCGAAGGCGATCATTATAAGTGGCGTGCGATGCGCGCCAATGGCGTCGAGGAGCGCTATTGCACCGGCAATGCGGCGCCTTACGAGAAATTTGCCGCGTGGGCCGCGACTGTGCCTCACTGTTTGCGCAACCCGCTCTACCATTGGACGCACCTCGAACTAAAGCGCTATTTCGGGATCGACGAATTGCTCAATGCCGAGAGTGCGCAGGCGGTTTGGAAGCGCGCCAATACTTTGTTGGCTGATCGCAAAATGAGCGCGCGCGGGATTCTATCGAAATTTGATGTACGGGCGCTCTGCACCACCGACGATCCGACGAGCGACCTGAAACATCACGCGAAAATTGCGGCGTCCGGCATCGCAACGCGCGTCTACCCGGCATTTCGCCCGGATCGCGCGCTGAGAGTCGATCAGCCGCACGCTTTCAATCCGTGGGTCGAGAGCCTGGCACGAGCCGCGGACATCGACATCGGCTCCTTCGGCAAATTTTTGGACGCGCTGCGCAAGCGCCACGAAGATTTTCACGCGATGGGGTGCCGTCTTTCCGACCACGGGCTGGCGCACAGCTTTGCCGACGCGTGCAGCGAAACCGCCGCAGCCGAGATTTTTGCGGCCGCGCGCGCCGGGCGCGCAGCCACGCCCGCGGAGCATTCGCGCTTTGCATCCTACTTGATGTTATTTTTCGGCAAGCTCGATGCCCAGAAGGGCTGGACGAAGCAGCTTCACCTGGGCGCGCTGCGCAACGTAAACACACGCGCTCTCGAATTGCTGGGGCCGGACACCGGCTTCGATTCGATGGGCGATTGGCCGCAGGCCGCCGCCTTGCGCGCCTATCTCGATCATCTGAATCTCGAAAACGCACTGCCGAAGATGATCATCTACAACGTGAATCCCTCAGACAATTACGCGATGGCGACGATAGCCGGGAGCTTTCAGGACGGCTCGGCGCCCGGAAAAGTCCAATGGGGCAGCGCGTGGTGGTTCCTCGATCAAAAAGAGGGCATGGAGTGGCAGTTGAACGCCCTCTCGAATGTAGGATTACTCTCGCGCTTCGTGGGAATGCTCACCGATTCGCGCTCGTTCATGTCGTACCCGCGGCACGAATATTTCCGGCGCATCCTTTGCAATCTGCTGGGCGGTGAAATGGAAAGCGGAGAAATTCCCAACGATGAGCTTCTAATTGGTGGTATGGTGCGCGATATCTGTTTCGGCAATGCGTTCCGGTATTTTGGCCTGGAGGCTGACGGTAATACTTCGGCAAAAGCGGCCTGACCGATCCGACGGGATCTGAATCGAGAAGGGGGGATTATGCGGTACACAAGACGTGAGTTTGGAAAATTTGCAATTTCCGCGGTACCCGCGGCGGGCATTCTCGCCGAAATGGCCAGCGGTGTTTCCGCGGCGCCCGCGAAAGTGAACTCCACGATACGCGGCGTGCATCTGGGCATGAACGTGCCGTACAACTTCGATCCGGCCGATCGCGCAATGGATCCGGACGAGGTTTTGGCCGATTGCGTGAAGCTCGACGTCGGCACCGTCGAGTTGCGATCCGAGCCCGTCGAGGTGTTTTTGAACGCGCCCAAAGTGCCGCCCGGGCCGCGACGCGGCATGCAAGAAACGCCGGAAGAGCAAGCGCAGCGCACCGCCGCGCGCGACGCGCTGCGAAAGTGGCGATTGGGCGTCTCGATGGAACAGGTCAAGCCGTTTCGGCAGAAATGGGAAGACACCGGCGTCATGATCGCCATCGTCAAATTCGACGATATGGAACAGCTGAGCGACGACGAGATCGATTACAGCTTCAACCTGACCAAAGCGCTAGGCGCCGCCGCGCTTTCCACCGAGATGGCGATCCCGCTGGCGCAGCGGCTCGCTCCTTTCGCGGAGAAGCACAAAATGCGCGTCGGCTTTCATGGCCACCTGCAGGGCACGCCAGCAATGTTTGAACAGGCGATAAGCTACGGGCCCTACAACTGCATCAATCTCGATTTGGGCCATTTTCTCGTAGCCAATAAAACATCGCCGGTGCCGTTCCTAAAGGAACAGCACGAGCGCATCACGCACGTCCATGTGAAGGATCGCAAGTACGATGGCGCCACGGTCCCCTTCGGCCAGGGCGATGTGCCGATTGTCGAGGTATTGCACCTGATTCGCGACAATAAGTGGCCGATCCCGGCGATCATCGAATTCGAATACCCGATCCCGGCGGATTCCGACCGCATGACCGAACTCGCGAAGTGCATGGACTACTGCCGCAAGGCCCTCGAATCCTAAAGTAGCCTGCGACGATTGGGATTACGGGCGAGGACGGCTTTCGCCATTCAGGCGAACAGCGCTCCCGGCGAGCCGCGCTCCTGGGACAGGCGGGCCGTGCGGTCAAGCAATGAGACAGGCTCGCATGGGCTGAAGGGCCGGTCGCCCGGTCCCTTACCTCCCGAGCCTCCTTTGCTTCCTCAACCTCGCGCGCCCCTGTAGTATCCTGTCCTAACCGCGGGCCCGTAGCTCAACGGTTAGAGCAGCGGACTCATAATCCGTTGGTTCAAGGTTCAAATCCTTGCGGGCCCACTATCGCCATCCGCGAATCTGATCCAGTTTCAATTTTGAATTGATCAGAGCCTGAAAATCGCGGGATGGCGTGCGCCCGTGGCGATCAGCCTCTCGACTTCCGCGATCTGCGCGATGTTCCCGCGCGCGCCTATGGCCGTGCAATTCAGCGCCGCCGCCGCGCAGCAAAATTCAAGGGTTCGCGGCATCGGCCAGTTTTGAAGCAGAGCGTAGAGAAATCCGGCGTGAAAAATGTCGCCGGCGCCGGTTGTGTCCGCCACCGAAACATTGAAGGCGGGCGAATAGAAAAATTGCGAGCCGTCAAAAGCGAGTACGCCGTCGTGTCCAAGCGTAGCAGCGGTCAGTTTATTTACAAATTTTCTCTGGACCGCCTGCAGCGCTGCGGGCAGATCGGATTTGCCGGAGATGAGGCCGGGAATATCGTTGCTGGCGACGAGATAATCGATTTCGGCCAACAACATTTCGATGCAGGGATAGAGCTTGTCGAGATCGGCGACGACGGGAATCTTTTCGGCCCGCGCCCATTTCGCGGCCTGAAGCGCGGCGCCAGTGTCATGCCCGTCGACAAGCAGCGCGCGAGCCGAAGCAATCCACTCGCGCCGAAGTTCGCCCGGCTGCAGCGCGAGGCGCTCGTCGTGGCGCCGCAGCACGGTGCGCTCGCCGGTGGCATCGATAATGATGAACGATTGATAGCTCGGGCAGCCATGCGCTGTGAAGAGATGTGTCTCCACGCCTGCGCATTCGAACGCGGCGCGATGGATTTGAGCGGCATAATCGTCGCCGAATTTGCCAACGTAACGCGTCCGCAGCCCCCAGGTCTGGCACGCGACCATCGCGCTGGCAACTTCGCCGCCGGGAAGAATGGACGCTGATTCGAATTCGACCTTCGAGCCACGCGCGGGAAATTCGGCGAGCGGGATAAGCGTGTCGGTAGCGTTTAATCCGACTCCGACGACGTCGACTTGTCGATCCACATTCATTGGAACCGAGTGACCCGCCAGAGATGCACGCCGCAAGATGTGAGCAAAACGAGCGAGATTAAGGCGATCAGCGCGGCAGGCCGCCAGTCCCCGCCAATCCTGGGAATTTCCGCAATCGCGGCGAAGTAGACGAAAACTGCTGTAGCGAGCGCGACTAGAAACCAATCGAGGAGCGTCCGGGAAGGCGCGGACTCGCCGGCGGATTGCCGCCCGTCGAGCCGAGCTGCGACGAAATCCGACGAAAGCCCGTAGCGGGTCGCTTCACGTTGTGCCGCGACTCGCCATTGCGAGCTCTCCCGCGCCGTCGTGCTTGAAAAGATGATGGCGCCGACCCCTGCAATCATCAGAAGCGAGCCTCCGATCACTTGCAGGTGCGCGGTGGCGCTGCGGCCGTGAAGTTCGCCGAATACGAGTACACCCCACAGGAGCCCCCAAAGCTGATTTGTGTTCGAGAGCGGAATGCCCCGGCTGATGCCGATGTATTTTGCCGCGTACTGCTGAAACAGGTCGCCGATCACCCAAATGAAACCGCCCAGCATCAACCAAAAGATCACGCCCCGAGCAGACTGAAGTTGGGCGAGCAAACGTTGCGCACCGAGCGTGCTGAAAGAAAGCGCGCACATCATTCCTACTTCACCGATCGTGAAAAAAGTGACGAAGCTGAGCGGGTTCATCCCTGAGACATACGCTTTGCGGTACGGAATGTACATCGTGCCCCAAAGAACTCCCGCTCCGAGCGCCGCGAGAACGCCATGCGTGGGGTTCGCTCCCGCGGCATGCACGCCCGAAGAGGCAATCGCGAGAATTGCCGCACCGACGCACATCACCAGCGTGCCGCCGAGAACACCGAGCCAGCGGGCAAGCCCTGCGCCGCGAAGTTCGTTGAAGAAGAGAAAACCCCAGAGAATGCCGAGCAGCGAATTTGAATTCCACAAGGGAAACGCGATGCTAAGCCCGATGTCGCGAATCGCGTATACGGTCAACGTGTTTGCGACCGCCCAGAGAAACCCGGCGAGAATCGCCCACAGAACAAGATGAGGCGCGCGACCCGCGTCCGCGCGGACCGAACTCGTGCCGAGAATCAACGCGGGAAGGCTCCAGCGCGCCAGAAAAACCCCCGCGACCATCACCAGCGAGATCACCATCGGCGAGAGGCCGAGCGTCACGAGCTTCGTCGGCGCTTCGGCGGCGCCTAGCCACGCCCCGGCCGTGAGCCCCGAAAAAATCCCCAGAAGCTGCAGACTCCGCGAGCGCGAGGAAGATGCTGCGGCGGCTACGGGAGAAAGAGCGGCCATTTTTTAGCGGATCCACTCCAGCAGCAGAAGGCCTGCCGCCAGCACAGCCACGGGGACCCAGAATTGGACATCCGTGAGCACACAGGTAACAAGGTTCCGTGCAGAAACAGAATCTTTGCCTGACATTACATGCCTTTCCCAGATATGCGCGGACAAGATAACAGAGACGCGTGAGAAAAACACGCCTCGCCTGCCTTCGGAGTCTCACTGCGGCTGTGTCTGCTTATGAAGGCGGTGCGTCCGGCTTACCGACCCGAGAAAATGCGAAAGGAATCTCCGCGTCTCGCCGCAGACGAAAAGCTGGGCGGTGCCTTACATTGAACCGAACTGGTCCTGCGGCACCAGGGAGCCTGGAATTCGCAGTCTGTGCACGACAGTGGGAGCGAAGCAAGATAGGAGGATTCTTGGAATTAACTACCGACCACCCCGGCCATCCATATCCCGGCCGAGCGGAGTCGCTTGGAGGACGATTGCGCCGCACAAGAGCTCGAATGCGGCGGATGTAAACGGGCCCATGGTCGGCCGGATCAAGCGGGCACGACGGCGCCCTATGCTGAATCAGGCGGTGACGCTGAGGTTGGAGCCGGTCGATTGGGTCGAGCCCGTTGACGAAGTGCTCGCGACGAGCCCGGTCGGGCTGAGATTTTCGAGATCCTGCTGAAGCGTTTCGAAGGCGGACTGTGCACCGCTCAAATTGCCTGATTGGAGCGCTTGCGCCAGCGAACTGAAAGCCTGGTCGATCTGATTCTGATCACCGTTCGCGCCACCAGCGCCATGATGGTGATGGCGATGGACCTGCCCTCCTTGCTGCTGTTGCTGGAAATCCTGTTGGATCGTAGCGTAGTCCTGCTGCGCGGCGGAGAGATTGCCGTTCTGGAGGTCCTGAGACAGCGCGTTAAAAGCCTGCGCAATCGGGTTATTTGAGTCCGCGTCGCTCGATTGATTTGCGTCGGGAAAATTCTCGGAGAGCGTGGCGAAATCCTGCTGCGCCTGCGTAAGATTGCCGGCCTGCAAATCCTGGCCGAGCTGCTGGAATTCGCTCTGGATTTGCTGGAAGTTGCCCTGGCCGCTATTCTGCGAGCCCTGGAGACTATTGAAAATCGAATAGAGCGCGGTGGTTCCAAGACCTGTGATGGACATGGCTGATTCACCTCATGCGGCGGAATTTTCGAGCAACACAAACGCGCCGAAACGGCGCGGTTCGGATCAGGTAGCTGCCGAGAACGAAGACTGCGCAAATGGCCGAAATGTTCACCGCGGTCATGGTTATTCTATCGGCACCAAATGCTCCGCCTTGAGCAGCTGCGTTCCGGCGGCCGGCAACGAATGGAGAGAGCAACCAGGGTTCCGAACCGCCGGTGCGAGGAATTTACTGAATTCAGGGAATTTAGATATTCCGCGCGAATTCCAAGACTGCACCTTTGCGGAACAGGCGGCAGAAATGAATGGGCCGTTCTTACTCCAAGGGCAAAGAATGCCGAGAGAGAAGGAGTCGCCGAGATGAGCGGAGTTCCCCTGATTCGCACGATTAGGTCGAATCTCGCGCCTATACGGCATGACGGCGACTACGTGTTGTATTGGATGATCGCGTTCCGCCGGACACGCTGGAATTTTGCGTTGGACCGTGCGATTGAGTGGGCGCGCGAGTTGAAGAAGCCGCTTCTCGTAATGGAAGCATTGGGTTGCGATTACCCGTGGGCAAGCGAACGCCTGCACCGATTCGTGATGGATGGAATGGCGGAAAAGGCGCGAGCCCTCCGAGACGCAAGCGTTTTCTACTTTCCCTATTTGGAGATGCGACGGGGCGAAGGACACGGATTGCTCGAAAAGCTCGGCGAAGGGGCCTGCGTGATCGTGACCGACGATTTCCCGTGCTTTTTTTTGCCGCGAATGGTGCGGAGTGCTGCGGTAGGCCTGCGCGCGCGGCTTGAGGCCGTGGATTCAAACGGACTGATGCCGTTGGGAGCGACGCCCGAGGCCTTTTCGACCGCGCACGCGTTCCGGAGATTTCTGCAAAAGAACCTGCCGACCCATCTGGCCGATTTCCCGAATGCAAACCCGCTGCGCGGTCTGGTTCTGCCGAGGCTGCGGGCTCTGCCGCCCGAAATTACGCAGCGCTGGCCCGTGGCTACCGTGCCACGACTTGACGGTACCGCAACGCTGAATTCCCTGCCGATCGATCACGTCGTGGGAGCCGCGGTGATGAAGGGCGGCGAGGATATGGCTCGCGTCACTTTGCGCAGATTTCTTAGCGAACATCTGGAGAAGTACGCGGAGGATCGAAACCAGCCCGACGAAGATTGTTCCAGCGGGCTTTCGCCCTATCTGCACTTCGGGCAAATTGCGAGCCACGAAGTGTTTTCTGAGCTGATGAAGCGTGAAGAATGGTCTGAGAGAAAGCTGGCGCTGCGTGTGAGCGGAAGCCGCGAGGGCTGGTGGGGTGTTGCCAAGCCAGCCGAAGCGTTTCTCGATCAATTCGTGACCTGGCGGGAATTGGGATTCAACTTCGCGCACCACCGGAGCGACTACGATCGATATGAGTCATTGCCGGAGTGGGCGCAACGGACGCTGGCGAAACACGCCCGCGACCAACGGGAGCACACCTACACGGCAGAGGAATTCGCGCAAGCGCGAACGCACGACCCGATCTGGAATGCGGCGCAGCGGCAGCTATTGCGCGAAGGCCGCATGCACAATTACCTGCGCATGCTTTGGGGGAAGAAAATACTGGAATGGACGCACGCACCAATAGAAGCCGCCGAGATCATGATTGAGTTAAACAACCGGTACGCTGTGGATGGACGTGACCCAAACTCCTATAGCGGGATTTTTTGGTGCCTGGGCCGTTATGACCGGCCGTGGGGTCCCGAACGGCCGGTCTTTGGCACGCTGCGGTATATGAGCTCTGCAAATACCACGCGCAAGCCGGGACTGAAGAATTATCTGCAGAAATATGGCGGCTGATGCGCGCTGCCCGGGCGCAAGTTCACGACCCGGGAACAAGTACCTCCTGCGGCGCATAGAGTTTCACACCACTTTCTTCGGCGCTGACGCGCAAAGGCCGGAGTTCCCCGCCGGGCCGGCCGCTGCGCGCGATGTTAAAGGTCAGCAGGTACTGGTTGTTAAGGGTGGAATTCAGCTCTTGTAGGAACGGAGACAAGGAGACGGGTACAAATGCGCCCTCAAAGAGGACCTGTCCGCCGCTCCCGTTGGTAACATCGATCAGTTTGCCTTCCGATATATTGTCGACAAACGTCTGCGCATAACGCCCGCGCGGAACCATGATCACGTGAACATCAACGCCCGCCTTTTCGGCTGAGGTGACCGCCGAGCTTGCGTATGGGTCCTGAATGCCCGGATACAGCGGATCGAACCCGCTCGCGATAACGAGCGCTTCGCGGCGAGTTCCGGTGGAGGAAGACGGCCAGTGTCGAACAAGGTCGGTGAGCGAGAGATAAATGCTGGGTGAAGCGCCTTGGCGACCCTCCGTAAGACGAATGGCATTGGCGGCCTGGGAGTGATTGGTCGTGAAGTTGGCTATCGGAGTCGCGGAGCCGTTTTCGGCATAGAAAACGCCGACGGCAGTCGACGGAGATTGTGAGTTGATGAAATTTTCCAAATCCTGAATATTGCGACCGAGCATGACTGGGCCAAGGTCGTTGTCGATCAGTATGGCGAGTTGAAGATCCGACTCGCTGCCTTGAGCGCGGACCCATTTCGTGATGTCCAAACGATTGCTGCCGGAATACGCGCTGACGTCTTCTTGAGCAATCGGCGGCGGCGATTTGAAGTTGGAAGCGAGCGCCGTGACCGTGACGGTGACGGGGACTTGCGAGGGGTCCGCTTTAGTTTGTGTGAGCGTTGCCGCGGAAAACGCGAGAACTGCTATGAGAGCTAATGGAAGCTTAAAGTTACGGAAAAGATTGAGCATCGCTTTTCCTCCTATCTAAGGGATGCCCGCACAGGCCGCAAAGATGCAACGAAGGGGGCTCGTAATCGCCTGTTATTAAACCGTTTACCCGATGGCACTACGCTGCGTGAACGAACACTCGTTGCGGAAAGTGACAAGGTACTGGCTGAGGAGAGCATCGCCGAACTCGCGAAGAGAACGACGATTTGTCCGCGCGAGCTTCCCATTCCGAGTACATTGCGATTAATTCTTCGTGGTCAACTCCCGATAAACCACGTCAGTGAAGCTCGGGAAGCGCGGTCCGCGGCCTCCAGCCGCAGGAGTAGTTTCGCCGAGCTGCTGCTTAATTTCGTCGAGCGACTTGCCCTGCAAGACCAATGACTGAATCTCGGCGCGACGTTCCTTTACCGACGCGAGACGCTGCTCGATTTCAGCCTTCGTGTGCACGGCACCGTGGCCAGGCACAAACGTGTTCGCATCGAACTTGACGAGCCCGGTGACGGATTCGATCCAGCCTTCCGACGAACCGTTCTTTTCAAGGTGAATGATGGGATAAGGAGTGTTGTCGGCGATGATGTCTCCGGTGAAGACCGTTTTCTCGTCGGGGAGGTAGGTCATCAGGTCCCCGCTGGTATGCGCAGGAGCGACGTGAAGAAATTCGAAGCGGACCCCGTCGATGGTCATCGCGGCTTTCGTGTCGATGGTATTGGTGGGAAGCGGGATCTGCGGCCGGGGACCGGATGGGGCAGCCCCACGCAGAGGAGCGTTAGCCGCTGCCTCCATTTCCTTCTTGCAGTTTTCCTGAGCAATGATCGTTATTAGGGGAGGAAGCACGGCAAGGCCTGTGACGTGATCGGCGTCGCTGTGAGTGATAATGGCCGTGGTGATGGGTTTCGAAGTAATCTTTGCGATTTCGTCGAGCTCGAGCTGCTCGGCAGCGGTCGAGACGCCGGTGTCGATGAGGATCACACCCGTCTTGCCGATGATGATGCCATTGTTCGATCCAGTGCTGCCGGAAGCGATGTAGATGGTGTCTTGCGGGGGATTGAGCGGCACCACCGAGACATGCGGCGTCGGCGCCTGCGCAGATCCAGCAAAGGCAACGGCTACCATAGGAATCGATATAGCGACTGCGCCAATAGGCAAGCTGCGGCGAAGCATTGTGTCCTGTCTCCTTCGGCAAGACGAAACTACGCTCTTGCCAGGGGTCGCAGAACCGGAAGTATACACTGCGATGCCCCAATCTGCGTTCGCCTGGATGCCTTTTGGGCTGCCGGTGTGGTAGAACTGGGCGCTTAAGGCAGGCGGATGAATATCGGCAAAATCGCGAAGCGCGCCAAGGTTTCAACGGCAACGGTCTCCCGCACGATCAACGGCAGCAACAAAGTGACGCCGGAGACTGCCGAGCGTGTGTGGCGCGTCGTGCGATCGATGGGATACCAGCCCAATAGTTACGCGAGGGCGCTGGTCTCCGGGCGAAGCCGCATGCTCGGACTGATCATCTCCGATATTGTGAATCCGTTCTTCCCGGAACTCGTGCGCAGTTTCGAGGAAATCGCGCTCGAAAACGGCTATGAAGTGATCGTGGCGAATACCGGATACGACCCGGAAAGGATGGCGCGAAGCGTGAACCGCATGCTTGAGCGCCAGGCGGAAGGCGTGGCCGTGATTACGTCGGAAATGGGCGATAATTTCGTGGCGCAAATGGTCGAACGGCGTATTCCGATGGTGTTTCTGGATACGGCCCGCGTAGGCGCGCGCGTGAGCAGAATTAAGGTGGACTATTCGCAGGGAATCGGCGAAGCGGTAGAACACATCGTGAACCTGGGACACAAACGCATTGCGTTTATCAGCGGACCCACGGAACTGCGATCCGCTGAAACACGGCGCACGGCTTTTTTGAAGTGTCTGCACCAATACGATGTGCTGCCCGAAAGAAACTATGTTCAGACCGGAAACCACCGGATTGAAGGCGGCGAAGGAGCCATGGAACGTCTGCTGGCTCTGCCGCACCGCCCAACGGCCGTGCTTACGTCAAACGATCTGACCGCCATGGGAGTATTGCGCGCGGTTTACAGGAGCAAGTTGCACGTGCCAGAAGACATTTCCGTGATTGGATTCGATGACATTGAATTCAGCCAATCCACACAGCCCGCTCTGACCACCGTGCGGCTTTCGCGGAAGGAAGTTGCAGAAACGGCATTTTCCGCCTTGGCGAAGCTGATTGCCGGGAACTCTGAGAAGGGGAGCCAATACGATATCGAGACGCATCTGGTTGTGAGAGATTCAACCGGACCTGTCTCGAAGGCGGCCTCTTGCTGAACGCAAAGCATATAGTGCAGTTTTCGGTAGACATCCCCCGGGTTTCACGATAACGTTTGCAGGAATCCTCGTGTAAGCGATTACATTCCGCAACGAAACGGACCCTGGCGAATCGCACCCGGGAAAGGCTTTCACGGCGCCGATAAAACCAGTGACGATCCACACCTCAGATCTGATCGCGAAATTCGAGGAACTATTCGGACCGGCGGCGTTCGTCTATCGCGCCCCCGGCCGGGTGAACCTGATCGGCGAGCATACCGACTACAACGGAGGATTCGTTCTTCCCGCGTGCATCGGCTTTTCCTGTTGGGTCGCGGGAGCCCCGCGGCCGGATGACAAGCTGGTTGTATATTCCGAGAATTTTCGCGAGAGGGTCGAATCGCGACTGGACGGCGCTTTCGCTCAACGGTCACGCAAATGGAGCGATTATCCGTTCGGTGTCGCGTGGGAGCTTCGGAAGTCAGGCTACCCTTCGCGCGGCGCGAACCTTTACATTCGCGGCGACGTGCCGTTGGGCGCTGGTCTCAGCTCTTCAGCAGCACTCGAAGTGGCCATTGCGTGTGCGCTGCTCGAGAACTCCGGCTACGAGATGGGTCGCACGAAGATCGCATTGCTTTGCCAGCGCGCGGAGAACGAGTTTGTGGGGGCGCACGTCGGAATCATGGACCAGTTCGTCTGTTGCCACGGAGAAGCTGGGCATGCGCTCCTGCTCGATTGCCGGACGCTCGGACATCGCTCGGTTCCCTTCCCTGCCGGTGTGCAGCTGGTGGTGTGCAACACGATGGTGAAACACGCGCACGGCGACGGCGAATACAATCTGCGCCGGCGCGAGTGCGAAGAAGGCATGGAAAAGCTTTTGACGGTGATGCCAGGAATTCAGGCGCTAAGGGATGTCTCGCTACGCGATCTGGAAAAACATCGGGCATTGCTCCGGGACACGATTTACCGGCGCTGCCGTCATGTGATCACAGAGAACGACCGCGTTCCGCGAGCAGCCGAGGCCCTGGAGCATGGCGACATCGCCGCTCTTGGCAAATTGATGGCGGAGTCGCATCGCAGCCTTCGGGACGATTACGAAGTGAGCTGCCCCGAGCTGGACTTGATGGTCGAGCTCGCGGCAGGACATGCGGGCGTTTATGGCGCCCGGATGACGGGCGGAGGATTCGGCGGGTGCACCGTGAATATTGTCGACCGGGCGGCGACGGCGGAATTCAAGAAGCACATCGCCTCGGAATATCAGGGCGCGACAGGCCGGCATCCGGATATATTCGTCTGCGACACATCGCAGGGGGCCGAACGTGTGGCGTTCGATCGCGTCGCAACAGCGACGCCACCGATCTGAAGAGATGCGCGCCACCCTTGGGCGCGAATCGTCGAATGCCGTGGCGAGCGCCAGCATAAAAAATGGATTCGTCACAACTGCAGTTAATTCCACACCGCCGTTTCAATCCACTCACACGGGAATGGGTGCTCGTCTCTCCGCAGCGGGCGCAGCGTCCTTGGCTTGGAAAGGTCGAGGAACGCAGTTCCGCGGTACTGCCGTCATACGACCCGCAGTGCTATTTGTGTCCAGGAAACGAGCGCGCCGGCGGCGGGCGGAATCCGCGTTACACGTCGACTTTTGTGTTTGACAACGACTACCCGGCTCTTTTGAAGGATGCGCCGGCGATCGAGATTAGCGACGGCGGATTGATTTTTGCGGCGGCGGAAAGAGGCGCGTGCCGGGTCGTCTGCTTCTCACCGCGGCACGACCTCACGCTCGCGCGCATGAAGCCGCGAGAGATTCGAGAAGTCGTCGATTGCTGGGCCGGCGAGACCGCGTCGCTTGGGGCACTACCGTGGATCAATCACGTGCAGATCTTCGAGAATCGGGGCGCGCTGATGGGCGCCAGCAACCCCCACCCGCATTGCCAAATTTGGGCCAGCGCTACGGTGCCGGTGGAACCCGCGAGGGAACTCGTTTCGATGAATGAGTATCGAAAGGAACGGAAATCCTGCCTGCTATGCGACTATCTCCAAATAGAAGGTCGCCGCGGCGAGAGGATTGTCTGCGAGAACGATTCGTTTACGGTGCTCGTGCCCTATTGGGCCGTGTGGCCATTTGAGACGCTCGTATTGGCCAAACGACATGTCCTGGATCTGGAACAGCTTTCTGTCAGCGAACGCGAGGATTTGGCCACGATCCTTCACCAAACGGTCTGCCGTTACGACAATTTGTTCGAGACTCCATTTCCTTATTCGATGGGATTTCATCAGCGGCCCACGGATGGCCAGAAGCATGACGAGTGCCATCTACATGCGCATTTTTATCCGCCGCTTCTGCGTTCCGCAACCGTGCAGAAATTCATGGTTGGTTTCGAGCTGTTAGGTACGCCGCAACGGGACTTGACGGCGGAGACCGCGGCGGAACGCCTGCGAGCCACAAGCGAAACGCACTATCTAGACAGAGCGACTGAAGAGGGCACCCCAAGCGGTGACTGAACTTTGGAGGCCCAAGGGCGCGCCGCAAGAATGTAAGCGTTTACTCTTGACAATTCCAGGCCAGATCGTCACGATCAGCGCGGCATTGTGGACGAATCTGAGTGCGATTTTCGGGGTGCCGGGGGGATATCTTGAATAAACGTTTGAAGTCTAAAGCGAGGCTGACGCTTGCAACAGGGGTGATTCTGGCTCTGATCGTGGCGTCTGCGGCAGCGCGCCAAGCCGATCAAGCGGCGCCCTTTACCGGCAAATGGGTGTCGCAGACGACTGCGAACAACATCACGCGCGAGACTACATTTTTCCTTACGCAAAAGGGCAACTCGCTCACCGGCGCGATCCTTACCGGCTATCGCATGCAAGACATAACCGACGGCACCGTGAATGGCAACGAAGCAACCTGGGCCCTCGTGACAGGCGCGGGCGATCAGCAGCGTCGCATCGAATACCACGCGACACTGAACGGAGACCAACTCACGATCGGGATGACGAACGGTCGTGGCGGCAGCGGTCGCGGCGGACCGCTTATGGCCCAAAAGATGTCGAACGATGGCACGCCCGTGGGGCCTTTCGACAATCTGCCGAAAGTGACGCCCCCCGCCTTGCACAATGTTTCCGACGGCGGCATGGCCAGGACGCCTCCGATGGGCTGGAACAGCTGGAACCATTTCAAGGGTGCCGTCGACGACGCCATTGTTCGCAGCATCGCCGATGCCATGGCTTCCAACGGCATGCGAGACGCTGGCTACATTTACGTGAACATTGACGACACGTGGGAAGGAACGCGCGACGCGCAGGGCAACATTCAGCCCAATAGCAAGTTCCCGGATATGAAGGCGCTTGCGGACTACGTCCATAGCAAAGGGCTGAAGCTGGGCATCTATTCTTCGCCCGGGCCAAAAACCTGCGCAGGCTTCGAGGGCAGCTACGATCACGAAGAGCAGGATGCAAAGACCTGGGCATCGTGGGGCATCGATTACTTGAAATACGATTGGTGCAGCGCGTCAGCAATGTACAAGCAAAGCGACGAGCATGCGGTCTATCAGATCATGGGCGATGCGCTCCGCGCGACGGGCAGACCGATTGTGTTCAGCCTGTGCCAGTACGGACAAGAAGACGTACAGACGTGGGGTGCGAGCGTCGGCGGCAATCTCTGGAGAACAACTGGCGACATCCAGGACAACTGGAACAGCATGGCAAGGATCGGCTTCGACGAGCAGGTGGGGCTCGCCCCATATGCTGGGCCGGGTCACTGGAATGACCCGGACATGATGGAGGTGGGCAACGGCGGGATGACGGATGATGAGTATAAGACTCACTTCAGTTTGTGGGCCATGCTCGCAGCACCGTTGATCGCCGGCGATGACGTGCGCGACCTCTCCGAAGAAACGAAAGAAATCCTGCTCAATAAAGACGTGATTGCCGTCGATCAGGACCCGATGGGCGTGGAAGGCACCCCCATCACCAAAGACGGCACGTCGGAAGTGTGGGGACGGCCGCTTGCGAAAGGCGCATATGCTATTGCGCTTTTCAATCGGGGCGAGGACCCGGCAACGATCTCGGTGAAATGGTCAGACGTCAAACTGGGCCGCAAACTCAAGGTGCGGGACCTCTGGGCGCACAAGGATCTCGGCACGATTGCGGACGGGTACAGCGCACAGGTACCTCCGCATGGCGTCGCGATGATCCGCGTGGAACGATAAAGAAAAGTCGGCCGCGGCTGTCGAAGCCATCACGGCCGACCTGCTCTCCTCGCAATTTGTTCTTTCGTTATCCAGCTCCAAGCTGGAAGTCTACGGTCACCTGCATAGCGAGATTGACCGGCTGGCCGTTAAGGTAAGTCGGCTGATATTTCCACTGTTTCACGGCATCCAGTGCGGCCGGAACCAGCAGACTCGGCCCGCTAACTGCGCGTTCGCTGACCACGCTGCCCGATTTGTTGATGACGGCATCGATTACCACCGTCCCCTGCACGTGAGCGAGGCGCGCCACAGTCGGGTACTCCGGCTGTACGCGCTGCACCAATTGCGGTGGCTTAACGTCTCCACCGACGCGAACGATTGCTGGCGACTTCGGCGGCGCTGGTGGTCCAGTGGCTGTACCCGTTCCACCCAGCAATCCACCCAAGACTCCTCCCAGAACACCTCCGGCGACACCGGCGTTCAGGTCCGGGGCCACGGCATTATTGGCGGCCATGGAAATGTTCTTGGGGATTTCGGTCGGTGCCATCAAAGGGCTTGTGTGGAAGACCGGCTGGGTCGGCCCTTGGGTAACGTGGGACGGTGCCGACGTCTGGGGCGCCCGAGTCGCCGCGGGCGGGGGCGGCGCAGGCGGCGGTGGAGTGAATACGAACGTCTGTTCCAACGCTTTCGGAATCACCTGCGTATGTTTTGCGAAATAAACAGGAACAATGATCAATAAAGCGATGATTCCCGCGTGGATGAGGAGTGAAATCACCATTTTGACCGGGTTGCGCGGCCTGGGCCGACCAGTTGTCGGCATGTCCAACATGGCGTCCAGAAACGGATCGTGCTTCTCTTCTCCACTCCTTGGTGAGGGATCTGGAACTGCCTGTAGACGGCGCTGATGGGCCGGGGTCGGTGGCAGCGCCAACATCTTGTGAGCGCTCATCAAACACCTCCTTAAATCGCTCCTCTTCTATTAGATGCATTTGGAGCACAGAAGTCACAGGCGAATGCCTGTCTAAGGCGATGCTTTAAAAGCACTTATATATGTTTTGACGAGCACGATATCGCCGTCGATACGTACGCGTATGTTGCGGATGAATGGGTCACTTCACGAGCGCATACCCCGAAGCACCGGCATTTTGCGGGGATACAGCGGTCGGAGTGCCGTTCGTGGATGTCCAGTGCTCGACGGATGCGGGCGAGCCGTCCTGGAGCTTTGCCGCGTACGCGATCTTCCAAGTGCCAGGGGCCAAGGCGAAGTAGATCATGCCGGGGTGCTCGCCGGCCGACTCCTGCTTTTTACCTTGGTCGCCGCCATTCGCGCCGGCAACCTGATCGGCCCGCTCGGGGTTCGCCCCCGCGGGGCGCCTTCCTCTGCTGATCAAAGTAAGGGCTCCGGTCTGATCAACGGCGATTTCGTCGGCGTGAAGGTGGATGGTCTCGGAAGGATAGCCAGGCTCTTTCTCCTTCAGAACCACGCACCAATAAAAGCTGCCGTATTCGATCGCTGACATGAACACCCTCCACGGTAAGTGACGCAAGGCTTGCTGTTTCGAGTCAGATTCAACCATAGCCGCGGCTCGTTTTCCTTCTTGCACCGCCGCGCTCGTTCGGCAAGGGCGCCGTCGAACTGCAGTTCCAGCTTAGAACGTGGGAGACAGACAGACGATTGGGCGATTCGTGTACAGCCTATCGGGATAAGCTGTAGCGATTCAGAAGCACTTCTTCAGGGCGACTTGTGCGGCGCGATGTCCACACATGCCGTGAACCCCGGGCCCGGGCGGCGTCGAAGAGGAACAGAGGAAGAGATTGCGAATCGTGGTGGAATAGAGGCGCGGTGTCGGCCGGAAGAAGAGCTGGCTGAGCTCGACTGAGCCGCCGCTAATGTCGCCTCCGACCAAATTCGCGTTGTGCGCTTCGAGATCGCGCGGAAACATGATCGAGCGCGCGAGAATGCGCTCGCGAAAGCCGGGCGCGAAGAGTTCGATCTGCGATTCGATGCGATCGCGCATATCGAAAGAGCTGCCGTTGGGGACATGGCAATAGCCCCAGGCTGTGTGCTTGCCAACTGGAGCACGGCCAGGATCGAAGAGAGACGGTTGCGCGAGCAGCACGAACGGATGTTCAGCGTGGCGCCCCTGAAATGCGCCGGATTCCGAATCCGCTATCTCTTCAAATGTGCCGCCTATGTGCACTGTGCCGGCCCTTCGGCAAATCTCCGATTTCCAGGGAATCGGCGCATCCAGCGCCCAATCAATTTTGAACGAGCCCGGACCGTAGCGATACCCTTCGAGGCGCCGTCGCTCGCTCGCGGCGACGTTGTCGCCCGCGATGGTCAGCAATTGCCGCGGAGTTATATCGCAAAGGATCGCTTTCGACCGCGGAAGATGGCGAAGATTTTCAATGCGCGCGCCGGTGATGATTTCCCCTCCCAGACTTTTCAGCCGTTTTGCGAGTGCGTCGGCAATCGCTTGCGAGCCACCGGCAGCGAAAGGCCAGCCGATCGAATAACAAGTGGCCCACAAGACCAGTCCAAAGCCGGCCGTGGCGCGCCAATCGAGCGGGAGCGCAGAGTGCGCCGCCATTCCGGCCAAGACCGCGCGAGCCTCGCGTGTCGCGAACCTTCCGGCGATCTTTGCGGCTGGCCGGATCGCGTTCCAGCCGAAGCGCGCCATTGCCACCGGATGCCTCGGGAAGCGCGGCGGGCCAAGCAGATCGCCGGAAATTTCTTTCCAGGACTCGACCGGCGGCCCGAGCAGTTTACGGATCGCGTTCGCGTCGGCGCCGAAATCCACGGCGTTGCGATCGAAGGGATTGCTGACCGCTGCTGCGCTGCCATCGTCGAACGGGTGCGCCATGGCGATTTCGGGATGAATCCACCGAACGCCAAGTTTCTCCAACTCCAGTTGCTGAAAAAATGGCGAGCCCGCGGCCCACGGATGCACGCAGGAACAGAGATCGTGCACGAAACCGGGAAGCGTCAGTTCGGCGCTGCGAGCGCCACCGCCGATCGTTTTCTCGGCCTCGTAAACGACCACCGAATGCCCGGCTTGGGCGATGGTGATCGCGGCCGAAAGGCCGTTGGGCCCAGAGCCGATGACAATCGCCTCGGGATCTTTCCCATTCGCGCCCATTTTGTGCCCCGGGAGAACGCCCTCGGGCGCTCTGCTCCACGATAGCATTGCGGGCCTGCGCCGTTTCAAATCGCCCTCC
>DATJOL010000122.1:0-78122 GCA_035507075.1 Candidatus Aquilonibacter sp. | reverse complement strand
CACGGGCAATTCGGGTTGTGCAGGATCAAAATGGAGCCGCTGCCGCGCGGGAAGGGCATCGAGTTCGTGGACGACATTTTCGGCGGAGCGATTCCTAAGAACTGGATTCCGTCAGTGGAGAAAGGCGTTCGCGATTCGGCCGAGCGCGGATACCTGGCGGGATTTCCGGTGGTGGATTTCCGCGTGAGCCTTTACGACGGCAAATATCACGATGTGGATTCGAGCGATATGGCTTTCAAGATCGCAGGCTCGCTTGCGTTCAAGGAAGCGATGAAACAGGCGAGGCCGGCGCTGCTCGAGCCGATCATGCATGTGGAAGTGTATGCGCCGGATCAGTATTCCGGCGACCTGATGGGACATTTGAGCGGGCGGCGCGGGAAGATCAGCGGGAGCGAAGCGCGCGGGCACAATGTGATCATCAAGGCGCAAGTGCCGCTTTCAGAGATGCTGAGCTACGCGAATGAGTTGACGTCGTTGACGCAGGGGCGCGGAAGCTATGCGATGGAATTTTCGCATTATGATTTCGTGCCGGCGGAGTTGGCCGAGAAGGTGATCGCGGCGCACAAGCCACACCATGCCGGAGATGAGGAGGCGGAAGCGGTGACGGCGTGAAGAAAGGAGGGTGAGGAGGCAAAGGAGGGCGAAGGAAATAGCCACCGAGGCAGAGAGAGAGCTGCGCGAGTAGCTGAGATGGTTGCGGCATGGCAGGACCGGGTACGGCGCCGCCTGTTACTCCGGCGTGATGGCGGGAATAACCTGCCGGCTGTGCCTGCGATAGACACGGAAATCCTGATCGGTTGTAAGGACGACAGGACTAGCGCGGATTTCCGTCATGCGAACGATACAGGCGTCGGCAAGGCTCATAGGGACGTCTGAATACTTCTCGATCAGCTTGATGACCGGCTCGATGTTCTCGGCAATCGAGAAGGCCGGCAACAAAGCCTTCCGCCGCAGCAAAGAAGCAAGAGCGGGAGTTCCATTTCGGCCGAGAAGGTGAAATGCCTCAAACAGGACAGCCTCACAAGTGAGCCAGGGCGGTGGCAGTTCGGACGCTCGAGCGACAGCCCATCGGTGGCAGGCATCGCTTCGGTTAAGAAGGCCTATCAGGAAACCAGCGTCAACGAGGATGTCTGCGGCCATAGACTGAGGTGCGTAGATATTCTTTCTTGCGGGCGGACAAATCCGCGGGGAGGCCGGTCACTGATCCGATGAGGTCAGCGATGGCGTCGAGTGAAGCGGCGCGGCGGCGCTTGCGCGGGGCGCGTTGAAGGCGCTCGCGCACGACATCGGATTTCGAGATTTTCCGACCCCGCGACTCTGCTTCGATATCGGCAACCAGCGGCTCGGGCAGGCGGACGGTGAGAGTCTTCATGAAAAGGAGTGTATTACATCGGAGGCAGAGACGCAATACGAGACCTAGCGGAGCTTAGGGCAGAAAAGAGAAGACCTGTGATTTGCCTCATGCGCGAGCCCTGGTCTGAGCCTTCGGGCGGCTGCGCGTCCTTCGGGATGACAAGGTGGGGGACGCAGGGAAGCAAGGAACCAAAGATTCGGAGAGTTAGCGGGCGGGGAAGAGCTTGGGGAGGAAGAAGCCGGTGGCGCAGCGATGCTCGTCGAAGGCGGGGCCGAATTCGCCGGCGAGCAGCGCCTCTTCCTTGCGGGCCTTGAACCAGAAGACAACGAAGAAAATCGCGAGACCTAGAAGCGAGGCGAAACGTCCGATCGAGACCACGCTTCCAGCGAGAGCGAGCAGGATGCCGGTGTAAATCGGGTGCCTGACGCGCGCGTATGGGCCGGTGCGGATGAGTTGATGGTCGGACTTGAGCGCGACGGTGGCGCTCCAGTATTTGCCGATGTGAACGCGCGCCCAGATGGCGAAGAGCACACCGAGTAGGGTCATCGCGGCGCCGATCCAGGCGAGGCGAATATCGTCCGGTAAGAAGCGGTGCGAGAGAACGCCGAGGATCGGATCGCCTGCACGATAGAACAAGAAATAGCCGACGAGGATGCTGATCACACGGCGGCCGATGCCGGCGCGGCCTTCCCGGCGGACAATTTTCTTCGCACTGAAGCTTGAAACCACCCAGAAGACCAGGAAAACAAGCCAGGTCACGCCGATCGTCAGGCCGGGATAACCGTTCATTGCGGGAGCCTCGCTGCCATCGTCCCCCCATCATCCATAGATACGCGTGCAGAGGCCAAAAATATCGGGTTTGGGTCAAGAGCCGCGCTGCGCCGACGTTCCCGGATGCGGCGTCAATTTGGCGCTTGCGAATCACGCCGGAGTTGCGGCACGCTTTGTGCGCCATGAAAAATCCCAGCAAGAAACAAGGCAATTCGACGGTGGCGATCCACGCGGGCGAAGATCATTTTCGGCAGAGCGGGCCGGTGGGCGTGCCGATCACGCGCACGTCCGGGTTCACGTTCGCGTCGACGGAGGAGATGAAGCGTTGGGCCGAAGGAAAAAGCTCGGCTTACATTTACACGCGCTACGGCAATCCGACGCTGGCCGTGGCGGAGGCAAAAATTGCTGCGCTGGAACACGGCGAGGCCGCTGTGGTGACGTCGTCAGGCGCGTCGGCGATTTCTTCGGCGCTGCTTTCGCAATTGCAGGCAGGGGACGAGCTGATTTCGTCTTCGCAGATTTATGGCGGCAGCTACCGACTGATGCGCGACATTTTTCCGCGCTTCGGCATTCGGGTGCGGTTTGTGGGGCCGGATTTGGCGGGGATCGAAAAGCTGGTGAGCCCGCGGACGAAAATTCTGTATATCGAGACGCCGACGAATCCGTCGCTGCGGCTGGTGGATTTGAAGAAGGCTGCCGATTTTGCGAACGAATGGGGTTTGCTGGCGATCATCGACAATACGTTTGCAACACCGGTGCTGCAGCGACCGCTCGATCTGGGCTTTCACGTGGTGGTGCACAGCGCGAGCAAGTATCTCGCGGGACACTCGGACGTGATCGCGGGCGCGGTGGCGGGAAGCGCGGAGCTGATCCGCAAGGCGAGGCATTATGTGATTTATCTTGGCGGGTCGATGGACCCGGAAGCAGCGTTTCTGCTGATCCGTGGACTGAAAACGCTGGAAGTGCGGGTCGAGAAACAGTGCAAGACGGCAATGGCCGTGGCGCGGTTTCTGGAAGGGCACCCGAAGGTCGCGCGCGTGAGTTATCCGGGGCTTGCGTCGCATCCGGATCACAAGCTGGCGAAGAAGCAGATGAGTGCGTTCGGCGCGATGATGTCGTTCGATATGAAGAACGGGCTGCGCGGCGCACGCAATGTGGGTGACCGCGTCCGCGTGTTTCTATTGGCTGCGAGCCTGGGCGGAGTGGAATCGCTGGTGAGCCTGCCGATTTATACTTCGCACACGAACATGAGCGCGGAGGAGTTGCGGCTGGCGGGCGTGACGCAGGGGACGGTGAGGCTTTCCATCGGGTTGGAGGACGCGGAGGATTTGATCGAGGATTTGCGGCAGGCGTTGAGGTGAGGCGAGGAAGCCGAGAGGCAGGAGGCAAGGAGGCATAGATCGCTCAAGTGCGGGCGATTCGGACGAGTAAAGTTGCGACCGGATTCCGCAGGGGTCATCTAAGCGGGTATAATCAACCGGCTGACGAACGATTCAGCAGGAGGTAGATTTATGACACAGACTTCTGGACAAGGAGCCGCTCCCCAGATGACGTACACGCTGCCCGCTCTTCCGTACGCTTTCGACGCACTCGAGCCGTATATCGATGCCAAGACGATGGAAATCCATCACGACAAACATCATGGCGGTTATGTGAACAACCTGAACAAGGCGCTCGAGGGACACGCCGACCTGCAAGGTCTTCCCGTCGAGCAACTGCTGGCGCAGATCAGCAAGGTGCCCGAGAACATCCGCACGGCCGTGCGCAACAACGGCGGCGGCCACATGAACCATTCGATGTTCTGGAAGATCATGAAAAAGGGCGGAGGCGGCGAGCCCTCCGGTGAATTGAGCGATGCGATCAAGAGCGCGTTCGGCGGCTTCGCGGATTTCAAGACGAAATTCAATCAGGCGGCGACGACGCGGTTCGGCTCGGGCTGGGCCTGGCTGCTATTGCGCGACGGGAAACTGGCGATTGAATCCTCGGCGAATCAGGACAATCCAATATTGGACGGCGGCAAGGCGTTCTTTGGCCTGGACGTGTGGGAGCACGCGTACTATTTGAAGTACCAGAACAGGCGGCCGGAATATATCGAGGCCTGGTGGAATACGATCAACTGGGCGCAGGTGAACGAGAACTTCGCCGCGGCTAAGAAGTAGCGGCGGTCGAGCGATCATCGCAAACCTTGCCGCTCCGGATGAGGGTTGGGCGGCAAGGGACGGGTGTAAATCCTGCCTTGTAACCGGCCTTTTGCGCGTGTTTCCGGCCTTTTTGTGCTCCAAGACCTGGTGATCAGGGAACATTTTCTGTTTCGCACGCCGCCTCTTGACGGCTGCGCCGAAACCTGTAAACTGCACTTTCGCTATGGCAACAGCGACCAATCCGATTGAAGACGTGCTGCGAGACTTCCAGTTCCCGCAACGCGAAGCGGCCTTCTTTTACGGGCTTTTTTTGCGGGGCCACTCGCCGGAAAAGCTGCGGCGGGATATCGAGGTGCCGGCGGCGGTTCTGGCGAAGTGGGACAAAGAGACGGCGCGCGAACCGCAGTTGCGCGAGCTATTGGACAGGATGATCCGCTACCGGCGGCACGTGCTGGCGATTTTCGAGAATCTGATCGGCCACGACTCGACCCCGCAAAGGGTGCAGTAGTTTCTTCGCGCCTTCCCCCATTTTTCCGCGTTGACCCGTTTGCTTAGAGCGGATGCGTCTTCATGCGACGCGTTCGAGGATCATGGCGAGTCCCTGGCCTACGCCGATGCACATGGTGCAGAGCGCGTAGCGCCCGCCGGTTCGTTGCAACTGCTGAACGGCGGTGGTGACCAGGCGCGCTCCACTCGCGCCCAGGGGATGGCCAATGGCGATGGCGCCGCCGTTGGGATTTACGCGAGGCGAATCGTCGGCGATTCCCAGGCCGCGGAGTACGGCGAGCGCCTGCGAGGCGAAGGCTTCGTTCAGTTCGATCACGTCCATCTGCGAGATCTGCATGCCCGCGAGGGCGAGAACTTTTTTCGTCGCGGGAATCGGGGCGATTCCCATGATTCGCGGGGCAACGCCAGCGGCGGCCGCCGCGATAATGCGCGCGCGGGGATGAAGGCCGGCGGTCCTTGCGCCATCTTCCGAGGCGATGAGCAAGGCGCAGGCGCCATCGTTGATTCCGGAAGCGTTTCCGGCCGTGACCGTGCCGCTAGGCTTCACGACCGGCTTGAGGCGGGCGAGGCCTTCATAGGTAGAATCGGGACGCGGGTGCTCGTCATTTTCGACCCAAATCGCCGTGCCATTTTTTTGCGGGACTTCGACAGGAGCAATTTCCGCGGCGAAGAAGCCTTGCGCTTGTGCGGCGGCGGAGCGCTGCTGGCTGCGCAAAGCAAAACGGTCCTGATCTTCGCGGGAGATACCGAACTCCTCGGCCACGTTTTCGGCGGTTTCCGGCATCGAGTCGACGCCATAGTTCGCTTTCATTTGCGGGTTGACGAAGCGCCAGCCGATTGTCGTATCTTCCAATTTTGCCGTGCGCGAGAAAGGCGCTTCCGCTTTGCCCATCACAAAGGGGGCGCGCGACATGCTTTCCACACCGCCTGCGATGATGAGCGATGCTTCGCCGCTCTTGACGGCGCGAGCGGCGATTGCAACCGCATCGAGGCTGGAGCCGCAAAGGCGATTGATGGTCGTGCCCGGTGTTTCCCTGGGAAGACCGGCCAGCAGGAGCGCCATCCGGGCGACGTTACGATTGTCTTCGCCGGACTGATTCGCGCAGCCGAAGATCACGTCGTCGACGCGCGACCAGTCGACCGAGGGATTGCGCGATATCAATGCGCGAATAGGCAAAGCGGCGAGATCGTCCGTGCGGATGGTGCAGAGCGCGCCGCCATAGCGCCCGAAAGGGGTCCGAATCGCGTCACAGACGTAGGCCGATTGCATGGTCGACTTACTCTCCTTAGCAGAAGCAGCGGGAGCGAGTGCGGAAAAACTTTCGGCAAGACGCGAGCGATTATCGCATACGTTGACCTTGATTGACGGCTGCTTGAACCATATGGTGAAATGCGCGCGATCCGCGTGGCCGTGCGTTAATCGCGCAAGAATAGCGTCGAAGTGGATACTTTCCTGCGAACAACACGCGGTCCAGTCACCGCGGCGGAGCCCCGATTTTCGTTTGCGGCGCGGGGGTGAGACTGTATCCTTCCATGCGTGAAAGAGTGATCGAGACGATATGCCCGGGCGATTGATCGAGAGCCTTGCCAACACGCCAGAATACGCGGAGATATTCTCCGACACTTCGCTGGTGCAGGCGATGCTCGATTTCGAGGCGGCGTTAGCAAAAGCGGAATCATCGGCCGGCGTGATTCCGGCTACGGCTGCCGACGCGATTGCCAAGAGCGCGAAAGCAGAAAATTTCGCCATTGATGAGCTGGCGGCACGAGGACTGCGGGCGGGAACTCTTTCGATTCCACTTGTAAAGGCGCTTACGGAACGGGTGCGCGCTGTCGACCAGAAAAGCGCGCGGTTTGTGCATTGGGGCGCGACGAGCCAGGACGTTTCCGATACGGCGATGGCGCTGCTTTTGCGTCGCGCGCGGACGGTGCTCGCCGAGGACGCCGCGCGACTTCAGGCCGCGTTGAGACGTGCTTCCGATGAGCACGCGAATACGGTGATGCTTGGGCGAACCCTGCTGCAAGCCGCTCCGCCGATCACGCTGGGACTGAAAATCGCGGGCTGGTTCGGCGCGGTGCGACGCAGCTGGAAGCGAGTCGACGAGGCGTTTGCCGACGTAGCGATTGTGCAGTTCGGGGGAGCGGTTGGAACCTTGGCCTCGCTCGGCGATAAGGCTCTGCCAGTTGCGGGCGAGTTGGCGAAGCAGTTGGGACTGGCGCTGCCGCCCGCGCCGTGGCACGCACAACGCGACCGCCTGGCTGCTGTGGTCTGCTCTTGCGGAATTTATGTTGGCGCGCTTGCAAAAATGGCGAAGGACATATCACTGCTGATGCAGAGCGAAGTGGCTGAAGTATTTGAGCCGGGAGGAGATGGGCGCGGCGGATCGTCTGCAATGCCGCAGAAACGCAATCCCATTGCTTGCGCACTGGCGCTTGCGGCGGGGAATCGAGTGCCGGGATATGTGGCAAGCTTCCTGAGCGGAATGCCGCAGGAGCAGGAGCGCGGCGTCGGCGGCTGGCACGCCGAAGCGGCGACGATTGCACGAACGATCGAAGACACCGGATTGGCTCTCAACTCGATGCAAGAAGCGGCTGGGGGGCTTCGCGTGGACCGCGCCCGGATGGAGAAAAATATCGCGAGCACGCAAGGGGCAGTTTTTGCGGAGCGTGCGATGATGATGCTCGGCGCGCAGCTTGGCCGCGATTCGGCTCATGCGTTACTCGAAGAAGCGGTGCGGCAGGCGGAGCAGAACGAAATGAACCTTACGGATACTCTTGCCGCGATGACGCAGGTGACCGCGATTTTGCCGCGCGAGCAATTGAGCGAGTTAACCGATCCAAAGTCTTACCTTGGCGCCGCAGAAACCTTCCGAAAGCAACTGCTCGCGTCCGACGATTAGAGGAAAATCCCTTGCCTTTTGCCCAAGCTGAAAACGCACGGCTCTATTACCACCTGGACGGGCGCGACGATCGACCTGCGATTATATTTTCTCATTCGCTTGGGGTCGATCATGGCCAATGGGACAAGCAGGCGGCCGATTTATTGCCGCATTTTCGCGTGTTGCGCTACGACCTTCGCGGCCACGGGGTCTCGGATGCGACGGAGGGCGATTATTCGCTGGAGCTGCTCGGCCGCGACGTATTGGCGGTTGCCAATGCGGCCGGAATAAATGAATTCGCGTTCTGCGGGCTTTCTTTGGGCGGCATGATCGGGCAGTGGCTGGGCGCGTATGCGGGAGACAGGCTGACGCACCTGGTGCTGGCGAATACCACCGCACGACCGACGAATCCCGGCGCGATGGAGGAGCGGCGGACGAAAGTGCTGAAGGGCGGAATGACCTCCGTGGTGGAGATGGTGATGGAGCGGTTCTTTACGCAGGAATCGCTTGCGGCAAATTTCGCGGAGGTGGCTTCGACGCGGCGTACGCTGCTTGAGACGAATCCACGCGGATACGCGGGCTGCTGCGCCGCAGTGCGCGACATGGATAACGTTACGGCGCTCCATAAGGTTCAGACGCCGACGCTGGTAATTTTTGGCGATCATGATGTTTCGACGCCATGGGCGGGAAACGGCGAAATTCTGGCCCGGTCGATTCCGGGAGCGCGGGCGATCGGTTTTCCGACGGCGCATCTTTCGAATCTCGAGGCGCCGCGATCTTTCTCTGCTGCGCTTTTCGATTTTCTGCATGTTACCGGCGGCGATACGCTGGAAAAGGGCTACGAAAGAAGGCGCGAGGTGCTGGGGCAGGCTCACGTGGACCAAGCCCTCGCGAAGACCAGCGATTTCAATATCGAGTTTCAAGAGCTGCTCACGCGATTCGCGTGGGGCACGATTTGGACGCGGCCGCATTTCGATCAGCGCACGCGCCGATTGCTGGCGCTCACGACGCTTGCCACGCGCGGCTCGTGGGACGAATTTCGCATGCACCTGCGAACCGGCATGGCTCATGAGCTTGAGCCTTGCGACATAAAGGAGCTCTTGCTGGAGCTTTCGATTTATGCAGGAATTCCCGCGGCGAACACCGGCTTTCACATCGCGATCGAAGAGCTGCAGCGGCCTGCCGAAAAGTAAATCAGTTTCCAACGAGCAGAAGGCGGCGGGCTTCGTGTCACTTGCATACTGCAAGTGTTCGTGATAGCTTTTCCCGCGTGCCTCGCAGGTCCAAGGCCAGGCCGCGTTCTGGCTGTCCGGTAAGCATTTCACTCGAAATTTTTGGAGACCGCTGGTCGCTGCTGATCGTGCGCGACATGATGGTGAGAGGCCTGCGAACATTCAAGGAGTTCCAGGAATCCGGCGAGGGGATTGCAACGAACATTTTGTCGGATCGTTTGCGGAAGCTGCAAACAGCGGGACTGGTCGCGGCGCGAGCGGAGCCGCGCGACCGCCGCCGATTGAATTACCGGCTGACGGAAAAGGGCATCGATCTGGCGCCCGTGATGCTCGATCTGCTTATTTGGGGCGCGCGGCACGAACAAACAGCCGCACCCTGCGAGGTGATCGAGCACATGGGAAAAAATCGAGAGGCGATTTTGGGGGAAACGAGGCGGCGCTGGCTCGTGGATGATCGAACGCCGCTGCTTCCGCGGTTCGATTCGAAAAATCACCGAAAGGCAAAGGAGCGGGCATGAGCAATGTTCGAGTGTTGGTGGGGACTCGCAAGGGCGCGTTCATCCTGAGTGCCGACGGAAAGCGCGAGAAATGGGATGTGAGCGGGCCGTTTTTCGCGGGCTGGGAGATTTATCACGTGAAGGGTTCGACGGCCGACCCGAACCGCATTTATGCGTCGCAATCAAGCGGCTGGTTTGGGCAGGTGATCCAGCGTTCGAGCGACGGCGGAAAAACGTGGGAGACTCCCGGCGGCGGGGTGAACGCTGAGCCGGGCCAAATGCCGAAAGGCGAGAGCAACAAGTTCGTGTACGACACGACTTCTGCGAATGGCGCCGAACTGCACACGCATCAGTGGTACGACGGCACGCAGCATCCGTGGGAATTCAAGCGGGTGTGGCACCTGGAACCTTCGCTAAACGATCCCGATACGGTGTATGCGGGCGTGGAGGATGCGGGCCTGTTTCGTTCGACCAACGGCGGGCAAAGCTGGAGCGAACTGGCTGGGCTGCGCGGTCACGGCACGGGACCGAAGTGGCAACCGGGCGCCGGCGGCATGTGCCTGCACACGATCGTTCTTGATCCGCAGGATCCGAACCGGATGTATATCGCGATTTCCGCGGCGGGCGCATTTCGCACGGACGACGGCGGCAAAACGTGGAAGCCGATCAATCGCGGCCTCGTGTCGCAATATATTCCCGATCCCACGGCGGAAGTGGGGCACTGCGTTCACCACATTGCAATGAACAAAAAGCGGCCGGGCGTGCTTTTCATGCAGAAGCATTGGGACGTGATGCGCAGTGACAATGCGGGCGACCAGTGGAAAGAAGTGAGCGGGAATTTGCCCACCGATTTCGGCTTTGCGATCGACGTGCACGCGCACGAACCGGAGACGATTTACGTGGTGCCGATCAAGAGCGATTCGGAACATTTCCCGCTCGAGGGAAAGTTGCGCGTCTATCGGAGCAAAAGCGGCGGGAACGAATGGGAGCCGATGACCAAGGGCTTGCCGCAAAAGGATTGCTACGTGAACGTGCTTCGCGACGCGATGGCCGTCGATTCGCTCGATTCGTGCGGAATTTATTTTGGAACGACGGGCGGGCAGGTATTCGTCTCGCCGGACGCGGGCGAGAATTGGACGCCGATCGTGCAGAGCCTTCCCGCCGTACTTTCGGTTGAGGTGCAAACGCTGCCATGATTCGAGTTGTGCTGCCGGCGCACTTGCGGACGCTTGCGGGCGTTGGCAGCGAGGTGAGCGTCGAGGTCTCGGGAAGCGCGACGCAGCGCGCGGTGCTTGACGCACTGGAGAAGCAGTATCCTGCGCTTTGCGGGACGATACGCGATCACGTGACGCAAGTGCGGCGCCCGTTCCTGAGATTCTTCGCGTGCTCGGAGGATTTGTCGCACGAATTGCCGGACGCGCCGCTGCCGGAACAAGTCGTATCCGGAGTTGAGCCACTCTTGATCGTGGGCGCGATTGCGGGAGGATGATGGGCGCGATTGCGCGGCGCACTTAGGGCGCGGTCGAGGCGCGATTTTCTGCCCAGCGTATAATTGGGACGCGCGCCGCTTCTTTTCGGAAGGGAAGCGCGCTTGGCGGCTGCATGCGCAGGCAGAAACCGGACATTTGTGTAACGCGAGTGACGGAATGGAACAACGGCGTGCCGCGCCGCTTGGACGATTGCGTCGCCAGCGAAGAGCCGCTCGAAATACGAATAAACGATGCGCCGTTTGGCGTGACGCTGCGTACGCCCGGAAACGATTCCGAACTGGCCATGGGCCTCCTTTTTTCCGAAGGGTTGATCACCGCGCGAAACCAGCTTCTCTCAATCGATCATTCGGATCATCCCGGCTTGAACGCGTCCAACCGCGAGAATGTGATGGTCGTTCGTTTGTCGCCGGATGCGGAGATTCCTGCCGGCAGTCGCGAACGAAAGTTCACGGCGGGGTCAGCGTGCGGAGTTTGCGGGAAGGCCGCGATTGACGAACTGCGGAATCGCGGAATCCGCCGGCCGGATAGCGGTTCGCATTTCGATCCGCGTGTGCTTTGCGCCCTTCCCGAAAAGCTTCGATCCGCGCAGGCAAATTTCAGCCGAACCGGCGGCCTTCACGCGGCCGGGCTCTTCACGGCGTCAGGCGAATTGCTTGTGTTGCGCGAAGATATTGGACGCCATAATGCAGTCGACAAAGTGATCGGCTGGGCCTTGCAGCAGGGGAAGGCTCCGCTGAGCGGCCACGTCCTGCTCGCGAGCGGACGGGGCGGATTCGAAATCGTGCAGAAAGCGATTGCCGCGGGCCTGCCGGTACTCGCATCCGTGTCAGCGCCTTCGAGTCTTGCGGTGCGGCTGGCGCGCGAATTCGGCATCACTCTCATCGGGTTTTTGCGCGGTGAGCGATTTGTCGTTTATTCCGGTGAGGAACGGGTTATCGCGCCGCCTGTTGCAAATGCCGAGGCGCCCGCACGTTGAAAAGCTTTTTCTACTGTTTGCGAGCGGGAACTTGTTCGAGTCGACGCCAGCGAACCTAGGCGTCTGCGACGAGATTTCAGCGTACTTCCGCCGCGCCGTGCATCCGTTTTGCACGCCAGAGTCGAGCTTCTTCGTAATCCGCGGGATTGTTCATGTTTCTCAGCACCAGGTCTTCCGGGTCGATATGGCGCCATTCGCTTTGGTGGACCGTTTCCACTTCCAACCGGCTTACTGCGGCGGTCACTTTGCGAATTCCATCTTCGAGTGATCGAATAATTGTTTGCCGGCAGTTTCGGCGATAAATGGCCGCGAGAGGTTCGGGACCTCTGTCGGTTACGGGCATTACGATCTGCGCCTGGGATGTCGCCGCTCGTCTGAACAGCCAGGCGAGCCAGTCGCGTGTGACGTAAGGCAGGTCGCACGCGAGGATCAGATTCCATTCGGATCGCGAATGAGCGAGCGCCGTTGCAATCCCTACGAGCGGGCCGTTGCTCCTGCCCTCTTCTCGCGGAATTCCCAAGTCATCATCGGGAATCGCTCGAATGGCGGCAGGCAAGTGAATTTCAGTGGCGCCGACAATCGCCACACTTTTTACGAGAGGCTTTGCGATTTCCGCCATTCGGCAAATGAGTGGCTCGCCTTCGAAATCGAGCAAGTGTTTCGCGCGCCCCATCCGCGAGCTGGTGCCGCCGGCCAGAATAAACGCTTCGACGTCGAAATAGCCGGGGTGGTTCTCGTCATGCGTTGTGCCGCTGCTCATTTTCTCTTTCCTTCGACTACGTGGTCCATCTGTTGCTGCCTGGCTCTGATGGGGTCACCAGCGCGGCAAAACTCTCCTCCAATTCGGATCGACGTGTTTTCTCATTTCGGCTTCGTCATCGCGCTTTCGGAATGTGCTTTTTGCGTAGCGTTCGCGCAGACGGGCGAGTTGGTCGTGATCGAGTGAGATGCCCAGGCCCGGACTATCCGGAATGCGAACGCGGCCGCGAACGAATTTCACCCGGCCGCCGCAGATCACTTCGTCCTGCGCGGTTTGCCAAGGATAATGAGTGTCACAGGCATAGGTGAGGTGCGGAGTGGACGCGGCAGCGTGGGCCATCGCCATCAGCGAAACACCGAGGTGGCTGTTCGAGTGCATCGAGAGGCCGAGTCCAAAGGTTTCGCACACTTTGCCGAGGTGCTGAACCTGCCGTATGCCGCCCCAGTAGTGCGGATCGCAAAGGACGATCTGCACGGCATCGGTTCGCACGCTTTCGGGAAGATCGGCAAACGAAGTGACCGCGACATTGCTTGCCAAAGGCGTTTCGACTCTCGCTTCGCCCAGCTTTTTGCGAACCTGGGCCATGCCTGCGAGGCCGGCGGTGGGATCCTCCAAATAGCCGCCATTGTCCAGCTCGGATTGCAGCGCTTTGCCGATTTTCACGGAGGTCTCGACAGACCATGCGCAGTTGGGATCGAGGCGGAGCGGAATTTCCCTGCCGAGAGCGGCGCGAAGCCGGCGAATCGTTTCAATCTCAATTTGGGGATCGAGAACGCCTGCTTTGAGTTTTACTTCGTCGAAGCCGTATTCGGCGATCATCTGCTTTAGTTGGCGGACGATCGCCTCGGGAGTCAAAGCCTCGCCGTAGACATCTGCGCGCTTATCGTCGCCTTCACCGCCACCGCCGGCGTGTTTATAAAACGCGTAGGCGGAAAACGCGACTTCATCGCGCGCGCGGGCGCCCAAAAGATCGCAGACAGGCTTGCCGATCGCTTTGCCGATCAAGTCGAGGCAAGCGATTTCGAGCACGGAGTTGATTCGCGCTTCAAGGTCGAGCGGGTTTTCGCCGGGCACAAGATATGTTTGCGAACGATCCTGGCTCGTTCCGGCACGCTTCGATCCCAGGCGCGTATTGATTTCGCCCAGAAGGCGGAAAGGATCGGCGCCGGCCAATTTTGGCTTAATCGACGCGAGCGCCTGCGCGATGCCTTCGCCGCCGTGGGTCTCGCCGAGTCCGACGACGCCGTCTCTGCTATCGAGTTCGATGATTGTGCGCAGCGCATAAGGCGCGTGCAGCCCGTAAGAACTCCTTAGTGGAGGATCGGCGATCGCAATCGAGTGCACGCGCAACTCGGCAATTTGCAGGCCGGTCGCGACGGCTTTTGCGGCGGCGAAATTGTCACAGGTCATCGAAAGTCTTCCAATTGTGCAATATCCAACGGTGGAGAGCTTACGTCCATTTGCGTTCGCCGGGCAACGGATTAGCGCGCTTTGGTTTGGCCGGCCTTGTGAAGTGTGCTAATTTCGCTTGCTGTGAAAAAATCATGAAAAAGAAGATTGGAGTGCTGCTTTCGGGCCGCGGATCGAATTTCGAAGCGCTCGCCGAGGCCGTCGCAAAGGAAAGACTACCCAACGCGGAGATCGCACTTGTCCTGAGCAATCGCGAAAACGCGCCGGGCCTCGACCGCGCGCGAGAGAGAGGCATTGCCGCGCGGGCGATTCCCTCGAAAGGGTTGGAACGCGAGGCATACGATAAACTGGTTGTGGCGGCGCTGCAGGAAAAGAGCGTCGATCTGGTTTGCCTGGCCGGGTATATGCGGTTGATTTCGCCGTATTTTGTGGCTGAATTTCCCAATCGCATTTTGAATATCCATCCTTCGCTGCTGCCTGCGTTTCCCGGCCTCGAGGCACAGCGCCAGGCGCTCGAGCATGGCGCTAAAATTACCGGGTGTACCGTGCATTTTGTGGATGAAAATCTGGACGCGGGGCCGATCGTGATGCAAGCAGCAGTGCGAATCGAAGACGCCGATACGGTGGAGAGCCTTTCTGAGCGAATTCTGCGCGAAGAGCATCGGATCTATGCGGAGTCCGTGAGCATCGTGCTTGAGGGCCGCTTTCGCATGGAGGGCCAGCGCGTGATCACAAGTGGGGAGAAAGTTTAGTGGAGGAAACGGCGTTCAGGCCGGTTGACGAGCAGCTTGCGTATCTGAAAAAGGGCGCGGCGGAAATCATTCGCGAAGACGAGCTCAAGACGAAGCTCGAAAATTCCGCCAAAACCGGGAAGCCTCTTCGCGTTTACCTAGGCGTCGATCCCACGGCGCCGGATATTCACCTTGGCCACACGGTGGTGCTGCGCAAGCTGAAGCATTTTCAGGATATGGGCCACACGGCGATTTTCCTGATCGGCGATTTTTCGGCGATGATCGGCGATCCCACCGGCGTTTCCGAGACGCGCCCGCCGCTCACGCGCGAACAGGTGGATGCCAACGCGAAGACCTATCTCGCACAGGTTTACAAAATCCTCGACCGCGAAAAGACCGAGGTCCGTTATAACAGCGAGTGGCTCGGCAAAATGCCCAGCCACGAAGTTGTCCGCCTGTGCGGCCATTACCGGCTTGCCCGAATGCTGGAACGCGAGGATTTCCGGTCGCGCCTGGAAAAAAATCAGCCGATATCGGTGCACGAGCTGCTGTATCCATTGCTCACCGCGTGCGACGCGGTCGCGCTGGAATCGGATGTGGAGCTGGGCGCGACCGAGCAGAAGTTCAATCTGCTGGTGCACCGCGATATCCAGCGCGAATACGGCCAGAGCTCAGAGACCGTGCTGACGATGCCGATTCTGGTCGGACTCGACGGCGAGCGCAAGATGTCCAAGAGCCTGGGAAATTACGTCGGCATCACGGAAGCGCCGGGGCAAATGTACGGCAAGGTCATGTCGATCTCAGACGAAGTGATGTGGTCGTATTACGAGTTGCTTACGGATTTTGCCTCGCCGGTAATCGTGCGCATGCGCGAAGAAGTCCGCACCGGCGAGCTCCATCCGAAAAAGGCCAAGAGCGAGCTCGCGCACGTGATCGTGGCGCAATTTCACGGCGAAGATGCGGCAAAGAAAGCCGGCGAAGAATGGGACCTGATCTACAGCAAGAGGCAATTGCCGACCCAGATGAAGGTTTTCTCTCTCTCATCAGCGGGCAAGACCAAACTAGCCGCTCTGATCGCATTTGCGGATCTCGCGCCGTCACGCAGCGAAGGCGAACGCCTGATCAAGCAGGGGGCGGTCGATTGGAACGGCGCGCGAATCGACGACGTTACTTACGCTGTCGATGGAAGCCAACCGGGCGATCACACGCTGCGTGTCGGCAAAAAGCCCGCTATCATCGTCCGCATCGAGAAGAAGTAACTTCAGCAATCGCCTACCAGCCCTAAAAGAGCTGTGCAAAAAAGGCTGGACAACAATCGTCGCCCTGAATTATCGTCGACCGGGGTGGAAACGGCGTTTTATTTGTCAAAACAGGCGCAATTTCCACGCGAATGACGTTTGAACTCCGCTGCTGGCAATCGGGGGGATTGCCGCGAGCTTCCGTCGGCTTGCGGCTAAAAGGGTACAATCGCAAGACTTCCACGAAATGAACGATAAACGCGCATCCAATGAACGGTATGTTGTGCAAGCGGTCGACCGCGCGCTCGACGTGCTGGAAGCTTTCCATGGTGGGGAAGAAACCAGCCTCAACGCGATCTGCAAGCGCGTGGGCCTCAACAAGAGCCGGACATTTCGCCTGCTGTGCACGCTCTCGCGCCGCGGCTACGTGGAGCGGACTCCCAACGGCCTCGGGTATACGCTGGGCCTCAAGCTCTTTGAACGCGCCGCGCACTTCCGCCGCGACCTGAAGCAAAGTGCCTATCCCTTCATGGATCGCCTGCGCAAGGAATTCAACGAAACGGTGAATCTTGCCGTGATCCACGCGGGCAAGCTGCTCTACTTGAATATTCTGGAAAGTTCGCAGCCCTTCCGCATGGCGGCCGTGATCGGCAGCCAAATGCCGATCCACACAACGTCTCTGGGCAAATCGATGCTCGCGTATTCCCGTGAAGACGAATTCGCAACGCTCGTGAAGGCGCTTACGCCAGCGGAACTGCGCAAGCTTAAAAAGGAAATCGAAATCGTTCGCGAGCGCGGCTATGCGTGGGACCGCGAGGAAAACGAGCCCGGCGTTTCCTGCATCGGCGCTCCGATTTTCGACCACTCGGAACAGCCAGTCGCGGCCCTCAGCATTTCCGGTCCCACGGGCCGCATGGTGTCGCAGGAACGCGACATGAGTTCGGCGATTTGCCAAAGCTGCCGCGAAGTTTCGCGCCAGCTTGGCTTTTCCGGCCTCGGACGCGTTCGCAACGGGGGCAAGCCCTCCTATCGCATGCCGCGCGGGGCCGCAGAGAGAGGTCTCGAGTGACCTCTTCGCCCAACGACGCGCTGCACACCGGGCAAGCGGCGGGCACCGCGTCCGTTGTCGAGGGCGCTGGGGTCGCCTCGGTTGCTCGCGCCGGCGTCGGACACTGGCGGTGGGTGATGTGCGGCCTTCTTTTTTTCGCCACGACGTTTAACTACATCGACCGCCAAGTGATCGGCTTGCTTAAGCCCACGCTTCAGCGCGAACTTCACTGGAGCGAGCTCGATTACGCAAACATCATTCTGTTTTTTCAGTTCGCTTACGCTATCGGCTATCTCGTCATGGGGCCGATGATCGATTGGCTTGGCACGCGCATCGGTTACGCGCTTTCCGCGCTGATCTGGAGCGTGGCCGCGATGGCGCACGCAGCCGCTCGCTCAGTAATAGAGTTCAGTGCTGCGCGCTTTGCCCTCGGGCTCGGCGAGGGCGGCAGCTTCCCCGCTTCGATCAAAACCGTTGCCGAATGGTTTCCGCGCAAAGAGCGCGCCCTCGCAACCGCCATTTTCAATTCCGGCACGAATCTCGGACCGATCATCGTTCCCCTCATCATTCCGTGGTTCACCGTGCGGTTCGGCTGGCGCATGACGTTTATCGCCACCGGCGCTTTGAATCTCGCATGGATTTTGCCCTGGCTTCTGATGTATCGGCCTCCTGAAGAACACAAATCCGTCTCTGCCGCCGAACTCGCCTATATCCGCAGCGATCCGTCGGAGCGTCCCGTAAAAATCCCATGGGCCCGGCTGCTTCCTCATCGCCAGCTCTGGGCGATCGCTATCGCAAAATTTCTCACCGATCCGGTTTGGTGGCTGTTCCTCTTTTGGGTGCCGGACTTTTTGCACCGCACGCACGGCCTCAGCCTTCTGGAACTTGGCCCGCCTCTCATCGTGATTTATGCCGGCGCCACGGTAGGCAGCCTGCTGGGCGGCTGGCTGTCCGGCGCGCTGCTGAAGCGCGGCTGGTCATGCAACGCCGCGCGCAAGACCGCCATGTTTATCTGCGCGTGTGGGGCTGTGCCGATCATTTTTGCGGCGCACGCGGCCAGCCTTTGGGTGGCCGTGGGGATACTCACTCTTTCCACGGCTTCGCATCAGGGCTGGTCAGCGAATCTGTTTACGCTTTCGTCGGATATGTTTCCGAGGCGCGCCGTGGGTTCGGTCACGGGCATCATTGGCACGGCAGGCGCGCTTGGCGGTATGTTGATCGCCGTGGTTGTAGGATATTTGCTGCAGAAGACGGGTTCTTACAGCCTGATTTTTGCGATCGCAGGTTGCGCGTATCTCACGGCGCTGCTTGTGATTCACATCATCGTGCCGCAGCTGCAGCCCGCGGCTCTGGATGTGGCGTAAAAAAGGATGAGGATCGGTGGAAATTAAGGCCAAAGACGGTTGCCTCTGGGATATGGTGAGCCTCGGTGAAGTCATGTTGCGTCTTGATCCCGGCGATGGCCGCGTCGCGACTACGCGGACCTTCCAGGTGTGGGAAGGCGGGGGCGAATACAACGTGGCGCGGGGGTTGCATCGCTGCTTCGGCATGAAGACCGCTGTGGTCACCGCGCTTGCCGATAATCCGATCGGTCGTCTCGTCGAAGATTTAATGAATCAGGGGGGCGTCGATCAGTCTCATGTGAGATGGTTTCCTTACGACGGAGTGGGGCGGACAATTCGCAACGGGTTGAACTTCACCGAAAGGGGATTTGGCGTGCGCGCTGCGCTGGGCTGCTCGGACCGGGGGCACACCGCCGTCTCGAAATTGAAGCCCGGCGACATCGACTGGGAAACGATCTTTCGCCGCGAGGGCGCGCGGTGGTTTCACACGGGCGGCATTTTCGCGGCGCTTTCCGAAACCACGCCCGTGGTCGCGCAGGAGGCGATTCGCAAAGCTAAAGAATCGGGTGCGATCGTGTCGTACGACTTGAATTACCGCGACTCGCTCTGGAAATCCATCGGAGGGAAAAAACGCGCGGTTGAAGTGAATCGCGAGCTGGTCCGCGGCGTCGATATGCTGCTGGGCAACGAGGAAGATTTTACGGCCGCTCTCGGCTTTCAAACGGACGGCGTGAGCGAGAACTATTCCGAGCTGGATACGGCCAGTTTCGGGCGCATGATCGAAAAAGTGGTGACGGAATTTCCAAACCTCAAGGCCGTCGCGACGAGTCTTCGCAATGCGAAAAGCGCCACGCGCAACGATTGGGGCGCGGTTTGCTGGTCCGAAGGCCATTTCTATTGCGCGCCCTTACGAATGGACCTGGAAGTTTTCGACCGCATCGGCGGCGGGGATTCGTTCGCTTCGGGATTGATCTATGGATTTCTCACGAATCGCGGCGCGCAATGGGCCGTCGAGTGCGGCGCCGCGCACGGCGCGCTTGCCATGACGACGCCAGGCGATACGAGCATGGCGACGTTCGCCGACGTGGAACGGGTGATGAAAGGAGCCAGCGCCCGCGTGGCCCGATAATTCGCGACGGCTTTGGCTCGCGAAGTGAGCGACCTTGAATCAACAGGCAAAATAGAATGAAACGCTTCACTAAATCTGAAGTTTTGCAGTGGATGCGCGATGTAGGTGTGATTCCCATCGTGCGTGTCGATAGCACCGACCTCGCCCGCCGCGCAGTTGCGGCCATTCACAAGGGCGGCATCTCGATCGTCGAAATCACGATGACGGTACCGGGCGCCGTGCGAGTGATCGAAGAGCTTGCGGCGGAAATGGGTGAAACGACGCTGATCGGTGCGGGCACGGTTCTCGATCCTGAAAAAGCCAGGGAATGCGTCAGGGCGGGCGCGCACTTCATCGTCAGCCCCGCGCTTAATCCGAAGACGATCGCTTACTGCAACGACGAAGACATCGTCATTCTGCCCGGCGCGCTAACCCCCACCGAAGTCGTAAATGCTTGGAGTCTGGGCGGCGACATGATAAAGATTTTCCCCGCTGGCGAGGTCGGCGGCGCGGGATACATTAAGGCGTTGAAAGGCCCGCTGCCGCAGATCAAGATGATTCCGACGGGCGGCGTGTCTTTGGCCACGGCCAAGTCTTTTCTGGAAGCGGGCTCGGAGGCGCTGGGTGTGGGAGGCGATTTGGTGAGCGTATCGGCATTGAAGCAGGGCCTCGACGCGCGTATCACCGAGAGAGCAAAGCAGTTTGTGGAGATCGTAAAGCAGTTCCGGGGCGGAGTGGAGGCGGTTCCCGCGGGAGGGAAGTCCGCGTGAGCTTTTGCCTGGGCCATCCGGCGCGGAAGTGGTTTTGCGAAGCGAGGAGAAGAAGCGATGAAACATCAAATCCGCAGGCGGGATTTTATCGCGGGCATAGGAGCGATGACTGTTGCCGCCGGAGTTGTGAGGGCTGACGACATGGATACACCGTTTCAGATCGGGGTGATCAGCGACGAAATTTCGCAGGATTTTGGGCACGCCTGTGACGTTGCGGCGAACGACTTCGGCATGCACTACGTCGAACTGCGCGAACTATGGGGCAAGAACCTGTTTAATCTCGACGACAATCACTTGGCTGAAGCCACAGGCATCGTAAAAAAACATAATTTGAAGGTTAGCGATATCGCCAGCCCGCTCTTCAAAGTCGATTGGCCCGGCGCGCCGAAGTCCAAATTCAGCCCGACCGGCGACGCATTCAACGCCAGTTTCACGTTTGACCAACAGGCCGATGTGCTCGATCACAGTATCAAGCTGGCGAAAATGTTCAATTGCCCGCGCGTCCGGTGCTTCGATTTTTGGCGATTGGAGGATGCCGAGCCGTATCGCAAAGACATGAACCAGGAACTGCTCAAAGCGGCGAATAAGTTGGCCGACAACGGATTGATTTTGGTGCTCGAAAACGAGCCATCGTGCAATACGGCTACCGGCGAGGAGTCCGGAAGACTGCTCGCTGAAATACAGTCTCCGCATTTCTTTTTGAATTGGGATGCCGGTAACGCTGCGTATCACGGCGAGATTCCGTATCCAGACGGCTATAGCCATATCCCGAAGAATCGCATTGGCCATTGCCACGTGAAAGACGCGGAGAAGAAACCGAACGGTAACGGCTACGAGTGGGCCGCGATGGGGACCGGCATTATCGACTGGGTCGGGCAGTTCCGCGCTTTGAAGGCGGATGGCTATCGTCACGCGGCAAGCCTTGAGACGCACTGGCGTGGCGCCGGCACGCCCGAGGCATCTTCGCGCATCAGCTGGAAAGGCATGAAGGAAGAACTGACCAAAGCCGGCATCCTCACCTAGCGGCGCAGATCGAAAAGCCGACTGCGATGTGGGGGCAGGGCTTCGCCCCCAAGAAATTTCTTTTTGCGGATTCTCAAATGACTATTCACGTAGGCCTGATCGGCGGCGGAAATATCAGCAACACACATGCCCGCGCCGTCGACTCGATTCCCGACGCGAAAGTGGTAGCTGTCTACGGCCCCAATCCTGTGAAGGCCGGCGAGATCGGTTCGGCGCATCACGCCGCCGTTTATGGCAACCTCGAGACGCTTCTAACGCACCGCCCCATGGAGATGGTGATTATCGGGAGCCCATCAGGCCTGCATGCCGATCAAGGTATCGCGGCTGCGCGGCACAGCCTGCACGTGCAGGTGGAGAAGCCGATCGACATCAGCACGGAACGTGCTGATGCTCTGATCAAAGCCTGCGATGAAGCCAAAGTTCTGTGCGGAGTAATTTTCCAGGAACGTTTTCATCCCGAGAATCTCAAGATCAAAAAGCTGATTCTCGAAGGCGGTCTCGGCCGCCTGCTGCTCGTGGATGCTCACGTGCCCTGGTATCGTCCGCCGGAGTACTACACGAAATCGCGCTGGCATGGCGTGCGCGCGATCGATGGCGGCGGCGCGCTGATGAACCAGGGCATACATACTGTCGATTTCCTGCTCTGGATGATTGGCGACGTGGCCAACCTGCAGGCGCGGATCGCGACCGTTCTGCAGGAAATGGAGTGCGAGGATACGGCTCTCGCGATTCTCGAATTTGAGAACGGTGCGTTCGGGAGCCTGCAAGTCACTACCGCCGAATACCCCGGTTATGAGCGCCGGGTTGAAATCACTGGGACGGAAGGCACCGTGATTCTGGAGGGCGACCGGATCATCGCCGCCGATCTGCGTCACAAAAGGGAGGGTCTGCTCAGCCCGCCGCCCGCTGCCGCAGGCGTGGGCGAGCGCGCGACTTCTGCCGTCGTGAACGATATCAGCGGCCACCGGGCCGCGATCGCGGATTTCATTCGAGCCGTTCGTGATGGCGGCAAGCTCAACTGCGATGGCCGCGAAGGCCGCCGCAGCCTGGCGCTCGTGGAGCGCGTCTACGAAGCGGCGCAGACGGCGGGGAAGACGGCGTAGTCGCAGCACGTTTTCCGTCGTGAAAATGAAAAGGCCAAGTCGAGTGCATAAAAGTTCACCAATTGATTGAGCGCAGTTTTCAAGCTGAAAGACGAGGACAGAAAGCTGAATGAAGATCACGGATGCGAAGGTTTTTGTCTGCTCGCCGGGGCGCAATTTCGTCACTTTGAAGATTTACACCGATCAGGCCGTACATGGCTTGGGCGACGCGACCCTGAACGGCCGTGAACTCGCCGTCGCGAGCTATCTGACCGATCATGTGATTCCGATGCTGATCGGGCGCGATCCGGCGAACATTGAAGACACATGGCAATACCTCTATCGCGGCGCGTACTGGCGCAAAGGCCCTGTGACGATGACTGCGATCAGCGCCGTTGACGTGGCGCTGTGGGACATCAAAGGCAAAACGCTAAACACACCGATTTATAACCTGATCGGCGGAAAGAGCCGGACAAAAGTCACTGTGTACGGGCACGCGAATGGGCGCGATATCAAAGAGACCGCGGAAGCCGTTGGACGCTTCATCGAAGCAGGTTACGTTGCGGTTCGCGCGCAGACCGGCATTCCGGGAATTCCGGCAATCTACGGGGTCTCGAAAGACGAAAAATTTTACGAGCCTGCTCACAAAGGCCTGCCGACGGAGGAAAGCTGGTCCACTGAGAAATATATGAATTTCGTGCCGAAGCTGTTCGACGAACTCCGCTCCCGATACGGTACGGATGTGAATCTTCTTCACGATGCGCACCACCGGCTCACGCCGATCCAGGCGGCGCGCCTGGGAAAAGACCTCGAACCGTATCGGCTTTTCTGGCTGGAGGATGCCACGCCGGCCGAACTTCAGGAAGGCTTTCGAATCATCCGCCAGCACACAACAACCCCCCTTGCGGTGGGCGAGATTTTCGATTCCGTGTGGGATGCGAAGACGCTGATCAGCGAGCAATTGATCGATTACCTTCGCATGGAGCCGCTTCGCGGCGGCGGCCTGACGCCGTTGAAAAAAATTGCGTCGTTTGCTGATATGTTTCACGTGCAAACCGGCTGCCACGGCGCGACGGATATGTCGCCGATCACGCTCGGCACTTCGCTCAACTTCGATATCTCGATCCCTAATTTCGGGCTTCAGGAATATATGTGGCACACGAAAGAAACGGACGAGGTGTTTCCGCACCACTATTATTTCGAGCGTGGTTTCCTCTATCCCGGCGATGCACCCGGCCACGGTGTCGACTTCGACGAGAAGCTGGCCGCGAAATTCCCCTACGAACGGGCCTATTTGCCCGTGAACCGCAAGTTCGATGGCACGATGTGGAATTGGTGAGGTGAATTGTGACCTTTGGCCCGATTGCTCTGACCGGGAAATCAGCGGTTGTCATTGGGGGAACGTCCGGAATCGGGCGCGCGATCGCCATGGGATTGGCTGCAGCGGGTGCGGATGTGGCGGCGACGTCTCGGCGCGGCGAGGAAGTTGAAAGCGCCGCACAGGAAATCGAGCAGGCGGGCCGACGCGCGCTTCGCGTCACCTCGGACGTGACCGATCGAACCTCGCTTGAGGCCTTGCTGGAAGCAGCGATCAAAGCGTTCGGCAAAGTGGACATTCTGGTGAACTCCGCCGGGCGCACGAAGCGCGGCCCGACGCTCGATTTTCCGGATAGCGAATGGAACGGCATCATCGAGACTAACCTGACGGGCACTGTCCGCGCCTGCCAGGTGTTCGGCCGTCACATGCTTCAGCGAGGTTATGGCCGGATCATCAATATCGCCTCACTGGCGACGTTCGTCGGCCTCTTCGAAGTGACGGCTTACAACGCAAGCAAGGCTGCGGTGGGCGCCGTCACGAAATCCCTGGCCATTGAATGGGGACCTCACGGAGTGAACGTCAACGCGATCGCGCCTGGCGTCATCAGGACCGCGCTGAATAAAAACCTGATCCTGGGCACGCCGCGAGGGCAGGAATTCCTCACGCGCATCCCGCTAAAGCGTTTTGGCGAGGTAGAAGACTTAGCCGGAGCGGCTGTCTTTCTGGCTTCCGATGCGGCCAGCTACGTCAACGGCGAGATTCTCTGCGTGGATGGCGGCATGCTCGCCAGCGGAGTAAACCAATAAGCTTTTCCCCGCCCCATTTAAATGGCAATGGACAGTCAAATTCCTGGATGATCCAGCAGGCACATAGTAGCGCTTACGCGGCGACTCCTGCCATGACTTGGCGCATAACTTGCGTTCTCAGTTAAGCTGTGGTTATATTCGCTAACCCTTAGAGCGTCCAGGAGGCCCGATGCCAACTGCAGACCTGCGTCCGATGACCCTCGGCGAAGTCCTGGATCGCACCTTTAAGCTTTACAAAACGAATTTCTGGCTTTTTGCCGGCATCATGTCTCTTCCATTCCTCGTGCTGTTCTTTTTCAACGTGGGAATAGCCTGGTTTACGACGAGTCAAGTGACTGCGTTTCGCGCGGGTCATGTTCAATCCGCCGGCCCCCTGGTGGCGGCGGGAGCCGGCAGCGTCTTCCTGATAATGATTCTCACCTTTGTACTGACGGGCATCGGCGAGGCGGCTACGGTATTCGCGGTTTCAGACATCTATCTCGGGCGGCCGGTGAGTATTCGCGGTTCATTCAATCAGGTTCGCGGGCATGTGCTCCAGGTGCTTGGCACGATTTTCCTCACGGCGCTTGCGATAGGCGCCGGATTCATCGCGCTGATTATTCCGGGGATTATACTGATGTGCCGCCTTGGCCTCGCCGTTCCTGCCGCCATGCTGGAAGACATCTGGCCAGGCACAGCGCTGAGCCGCAGTATGGACCTGACGAAGAGTTTCGGGATGCAGATGTTTTTGATCTTTCTGCTTACGTTTATACTTGCAGCCGCGGTCACATCTTTCTGCACCTTTCCGTTTCTAATTATCGCGGCGATGCGAGGAGCTCAAGGATTACCCTTCGGCATGGTTGTGTTGCAAGACGCCGCCAGCTTCGTCGCGCAGGTGATTGCCGCCCCGGTACAGACCATCGCCTTTTCGCTGATGTATTACAATCTACGCGTGCGCAAAGAGGGATTCGACATCGAACATCTGATGGGATCATTGAACGCCCTCCCAACTTCCGTGATGCCTGCTTCCGGCAGCGCGCTCCCTTCATGAGCTTCGAGTGCGACGGCCCACGAATCTGAGTCGATGCAAGACTGTCGTCGCAATCTGCGTCGCGTTCCTGTTTTGGTTATTGCCACTTCCTTTGCATGCCGGAGATGTCAGTTCGCGGCAATCCGGCGCGATGGGCCTGAGTGCTTACGAGTCAGAGCTGCAGCGCTATTCCACCCTGATCGAGCAGAGCAAGAATAATCCCGCTGAAATCGCGCGAATCCGCGAGTCGTTACCTTCCGAATGGGTTGTGAACGACAACGGAAGCGTCTTTTACGTGCCGACGGACTCGATCGATTCGGCGCTGGAGGATTTGCAAGGCCACCGAAATAACGCCGGCGAGCTAGCGCGGAGTCTGGAATTTCGATTGGCGGAAATGCGTCAGGCGGCATTTGCCATGGATAGCAGGCCGGGCGGCGTTCAACTCGCAGACGCGCGCGGCAAATTGAACGAAATTTTCAAGCGCAGGGAATTTGGCGGCGCCAAAGGGCCGACGCCGTGGCAATTGTTCGTAAACCGGATCGAAGAGCGCATTGCCCGGTTCCTTTTCGGACTGCTTGCGCGCCTGCATTTGAGCGCGCGGACGGGAAATGCGCTGGCATGGACGGTGATCGCTCTTGCGCTTATCGCATTTTGTGTATGGTTACATCGCACCCGCTCACGGCGGCAGGGTTTTGACGAGTTGCCTGCTTCATCGGCCGATGTGAGCGATTCGCGCGCCTGGCTGAGCGAGGCCGCCGCTGCGGCGGAACGAGCCGATTATCGCGAAGCCGTGCATTGTGCATACTGGGCGGCGATCGCGCGGCTCGAGGATCTGAAACTTCTCAAACGCGATCGTTCCCGCACGCCTCGCGAGTCTTTGCGCGTGCTAAGCGCCGGTGCGAACGAAAAGATTTCGCTACGGGAAATGACCAATCACTTTGAGCTGATCTGGTACGGATACCGGCCTGCATCGAAATCGGATTGGCTCGAAGCGAGAAATCTTCTGGAGAAATTGGGATGCCTCGGGGTCTCGACAGCGCCGATCGCAAGCTCCTGATCGGGGCCGGAATGCTGTTTGCCATTCTGGTTGTGGTGGCGGCGATGGTGTCCCGCCCGCAAGCGAACGTGATGCCGTCCGCGCCCTCGACATATTCCGCTTCCTGGGACGGCGCGGAAGGAGCGTTTCTATTGCTGCAGCAGCTCGGATACAACGTTTCGCGCTGGGAGCAGTCTCCTGCGCAGTTGCCTGAGGATTCCGCGAATAAGGTGCTGATTCTCGCTGATCCAACCGAATTGCCCTCTGAAGAGGAACGGTACGACATCATTGAGTTCCTGGAAAAAGGCGGGAAAGTGATCGCCACCGGCGCGACGGCCGGCGAATTTCTGCCGCAGGCATCGGAATTCGCAGAGGGGAATCCACTCGATCCCAAGCAAACGTTCGGTGCGCTGCTACCTTCGGCGATTGTTCGTGGCGCGCCGCAAATCACCATGGCTGTGCCCGAAGGTTGGTCTCCGGACTCAGTGCGGCAAGTCGCGGTTTACGGCGATCACTGGACGCCGGCGGTCATCACCTATCAATTCGGCAAAGGTGAAGTGATCTGGTGGGCGGCGCCGACTCCCCTGACCAACGGCGCCATTCTGGATTCGGACAATCTCACGTTCTTCCTCAACTGCGTCGGCTCACCGGGACAAGCTGAGATCTTTTGGGACGAATATTTTCATGGGGTTCGCGGATCGCTGGCCGAATTTTTCATGCGTACACCGGTGGTTTGGGGCGCGGCGCAGTTTGCTTTGGTATTTCTGGCGATTCTCGCTACCTATTCGCGGCGATTGGGCCCGGTCCGCGCTCCGGTGACGCCATCGCGGCTTTCGCCCCTGGAGTTCGTCGACACGCTCGGCGATCTCTATGCTTCGGCGCATGTTTCGGCCGCGGCGCTGGGCACGGCGTACCAGCGGCTGCGCTTCACATTGACTCGCAGACTTGGTCTGCCTTTGGACGTTTTGTCGAAGGAATTAGCGGCCGCTGCGAGCGAAAGCTTTGGTTGGGATGAGGCGCAATTGTTGGACGTACTGGTGCGCTGCGATTTGGCAAAGGAAGCCCCGAAGGGCAAAGTCGAAAACCCGCTTGTGCTATTTCAAGAGATCCACGATTACGCGGAGCGACTCGAAGTGAAACGAACGACGACGAAGGAAGGGAAGCGGAATGAATAAAGCGAGTGAACTGGCGGCGTATGTCCAAGGCGAGTGCGCCAAAGTGATCGTGGGGCAGACGGAGGTGCTTAACCAGCTTTTGCTCGTCCTCCTTGTGGGAGGGCACGCGCTGCTGGAGGGTTTTCCGGGCCTGGCGAAGACACTTGCAGTTAAAACGCTCGCCCATATTTTTGACCTGAAGTTTCAACGCGTGCAGTGCACGCCGGACCTGATGCCGGCCGATGTTCTGGGAGCGAACGTCTTCAACATGGCCACGAGTTCCTTCGCGTTGCACAAAGGACCGATCTTCACGGATCTTCTTCTCGTTGACGAGATCAACCGCACGCCTCCAAGGACGCAATCGGCGCTGCTCGAATCGATGGAAGAGAGGCAGGTCACGATTGACGGGACGCGCCATGTGCTGTCGGATTTGTTCTCGGTCTTTGCGACGCAGAACCCGGTTGAGTTCGAGGGAACATATCCTCTGCCGGAGGCCCAGCTCGACCGCTTTCTTCTGAAGATTCGCATCGGCTATCCCGATGCGGAGCAGGAGATTCAGGTGCTGGAGAATTTTCAGAAAGGCTTTGATCCGAGAGAACTGGAAAACGTGGGCCTGGGAAAAGTGCAGGCTTCGACGCTAGAGGAAGCTCGGAAGGAGATTGCGCAGGTGCGGGTCGAGCCGGCGCTGTTCCGGTACATTGTGACGCTCGTTGGGCGAACTCGGAACTGGCCGGCGGTGAGCCTGGGAGGCAGCCCGCGCGCGGCGGTGAGTTTGATGCTGGTTTCAAAAGCGATCGCTGCTACCGAGGGCCGCGACTTCCTGATTCCAGACGACGTGAAGGCCGCCGCGAAACCTGTATTGCGCCATCGCATCGTGCTGAAACCGGAGGCGGACCTCGAAGGGATCAGCGCGGATCAGGTGGTGCGCGAGGTGGTGAATGCGGTAGAAGTCCCGAAATGAGCGAGCCGAGCCATCTCGTTCCGCCGCCGATTTACGCAACAGCTCTATCGTCCTCTCGCGTTCCGGTTGCCTTTGGCAGGCGCTTCTTCCTCCTGATGCTGATTGGGTTGGTGTGGTTGGGGCCCGCCTGGTCAGACCCGCGCTATCTCTACGCAATGTTCGCGTGGGACTTCGCCATGATCGGCTTTTGGTTTTGGGATTTGACGAATATACCGAAGCCGAGCGAAGTGAGGATAGGCAGAGTGTGGGATTCTCCGGTTCAGCTCTCGCTTGAAACGGGAGTCCGGATCGAACTTCAAAATGGCGGCGGCGCGGCGATTCTCGCGGATGTGCTTGATGACGTGCCGCCCTCTTTCCGCAAAGCGATGCCCGAAATGGAAATCAACGTTGCCGCGGGCGAAACCGCGACGGCGCGATATTCGATTTGCCCTGGAGCGCGCGGCGACGTGCGTATTGGAAGTGTCTTTATCCGGTACCAAAGTCCATGGCGCATTGCAGAGCGATGGGCTTCCGCGGCGCTGAACCAAACCGTGCGCATCTATCCGAATCTTGAGGAGTCGAAGAAGGACACGATCTACCTGATTCGAAGCCGGCAGGTGGCTCTCCAAGCGCGATACAAGCACATGCGGGGGCAGGGGCGCGAATTCGAAAGCCTGCGCGAGTATCGCGAGGGCGATGAATTTCGAAACGTCTGCTGGACGGCTACGGCGCGCCGCGGCAAGTTAATCACCAAGACGCATCAGTTTGAGCGCAGCCAAACAGTGTGGCTTGTGCTCGATTCGGGGCGGCTGCTGCGCGCGCAAAGCAAAGGCTTGACCAAGCTGGATTATGCGGTCGGCGCGGCCCTCTCGCTCGCGCAGGTGGCGCTTTACTCGGGCGATCGAGTGGCGCTATTGGCCTACGGGCGGCGCGTGCAGCAACGACTGGCCGCGGGACGCGGTGCCAATCACGTGGGTGCGTTGATTGAGAGCTTGGCTCAGGTTCGCGCGGAGGAGTTCGAAGCTGACCATGTTCGCGCGGCGGAAACCCTGTTGCACCTGCAAAAGAGGCGGAGCCTGATCGTGTGGTTTACCGACCTCGCCGAAACGGCGGCGACGCCGGACGTCGTCGAAGCAGCATTGCGACTGGCACACCATCATCTCGTCCTGATGACGGTGATCGCTCAGCCCGAATTGCGCGCACTGCTTGAGTCGCGGCCCGAAACGGAGTCCGAAATGTATCATTACGCCGCAGCGGAAGAAATTATTCATCGCCGTGACGTGCTGCTTAGCACGCTTCGCCGGCACGGGGCGCTTACATTGGAGATCGAGCCGGCGAAAGTGTCGTCGGCTGTAGTAAATCAATATCTGCTCACAAAAGAGAGGGGCCTGCTGTGAGGAGCTGTTTAATTGGAGATGGAGGATGGAGCGCCGGCATCCTCAAGCTCGCTCGGCTTCTTCGTGAGATAGAGGACGAGCAATGTGCCGAGTGCTGCGGAAAGCAGGAACTTAACTGCAACGGGCACGCCGGACGGCGATATGAATCCTTCCACGAATCCGGCGATCAGCAGCATTGGAATTGCGCCAAGCATGAGTTTTACGCTGCGCGCTCCGGCAATGGCGAGAGACGCGCGGCGCGGCAAGTGTCCGGGAAAAAGCATGCCGCGCGCGATCCCGAGGCCGGCGCCTCCGGCGATAAAGATTGCGGGAAGTTCGAGGATGCCGTGGCCTGCGACGAAACTCCACAACTGCAGGCTCATGCCTTCGCGCCAGCACGCCTCGGCCACTACGCCGATGAGCAGCCCATTGACGAGCATCATGTAGACCGTGCCAATGCCGGCCGTGATGCCCAGCGCAAACGTCGTGAATGCCACGGAGAGGTTGTTGGTGAGAATGGCGCTGGATGCCAGCGGCTTCACCGTCACTATAGACTGCGTCCACATGCGATGATGCTCGATCGTATCGATCATCTGGCCCCCGAGCAGATAGCGGGGAAACGCCGGATTGGCCATGGCGACCAGAAAGGCCGCGACGCCGGCTGCCAGAAAGATGATAAAAGCCGCGAGAGTATCGGAAAATGTCTCCCGGAAAATGACGGGATAGGTATCTCTATAGAATTTCCAGATTCCGGCGGGCTTCGCGCGGCGGCCCATGTAAATGAGATTGTGTGCGCGGCCTAGCAATTGATTGAGATAGATCGTAAGCTGCGTGCTGGTGGGATCTTCACGGACGGTTGCAAGGTCGGAAGCGGTTTGGCGGTATAAGAGCGCAAGTTCCTGCAGTTCATTCGGATTTAGACTAGAGACGCTGCGGCGCGCCTTTACGCCAACAAATTGCTCAAGCCGTGCCCAATGCGGGCGACGCTTTTCGAGCCATCGGGCGGAGATCAATGGCGTCCTCGTTTGACAATCTTACCATTGAGACGCCGGAGCAGACGGCTCTCGAGTTTCCCCTTGCCGGAATAGGCAGCAGGTTCCTGGCGATACTCGCAGACTCGGCGATCCAGTTAGCATTGGCGATCGCGGTCGGCGTCACGGCTTTCTATTTGCTCCCGCTTGCCAGGCTGACTTCAGCGATCGGGCCGCAGTGGATGTTCGCTTCGGCCATGATCGCGCTGTTTGTGATCAATTCCGCGTATTTCGCGTTTTTCGAAGCGGTTTGGAACGGGCAAACGCCGGGCAAGCGATGGGCGCAGATTCGCGTGATTAAAGACGATGGCCGGCCCATCAGCGCCTATGACTCGATCGCGCGAAATACCTTGAGGATAGTCGACGAGCTTCCGACGATGTACATCACGGGAGTGATTTGCATGTTTTTCAGCAAGCAGAACAAGCGATTGGGCGACTACGTGGCCGGCACGGTCGTGGTCCACGAGAAAACCATTCAGGAAGCGCGGCCATTTCTTGAAACGAAAACCGATTCGTCATGGCCGACGTATAACACTTCTGTGATTACTCTCGACGAGCTTCACCTGATTGAAGCGTTTCTGCATCGCCGCGATAGCTTCGAACCTTCGCTCCGCACCTCGATGGCCGCGAAGATCGCGAAGCGCATCGGCGAAAAAGTTGGCGCGAACGTTATGGGTTGGCCGCAAACGGAAAACTTTCTGGAGGCAGTCTACGAACAATATCGATCCACGGGCCGCTTCCATTCCTGATCAAATCGACAGGGCGATCCCGCAGTCCGCGGGAGCTATTTCCGACGCTCCAGGGGCGGATGCAGCCGGCGTACCCAGAAGAAGATGGCTCATGGCGTTTTTGCTGGGCGCCGGAGTTGTCGTTACATATTTTGACCGAATCAATTTATCCGTCTCGCGGGACGCTTTGAATGCCACGTTTGGCCTTTCGCTTGTGGGCTACGGCTACTTATCAAGCGCTTTCAGCTGGACCTACGGGCCCATGCAAGTTCCCGCGGGGATGCTTCTCGATCGATTCGGGATCAAACGCGTAAATCGGGCGGGAACATTTCTGTGGAGTTGTGCAACGTTCGCAGCGGCGCTATCGACCAGTATCTATGCTTTATTCGGCGCAAGGCTTCTCCTCGGTGTCGCCGAGTCCCCGATTTTTCCGGCGAATGCAAAAGCAATCGGGGAATGGTTCCCACAGAAGGAGAGAAGCTTCCCGATGGCGATCACCGACGGGGCCGCGAAGTTTTCCTCGGCCATCGGAGTTCCATTCATTGGCCTGCTGCTGATTCATTTCGGGTGGAGATGGTCGTTTGCCGCGACGGGCTTCATCAGCTTTGCGTATTTTCTTCTGTTTTACCTGATTTACAGAAGCCCGGCCGAAGACCGCAGGTTATCGCCCCAGGAGTTGAGCTACATTTCAAAAGGCGAGGACACGAGCAAAGGACGTGCGGGTTCCGTGGACGTATTCACTACACCTGAGCTGATGTGCAAGCGCAAAGTGTGGGGCTTGGCACTGGGATGGGGCGCTTACAACTATAGCTTTTACCTGCTGCTTACCTGGTTGCCAAGCTATCTTTCCATTGCGCTGCATCTGGATCTTCTCCATTCCGTCGTTTACACAAGCATTCCATGGCTACTTGCCACGCTTGCCGATGTCTTCATCGGAGGATGGTTCATCGATTTCCTGATCCGGCTGGGTTGGCAGGCGAACCGAGTTCGCAAGACAGCTATGGTGTTGGGCATGAGCCTGGGGCTGGCGATTTGGGGCGCGCGCGGCGTTCATTCGCCTGCTGGGGCGTTATTTTGGATCACAATCGGGCTCTGCGGGCTTTCGATTGCGGCGCCGGTCGCTTGGACGGTACCCTCGTTAATTGTTCCGCAAGAGAACGTCGGAGTTGTGGGCGCGTTCGCCAACTTTTTCAGCCAGGTCGCGGGGTTTTGCGCTCCCATTGTGACGGGGTACATCATCGCGCTGACGCATTCGTTCTCGGCGGCATTCGCAACGGCGACGGTCGTCCTTCTTGTCGGAATTGGAGGTTACGTATTCCTCCTGCAGGAAATCTCGCAGATTCCAGCACGCCAAGAAGCGCTTTAGATCCGCGGCTTTGATGTAATATTCTTCTGCTCAGCTTCTTTATCTTGGACTCGATCCTCAAGCGATTCGTCCTGGCGGGGTGCATGAGAAGTGCGGCAACGTCGCCCTCGTTTGCGTGCGGGAGAGAAATGCATAGGCACGGCGGCTATTATTTCGTCAGGATTTCAGTCCTCGCACTTCTTTTAATCGCCCCCGTTTGTCTTCGGGGGCAGATTCAGGCGATCCCCGTCAATCCGGCGTCGGCGAACCGCGGCGCTCAGCTCTTTGCGCAGTCATGCAGCCAGTGCCACGGTGCAGACGCTCGCGGAACGGCGACTGCTCCCGACCTTATTCGCTCGCTTGTCGTGCTCCACGATCGCGTGCAGCAACTCCATGGCGCCGCCCTCGCGCCGGTACTCAAGCAACAGCCAGAGCACAACTTCAACTTCACATCCGACCAGTTAGGCGACCTTTCGCAATTTCTGACTCGCGAGATCAACGATATTCTCCGCAGTGGCTACTCAAACCGGCCGACCAATATGCTCAGCGGCGACCCAAAAGCAGGGGAGGCGTACTTCAATGGCCCGGGCGAATGTAACAAATGCCATTCCGTCACCGGGGACTTGGCCGGCATCGCCACACGGTATGACCCGGCGGCCCTGCAGCAGAAATTTGTGTTTCCGCAGGCTGGATTCGGAAGAGGCCGGGGAGGCGCGACTGCGCCGAAGCCATTGGTGGCCGTGACGCTTCGGTCAGGCCAAACAATCAGCGGCACGTTGGTTCGCATCGACGACTTCAACGTTACGCTGCTCGATGCTTCAGGGCAGCGCCACTCCTTCGCGCGCGTTCCTGGGACGAAAGTCGATGTGACTGACCCTTATGCAGCGCACGTCGCACTGCTCGATAAATACACGAATGCCGACATACACAATTTGACGGCTTACCTGGAGACATTGAAATGAAGCTTGGCGCTTCGCTCGGGCTGTTGATTTCAGTGTTCTTTGCCTCGGTCGTCTTGGCACAGGGAAGCCTCGATCCCGCGAAGCTACTCGAGCCGCCCACAGACACTTGGCCTACGTACAACGGAGACTATACGGGTCGGCGTTTCAGTCCGCTCGCCGCGATCAATACCGGCAACGTGAGAGAGCTTTCTCTCGCATGGGCCTACCGCATCGATACGCGAACGGGCGGCAGCGGCCGTATCTCCTCCACGCCACTCGAGGTAAATGGCATTCTCTATTTCACTGTTCCCAATCGCGTCTGGGCAATCGACGCCCGAACCGGGCAGCAAGTGTGGACTTACACGTGGCCTTCGAAGATCGACGCGATTGGCAACCGGGGCGTCGGAATTTCGGGCGACACACTCTATTTCGAGACACCGGATTGCAGCCTGGTTGCGTTGCACTTGGACACAGGCAAAGAACTCTGGCACACCACGATTTGCAATGTGGATCAGATGTACTTTGGATCCGTTCCGCCCGTAATCATCAAGAATCACGTAATCCTCGGGGTGAGTGGCGACGATATGGATATTCCCGGCTATATCGAATCCGTTGATCCGGAAACGGGAGAACTCCAATGGCGTTGGTACGCCTATCCCGAGCCCGGCTCCCCGGACGCAGCCACTTGGCCTAACAAAGAAGCGATGATGCACGGCGGAGGGATGACCTGGGTGCCCGGCTCGTACGACCCGGAGTTGAATTTATATTATTTCGGAACGGGCAACGCTCAGCCCGTGATCAACGGCAGTGCGCGACCCGGTGCAAACCTCTACACCGCATCGATCATCGCACTCAATCCCGATACCGGAAAGATGGCATGGTATTTTCAGCCGAACCCCCACGATTCTCATGATTGGGATGCCGTGCAGACGCCGATCTTGATCGATGGCCAAATCGACGGCCAACCGCGCAAGCTCGTCGCGCAAGCGAGCCGCAACGGATGGTTTTTTGTGCTCGACCGCACAAATGGGAAGGCGATCGTCAGCGAGCCTTTCGCGAAACAGAATTGGACGTCGGGCCTGGACAGCAAAGGTGAGCCCATTCCTAATCCCGAGCAATTCGCCAAAGACAACGGTGCGCTCGTGGCGCCCGATCAGGGAGGCGCCGCGAACTGGCAGCCCTCGAGTTATGACCCGTCGACCGGGCTTTTCTATGTGGACGCCGTGAACGCGTACAGCATCTATTATGTTTTTGACGACTCGGCGAAACCCGAGGGTTGGGCCGGGAACGATCGCGGCGGATGGTCCGACATGGAGTTGGAAGCGATCGATTACAAGACGGGCAAAAACAAATGGGTCCACAAGTGGCCCGCTTCAGGGGCGCGCTCTGGGATATTGACGACAGCGGGCGGCCTGGCGTTCGTGGGTGATCCATCTTCGAATCTTGTCGCGTTAGACGCAGCCACGGGATCGATTCTTTGGCATGCCGGGTTGCCTTCGCCTGTCAGCAATGGTCCGATGAGTTACGAGCTCGATGGGATGCAATACGTCGTCGTCGCGTCCGGCGACACACTCTACGCGTTCACGATATGGCCTCAGTGAAACACTCGGTTGCCGCGGGTCGCGGATCGATTCGTCCAAAGGAGTAAGGCCCTGCCTGCGCGGACAACACGAAAAAAAGCAGCCCAGCTGCCGCGCCGCACGGCCGCGTGCCCTCCAGTGACCTCGCGATTGTCGATCGGTGTTTTGGTCCTGGACCTCTCCGGCAGCGATCGCTTAGGGTCCGCAAAAATCGTTGAAGCGAATCCTTCGGCGTCCGAACTGATTTATCATCGGGCCAAAATCCTCGAAGGGAAACGATTAGCTGATCTGCCCGGATTTGCCTCGAGCTCGATCCTCAAACGCTGCGAACGCGCACTGCATTCCGGCGAAAAGATAGACATCAAACTGGGCCATGATGGCGGTGGCGGCATTGGCGTTTTGCGCCTTCGAGTGGTTCTCCTCACGGTGAACAGGGCTGTGTTGACTCTCGAAGATAGCAGTGGGCAAGCGGCGGCAGAGCAGGCCGTGCGCAGAAGCGAGCAAAGCTTTCAACTCTTGATACACAGCGTGAAGGACTACGCCATCATTATGATGGACCATCAAGGCAAGATCCTCAGTTGGAATGAGGGCGCCGAACGATTAAAAGGCTTTCGCGCGGACGAGATTATCGGAAAAAACTATGAGGTTTTCTTTACGTCCGAAGACAGGGAAGCCGGGAAGCCAGACGCCCAGCTTCGGAAAGCTGCTGAAGCAGGGCAGTCCGAGGATGAGGGATGGCTCGTGAAGAAGGATGGCTGGGCGTTTTGGGCGAATACCGTGATCACCGCTTTGCGTGACGAGGACGGCCGGGTTTACGGCTTCGCGCAGATCACGCGGGACATGACTGAACGCCGGGAGCGCGAAGAATCTATTCGCGTTTTAAACGAGCATTTGGAAGAACGAATTGAGGCGCGTACAGCGGAACTCGTGCAACTCAACGAGGCGCTGCAATCCGAAGTGCGCGAGCGCAAAAATGCCGAAGAACAGCTGCGAGCTCTTGCGGCGCGCCAGGAGCGCGTGCGCGAAGACGAGAGAACCCGCTTGGCGCGTGAAATTCACGATGCGCTGGGCCAAATGTGCACAGCGCTGAAGATGGACATCGCGTGGATTGCCAAGCGATTGCCGAAGGAACAGCGCCGGCTCGCGGAAAAATCGGAATCCGCTCTCAAGCTGGTTGGTGATTTGATCAAATCGCTCCGACGGCTCTCTGCGGAGTTGCGGCCCAGCACGCTCGATACGCTGGGGCTTGTCGCCTCTATCGAATGGCAGGCTCAACAGTTCGAGGCTCACACCGGGATTCGCTGCCAGCTCTTTTTGCCCGAAAAGGATCTGGCGCTCGATAAAGAGCGCTCCACCGCGATTTTCCGGATTTTCCAGGAGACGCTCACAAATGTCGCGCGTCATGCGGGAGCCACTATGGTGCAGGCGAGTTTGGTGGCGGGCGAAAACAGGATTGCGCTTGTCACCCACGATAATGGGGCGGGCTTCGACCCTTCCGTCGTGGAGCGCAAAGGCTCGCTGGGCCTTTTGGGAATGAAGGAGCGTGCCCACCTATTGGGCGGTGATTTCAAAGTGTCGAGTTCTCCAGGAAAAGGCACGACCGTCGTAGTCCATATTCCTTTGCCCTCTGCGTGATTTCCTCGCTCGGTTGTTGAAGTGAGTCTCGCCGGCGATGGCCGGGTGTGCATGCCTTCTGCGCCGGCTTGGCTTCCGGTCTTTCACTGCATTAACGCTTTTGCCGTGGTTACGTTTTCTACGCGTTACGCATTCACCCTGTAGCTGAGATTAAGGCTTTTACCGGATGTCGCAATCGCTTCGAGTGTTACCTAATAATTGGCGGGGTGGGTCCGGCTCTCAAACACCGCTCCGCAAGTTTCAACTTCGCGCGAAAGTGAGACGCACTGTGGCAAAGGACGCAGAACGCCTGGAGCGGACCGCCTTGCGGCACCACGATCCAGAAGCCCCCGCGCTGAATGGAACGGCGCTCCTGCTGCGCGAACTGGTGAGTCACTTGCGGCAGAACCGGACGCAATTGCGCGAAGAATGGGCGCGCCGCATTACCGAGGCGCAGCTGCTGACGGCCATGAGCAAGGACGAAATTTTCGCGGAGGCCACGGCCGTTTACGATCAATACGTCGAAGCTCTGGAAACGGGCACATTCGAAGCCCTGCAAGCTTATGCGCGAAGTCTCTCGGAAAGGATCATTCCTCGCGGTGTGGAGACGCATGAGGTTGTCGGTATCGTGCTCCTGCTTCGCGACGTTCTGGCCCGGTCGCTTTTTGCGAAATATCAAGCGGACTTTAGAAAGCTCGACCGGATACTGGACGCCTACGAGCCCGCAGCCAATCGTATCGCAAACACCGTCGCGGTCGGCTTCGTGCAAGAGCGCGAACGCGTGATTCGGCAGCAGCAGGAAGCGATTCGCGAGCTCTCGACGCCGGTGCTGCAAGTTCGTGAACGCTTGCTCATTCTTCCGATCATTGGAGTGATCGATCCACAGCGGGCGCGCCAACTGACCGAGCAGTTGCTGCGCGGCATACGCACGAATCGCGCGAAGGTCGTGGTGATTGATATCACCGGCGTGGCGGCGATGGATGCGACCGTCGCAAACCACCTGGTTCAGACAGTTGAGGCGTCGCGCCTTCTCGGAGCCACAGTGATCGTGACCGGTCTCTCGCCGGAGATCGCGCAGACTCTCGTCACCATCGGTGTCGACCTCGGCAAGATGAACACGGTGGGTGATCTTCAGGGCGGTATCGAACAAGCTGAGCGGTTATTGGGATACAAGGTGGTGCCGATCAGTGCAGGAGGCTGACGCTCCTCAGTTTAGACCAGGGGAACACACGGTGGAAGTCCCAGTCCTCAAGCAGGGGCCCTTTCTGATAGCGACCGTTCAGGCCGCTCTCACGGACGACGATCTGGTCCAGCTAAGGAAAGCAATGATTGAGCGAGTCGTTGGATCTCGTTCGCTGGGGGTCATTATCGATGTGACGGCGATGGACATCATGGATTCTTTCGCGTCGCGAACGCTGCGCGAAATAGCCCAGATGATTCGCTTGCGCGGCGCTGAAACGGTGATTGTGGGGATTCAGCCGGAAGTCGCATTTGCCATGGTCCAATTGGGCATAACCCTTGAAGGTGTCGTAACGGCCCTGGACCTTGAGGAAGGTCTTGATTACTTGAACCAGAGGTTCAAGAGCAACGCATAAGAGATCCGACGCCGTGAACGAAACGATCCGCGTTCCGATCAAATCGGACAAGGACATTGTAGCCGCCCGGCAGAAGGGAAGAACGCTTGCGCTGTCGCTTGGATTTTCGGAGACGGACTCGACTTTGATTGCCACGGCCATCTCGGAGCTCGCACGCAACATCGTGACATACGCCAAGAAAGGCGAGGTGAGAATTCGAGCGGAGAGACAGCCGAGCCGGCGGGGAATCATAGTTGTGGCCAAGGACAAGGGCGCCGGTATTTCGAACATTAAGCTCGCGCTGCAGGACGGCTTTTCGACGTCGGGAAGCCTTGGTTTGGGTCTTCCAGGCGTCAAGCGCCTCGTTGATGAATTTGAAATCGTTTCAGGGAACGGCCGCGGGACCGTGGTGACCATCAGAAAGTGGAAGGCCTGATGAGTCCTTATCTGGAATGGGGCGTGGCCGGAGTAGCACTGCCGGGCTTTTCGGAATCCGGCGACCGGCACATCTTCCAGACGTTTGAAGGCGGTGCGCTGGTGGCCGTCATGGACGGTCTCGGTCACGGACCCGAAGCTGCCGCGGCTGCACTCCAGGCGTGCTCGGTTCTACAGATGAACGCGGGAGAAAACGTGATCTCGCTTATTCGCCGCTGCCATTCCGCATTGAAGGAAACGCGAGGCGTCACGATCAGCCTCGCTTCATTCAGTTTTCGCGACGCTCTCATGACGTGGATGGGCGTCGGCAACGTGCAGGGGATTTTCGTTCGCGGGGACAGAGAACGCAACGACCGAGAGGAAGCGCTTCTGCTCCGTTCCGGAGTAGTGGGAAGCCATTTGCCGGCATTGCAAGCGGCCGTGCTGCCGGTTTCGCCAGGGGACTCTTTGGCCTTCGCCACTGACGGCGTGGAAAGCGGTTTTGACTATTCCTCCATTCGATGCAGCCCGCCCGGCCGTGCTGCCGAAACCATTCTTTCACGTCACATGAAAGGGCGCGACGACGCCCTGGTCCTCGTCGCTCGGTATATGGAGTCAAAGTTATGAGTCAGCCATCCGATTCCGGGCCTCTGGCCAAGAGGGACTTTCAGGCCAAGTATGCCTCGGCGCTCCGAAATTATCTAAGAAGCGCAGCCGAAAAGGAGCTCGTATGCGCCTACGAGCTGGGTCGAAGTGCGTTCGGGCAGAACATGGCGATTTTGGATATTGTTTCGCTTCATCACGCGGCGCTTGGGAAAGCCTCTTCACGCGCAGTTCAAAACGGCGGCCGCGAGCGCCTTCTCAAACGAAGCGGGCAGTTTCTCTCTGAAATACTCTCCGCCTATGAGCTGGGACGACGCGCTTACGGCGACACAGTCTCCAGCTTGCGGCATCTCAATGAATTATTGGAGCAGGAGGTAAAGCGGCTGGCACATACGGTGCATGATGAGGCGGGCCAGTTGCTCGTTGCGGCGCATCTGGCGATTGCCGAGGTGATGACCAGCGCAAAACCGGATGTTCAGCAACGGCTGCAGGAAGTTACGAGTCTCCTGCATCAGGCCGAAGAGCATCTGCGTCAATTCTCGCATGAGCTGCGCCCCATGATGCTTGACGATCTCGGGCTCGTGCCTGCTCTGCGGTCGATGGCGGAGAGTGTGTCGAAACGAAAACATTTCGAGATTGCCGTCGACTCGACGTTCGAAGGCCGCCTGCCGCCCGCGATCGAGACGGGCCTTTACCGTGTCGTCCAGGAAGCTCTTACGAACGTGGCGCGGCATTCGCGGGCTCCCCACGTCAGGGTCATGCTTCAGAAAAAGCGCGCGAAAGTGCTGTGCAAAATCGAAGACGATGGCGTCGGCTTCGATGCTGATGCCGTGCTTTCCGGGAACGGCAGACGAGGGCTCGGCCTCATCGGAATTCAAGAGCGGTTGAACGTCCTGAAGGGTACGTTCCGTGTCGACTCGGAAATAGGACGCGGAAGCAAATTGTCTATCACAGTTCCTCTGGGAGATTGATATGCCAACTCGAGTAATTCTTGCCGACGATCACGTGGTTGTCCGCCAAGGCCTGAAAGGTCTGCTGGAGCGCGAGGAGATCCAGGTCGTGGGCGAGGCATCCGACGGACAAGAAGCGATTGCGCTGGCCGCGAAAGTGCTGCCGGATGTGGCCGTAATTGACATCGGCATGCCTATTCTCAATGGCCTGGAGGCAGCGCGCGAAGTGCGGAAAGCGTCGCCAAAGACGAAAGCGATTCTGCTGACTCGTCACGATGAGGACCAGTATGTCACAGAGGCTTTGCGCGCCGGCGTCAAGGGTTACGTACTTAAAAATCAAGCGGCCACCGATCTGGTTCACGCGATACATCAGGTTTGCAGGGGCGGAATATACCTCAGTCCCAGCGTGTCACGCGCCGTTGTGGATGCCTACCTCTCGAAGGAGGAGGTCGCGCCAGACCCGCTATCTGCGCGAGAGCGGCAGGTGATTCAGCTGATCGTAGAAGGTAAATCGACGCGTGAAGTTGCCATATTGCTAGGTATCAGCGTGAAAACTGCAGAGTCGCACCGGGCGCGCTTGATGCAAAAGCTCGATATTCACGAAACCGCGGGATTGGTTCGCTACGCGATTCGTCGCGGGCTCGTCGAGCCGTAGGTGGCCTTCATTGCGCTTTGACGCGAAAATCGGCGCAAGAAAAGGCTAATTCACTAGTCCGCTTTGCACTGCATATCTCACCAGGTCCGCCGTGCTTCGTAAACCGGTTTTCAGCAGCACACGCGCGCGATAGGTGCTCACAGTTTTCACGCTCACTTCAAGCTTCTCTGCGATGTCCTTCACCGTCATTCCAGAAGCAATCATGCGCAGCACCTGGAACTCGCGATCTGAGAGCCGTTCATGAAGAGGCGCATCGCTCCGGCGTCCGAGGTCGGACGCGAGCCTCTCCGCAAGGCCGACGCTCACATATCTCCCGCCTTGCAGCACCCTGCGGACGGCCTCGGTCAATTCCTCAGGGACGCTCTCTTTCGTAAGATACCCTGACGCGCCGGCCTTCAGCGCCCGGCGCGCGAACTGCTCCTCCGGATACATGCTCAGAATCAAAATTGGCATGGCCGGACGCAGTACTTTCACTTCGCGGAGGATTTCGAGGCCTGTTTTTCCAGGCATACTGATGTCGAGGACGACGATGTCCCAATCCTTCTGGCGAACGCATTCGAGCGCTTCGTCGGCGGTTCTTGCCTCGCCAAAAGAGGCTTTCGGGAATTCTCCTCGAAGCGTTTCTTTCAAGCCGCGCCGAAAAATGGCGTGGTCATCGGCCACCAAAATTTTCGTCATCACGTCGCACCGTGTGGATCAGATCGGCGCACTGCTTGCACTTCCGCCTCTCTAGGCGATAGCGGAGTTCCGCTCTGTCATAAATCAGGAGAAGAATGGAGAGTCTGCCGCGACGTGTAAGGGAGATGGCGCAAGGATTATCCCTACAAGGTTTGCGGTATTCCGCCCTTCCTGGGAAAAGTTCTGCACACTATTCCCCAATAAAATTAACAGCTTGCTGCGCTAAGGGTGCGTCCGCCTGTCTCTAGTGGTTTTTACCCCGCGCATATTCCTGTACTCATTGGATTGTCACTCGATTGCCCCGCGTTTAGACTCTGCCCAGTTCCAAGGGGTTTTGCGGAATCGCGACGTTAGGGCTGTCGAGCGCTATTGCAGAGGATGCGCACGGCAGATGTCACGGATTGGGACTAGAAGCCGCCCTCGACTCGTCACGCAAAACCGGACCAATACATCGGCAGCCGTAAGGAGGAAGCAAGATGACCGGGAGACCTACAAGGACGTGGAAGCGCGTGCTCGCAGTCGCCGCGTCGATCGCTCTCGGCGCCACGATCGCCGCCGCTCAGAACTCCCAGGGCGCATCGCACGCGGTCGGCGATGCCAGCTCCGTTCCTGCGCCGGCGAACTCATCGGTTCCGGCGGCTTCCACCAGGCCAAACGTTGATTACGTAATTGGGCCTGGCGATTTGCTCTCCATCGACGTAATGAACGAGCCCGACGTCACCGGCAAAGTTCCCGTGCGGCCGGACGGAATGATCACCATTCCGCTCATTGGCGACATCAAGGCCAGCGGTCTTACGCCCGATAAGCTTCAGGCGAATATCACAAGCAAGCTTACGGAATATGTGAAAGATCCCTCGGTCACCGTCGTCGTGGAAGAAATGAACAGCCGTCAATTCAACGTGCTCGGTAAAGTGCTGCATCCCGGTTCATTTCCTCTGAATAAGCCGACTCGCGTGCTTGACGCTCTGGCACAAGCCGGTGGTTTCACCGAATTCGCAAAAGTCAGCAAGATTTATGTACTTCGCAGAGACGCCACTGGAACAACGACAAGGCTTCCTTTCAACTACAAGCGAGTCACCAACGGGCAAGACGATCAGGACGACGTCCTGCTCCAGTCCGGTGATACCGTTATCGTGCCGTGAGGGGCCCTATGAGAAATCAGGATAAGCTCCTTGCGTCTGCTGCGTGCCTCTGCGCGCTTCTTTGCTGTCCGAGGCCAGCGGCGGCCCAGATTCAGATAATCAGCGATCAATCGACGACCAGCTTGAGCTATGCCGGTGAAGCTCCCTCGCCCAGCGGCGTGAACGCGGAGCTCGAGACGAGTCTCCTCCGCGACACGAACGTCTTCAGCAACAACGAGAGGCCCTTCAGCGACTTCATTTTTCAGGAAGGTGCTCTTGTCAACCTCTGGAAGACCGAGCCGCGCTGGAACCTGGCGCTCCAATATCGCCCGACCTTAATGGCTTACGATAACGAGACGTCACTGGACAATTTCGATCAAAGCCTGGACTTTACGGGACAATACAGTTTCACTCAGCGGCTGCGCTTCCGGGGCACCGAGAATTTCGGCTATTTCACCGGCTTTCTTCAGCCCATCTCCGATGAATATTTCTCTCTGCCTACGTCGCCTTTCGGTACGTTGAATAGCAACCTGATCGTTCCTACCTCGAGAGATCTCTCCGAAGGCTCCGAAGGCCATATTGATTACGACGTGAGCCCGAGAGGATCGCTTGACCTCATGGGCGGTTACGCGATTCAGAATTTCTCGGGAATAAATAGCCCGCAACAGGGCGTTCTTCCCGCCGACCTTCTGAATACCAGCGGAACGACCGGCGGGGCTTCGTACCAATATCGCGTCACGCAGGAATTCACGCTTGGCGCTCGCTATGTTTATCAGTCGTTTCATTACGGTCTCGGTGGTTCCGACGAAACGAACACCGCCTTCGCCACTGCACACTGGAGTGTTGGACCGCGCGTCGATTTCGATCTCTACGGCGGCCCTTCATTCTCAAGGACCTACGGAGGGCCGTATTTAGCGCCTTCAGAAAGCGAAACCACGGTCAGTTTTAATACCCTGGGACCCTCGGTTGGCGGCACATTCACCCTTCGTTCCGATCAGACCGTGTTCGATATTACGGCGCAGCGTTCCGTATCCAGCGGAGGCGGGCTCTTGATGACCGTCACGGACTCCTACGAGGGCGCCGAGTTTCGCCGCCAGCTGGGCGACAACTGGGACTTCGTGTTAATCGCGAACAACGCGCGGTCTGTGGCGCTGCAAACGGAGCCGGACAGAGGAAAGGTCGAATCGGATTCAGCCGGTGCCGCTTTCGAACATCCTTTGTTCTCGAAATTGAGCGTTCATTTCGAATACGACTATCTGCGTCAGCGGGTAAACAACTACGTTCCGCTAGGAACCAATGTGAACGAAAGTCAGTACGTCGTGAGCCTGTTTTATCGTCTCGGAGAGCCGCGACTCTAATGCCGACTTTCCCCCACTCCCAATCGGCACAAATCCCCCTAGGTTGGCTTGCGGGTTTTCCGGCATACCCTTTGCGAGGTGTACCGGATTGGCCGGAGTGCAGCCCTCCGTTACATTCGTGCGTGTGCCGGACACGCGTCGAGGGGTGGTCGGGCTCGCGGATCAATATCCGGTTTGAATCTTCACACGGCTCTTCCTCAAAGGACTCGAGGTCGCAATGACTGTTCATCGGCAACTGAATGTTGAAGACTGGATGGGGATTCTTCGCCGCAGAAAATGGCAGGTGATTGTTCCCGCGGTGTGCTGCGCGCTGGGAGGCCTTCTCATGTCGTTTGCCTTCCCGAAAAAGTATACGTCGCAGACCAGAGTGCTCGTCGAGTCCCCGATCGTCCCTGACGATTACGTCAAGCCCGTCGTTAGTGACGACGTGAACCGTCGCCTCGCCAGCATGCAAGGTGAAATCCTAAGCCGCACCCATCTCGAAGGCCTGATTCAGGAAGATCATCTCTACCAGAACGACTGGAACAGCGTGCCAATGGAGTCGCTGGTGGATCGCCTGCGTAAATCAATCACAGTAGCGCCAATGGCGCCGACGCCAGGCACCTTGTCGGACAATGTGCTCGGTTTCAATATTAATGTCACGCTCGACCAGGCGAAAACGGCCCAGGAGGTCTGCAACCAGATCGCCTCGATGTTTAAGGACCAAAACCTCGAGCAGCGCGAACAGCAATCCGAGGATACGACTCAGTTTTTTGATAAACAGCTATCGGACGCAAAGGCCGCCCTTGACCAGCAGGATGCCAAGCTCGCCGCGTTTCAGAACGAATATCTCGGCGCGCAGCCCGAAGATGAACAGACGAATCTGGCCATGCTCGCCGGCCTCACCCCTGAGCTGGAGGCTGTCACACAGAGCCTCAATGAGGCCCAGGCCAACAAGGCCTTTGCGCAGTCGATGCTTACTCAGCAGTTAGCCGCCCTGAATTCCTCCAATGGTGCGGACCCGCAAAGCTATCAACAACAGTTGGACACTCTGCAAGCGCAACTTGTCGCTTTGCGCGCTCGCTACACGGATAAGCATCCTGACGTGATCAAAGTCAAACAGGAAATTACGGACTTGCAAAAGAAAATGAGCTCCCCAGCGCCCGCCGCCGCGGGCCCAAAACCCAACACGCAAAATCTTGGCGATGAATCCCTTCAGATTCAGCAGCTGCGGGCACAGGTGAATCAGGCCCAGACGACCATTGTCGAGAAGCAGAAGGAACAAGCCCAGCTTCAGCAGCAGATCAGGGACATTCAGGGCCGCATCGAGCTCACTCCGAAGGTGCAGGAACAATATTCCGCCCTCACTCGGGATCATCAGACGGCTCTCGATTTTTACAACGACCTTCTGAAGAAGCGCGACGACGCACAGATGGCCACCGATCTGGAGCATCGCCAGGAAGGTGAGAATTTCCGTGTACTGGATCCGCCGAGTCTTCCTGTCCAGCCGTCATTCCCGAACCGTCAGCTTTTCGCATTGGGTGGCTTCGCCTTCGGTCTCGTGATCGGCCTGGGTTCTGTCCGGTTCTCTGAGCTTAAGGACAAGTCCATCAGGCAGGCGAGGGATGTTGAGATGCTTCTCGGCGTGCCGACGCTGGCAGTCATCTCGTCGAGGCAGCATGACGGACAGATCCATGCGCCGATGCATTTAACACCGTTCTTCGGCGGCAAAACCGAAAAGACCAGCGCGGTGGCGAGGTAAGCAAAATGTACCAGGCCTTCTTCGGACTCCGGGAAGATCCGTTTCGTGTAAATCCGGACCCGCGGTATTTGTACCTGACGCCAAGTACCCAGGAAGCTTTGACCAGCCTGGCTTACGGTATCCGATGCCGTTACGGAATCATCGTGATGACGGGCGAAGTCGGCACGGGCAAGACCACCCTGCTTCACGCTCTATTGGACGGCCTTCGCCAGGTCCGCGCCGCCACGGCGTTCGTTTTCAACCCGCGGCTCGGCGTCGAGGGCCTGATCGCGTCTGTGATGAATGACTTTGGTATTCCCGATGTATCGCCTCTGAAGCACGAAGCGCTGGCTCAACTGAACCGTTGGCTTCTTGACCGTTTTCACGTTGGGCAGATGGCAGTCCTGGTAATCGACGAGGCGCAGCATCTTTCCACCGAAGCGCTTGAAGAAATCCGCTTGCTGACGAATCTTGAAACCGCGACGGAAAAGCTCCTTCAAATCGTTCTCTCTGGCCAGCCTGAGTTGGAGGAGAAGCTCAAGTACACCCAACTCCGCCAGCTTCGGCAGCGAATCACCATCCGCTGCCACACTGCCACGCTTACTCCTGAAGAAACGCAAGGCTACATTCTGAAGCGCCTGGAAATCGCGGGAGCCGAGGGCGAATCGATATTTTCTCCCGAGGCGTTGGAAAGAATTCACGCGTATTCGCTGGGGATTCCTCGTGTGGTCAACCTGCTTTGCCAGCATTCCTTGATTCACGCCTTTGCCGATCAGAGGCGGCCCGTCTCCGCAACTCACGTCGCGGAAGTGGCGCGGGAATTTGATCTCGATAGCAGGGAATGGCCCGAATCCGTAGACGCATTCGTTGGCTCCGGCGCGCGCAGGAACTGGGACCCCAACAGGGAAGTGCTTTGCGACGCAGGAATAACGTCTTCTTCTTACAGCCGCCAATCTAGCATTTTCAAGGACGCCAACTCATGAGCCGCATTCACGAAGCATTGAAGCAAGCAACGAAAGGTCAGCCTCCCGCTCCGTTGGCGGGGCTTGCAGCTCCTCCAGTCGCGACTTCAGATTCCGAGAGGTCGGCGGCTGGCGCCGATTGGCTCAGCTTGAACTTAACGCCCGCGTTGGAGCCGCCTCCCGCCCTGCCAGCGGCGCCTTTCGGCAATGGCCTCACCGATCTGTGGAAGGGCTGCACGAAGCGAACATGGAAGTTCGATCCTGCTTACAGTGTCTTCGCGGGGAAAGCGCCTTCGGCCGAATGCTCCGAACAATTCCGCAAACTGCGCTCGAAGCTTTATCAGATTCAGGGGACTGAACCGCTTCACACGCTCCTCGTTACGAGCACAGTGCCGGCTGAGGGCAAGACGTTCGTTGCTCTGAACCTGGCTCTCGCCATCACGCGGCAACACGGGCGGAGAGTTCTCCTGATTGACGGAGATCTCCGCGCGCCGAAACTCGCTTCCTGTCTCGGAGTGCCGGCGGCTCCCGGGCTGACTGAATTTCTTTGTGGCGCCGTCGACGAAGCGTCAATCGTTCAAACAGATACGGAGGGGGCGCTATTCTTCATTCCCGGCGGGAACATGGTCGCGAACCCGACCGAAATGCTCGGCACAGAGCGCCTGCAATGGCTCATCGGTCGCATGGCTCCGCTGTTCGATTGGGTCATCATCGATGCGCCCCCGGTTCTTCCTGTTTCGGACGCCGGCATCCTCGCCACGTATTGCGACGGCGTCCTTGTCGTGATCCGGGCTGGGTCCACCGCCTACGACGCGGTCGGCACAGCCCTGCAGGAGCTTCGAGGGAAGAAGTTGCTTGGCGTAGTTCTCAATCGCGTCGAGACACGGGAACGTTACGATGCTTATCCCTATTACGCGGAAAGCAGGACGGAACTCGCCTAGCAGCGTCTTCAGCTGGGTTGTTGCCGGGATTTACGCCGCTGTAGATACGCGGCATTTGGTCGTTATTTAGAGTTCAGCAGATGGGACTCTCAGGGCGGTAGCTTGCTTCAGCCCTGAGGGAAAGGGAATCTAGGTGGCTGACATTCTTTGCCCTTCTTGGTTCGCGCTCAACACAAAATTCAGATATGAAGATTTCGTAGCAAGGCAGTTAAGTGGCAAAGGTTATAAGACCTTTCTTCCCATTTATCAGTGCCGCCGCCGCTGGTCAGATCGAGTAAAGAAAATGGAGCTTCCTCTTTTTCCCGGCTACTTATTTTGCCGTTTCGATGCGATGAATCGACTGCCCATACTCACCACTCCGGGCATGGTTCAGATCGTCGGGTTCGGGAAGACTCCAGTGCCGGTGCCGGACGCCGAAATAGCGGCCATTCAGGCCGCCACAATCGGCAATCTTGCACGCGAACCGTGGCCGTATTTGGAAGTCGGCCAGAAAGTAAAAGTGGAATGCGGCCCCATGCGCGGCGTGGAAGGAATTCTGCTGAATATCAAGGGAAGCCACAGGCTCGTGTTGTCGGTCACCCTCCTGCAGCGCTCGGTGGCTGTGGAAGTAGACAGCAACTGGGTTGTTTCCGCGTCCGAGCAAAAACTCGGACGCACGATCACTGCGGCTTAGCTCGCTGCGCGAAAACGGCGGCTTTGATCTCCATTAAGAAAATGAACTCCATTCCCATGAGAATCAGCCATAAAGGATCAGGTCCATGTGCGGAATAGCCGGGCTGATTGGAACCGATAAAAATTACCGGGCCGATGCGAACGAAATCCATCGCATGTGCCAGACGATTGTCCATCGAGGTCCTGATGACGAAGGCATCTTCGCCGAAGGGCCCGCCGGCCTTGGGATGCGCCGCCTGAGCATCATCGATCTATCGACCGGGCGCCAGCCGATCCATAACGAAAGCCGGAATATCTGGATCGTGTTCAACGGCGAAATTTACAATTTCCCTTTGCTGCGTCCTCGTCTCGAAGAGCGCGGCCATCGCTTCTACACGAACACCGATACGGAAGTGATCGTTCATGCCTACGAGGAATTCGGCCCTGATTGCGTCCAGGAACTGCATGGAATGTTTGCGTTCGCCATTTGGGATCAGGTGCAGCGGAAACTGCTTCTCGCACGAGACCGGTTTGGCAAGAAGCCGCTTTATTACGCGATGAGCGGCGGCCGCCTTCTTTTTGCTTCCGAAATCAAAGCCATATTTGCAGCCGCACCGGAACTTGCGACGATCGACGCCGAGGGCATTCTCAGCTTTTTCTACTTTGGCTATATTCCTGACCCGCTGACGGCGTTTACTCAAATCCGCAAACTGCCGCCCGGACACATTCTCGAGTTCAACGATGGGCAGATCCGGACTCGCAAGTACTGGGAATTGCCGGCCCACGGCGTATATGAGCCGCGATCCGAAGAAGAGTGCCTCGACGAGATGGAACACCGGCTCACGGAAGCCGTACGCGCTCGGCTTATAAGCGATGTTCCGTTGGGCGCGCTGCTGAGCGGTGGTGTCGATTCATCAACGATGGTCGCGCTGATGTCTCGCGTTAGTTCGCGGCGTGTTAAGACATTCTCGATCGCGTTTTCCAGCGCGGATTTCAACGAAGCCCAGCATGCGCGGGTCGTCGCTCAGAAATTCGGCACCGAACATCACGAGCTTCTCGTCGACCCTCAAATTGAGGAAACCGCGCACATGCTCACGCGTTCGCTGGAAGAGCCGTTCGCGGATTCCTCGATGGTTCCCACGTATCACGTTTGCCGTCTCGCTCGGCAGTCCGTCACGGTCGCGCTCGCCGGCGACGGTGGCGACGAATTATTCGCCGGCTACGACCGCTATAGAAGCTATCTCCGCCGCCGGATGCTCCACCTCTTTCCGCCGGGTAGCGGATGGCTCTATCGCAAGGTTGTTCATCCCCATGTGCCGCCGGAGTGGCGCGGACGTCGGTTCCTTTACAATCTCTCGCTCCCGCCACGCGAGCGTTATCTAGATGGAATCGCGATTCTCCCCGCCTGCGTCCGGGACCGCTCCGTATTCTCGAAGGATTTTCTGGCCTGGGCGGATAAGCAGCCCTCTCCTTACGAAATTTTCCGGCGCTATCTTGTGAACAACCCGACTTCCGATCCGCTCAGCGAGGTACAGTATCTTGACGCAAAAACCTATCTCGCCGGCGACATCTTGACCAAGGTCGACCGCATGAGCATGGCCACCTCGTTGGAAGTGCGAGCTCCTTTCCTGGACCACACATTCGCGGAGTGGGCCGCGCGTCTCTCGCCGCGCTGGAAGATGAAGGGCGGCGAAGCCAAATACATCCTGAAGCGCCTTGCGGAAAGATTGGGCGTTCCGCGCGAAGTCCTCTACCGGCGCAAACAGGGTTTTTCGATGCCCCTCGTCCACTGGTTCCGTCAGGAACCGTCGCCGGCCCTCTTGGATATTCTTCAAGAACCGAAAACGCTTCAGCGCGGTTACTTCAGCCCGGACGGTTTGCGTCGCCGGCTCGCCGAACATCGCAGCGGTTGGCGTGATCGCTCATGGGAGCTGTGGCAACTGCTCATCTTTGAATTGTGGCACCGCAATTTCCTCGAGGCGGCCATCAAGCTCGAACCTCTCGATGTATGCTCGCCGCAAATCGTGTCTGAAGCCGCTCTGGCCTCGCACACGGTCCCGGATGTGCCGGTCGCCGCAAGCTAGTTCAAAAGGGTTCCGTTTACCCGATGACTCGCCATTTCAATTCGAGCCTTTCGCACCGGCCCACGCGCGTTCTCATGTTCATCCAGTCCCTCGATCTGGGCGGCTCCGAGAAACAGTGTGTTGAGATGGCCCGCTTGCTCTCAAGGAATGGCTTTGAAGTGGTTGTGGGCTGCATGCGCCGGACCGGCCCGCTCCTCAGAAAAGTCGCCGAGGCGGGCTTGCAAATTGTTGAATTCCCGGTCGGCAGTTTACTGCGTCCCCGCGCAATTCGGCAGATGCTGCGTCTGGCGCGCTATATTCGCGCGAATGGCTTTGACGTCGTCCACGCGAATGATGTTTACGCGAATCTTTTCGCCATCCCCGCCGCCAGGCTCGCCGGCGTTCCTGTCATCGTTTCGAGCCAGCGAGACCTGTCGCACGGCGCCTTTTACACTCCGCTCCGCCGGAAGATACTTCGCGGGGTCCAGCGTATGTCCACTCATTTGCTGGTGAATTCCGAATCGATCAAGTCCCAGCTTGTCGAAGAAGAACGAATGGATTCCGAATCGATCCACGTCGTCTATAACGGTATCGACGTCGAACGCTATCGCCTCGCGTGCAATTCGCCCGCAACCAGGCCTTTTCGCATCCCCGCGGTCCCGCCAGACCGGCTCATCGCGGTCGTTGGAAACATGCACACTGAGGTAAAAGGTCACACCGAGCTGATCGCGGCGGCCTCCATCGTGCGCCGCGAGTGCCCGGCCGTTCGCTTCTTCTTGGTGGGTGACGGTGAGATGCGGCGCCAGTTCGAGTCGCGGGTGCGTGCGGCTGGTCTGGAAAACAATGTCCTGTTTCTGGGCCACCGAGCAGACGTTCCGGAGATTCTTCCCTGCTGCGAAATAGGCGTATTGCCTTCTCATGCGGAGGGTCTGCCCAACGCGGTCATGGAGTACATGGCGGCCGGTTTGGCCGTTGTGGCGACTCCGGTCGGCGGCATACCTGAATTGATCGAAAACGAGATGAACGGTCTCCTTGTTGCGCCGAAAGATCCCACGGCACTTGCACATGCCATCCTCCGCCTCCTGCGGGAAGAGCCGCTTCGGCGAGAGCTGGGTCGAGCAGCCCGCGAGACGGTGCTTTCGAAGTGCGACTTTTTCGGCGTACTCAGCCGGCTCAAGCTCATGTATCAGGCCGCGTCAAAATCGCCGGTACCCGTTCCGCACCCCAGCGAAAGCGTGGCAGCTGACTGAGATAGACATATCGAAGCCACATCGAGTTCTTAAGCTTTTTATCTCTTGAATCACAAAACAGGAAATCGAGGCCCCCTTATGAGACACGTTAGTGTTTTTGGTCTGGGATATGTAGGCGCCGTTACGGCGGCGTGTCTGGCGAGTCGCGGCTCGCAAGTAATAGGTGTTGACGTCAGCCCGCGCAAGGTTCAGATGTTCGAATCCGGTCATGCGCCTGTCCTCGAACCCGGCCTCGAAGATCTCGTAATTAAGGGTCGCGACACAGCCCGCTTGTGCGCCACCACGGATGCCGCTCGCGCAGTTCGCGAGAGCGAAATCTCATTCGTCTGTGTCGGCACGCCCAGCATGCACAACGGCCGGGTTGATCTGACGAGCGTCGAGCACAGTTGCCGTGAGATCGGACGCGCACTACGCGATAAGGATGAATTTCATTGGATTGTTGTTCGCAGCACGGTTCTGCCCGGAACGGGCCGGTCGCTCGTGATTCCCACTCTCGAAGCGGCCAGCGGAAGGCGAGCCGGCGTCGACTTCGCCGTCTGCAGCAATCCGGAGTTCACCCGCGAAGGCTGCGCCGTCTCTGACTACATGAATCCGGCGATGACGGTAATCGGATGCGACAATCGCGGTCATCTCGCCGCGATACGCGACGTGTATCGCGAGTTCCCGGGCAGGTTATTCGAGACGTCGCTCAACGTTTCGGAAATGGTCAAATATACCTGCAACGCATTTCACGCGCTCAAAATCGCGTTTGCCAACGAAATCGGCACGATGTGCAAACAATTGGACGTAGACGTCGAGTCGATGATGGAAATTTTTACTTCGGATACCAAGCTCAACATCTCGACTGCCTACTTGAAGCCCGGTGCCGCATTCGGTGGGTCGTGCCTGCCCAAGGATCTGCGCGCGATCAGCTATCGCGCCAAACAGCTGGACGTCGAGCTGCCTCTTTTGAACTCGATCCTTGCCAGCAACGACGCTCACTTGGACCGCGCCATCGACGCCATCATTATGACGAAGTGCAAGAACGTCAGCGTCCTCGGCCTCAGCTTTAAGCCAGGCACCGACGATCTGCGCGAGAGCCCCTACGTCCGCATGATCAAGCAGCTCCTTGGCGAAGGCTGCAACGTCAAAATCTGGGATCCTGATGTCGCTCTCGGCCGGCTGTGCGGTTCGAACCGCCAATTCATTGAAGATGAAATTCCTCACATCGGCGCTTGCCTCTCCAGCGACCTCGAAGGCACCGTTCGTCACGGCGAGGTCGTTGCACTTGGAACGAATGCAATCGACCGCCAAACACTCGACGCCATGATCCAGCCGGACCAAATCGTGATCGACCTTCTTTCGCCTCTGGGGGCTCCCAAAGCGGACAATGTCATCGCGTTGGCTCACGTTCCCCGCACCAACGAGCCAATCCCAGTTGAAGCATAGTGGCCGGCAGACTTAGCGGAGACATAGACGTGAGCACAGTCAATGTGTTGGAGTCTCGAGGCGATGCGACGCAGAGGACATGCTCGGCGCAGGGCTTGATGTCGCTCGGCGGATCGATCGAGGAAGCCGGACGGACCGTCCAAATCAGGACTTATTCTTCCTGGGCTGCTCTCGAGGAAATTATGCCGGGGTGGGAGCGCCTTCTGCGGGATAACGAGAATCTTTCCATTTTCTCCACGCCCGAATGGCTTCGATCATGGTGGGAAGCGTTCAGTGCTGACCGCAGCCTCACGGTACTCGCGTTATCTGGTGCTCAGGGCTCGTTGATCGGCATAGCCCCTCTGTATTTTGAGCATACGAAACATCCTTTCTTCGGGCAGGTCAAGCAGCTCCGGCTCGTGGGCGATGGCTCGGGGGACTCGGATAGTCTCGACCTAATCGTTGCGCCGGGCGAAGAGGGAAAGTGCGTAGCGGCCTTGCTTCGCTGGATCACGCAACAGCAAAACTGTGGAATCTGCGCGTTTAACACTTTGGCGGGGGATTCTCTCGTAGCGCAAACACTCAGGGTTGTGCTGCGGGAAAAGAAATGGCCTTTCCGCATCACCTTGACGCCCAACTCCGCGATTCCACTGCCTTCCAGGTGGGAATCGTATATCGAAGAGTTGAGCCCGAAATTCCGCCGTCTAATCACCCGCTGCCGCCGAAAGCTCGAAAGCGAATATCAAGTGTGCTTTCGCAGGTGTGAATCTCCCCGCGAAATTCCCGAAATGTTGGAGATGCTCTACCGTCTTCATCAGAAGCGCTGGAGCAGTGTGGGTGAGCCCGGCACCTTCCGCTCAGCTCAGCGGCGCGATCTATACGCCCGAATGGCGAGAGCGTTCTTTGAAAGGGGTTGGCTTGAATTGTGGTCGCTCGAATTGAATGGCGGCCCGGTCGCTGCGCAGATGAGCTTCCGGTATCGCAACCGAGTTTATGTGTTGCAGGAAGGTTTTGACACTGACTACTCCGTCTATCAAGTCGGCCACGTGCTTCGGGCTGGAACGTTCGAATACTTCATCCGCACCGGAGTTAACGTTTACGACTTTCTCGGCGGTACGAGCCCCGAAAAGCAGCGATGGGGTGCGGAGGTCGGTTCCTACATCAACATCCAATTCGCCACGCCGCATAGTCTGGCGAGCTGGTGCCTGGCTCTTGATAAAGGAGCGTCTGAAAGTAAGGAATGGCTGCGCCATCGCCTCCCGCCGATCGCGTGGCAAGTCCTTCACCGCATCAAGTTGTTTCTCAATCGTGAGGATGGAAAGCGTCCATCCAAGCGAGCACTCATTTCCATGCCCTCTGCCGGAGAGGCCGTGGAGGGAGCTTCGCCGCGATGACCCCTCTTGGTCACTCGGACCCGGAGTCCCAACGCAAGCGCATGACGAAAATCCTCCAGATTGGCAATTATCCTCCGCCCGCCTGCGGCTGGGCCGTTCAGACAAAACTGCTGAAGGAAGAAATCGGCCGCCGCGGCCACGTCTGCGACGTGCTCAATATCAATGAGAGCCGCAAAATCAAAAGCTCCGAATACGTCGATGTCCAAAATGGCCTCGATTACGTGCTCAAATTGTTCCACTTTGCCTTTAGAGGTTACCGCTTTCAAGTGAACGTAAACGGCCAATCGAAACCTGGCTACCTTCTTGCGGCGTTAGCGATGCTCGTTGGCCGCATGGTCGGGACGCCCTCAACCTTGAGTTGGCGTGGCGGCTTACAGCAGAAATATTTTCCACGCGAAGACAATCGAGCGATCAGGCTGGCCTATCGAGTTTTATTTCGGCTGGCCGGAAAGATCTCTTGCGACAGCGCGCCCGTAAAGCGCGCGATCGAAAACTATGGCATTCCCGCCGAGCGTATCGCCGCGATACCACCATTTTCGAGGCAAAATATCAGCTTCCAGAAGACGCCCTTATCGCAGGAGACCGAAGAATTCCTGCAACGTTCGGCCCCTGTGTTCTTTTGCTATGTCTCTTTCCGCCCTGAATACGAACTGCCCATGTTGCGGCTGGCCATGGCCAGGTTCCGCGAAGAGTTCCAGCGCGCAGGTTTTATTTGGCTGGGGTTCCCCTCAAAAGAAATGCCGGCTGTGCGGCAGTACGTCTCGCAATGGTCGGAACAAGAGAGAGACGGACTGCTGTTACTCGGCAATCTGAGCCACGATGAATTCCTCACGCTCCTGAGCCGGTGCACAGCGTATGTGCGCACCCCTATGTGTGACGGTGTCGCCGCCTCGGTCTTGGAATCTCTGGCAATCGGAACACCGGTCCTGGCCAGCGACAACGGCACTCGTCCAGACGGCGTCATCACGTATTGCGATCGAGATGTCCCGGATCTGTGCGCCAAATTGAAAACTCTGCTCGATGCGTATCCACAGATCAAGGCGCAGACGCGGCTTGATCGTGCGGACGACAATATCAACCTGACTGTCGATTGGCTGCTCGGCGAATCTTCGCGCTCGCGGGAGTGCGGTGTGGAGTTCGTCCATGTCCGCTAAAACTGCATGGGCGGCTCGCGTGGCGCGCGTAGCCAATATGAGTCGGGATGAGCTGCGCGTCCGCGTTTCGCAGGAAATACGAAAGCGCTGCGACCTGCTCCTCTCGAGAACGCCGTTCGCCGTTCCTAAGCCAAAAACTCCTTTTGGGGGCCGTGGCTGCTTTTTCTTTCAGCCTGAAGAGATACCCGCGATTCTCAACCAGCTTCGCGAGGCGTTACCCGAGAGCGCGGACCGAATTGTCGGCCAGGCCGACCGCATTCTTCGTCACCATTTCGACCTCCTCGGGTATGAGGGCGTCGACTATGGTCCTGATATTGATTGGCACTCTGACGCGATTCACGGCAAGAAGTCATCGCGCGTACCGTGGTTCCAAGTCCCGTACCTGGACTTCGACCGTGTCGGAGACCACAAAATTACGTGGGAACTGAATCGTCACCAGCACCTCGTTACACTCGCGAAAGCTTACCGCCTCACCGGCAACAGCGCTTATGCCGGCGAGCTGTTCTCGCAGTGGTATCACTGGCAATCGCAAAATCCATATCCGCTCGGAATTAATTGGGCCAGCAGTCTCGAGGTTGCATTCAGGAGCATTTCTTGGCTTTGGGTGTGGCATCTCCTCGATGGTTGCTCTGCCATGCGGGACAAGTTTTCGCGGGATCTTCATTGCGCATTGATTCAAAGCGCGCGTCACATCGAAAGTTATCTCTCCCTTTACTTCGCTCCGAATACGCACCTTCTGGGCGAGGCGGTCGCGCTGTTTTTCATCGGAACTTTGGTCCCGGACTCGCGAGATGCCAGGCGCTGGCAACAGCTTGGCTGGCGCATTATCCTGCAGGAAGCGCAGCGCCAAGTTCTTCCCGACGGCATGCACTTCGAGCAGTCGACCTATTACCACGTCTACGCGCTCGATTTTTTCATTCACGCGAGGCTTTTAGCGGGCAAAAATGGCATCAGGGTCCCCAACTCGCTCGACGAGACAATCTTGAAAATGCTAGGCGCGCTCCGGACACTTTCTGCGTCCGGCGCTCTTCCGCAGTTTGGTGATGACGACGGCGGCCGCGTTTTCGATCCCCGGCGCAACCACAGAGCCCACATGCTCGATCCGCTGTCTCTCGGCGCAGTGTTCTTCCGACGACCTGATTTCAAGGCAGCCTCTGCCGGTCCGATCGAAGAATTGTTGTGGCTCGCGGGTGCGAAGGCCACGGAAGAGTTCGATTCGCTTTCCGCAATAAAGATCCCGTCTGCCTCTTCAGCCTTGGAGTCGAGCGGAATATACGTAATGTGCGGCGCCAATAGAGCGCGGCAGTTGGTCATCGACGCCGGTCGCCAGGGGCCCGGCTGGGCCGGCCATGGCCACGCCGACGCACTTAGCATCCAGCTCTCCATCGAGGGAAAAGAAATTCTCATCGACCCTGGTACGTTCACTTATATCGACGCTGTCGATGGCCGCGCGTATTTTCGTGCAACAGCTTGCCACAACACTGTGCAGGTTGACGGTGCCAGCCAAGCCGAATCAGCGGGGCCGTTTAAGTGGACGAATCCGGCTCACGCAAAAGTGGATCGCTGGATCAACGGGGCGACTTTTGACCTCTTCGCCGGATCGCACAGCGGCTACACTCGCCTGCATCATCCGGTCGTGCACCGTCGGACCATCTTCTTCCTCAGGCCAGGCTTTTGGCTGGTTCACGATTTACTGGAAGGCGCCGGCGTTCATCATGTCGATATCCCATGGCACTGTGCTCCGGGCTGGTTGGCAGTTACAGGAAATGCCGCTCACTTCCGCAGTCGAAATGGCGCTTCCCTCACTATGATCACCACGCCATCTGACGGCTGGAACGCCGAATCGGCTGAGGGCTGGTATTCTCCCCGTTACGGCTCAAAGCAAGCTGCTCCCATCTTCCATGTCAGCGGACCAGCTCAGTTGCCGTTTACTTGCGCGACTGCCCTCGTTCCCCGCCTCCAGGCCGATATTCGCCTGGAACGGGTCTCGTCACACGACAAGGCCGCCGATTCGCCGGATGTGTATCGTCTCTCGCTCCGCAATCAACGGCACGACATGTTCTTTTCGAATCGCGCCGGCACTTGGACCAAAGATGGCATCGCAAGCGACGCTCGCTTCGTCTATTGCTTGAACAGGTCAGAGAGCGGTTGCGACGCATTCATAATATGCGATGGTACGTATCTTGACCTTGACAACCGCCGCATGTTTGCGTCGGCCTCTCCGGTAGAAAAGCGTGAATGGACGGCGGCGCCGAGCCCTGCGCCTGCAATCGACGTGCCTTCTTCGCAAGAGTCGTATTCCTTGCACGCGTAAAGCGTCAGCGCTACAGACCATAAACGATTCGCAGCGTTCACATTCTAAAAGCTTCACAGACCTTCATCGGCTTTCTTCTTGCCGGCAAAAAGGGGAACTTCATCATGTGTGGGATATGCGGTGTTGTTGACTTGCGCGATGGCGGCTTTCCGGCGTGTGAGTTAGAGGCGATGTCCAGTACTCTGCATCATCGCGGCCCCGATGATCACGGCGTCTATTTCTCGCGGCCCGCTGCATTCGGGTTTCGCCGCCTCAGTATTGTCGATCTGTCAGGCGGAAAGCAGCCGATGGGCAACGAGGACTCTACGATCTGGATCGCCTTTAATGGCGAGATTTACAACCATCGTGAACTCCGCCCCGTGCTCGAACGCCGAGGTCATCGCTATTCCTCGAATAGTGATACCGAGACCATCGTCCACCTGTACGAGGAATACGGCCCCGATTGCGTGCATCGGCTCCAGGGTATGTTTGCGTTCGCGATTTGGGATGCCCCGCGGCGCCGCTTGTTCTGCGCGCGTGACCGCCTCGGGATCAAGCCGTTCTATTACGCTCTTCGCGACGGCCGCTTCGCTTTCGCCTCCGAAATCAAAGCTCTTCTCGAAGTCGACGGTCTTCGCGCGCAGCTGAACCGCCGCGCATTGCCTGAGTTCTTTGCTTTCGGCTATCTCTCTTCGGACCAAACGCTGTTCGAGGGCATAAGCAAGCTGATGCCCGGCCATGCCTTGTCGATCGATTTATCAGCAAAAGACGCCAAGCCCGAAATCACGCAGTATTGGGATCTGGACATTTCCACATCGCCCAGTCGGCGCAGCGAATCGGACTGTGTTGACGAGTTCCGCCATCTTTTCAGGCAAACCGTGCAGTCTCATCTGATGAGTGACGTGCCCGTCGGCGTGTTTCTCAGCGGAGGCCTCGACTCAAGTTCTATCGCCGCGCAGATGGCGGCTCTGCGCAAAGATCGCATTCAGACATTTTCCGTGGGCTACGCCGATGATCGCTACAGTGAGTTGCCCTACGCGCGCATTATGGCCCGCCATATTCATTCCGAGCACAACGAAGTCCTTCTCGGCCCCGACGATTTTTACGAGAGCCTCCCGTCTCTTATTCGTCAGGAAGACGAGCCTCTCGTCTGGCCATCGAGCGTGTCGCTTTTTTTCGTCTCCCGTCTCGCGGCGCAAAAGGTAAAGGTGGTTTTGACGGGCGAAGGCGGCGACGAAATCTTTGCCGGCTACCTGAAATACCGCGCTACCCTATGGAACCTCCGCGGAGGGGGCCTTTACAGGCGATTGACCCCCAATGCGCTGCAACTCGCTGCTCGCAACATTCTTTCAACGAACGTAGCACCCGATTGGATCATGCGAAAGCTGCGCCATTCGTTCCTCTATCATCCCGATCGCTTCGAGGAAATATACTTCGACAATTTTTATTGTGCCTTTCCCGAATCCCGGCACTCGGCATTGCTCACCCGCGAATGTCTGGACGAATTGCATGACGTTGACCCGTATGCGAACTCCATGGCCTTCTTTTCCACCGGACGAAAGGGAGATCTTCTCAATCGGCTTCTCTACCTCGACATCAAAACTTACCTCGTCGAATTGCTCATGAAGCAGGATCAGATGAGCATGGCCGCATCGATCGAAAGCCGGGTTCCGTTCCTCGATCACAAGCTCGTTGAGTTCGCAGCGCATCTTCCGTCGCATCTCAAAATCCGCCATTTTAACGGCAAATATCTGCTTCGTCGCGCGATGGAAGATCGCCTGCCGCATGAGATTATTTACCGTACGAAAAAGGGGTTTCCCACTCCGATCCAGCCCTGGCTAAGAGGCCCGCTCTTCGAAAAGCTGTCGCGCGTTCTTTGCGACGGCCGCCTGTCGGACCGCAAAATTGTTCGCCGGGAATTCGTCGATTCTCTGCTCGCCGAGCACCGCAACGGCAGCTCAAGAGCCACCGATGGTTGCTGGCGTCTCTTGAATTTCGAACTCTGGAATCGCATTTTTCTTGACCGAGATCCCGCTGTCTTTGCAAATGGCGCCTCTGGCGACGAACGCGCCGCCCTCTGTGCCTGAAAGATTCGCCGCGGCCTGAAGCGCAAATCGAATAGCAAACTCCGGAAAAGACGACCGATGAACATTCTGCTCACGCTTCGCCAGCCGCTCGTTCCTGCCGATACCGGCGGGAAAGTCCGTTCCCTCAACATTTTCTCGCGTTTGGCAAAGCGAGCTTCCATCCACGCCGTGTCCTTTGCCGATCCGGTTCATGAAGCAGCCGCAATCTCCGAGATGAAGCACATATTCTCTAGCTACACGCCGGTTGCCTGGCGCGAATCTAAAAAATATTCCCCGACTTTTTACGCCGGCGTGCTGGCCGCTCAATTTGGCTCCTGGCCGTACTTCTTGTCCAAATGCAACCGTCTGGAATTTGTTTCCACCGTTCGCGCACTCGAAAAGCGGCATCGTTTTCAACTTTTGTTTTGTGATTTTCTCCACACGGCTGCACCGCTAATGTCGTTTCCGTTCAGGCCAAAAATCGTTTTCGAGCACAATGTCGAGTTCCTGCTCCGCAAACGTAAATGGGTCGTCGAGACGAATCCGGTCCGCAGGATGATCCTGAAAAACGAATGGACGAAGACGCGCGCCATCGAAGAGCGCGCATGCCGGAATTGCGACGGTGTTCTTGCCGTCTCCGAGGACGACCGCCAAGCCATGCTCCGCGAATTCGGAGTCGCCAATGTGTCGGTTCTTCCCACGGGTGTCGACACGGACTTCTTTCAGCCTTCCCAGGTCGCTTCCCGGCCCGGTCGCATTGTATTCGTAGGCTCGATGGACTGGGACCCGAACGAGGACGGCATCGCCTGGTTTTTGCGTGACATTTATCCCAGTATCCGGCGAGGCGCTCCGATGGCGAGTCTCGCGGTGGTTGGTCGGAATCCATCGCCGCATTTGCGGGCGCTCGCATCGCGCCAGCCTGACGTGGACCTTACCGGCCGCGTAGCTGACGTTCGGCCCTATCTCGCCTCGGCCGAGGTTGTCATCGTTCCATTGCGCGTCGGGGGCGGCACTCGCATCAAGATCCCGGAAGCGATGGCCATGCGCAAGGCCGTTGTTTCCACCACAATTGGCGCGGAAGGTCTTCCTTTCCGCAAAGGCCGTGAAATCTGCATCGCGGACAATCCGGAAGATTTCGCCGAAACGGTCATCACCCTTCTTCACGATCGCCAGATGCGCAACGCAATCGCTGGCGCCGCTCGCAATGTGGTCGTCGAAAAGCACGGCTGGGACGCCGTGGTCGACCGCATGGAAGAAGCGATCGATGCAGTTGTAAATTCAGCAACGGCCCCCGAACAGCTCGCGCCTGCGAAGTCGCCGTCGGAGCAGCTCTACGCATGAGCGAAACATTCTCATCTCCACTCTATCAAGGGCTTCCGGCCGCCGCCGTCGCCCATGCGGACGAGCGGACGTCGGCGACGAGAACGAGCTTCTTCTTCCTCTGCCTTTTCACGGTGGCTATCTACGCGAGGCCCGAGGACATCTTCCCGTCAGTCGGCCGCTTGCACCTCACGTTCTTACTCGGTGCATGCACAGGTCTTGCTTATCTGGGTGCGTGGCTGTCAGGCAAAGCCAGTTTTATCGATTCTCGACCACTCCGTCTGATGATGTGGCTCACTTTCTGGTTCGTTCTTGGACTGCCGTTTGCATATTGGCGAGGCGGCAGCTTTCAGGTCCTCACCGGAACGTGGTTTAAGACGCTGCTCGTTTTCTTTCTCTTGACGCAGACCTTAACGACCTTGAGTCGCATCCGCGTTGTTCTCTGGGCGGTGATACTGAGCGAGCTCGCCGTCACTGCTTACTCCATCTTGGACCCCTCTCGTTCTATGTGGGTAGGTGATCGCCTGTCTGGTGTCAGCAAAGGCTTCTTGGGGTGGAATTTCCTGGGGATCGCTGCTGCCCTGACGACGCCTTACATCCTTGCTCTCTTTATAACGCGGCCTTCGATACTGAAATCAATTGTGCTCGCTTCTGCTACGGCGGCTGTTAGCTGGATGCTGATTCTCACGGCCTCCCGCAGTGGCATCATGACGTTTCTGCTGTCGGTCCTTTTGAGTTCAATTTTGGTTCTTAAACGCAGCGCCTTAGGCAAGTTTGTTGCTCTCGGTGTAATTACCGCGGTGCTTCTCGCGATTGCTGCTGCTCCGGGCGTCTTCTGGCAGCGCATTCAAACCATCTGGAGTCAGTCGGCGCCCACCAGTTTAGTATCTGCGTCCGCGGATGCGTCCGAGCAGGAGCGGCGTGCCGTTCTTATGGATTCGATTACGTATACATTGCAAAATCCTCTCTTCGGTCTCGGGCTGGGAAACTTCTCGGTCGCCAGGGGCACCACAACGGGTGTTCCGAGCGGATGGCTCGGCACGCACAATTCGTTCACGGAACTTTCCTCTGAAGCCGGCCTGCCCGCCCTGCTGATTTTTCTCGCTCTCCTCGGCTCGTCGATCCGCAGAATGTGGCGGCTCGCCAAAGCGGATACCGCAACCCAGGAAGACGTTCAATTGAACCGCATGGCCCGCGCCACGCTCGCGAGCCTCATGGCATTTGTCTTTGGCGCGTTTTTCGCCCATATCGCCTACGAATATTTTCTGTATTACCCCGTAGCAATTGGCGTCGGCCTCGAATACGTTCACAGGACGGCGCCTCGCCAATCTGTTTCCACAGCCGCCGCTCCGGTCTTCGATTGCCGTGATCTGGTGCGTGTCCGAAATATATGAAAATCTTCGCTTCCGAACTGATCTTTTGGACCTGCGTTCTCGCCGTCGCCTACAACTATGCCGGCTATCCGCTGCTTCTGTTTGCAATTTCAGCGCTGTCGCAGGCTAAATCCGATCTCTTGTTTTTGGCCGGAAAGCGCTCTCGCCGCTGTCCGCGTTCTCGTGAGCTTCCGACCGTCGCGATCCTTCTATCGGCGTACAACGAAGAGGCTGTAATTCAGGCAAAAGTCGAGAATTTCCTGGCCCTCGACTATCCCCACGACCGCCTGGAATTGCTGGTTGGGCTCGACGCCACAACCGATTCAACGCCGCAGATTCTCGATCGTTTGCAATCGAGCCGCCTCCGCGTCTGGAATTTCTCGAAACGACAGGGAAAGCTCGCGGTCCTTTGCGCCTTGGCTCAACAGACCTCGGCTGACATTGTCGTCACCACCGATGCCAACACGATGTTCGAGCCAAACTGCATTCGCGCGCTGGTCCGTCACTTCTCCGATCCTAAGGTTGGTGCCGCGAGCGGCGAAGAAAATCGGGTAACTGTGGCAGGGCGCGATCCCGGAGCCGAGTCTCTGTACTGGCGCTACGAATCGGCGCTGAAGTTCCTGGAGAATCGCCTCAACTGCTCTCTGGGCGGAAATGGCAGCGTACTCGCCGTGCGGCGGTCGCTATTTCGTCTCGAAAAGCCTTCTATCGTGGAAGACTTTCAAATTCCGCTGGATATTCGATTTCACGGCTACCGCGTCGTTTACGATCCCGAAGCGATTGCCGTCGAAGAAATCGCTCCGACGTCCTCTTCTCAATTTGCCAGGCGCGTTCGTCTGGGAGCGGGCGATTTTCAGGCTCTCTTTGGCAACCTTTCTTGCCTGAATCCCATGAAGGGACTTCCCGCATTCTGCTTTTTCTCCCACCGCGTGCTTCGCTGGCTCGGTCCTCTGCTGCTTTTGACTGCTTTCATTTGCAGCCTTTTGCTTCTCGACGAGTCTCTCTTCAAGGTTCTTGCCGTCGCTCAGTGCGCTTTTTACGGAGCTGCTCTGTTGGGTTACCGGCGGAAAAAGCGCTCGAAGTCCGCCGGCGTTCTCGCTGTGCCGCTCCACTTCTGTTCCATGAACTTGGCGCTCTTCCTCGGCTTGCTTCAGTTTCTGCGTGGTCGTCATTCAGCCATTTGGAAAGCGACGCCGAGAGCCGCCACTCACGAAACGGGCTGATTGCGCCGTTGCATCACGCAACCTGCTCGAATCTCTTTCTAATAAACAATTCGCCATACCAACTGACCTCGGAGCTGTACCCATGAAACGCCGACTTAACTATTACCGCTTCTATTTGAGAATTGCTGACTACGCGCTGCCTGCGTTCGCTTTTGCCGCCACGGCATACATCGAATCCGTAATCAGGGTCGGTAGCCTTACCGCGGGCCTTCGCACATACGGTTTCTTCAGTCTCTTTCTGCAAACCTCAGTTGTCTGGGCGGTTGCCAGCGAGTATTACGGCGTGTCCAGCGTCCAGGAACTCTTCCGCGAGCGCACAGGGATTAGAGCAGCATTCGCGGCCTGCACCACAACGTACGCCGCCACGCTCGGCGTTCTCTTCTTCTTTCATCAATACACCACGATCTCCCGGGCGTTTCTGCTCATCAGCGCCTTCAACCTCCTGGTGGCCGCCCTCGCGATGCGTGCTCTCTTCCGCTCTCTCGTCAATCGTCATTCAGGCCCGCTTTGGAAACCTGACCGCATCCTCATCATTGGCGCTGATCAATTTGCACGCCGTTCCGCGCGTCGCCTCCTCCAGGGCCCGCTCTCATTCTGCCGTATAGTAGGTCATATCCATTTGCCCGGCCAAAATATCGTGGTCGAAAACGCTCCGGTTTATCCTCTCAGCCGCGTCGACGACATCTGCCGGGATGGAAACGTCGACGAAATCCTGGTCGCCGTGCCCTCCTCGCAATATTCGGAGGTCCCAGGTCTCATAAAAAATCTTGAACGGTTGGCGTTACCCGTGCGAGCCATCCTCGATTTTGGCGATCACATGATGGTCCGCGAACGCCTCTTCCAGCTTGGCCGGCTGCAAATTCTTGATCTCACCGCGACCCCTGCGGAATCGCTTAAATATTCTTTGCTCAAGCGCGCCTTCGACGTCGCTTTTTCGATTTTCGCCATTGTTCTCACCTCGCCGGTCATGCTTCTCGTGGCGCTTGCCATCAGGCTCACATCTGCTGGTCCGATCCTTTTCGTTCAAGACCGCGTCGGCCTCAACGGCAAATGTTTCCGCATGTATAAATTCCGCACGATGAACGTTTCTTCGCGGACCGAAAGTGACTCCCAGTGGACCACGGCCAACGACCCGCGCCGCACTCCTCTTGGCGCCTTCTTGCGCAAAACCAGCCTCGATGAACTGCCTCAGTTTTTCAACGTCTTGAAAGGAGACATGAGCGTCGTCGGCCCGCGGCCCGAGCGCCCCGGTTTCGTGAGGAAATTCCTCACCGAGGTATCTCGCTACAATTACCGCCATCGCCTGAAAGTCGGCATCACAGGCTGGGCGCAGGTGAATGGCTGGCGCGGCGACACCTCCATTCGTCGGCGCGTCGAACACGATCTCTACTATCTGCAGAACTGGAACTTCTTCTTCGATCTCCGAATCATCTTCCTCACGCTCTTTTCTCGTTATCGCAATCGCAACGCATACTGATCGGCGGCCCCCCCTCGCGGGCGGCCAGCAGTTAAATATCAATCTTGGGTGACCCAATTCCATGAATAGGCTGCGCATCCTTCTGCTCTCTAGTACTCGTCCCTCTCGGCCCTGGAGGCTTGCTCGTAGAATTATGCGTGAACTGCCCGGCGCGGAGATATGCGGCATCGTGCAGCGGCCCGTCTCGAACCTCACGCGCGAACAGAGAATTCTTGCGTCAGGTTCGCTGGACGCACCTGGCCTTGAGATCGGGCCCGGTCCCCGTATTCGGTCTTGGGCGCGTCGAAGCATTCTGGCGCTCCTGGATTCAGCGCTCTGGTTTCTTCACGGCTGCCCCCCGAAGCTGAATGCATCGCCGGCTTTTACTGCCGATTCTCTTGAGGAGAAGTGCGCGGAGTTCAGCTGGCCATTCCTCCTGGCAAATGATCTCGACGCCCAAAGCGTAGCGCATTTCGCAGCATGCGTAGCGCCTGACCTTGTGATCGCATTAGGCGAAGTTCCGTCACTTCCTGCGACAGCTCTCGTTCCCTCGCGCGGCTGGATTCGAGCCCGGTCCAATGACGTTTTCGGAGGAGCCGCGAAGGCAGCTACCGGTCTCCACGTCAGGGTCGAACATCTTTCTGATTACAGCGCTCCGCCTCAAGAGTTAGCCGGCATCACTCTTCCCCGGCAGGTCTATGATTCGCCGGTTGGATTTACTCTGAAATCCGACCTCGTCGTCGACGACCTGCTCACGCAGGCCGTGGTCGGCATTCAGACCGGAACCGTCAGCCAAACCAGCGCTGGCTTGATACATTGGATCCAGAATCTTCTTTCGCCTTATCTCGCTCAATTGGGTTCACCTTCTGCCACAACCGTGCGGCCTGCCCGCCGCTGGCTTCGCTCCGTTTGGAGCCTCACGGTCGAGACGATACTGTTGTGCTCGCCCGTTGTTGTGTGCCGCAATTGGCTCCGTCGCCTGCGTGGCCGTTACCCCGTGCTTATCCTCGTCCATCATCTTGTATCGGATCGCGCTCATCGAATGAGCATTTCCACCGAAGCCTTCTGGCGGCAAGTGCTTTTTCTCCATCGCCACTATCGGATTGTCAGCCTCTCCGAAGCATCGGAACTCCTCCAATCCGGTCGCCTGCGAGTGCCCGCCGTTTCCCTCACTTTCGACGATGGCTATGCCGACAATTTCATTAGCCTTCGGGCCGTCGCTGAGGAATTCGGTATCTCCGTGGCACTGTTCATCACCACCGTTCCCATCGATCTTCATCGCGAGTTCCAGCATGACGTGATCAGAGGGCAGCATGGAGCCTTCCCGATGACGTGGCAACAGATTCGCTATTGGAAGGATCGCGGCGCCGAATTCGGCAGCCACACTCGCACCCATATCAAGTGCGGCGTTGTTGACCGCGCCCTGCTTCGCGAAGAGATCGTCGGCTCGAAGGCCGATTTCGAAGCCCAACTGGGCGAGACGCCACGCTTTTTCGCTTTTCCGTACGGCACTCTCGAAGACATGCCCGCTGAAGCGACGCAAATCGCCGCGTCCGCATACCCGCATTTCCTCTCGGCCTTCGGAGGCGAAAATTTCCCGGACCGCACGAACGCCAATTCGCACCTCTTCCGCAAAAATGCCTATCCCGAACCCTGGGAACTCGAGCTCGAATTGCAATCCGTTTTCGATCTCGTCGAAAGCGCCAAGCGCAAACTTCGGCTTAGCGGCGGCCATCCTCCGCAATCTCTTTCTCATCCCCCTGCCTCGCCGGAGTCGGAGCCGGTTCAGCCCAGTCTCAATTTTGACCAGGGCGCCAATCTGCTCGCCGAATCGTCCCAAGTCGCTCAACGTTTGGCCAAGCCCAGCTGACTACCGCCTCTTCGCAGTAACCCGAAAAAGCGCAAATGCACAAATCTCTCATCCTAAGAGCGGTCACCACCAGCTGGATCGCCGTTCTCGCCACCGCCGCTGTAGGCTTCCTGCTCACGCCCTACGTTCTGCACCATTTGGGCGATGAGGCCTACGGCCTCTGGGTCCTCACCGTCACCTGTGTCGGTTACTACGGCCTGCTCGATATCGGCGTCCGTTCCTCGATCCTCCGTTACGTCTCGCGCAACCAGGCTCTCGGCAATCGCAACGCCGTCAACGAAGTAATTGCCACCGCGTTTTACTATTACCTCGTCGCGTGCATCATCATTCTCATCGCCGCTTGGCTTTCGGTCGGACCCGTCTGCCGATTTTTCTCCATAAGCCCCGACCTCGTCCCCGCGTTCCGCCACCTTTACCTGCTCGCCGGTGCCGTTCAGGGATTGACGCTTCCTCTCGTCGTGTTCGCGGGTTCTCTCGAAGCCGCTGGCCGCTTCGATCAGATGTACATGACCAACGTGCTCGGCTTGGCCGTTCGGGTCATCGCCGTGGTCGCCGTCATTCACGAGGGCGGCGGCCTTTTCGCGGTCGGCGCAGCCACTCTGCTTTCGCAACTGTTCCCTTACTGCATCCAGGTTCCCTTGTCGCTGCGAGCTAATCCCGGCGTCAGCCTTCATCCGAAATGGGCTCGCCGGACCGTCTTTCGAGACATGCTTCGCTATGGCTCCGTCAGCGTTACGGTCGGCGTCGGCGAAAAGATGCGCGGCTACATCTATCCGCTTCTCATCGCCAAATTTCTCTCTCCAGTGGCCGTTACGCTCTTCGCGCTTCCCGTGAAACTGATGCAATTTCCCACAGACGGCATCGGCACCATGACGGAAATCGTCAACCCGCTCTCCAGTCGTCTCGAGGCCCAAAACAATTTTGCCAAGCTTCGCCAATTGATACTCAATAGTTCGCAAACCGCATTCCTGTTGCTCATCCCGCTCGCGAGCTTCCTCATTATTTTCGGGCGCGACCTCCTCAAGTTTTGGGTCGGCAGTCGCTACGTATCCGACTACCCTCTGCTGGTTCTTCTCACGCTCGGCCTCGGCGCCGCCGCTACCCAGTGCTGCATTCAGTCAATGCTCTTCGGCATCGAGCGCCACAAGATCCTGATTTGGTATCGCCTTGGTGAAGGCCTCTCCGTCCTGATCCTGGGCAGCCTCGCTCTAAAATTTTTCGGCCTCGAAGCCTTCGCTGCCGTCATTGCCTGCACGCTCCTCACCACCAGCATCATTCTCGTCCCGCGCCACTTGTGCCGCATCCTCAACTTGTCTTTGCGCAGCTATTTCGTCGAAGGCATTTTGAAACCGCTCGTCCTCGCCGCGCCCGTCGTAGCTGTCTATGCGGCGATCGAGCATTCTTTCCAGATTTCGGGCTGGCGTGACCTTCTTCTCACCGCCTTCGCTGGCGCCGCGGTCTACGCGCTCACCTTGCTTTCTATCGGCGTGGCAACTTCGCGTGCGCAGCCGGCCTGGTACACAGTCGGCATTCTCCACGTGCTGGCTCAGCGATTCCTGCCTGTTCTCAGCCCGCGTTTTCGCCCGTCTCCCGCGTCAATTCCCCCGGGTGAGTCTCAGGTCGAATGGTGACGCCACGCTTTTTCCGCTGATCGACTGCGAGACTGGCTCGATGTTCGATGGATTTCGGTTCGCGCGGACAGAAGTTCAGAAAGCTTTAATGAGGTACACGTCGGTGCATTCGTCAGGCACTTGCATGTCGGCTGGGCACCCATTTGGATGGGCCATGTCGCTTGTAAACACTATATATTTCCCGTCGCGGCTTATGGCGGCGTGCGGCTGATTCCAGTAGCCCTCGCTGCTTCGTGAACGCGCTTGCGCCAGGCGGTAAACGCCGCGCCCATCGATCCGGGCCACAATAATTTCGTCCTCATACAGCTTCCAGTTGTTTTCTGAAGCGGCTTCGAATTTCGGGCCGTTGTTCAGAAACTCGGGCCCGCGCACTCGGTCGTCAAAAAAGGAAAGAGCCGCCCATGGCTGCAACGGGCCTCCCCGGTAACTCACGTGAAAGGCAGGTTGCTTATCGAGCAGACAGCTTGCCGCGGCGAGGTCGGCAATCTGCCTCACGTCTAGCCCCCATCGGCTCGGGCAAGGATTGTTTTCGCCCTCGAGTGTGCCGGGACCCCCTGCCTCGATGAACACAGGCCGGCCCTCGAGGTCATATCCCGTGTCGGTGTGGTTTGTGTGGTCCTGCATATGTAAGAGCTGTCCGTCGTGCCATAGTCTCAAGCCTTGCTCCGGCTCAGTCCCGTCCTGCGCAAATTGCAGCAACAATTGTGCGTCGGGGGTGAATTGAAGTTTGTGTAGGCACGCGGGTTGCGTCGTTTCCGCAACGCCCCATTGATTCACTTCGCATTGCGTTGTGTACGTCGACGTCTTGATGTTCCTGCTGAGCGACCACGCAAAGATGTCTATCGTCCTATTCGCGTTTTGCCCCGCCAGAGCGATGTGATCTCCGTCCTGCGATAGGTCTGCTGCGTCTGGCGACCCCACTCCTTGGTATTCATGGAATGTGTGCAGCACGGAAATCTTTGTCTTTTCACCGCTGATCGTCGCTTTCTCCAGCTTATTTCCCTCGGCAAAATAGAACACATTTCCGTCCGCGGCGTCCCACACGGGATGCCCGTCATTCATTTTGGGCATGTTTGCCGTGGAAACCACTAACTCTCCTTTCGTGTTTTTCACTCTCCACGCTCCATCAGTCGACGAAATAAGCAGCATCGTGTCCGTCGCATTCATCGCCGAAAGCGTCGAATAGTAGTTCATGAATCCGGGATGTTTGCCGTTCCACAATGTCTCCTCGCTTCCGCTACTGGTAATCCGTACCACCGTGCATCCGAATACTGGGTCGACATAACTCCCCCCAGCTTGCGGCGTTCTAAACGATGTCCAGTCCGGGGGCAAATGAACTTTTCCGTCGTCCGGTCGTCCGCAGCTCGGCAATAGGGTCGCGATACCATTTGACTTTGCCTCGGCAGACGTTCTCTTCCTCGCCTGCGCGCCCCCGCCAGGCAACACAGCCATGCCCAGCAACGCAATTGCGCAGGCCGCAGCAAAAAATTGAAGAGTTCGCCTAAATCCGGCATTCAGGTTTGAGCGATTCATTCCCGTCCTCTTGCTCATCCGAATTGCCCGAAATGATAGACGAAAGGCGTGCTAGGGGAGCATAAGGCATTCTCCCGATTTCTCTTGCTGCTGCCTCGCCCCGAGAATCGTAACCCTCCTGGTCCGCGAGGTTCGTCCCCATCGCACCAACGGCCCTAACAGACCATCGCACTTCGAAGGACCTTTTCCATGAATCATCCTCGTTTATCCAAACCGTTGCAGGCTGGCACAGCCCTTGCCCAGGCGCCCGAAGCGCCCGGAGTCACGCATAAAAAGGCTCGCGTCCCGCGGGAAGTCTGGTGGTTCGTATTGGTCGGGGCGAGCTTGCGGGTAGTCTTCTTTATCTTTGGCCAAAACAATGGAGGAGATGCCGTGGCGCGCGCCGAGCTCACTGCGCGGTGGCTCCAGCATCCGGCCCTCCGTTTGAACTTTGAGCCCTGGCTTCCGCTTCACTTCTGGCTGATGGCCGGCATGTCCTTTCTCGTGAGGGACACTGCTGTTGGCACCAGGCTGCTGAGCCTCGTCCTGGGATTGTCGTCTTTATGGGTTTTATGGCTTCTTGCGAGAAGGCTTTACAACGATTCTACGGCGACTTTCTCGCTCGCGATTTTCGCGCTTTACAGCCTGCATATCGCATACAGCACCACGTCCTCCTCCGAGGTCCCATATCTCTTTTTCGTTCTCCTCGGCTTGCTCGCCTTTTTCATCCACCGTGAGACGCACTCGCTGCCACAGCTCTGTCTCTCAGCGGTTGCTCTCGGCGTGGCGGCGGGAATTCGCTATGAAGCATGGGTCTGTATTTTCAGCCTCTTTTTGATTCTCGTCTTCATGCCCTCGGGGCCCCCGAATATAAGGCGCCGGATTCGTGAGGTGCTTCTGTTCGGCTGTCTCGCTGGGTTATGGCCTGTCTTTTGGATGCTCTATCAGTGGAAGTTCTTTTCGAAGCCGCTTTACGGCGTGACCATGAATTACGCTTGGGTGCCCCAACAACTCACGGGTCTCAGCCGCTCAATGTTGTATCGCTTCGCCTTGCCTCCGGGAGTACTCCTCATCACACTGACCCCTGTCGTCTTGGCGGCGGCCCTCTATGGAATGTGGTTGAGTCTTCGCCAACCTCGCGGCCGGGAATTTTGCGTCGTCATCAGCTTGACTGCGGCAGCTTTCGTTATTCAGATCGCGAAAGGAGGTCTGTTGCCCCTCGCGCGATATACGATCACTTTGGGAACATTCGCAATTATCGTGGCAGGATACGGTTTCGACCGGTGGGCTCTTCTTCTGCCGCGGCGGCGCGCCCTCCAATTTCGTGTCGCGGTAGGTGTTCTTCTTGCATGTAATCTGGGCGGCATTCTTGTGCTCAGCGAGTCTCGCGCCCCTGTCGCGGATAAGTTCGCCTCCATTTCACCTTTGCTTCGCTTTCCGCGTCATATTGAGAAAGTGCGCCAATTCCTGGTCCCCCACCTCCGCGCCGGCGATCGCGTAGTCGTCGACGATTACAACGTGGAATCGAATATCGTGGCTGCTGCAATCGGGCTGCCCCTCTTGCGGGGAAACCGTGCCTTTCTCGCCTCCGAACAGCCCTTATCAGAGTTATTTCAGTACATAAGCACGGAACATCCGCGCTACCTTATCTATTCTTCCCAAGGCACGCTTCGCGACGAACTGCGCCTCCCAAACGTCTGTTCAAGCACACCCCTTGTTCTTCGAGACGGAATGGGTTTCTCCTGCGTCTTCAGCGACGATGTCTATCAGGTTTACACCATTCGCTACGCGCCATCCGGGGGAATGATTGCCGAGCGCTAGCTTCACAGAGTTATGTAAACGCAAAAAGAGGCTAGGGTCTTGGTTTACCCTGGCCTCTTTCCGTCTCTGCTCGTCCGGATTACTTTACTTTGATCACATAGACATCCGTACACGTTGTCGAACTCGCAAAGTTCGACGGGCACCCGGTATGGGCATAGGCCATATTGCTGTTGAATGCGACGTATCTGCCATCGCGGCTGATCGCGGCGTGTGGCTGTCCGTCGAAATCTTCGTCGCTTCGTGAATAAGCAAACGCGAGCCGGTACACATATTTACTGTTATTGTTCGCGTCGACTCGCATCAGGTCGATCTCATCCTCGAACAACATCCAGTTGCTCGCCGTCGGCGGCGTATAACCCGAATTATTGTCAAACCATTCGGGGCTGCTCGACCGTGCATCGAAAAACGAAACGCCGACCCACGGCTGCTGCGCGTTGCCGCGATACCCCACATGATACTGTTCGATCTGGTTGTTATAGTCGATGTCGTACAGGCACACCGCGGAGAGCACGTCGTAAATCTGCCTCACGTCGAGTCCCCATCCGCTTGGGCACGGATTAGTCGCTGTCGGCAGCGTGGACGAATTGCCCATCTCGATGAACACGGCGTTGCCGTTCATGTCTGATCCCGCGTCCAAATGGTTCGTTCCGTTTTGTAATGCGGTAAGAGGCGTGCTTCCCGTCCATAGGCGGTTGCCCTGTTCCGTACCCGAACCGTCGTCCGCGAATTGCACGATGATGTTGTTATCCGGCGTCTGTATCAGCTTGTGCAAGCAGCTGTTGTTCGGCTCGTTCACCGCTCCCGTGCAAGTCGTGGTCAGCACCGGGCCCTTCAGATTCGTAACGAAGTCGTAGTCGAACACGTTCTCGGGGCTTGACCCGCTGTTGTCCCCTCCGACCATCACCACGTGTGCGCCGTCCTCAGAGGCGTCCGTCTCGTCCATGAAATTCACGGCCGTGTATTCGGTGAATTGGTGCACCGTCGTGGTTGTCACCGAAGACCCGCCGATCGTTCCCTCCATCAACGAATTTCCGTTCGTGTAATAGAAGGCGTCCGGATTTGTCGCATCCCATAGCATCCAGCCGTCGTTTTCCGTCGGCATGTTTGCGATCGGAACCACGATGTTTCCCACAAGATCTGTCACGTAATGCCTGTTCCATCCGTCTTCCAGCATCAAATAGCTGTCGTTCGCGTTGAACGGCGAGACAGTCGCATATCCCATCGTAATCGGCAGATAGGCCGAACCGTCCCAATCGTCGCTCGCTGCATTTGTCACGCGAGTCACCGCGCAGCCGAAAGTCGGATCGACGTAGCTCTGGCCTTTAGCTGGCGGTGCAAACGTGCTCCAATTGGATGGAACGTGAACCGATCCGTCCCCCGAAACGCCGCACGTCGGCGCGCCCGAATCGCTGCTCGCGGTCACCGCCGCTCCCGTTCCGCTCAGCGCCACCGTGCTCGGCGAATTCGTCGCGTTGCTCGCCACCGTCACGCTACCCGTCAACGCTCCGCTTGTCCCCGGCGCAAACGTCACATTCAGCGTCGCCGTTTGCCCCGCCGCCACCACTTGCCCGGATGAGATACCCGTTGCATTGAACCCTGCGCCGGACACTGTCACGTTCGACACTGTCACGGCGGAAGAGCCTGCGTTCGTAAACGTCACCGAAAGCGCGCTGCTGCTTCCCACATTCACGCTCCCAAAGCTCAAGCTCGTCGGGCTCGCATTCAACGAAACCGTCGCCGCCGCGTTCACAGTCAATCTCGCCGCGCCGCTCGTTACGTTCCCCGCGCTGTTGCTCACCACAACCACAAACTTCGCTCCGTTATCCGCACTCGTCGTCGCCGGCGTCGTATAACTTGCCGATGTCGCTCCGCTGATCGCGGTCCCGTTCTTCTGCCACTGATAACTCAGCGTCCCGCTTCCTGACGCTGTTACTGCGAACGTCGCCGTCTGTCCGGCGGTCACCGTCTGATTGCTTGGCTGCGAACTGATCGTTGGCGCCGTCGCAGGCGCTGCCGCCGCGGTCCCCGCACCGCTCGCCGCAACTGTTGTCGGCGCATTGCTCGCGTTGCTGCCCACGGTAATCGTTGCGCTTGCAGCCCCGGCGGCGGTCGGCGTGAACGTCACCTTAAACGGCACGCTCTGCCCCGGATTGATGTTCATCGGGAAAGTCGGCCCAGCGGCCACAAACGCTCCCGATGACGAACTCACCGACGACAGAATCGCCGTCATCCCTCCTGTGTTGGTCACATTAAACGTCTGGCTCGCACTGCTCCCCACCGCCGCGTTCCCCAGACTGATGGTCGCTGGGCTCGCGGACAGCACCCCCGGCAACTGCTTCGCCGTTCCGGTTGCGCTCACCGCAACCGTCGTTGGCGCGTTGCTCGCATTGCTGCCCACCGTAATCGTCGCGCTCGCAGCTCCCGTCGCCGTCGGCGTGAACACAACGGTGAAGGGAACCGTCTGCCCCGGGTTGATATTCATCGGAAAAGTTGGTCCGCTCGCCACAAACTCCCCCGACGACGAGCTCACCGACGAAAGGATCGCCGTCATTCCGCCCGTATTGGTCACCGAAAATGAACCGGTGCCCATGCCCCCCACCGCTACGCTTCCCACGCTCAAATTCGCTGGACTCGCTTCCATCACCCCCGGCAGCTGCTTCCTCGTTCCCGTCCCGCTCACTGCAATTGCCGTCGGCGTTCCGCTGGCATCCACCACGCTGATGGTGCCGCTTGCGGCTCCCGCCGCACTCGGCGAAAACGCCACGGTCATGGTCGCGCTATGCCCGGCCTTCAGCGTCATCGGAAAACTCAGCCCGCTCGCCGCGAATGCATCATTCGACGAACTCAGGCTCGCCAGCACCACCGCCGCATTGCCCACATTCTTCACCGCCACGGACTGCGAGGAATTGCTTCCCACCACCACGCTTCCAAAACTCAAATTCGTCGGGGTTGCCGACACTGGGCCGGCTGTACTCTTGTTCGCGCTCGTGCCGGCCGCGTCCACCGATCCCGCATAGCCAACGCACCCTCCCATCGCCGCCACCACCAGCGAGAGAAAGCAGCAAGCCCACAGCAACGTTATCTTTCGATTCATTCGCGCTCCTGACGCATAAAAGGCTTTTCGACCAGGGGCGGGGCGGGAGCCGCGTCGGTCCAGAGGTCGTACGGGAAATGTCCGGTCCTGTAGAGAGTGCGTCAGGCAGGTGGTGGGGAACTACTGGTTGGCGGTTCAGTTTTGGTCCAGCTTCCGGGCCCTACACGGTCGTAGGCAATTTCCTACGCGAAACCTGTACCATCGCTTACAAACGGTTTCGCGCGCGGTCTTCTCTCCCCGCGCGTCCCCAACTGCTTCGTAATCAACGAATTGCCCTCAAGTATTCACCTGTCATTCATTTGGGGAATTTCAGGGCATCGTTTTCGCAGACCTGCCGGATTGTCCGCGCGCGCCAGTACTCTTACTCTTTCAATCGGCAAAGCGTACTCAGCTTGCTGCAGCACATAGACACACATCCGCAACGCTGATCGCGGGCATCCGTACTCGTGCGCCGGTGGTACTCACCCGACGCACCAAATTTGTCTGCTTACCGGAATTGCTTTTGCCGGGATCTCAAACTCACGCTGCTCACATTCGGAGGATTCACCCAGATGCGCTACCTGGTCACAGGCGGGGCGGGATTCATCGGTTCCAATACGGTCGATGAACTTGTAAAACGCGGCAATGAAGTCCTCGTCCTCGACGATCTTTCCACCGGCAACGAAGACAATCTCCTTGCCGCCGCCGCCAGAATCGAATTCGTTCTCGGCACCATCGCCGACCTCAACCTCATGCGCAACGTCTGCCGCGGCGTCGATTTCGTCATTCACCTTGCGGCGCGCACTTCCGTCCCGCGCTCCGTCCGCGACCCGCTCGAAACCAATCGCGTCAACGTCGACGGCACTCTCAACGTTCTCATCGCCGCCCGCGACGCTCGCGTCAAGCGCGTTGTCTTCGCCTGCTCATCCTCCGTCTACGGCGAAACTCCCACATTGCCCAAGCGCGAAACGATGCCGCCCGCTCCCATTTCTCCCTACGGTGTCTCCAAACTCGCCGGCGAGCAATACGGCTTCGCCTTCTACAGGGTCTACGGCCTCGAGTTCGTCTCGCTTCGCTACTTCAACGTCTTTGGTCCTCGCCAGAATCCCAACTCGCCCTATTCTGGCGTCCTCTCCCTCTTCAATTCGGCGATTCAAAAGGGCGCGCCCGTCACCATCTTTGGCGATGGCGAGCAGTCCCGCGACTTCACCTACGTCAGCAACGTCGTCGAAGCCAATCTTCTCGCCTGCGAAGCCGACGGCGCTCCCGGCCAATCCTTCAATCTCGGCACTTCGAATCGCTACACGCTCAATCGCACGCTCGACGTTCTCGAAGAAATCTGTGCTCATCCCCTCGAACGCAAATACGATTCCTCGCGCAAGGGCGATATCCGCGATTCGCAAGCGGACATCTCTCGCGCCCGCCAAGTCCTCGGCTACAACCCGCGCATCGGCTTCGAAGAGGGCCTCCGCCGCACCTTCCAGTGGTACGCGCGCGAACACGCCTCCCACCAACACCACGAAGCCGCCTGAATCCTTCGCGCCGTTTGCGAAATCTCAACCCCGTGCGCCCCATCTCGATTGTGCTTTTGTAGAGGCCGACTCGCTTTCCAATCGGGCGCCTTTGAATTAGATTTGAATTTTCGCCTCCGTAGCGACCGGCTTTCTTTTCAGCCGGTCAGCCTTTCGCCTTCGTTGTTGCCGCTTGTGTGGCGGAGCCCGCACGCGCGCCGCCGCTTGGCCGCCAATATGCGTCTCTTCCCGTTTGCCCCAGCAGGAGTATATTCGTTGGCACCATGAGACCCTTCCAGCGCACGTTGCTCGTTCTCGCAGCATTCGCCCCGATCCTATTCGCCGCGGGCGGCGCGCCGGCTCCCTCGCACGGCCGGCTGTTTTTCCTCACTCTCGGCAGCCGCGGCGTCCAGGGAAGCGTCCGCTCCGTCAATGACAACGGCACCGACTTGAAAATTCTCGTCCCCGGACAAACCGCCGGCCCCGATGGCATCGTCGTCGACACATCCGCGAAAAAAATCTATTGGACCAACATGGGCAAGCCCAGCGTCAACGACGGCACGATCCTGCGCGCCGACATCGACGGCAGCAACGTCACCACCATCGTCCCCCTCGCCAGCACGTGGACCCCCAAGCAGCTGAAGCTCGACGCCCAGCACGGCAAGCTCTATTGGTCTGACCGCGAAGGAATGCGCATCCTGCGCGCCAATCTGGATGGCTCAAATATTGAAACGCTGGTTGAAACCGCTGCGGGCGACGCGGCCCGCGAAGACGCCCGTAATTGGTGCGTCGGCATGGCGCTCGACGTTCCGAACGGCAAAATGTATTGGTCGCAGAAGG
>DATJOL010000121.1:0-7345 GCA_035507075.1 Candidatus Aquilonibacter sp. | reverse complement strand
CAGGTCGCTTCGCCGCACGTTGAGCATCAATCCCACACGGTTGTACGCCCTAATCGCGCCATCCAGCAGCAATACGAGGTTCTCGATCTTCTCCCGCTTCCACGCATCGCTCCACGCGTTTCGATTGGCGATGAACCATGGCGCCGATTCGAGCAGCGTGTCGACCACCCGCAGGTGATTCGCGCGCAGGGACGCTCCCGTTTCCGTCACTTCAACGATCGCATCTGCCAGTTGCGGCACCTTCACCTCCGTCGCGCCCCAGGAAAATTCCACTCGCGCCTTTACGCCGTTGCGCTCGAGATACATCTCCGTCAGCCGCACCGCTTCCGTCGCAATCACTCTTCCTTCAAGGTCGCGGACCGACTGCACGGAAGAATCCTCGGCCACGGCCAGCACCCAGCGCACGCGGCCCAGGCTTGTCTTCGCGTACACCAGTTCCGCCACTTCCTCGACGCGTCCGTCGGTTTCGAGAATCCAATCCTTGCCGGTGATGCCCGCATCGAGCGCTCCGCTGCCGACGTAGCGCGCCATTTCCTGCGCGCGCACCAACATGCATTCGATCTCGGGATCATCGATCGAGGGGAAGTAGCTGCGGGAGCTGGTGGAAATTCTCCATCCGGCTTTTGCGAACAGCTCGATGGTCGAATCCTGCAAGCTGCCTTTGGGAATGCCGAGCTTCAGCCGGCTCATGGCTTCGCTCCTTGCCGGCTTCGTGCGTCGCCGTAGAGTTCCTCAGGCGTGCGGACGCGTTCGGCTTCGATCGTCAGCTTGCCGTCTGGTCCCATGCGGCGGAAGAAGCAGCTGCGATAGCCTTCGTGGCAAACGGCGTCGCCCGCGAGGTCCACGCGCACGAGGATCGCATCGAGGTCGCAATCCACGCGCAGTTCGCGGAGCTGCAGACGCTGACCGCTCGTTTCGCCCTTGGTCCAGAGCTTCTGGCGCGAGCGGCTGAAGAAGGTCACGAAGCCGGTCGCCTGCGTTTTGGCGAGCGCTTCGTGGTTCATAAATCCGAGCATCAGCACTTCGCCCGTCGCATCGTCCTGTACGATGGCGGGAATCAATCCGCCGTCTTTTTCAAAATCGAGATCCATTTTTTCTCCAAAACTTTTTTTCGGAAAATAAAAAAGCCCGCAAACGCTGGCCGCGCCTGCGGGCTGATGAGTGCTGGCTTTGGAACTCTCGCTAGCCACACCGCCGCGGGCACGGAATCGTGTGGTGATGATGGTGGTGATGTGCCCGCAGTTGCATGTCAGTTGGAACGGTAAGCGAGGCTTCGCGTTTTGTCAACGGACCCCCCATCCAAAATTTGGATGCAATGCATCCGTGCGCGGGCGTGATCCCGAATTTGCCTTCACAAAAGAAATCGTTTCTTCCAGATATTCCCCGTGGCATTGTTAGTGATTGCATCGGCGCCGCCACAGCCACTTGCAGACGGCTCTCAATGCAGCACCCAAACGATTCATGATCGCACTCGACGAAATCCGCAAAGCGCGGCTGCGCATCCGCGACTCGATTCGCATGACGCCGTGCGCGCACTCGGAAGTGTTTTCGCAGATGCTCGGCGGATCGCTGTGCTTGAAGCTTGAAAATCTGCAGCGCACCGGCTCGTTCAAGGAACGCGGAGCGCTCAACAAGATCCTGACACTCACGCCGGAGGAGCGCGCGCGCGGAGTGATTGCCGCGTCGGCCGGAAATCACGCGCAGGCCGTGGCGTATCATTCCGCCAAGCAGGGCATAACCTCCACGATCTGCATGCCCATGCACACACCGCTGAACAAAGTGATGTCGACGCGCGAATATGGCGCCGAAGTCGTTCTGTTCGGCCAGAACTACGACGAGGCTTATGAAGAAGCGAGGCGGCGCAGCGAAGCGCAGTGCCTCACGTTCCTGCATCCTTTCGATGACGATGCGGTGATCGCCGGACAAGGAACAATCGGGCTCGAGCTGCTCGATCAGATCGAAGAACTCGACACCGTGGTGGTCGCCATCGGCGGCGGAGGGCTTGCCAGCGGCGTCGCCTGCGCCATCAAGCAGATTCACCCGAAGATTCGCGTGATCGGCGTCGAGACCGAGCGGCTGCCGTCGATGAAAGTGGCGCTCGAAGCAGGCAAACCCGTCACGCTGGCCCCGGCCACGACGATGGCCGACGGAATTGCGGTGCGGCGCGCGGGAGAGCGGACACTCGAATTGATCCGCAAATACGTCGACGACATCGTCACCGTCGGCGAAGAGGAAATCGCCAACGCCGTGCTGCTGTTTCTCGAGCGCGAAAAAATGCTCGCGGAAGGCGCGGGCGCCGCGGCGATCGCCGCGGTAATCAATCGCAAAATCACGCCACGGGCGAAGTCCATCGCCGTCGTCGTTTCCGGCGGCAACATTGACGTGACGCTTCTTTCGCGCATCATCGAGCGCGGCCTGGTGAAAGACGGCCGCTTGATCCGGCTGCGCGTGAATCTGCCAGACTATCCCGGCGCGCTCTACCGGCTGAGCGGGCTGATCGCCGAGCACCGCGCAAACATCATCGCGACGTCGCACGACCGGGCCTATTACGGCGTGAACCTTGGAGAAACGGCGATCGATTTCACGCTCGAAACGCGCGGCGAATCTCACGCCGCCGAACTCATTGCCGCTCTCGACGCCGCCGGGTACGTCCACGAACGGATTCAGTGACGGCGGCATTTCCAATCACCCTGCCTTGATGACTTCCTGCACGGCGCGATAGCCCTGGTCAATCGCTTCGTTCGTATAGGCAAACGCGCCGGCGTCGGAATTGGCAATCGAGATGCGGCCGAACCTCTGCCGGCCGATCACGCACGGCTGCTGCTCCGGCGGAAGATCGGGATCCCACAGCGAGTTGTACTCGTAGGCGTAGCCGTGCGGCCAGCGGTTGACGGTGATCGCCTGAATGTCGCGCGCCGGATCGAAGCCGCCGCCGGAAAGCGCGCGGGCGAGCTGGTCACGAATGTTGCGCTCGTACGTTTCGTAAGCGGTGGTGAAGAGTTCCCATCGTCCGGCAATCTGCTGGTCGCGCGCGGAAAGCCCCGGCTTGCAGGGAACGTGCTGCAGGTGCAGGATGCAGGGATCTTCAGGCTTCGCGGGAAAATGATACGAACCGATGCTCACCGGAAAATCGAGCGCGATTTCCTCGAAGTAGCTGCCCGGGCATTCGATTTGAGAAGCGCCCAATTTTTTGAATGAAGCCCAGTTGGCGATTTGCACGTTGGTGTAAACCAGCGGCACTTTCACCCCGTAAAGCAACGCTTTTTTCTGCGCTTCGGACATTTCCGGGCAGAGGAACGGAATCACCATGTTCCAGCAGGCGAGAACACAGTTTGGTGCGCGAACGGACTGCGCTTCGCCGCCCCGGACATATTCGATTTCGACTTCTTTCGCAGAGCCGGGATCGCCGACGTTGCGCGCACGGACAACAGTGCTATTGAGGCGGATGCGGATGGGCGAAGCGGGATCGTCGAGTTTCGCGTAGTCGAAGCGGGCGGTGACGATGTCCTCCATCGTGTGGCCGGGCGCAGCCGCGGGAACCAAGGAACGCGCGAGGAGGCGGGCGATGGACGCGTTGCCGTCTGGAAAATGAAAAATGTACGGTTCATTCGGGTCCTGGCGCGTGATTTCCAGGCCAATCCCCGGTCCCGGCGGGCCGGAGAGATCCATGCCTTGAAAACCGGGATAGTGAAGGCCAGCGCAGTCGCCGGCGGGAACGGCATCGACGCCAACGCCGTAGAGGCCATAGGTTGATTTCTGCAACAGCGTCACGACTTGCGGATCGACCTTCGCGTATTTGAGCAGATAGTCCTTGTAACTCGTGCGGGCGAGGAAAACTTTCTTTTCCCAACTCGATTTTCCCGGCAGATAGTCGACTTCCTCAGTCCACAGGCGCAGGTAATCTTTCTGAGCCTGTTCGTTGAGCGGCGTTTGCGCGAGAAACGCTTCGCTGGGCGGGCGATTTTCTCCCACGACGAGTTTGTCGACGCCGAAGGTTTCTTTGTCGAAGAAAATGGCGCGAGAAAGGCCGTGTTGTTTGGCAAAATCGCGATCGTAATCTTTGTAGAATTTCTGGACGTCCACGCCGAGCTCTTTGAGGAGGTGCTTCGCCTGCGGGCTGTAGAGATTCGGAGAGGCGATGGATTGCGTGCCGCCATAACCGATCAATTGGCGCGACGGAGGATGAAATTCGTTGCGCTTGGCGTGGCCGCCGAAATCGTCGTGATTTTCGAAAATCAGGATGCGCGATTTCGGTCCCATGGCTTGGCGATAAAAATAGGCAGCCGCAAGACCGCTGATGCCGCCACCGACCACGATCAAGTCGTAGGACTCGGAGTCAGGGGTTGGATTGGGCCAGGTCTTGCCGTCGCGCATCGCGTGCGCTGTTTCGAACGAACCGACGTGATCGCCGCGAAGGCCGGTTTTGGCAGGCGGGTAGTAGTTCGGATCTTTTTCGGGCGCATAGGGAGACTGCGGAAGGCCAAATGCGTCGAGCCACTTTGCATCGGCGGGCAATAGTGAAGAACCGATAGCGATGCTGAAGCCGTTCAGAAAATCGCGGCGGGTGATGCTCCGATCCATTCCAAGCTGTTTGTCCTTCTTTTCATACTTCACTTTCTCCCCCAGAGACTTTGACCACCGGATTCAAACTCCGCACAAGGCGGGTGTTCCGGCTTTAGATTTTTGCCCGAAGGCCAGCGCGAAGAGACCCTCCGCGCGGGACCCGCGAGACCAAAGACTGCACGTGTGTTGCATCGATGCGCTTCGTTGAAATCGCCTGAATTGAAAAATTTGGTTGAAAAAGCCCCAAAAATGCCGTCGGAAATGAGGGTGGCAAACCCCGGAAAGTGTTGCGAACCGGAAAGGAGGTTGTCCTTTGTTTTCTGTGAGTTACATCAAATCCGGTTTTTACATGTGTTGCGAACCGGAGAGCCGAAAATGGGGGGCAGATACGGGGTGGAAAGGGCGCGTGAGGAACCTGGAATGGGCCGGGAGCCGGGTTCGTGGTCATTGTGGCACGCGTAAGCCTCTGGGCCCAACGTAGCACTTTGAGGAGGGGATTACAAATCACCGCAGCTGTGGACTTTTGGAGATGGATCCGACACCTCCGTGGCTAAAGCCACGGTGCTAGCGTTGCAGGCTTTTCGCGGGCCTGCCCGCCCATTCGAACGCTCCACTGGAGCGTTCTCAGTGTAAAAAGGTCCGCGCTTCTACCGGAGCCCGTGTTAGCGGCGACGCTCAGCGGAGACCGCCTGCAGGCTCGTGCAAGAGGTGCGAGAACGCTGGACCGCCGCAGTTTTCTCGATATGACAAGAGATGAGAAAGCGGCGGGAGCTGGTCTGCCTGAATGCAGCTGAGCTCCTGCACTCCGAGGGTGTGATGCCATTGAGAGCGGCAGGGGGCTTACGCAACAGCCTCACGACGGGGTAACCGCGCCCAAGGGGCACAGGAAGATCCAATGCGAAGAGTCCCACCCTTCGCCAAATCCGCGAAGGATGGGGCACCCCCCGCAGAACGAAAGGCGAGGTGGAGGCGGGCTGTGCCGACGATAGGTAAGCCGCGCCCCTGCGGACAGCAACTTTTGCTTTCGCAAAGGAGCGTATTCGGGAAGGCGAGGCAGCCAGCAGGAGAAAAATAATTTGGAACTTTTGGGCGGGGCGCGGCCAACCCTTCAGAGGGGATACTTCATCTTGGGGTCTATGATCCGGGGACTCGTTACCTTAGCAACTTTGATTTTGGTTTGCGCCGCTGCCGCGAAGGCACAAAACGTCAGCGGATATTTTGCCGGGGGCACCGCGATTGAATCCGCGGCAGGCCCGATCGATACATTCGGGAACGGCACCCTATACGACACGCCGAAGATGGGCGGATTTTTCGGAACCATCGGCGCGGATTTTCTGTTCTTTCACAACGAGAAGATCGGCATCGGCGGCGAGTATACGTTTCGCAAAGACCGGGGCCCGTACGCGGGGCTGGAATACCAGCCGAAATTCTACGACCTCAACGCCGTCTACCAGCCGCTGACGTTTGCCCACCGCTTCACGCCGGAATTTCAGCTAGGCGCGGGACGAGCGAGCCTCTCCGTATACGACACGCTGGCAGCGTGCCTGAAACTGCCGCAAGGATGCGCGGGAGAAAACGAGCAGTCGGTGAACATCAACGACCTGCAGATTCACGCTGCGGCGGGAATGCGCTTCTACGCCTACCGGGGAATTTTCGTGCGGCCGCAGGTGGACGTGCGGTGGGTGCGGGACAGCTTCTCCGGCTATTTCGGGAGCCCGTGGGTGACGCAGTATTCAGTGGCGGTCGGATATACGTTTCACTTCCGAGGCGGGAAAAGCGCGAAGAAGTGATTTCGCGGGCAGGCGCGGACCCGAACGAGAGGTTGTGGAATTAGAGCCCGCCCTCGCGCTTCGGGCTACGGCGCGGCATCCTTCTCTCGCTACGCGAGAGAAGGATGGTGGGGCTGGGGAGAGTCGAACTCCCGACACGCAGTTTAGGAAACTGCTGCTCTATCCATCTGAGCTACAGCCCCACGCTGTACAAATCCTCTAAATTTTAGCAGATTCATGCGGCAGGCGCGGCCGTGGTAGTGTGCGTGTATCGCAGGACGAGCGGGCTCGTGCGAGAGGAGCGAAAAAGTTGGAACGCCGCCCTGAAGGGCGTCGCTACAAAAACTGCGAGGAAGGCGCGTTTGACGCAGGCGGGGAGTTCATGAGAATTTCACATCCCTAGGAGAACCGATGAAATACAGGACACTGGGACGGACAGGATTCGAGGTAAGCGACATCGGGTACGGGCTGTGGGGGATGAGCGGATGGAGTGGGTCGAGCGACCGGGAGTCGCTGGCGTCACTGCAGCAGGCCGTGGACCACGGCTGCAATTTTTTCGATACGGCCTGGGCGTACGGCGAGGGCCACAGCGACGAGCTGCTCGGTGAAATCATCGCGAAAAACAAGGGGAAGCGGCTGTATGCGGCGTCGAAAATCCCGCCGAAAAACCGCCGCTGGCCGGCGCTGCCGAAATACAAGTATCACGAGGTGTTCCCTGCCGATCATGTCCACGAATATGCTAAGAAAATCCTGAAGAAGCTGAAAACGGACTCCATCGACGTGCTGCAATTCCACGTGTGGGAGGACAGTTGGACGAAGGAGGCGGAATTCCGCGAGACTGTGGAGAAGCTGAAGAGCGACGGGTTGATCCACTCGTTCGGGCTGAGCCTGAACCGCTGGGAGCCGGAAAACGGCATGGCGGCGATCCGCACGGGGCTGGTGGATGCGGTGCAGGTGATTTACAACATTTTCGACCAGGCGCCGGAGGACAAGCTGTTCCCGCTGTGCGAGGA
>DATJOL010000120.1:0-5263 GCA_035507075.1 Candidatus Aquilonibacter sp. | reverse complement strand
GACCTCTTCGAAATCGTTCCCGCCCTCATCGAAGAGCTCGAAAAGCCGCATTAACGGCGCAGGCGTTTCTCAAAGCAAGACCAACCTCCATTACAGCATTGCCCACATTAAATTAAGGACCCGCCCGCCAGCGGGCTGTGCGCGCGCGTCGCCGAGTGGCGTGCGTCGTTCGGCTCGGCTTTCCATCCCCTCGCCTGGGCGATACAAATGATGTGGAGGATCAGAAACAAGGGAACGAGAAAGGTTGGTATTAGACTCAGCGGCAGCACCGTCATCGGGACCATCGTAGGCCCGTTCGACACAAACAAGCGGGCCGTCGTGCCGAGGCCTACCGCGAAAACCAAGTCGGTAATTCCCAGCGCTTGCCACAAAATGAAGGTGCCGCGATGCGCGGGAATTCCGAATTTCCAGGCGACAAACGCAGCCGTCGCGCCAATGAACAGGTCGCCATACCCAGCCGGCAGAGCGAACACCGCAGGCAACACCCGATGCGCCTCCAGCACGACGAAAATCACTCCGATCACTCGCCAAATTTGTGCGAGCGTCAAATTCCTCGCATCCAGCGAAAACGCGAATTCGCGAAACGGCTTCGAAGCGGCAAACCAAAGTGAAAATAGAACAATCGGCGCAAGGGCCGCCACTCCGACAGCCACACCAACGCTCTGCGAGGTATTTTCAAACACGTGCAGTGCCGAGGCCGAGAGCGCCAGCAGAAACCACGCGACGATAATCCCGGTGACAAACCTTCTATAATTTTTCATCGCAAGCCTCCTTGAATCATTCCCAATTCCGTTGCTTCGTCCGCAAACCGCAAAAGATCATTCCAGCCTTTGTCCCCTAATTGGCGGCGCAGGCGTGCTTGCATCTTTTCCCACGCCGGCAGTGCCTGGCCCAGCTTTGCCTCTCCGGACTTCGTCAGCCTGAGCCATCGTTCCCGCCGGTCCTTCCCGCGCCGCTCGGAAATCCACCCGTGCCGCCTCATGATCCCGAGCGTTCGCGTCAGCGAGGTGCTGTCCATCGCCAGCATTTCGCCCAGTCGTCCCTGCAAAACCTCTCCCGCCCGTGAAAGCACCTGCAAAATCGTGAATTGCGTCGCGCGCAGCCCCAGGGGCCGCAGCGCCTGCTCGTAGAGCTGCGTCAGCGCCCGCGAAGTCCGCCGGAGTGTCCCGCACATGCAAATCAGATCTGGCAGAGAAGTGAAGTTCATACCAGGCTAGATGTATATACATATAACTTAGATTCAGCGAATTTTCACCCGGTCGCGATTCATTAGCCCTGTTTCCTTTAGCGCTGGCAACCTGCAAGAACAGCTACGTCCAAAGTCACGCTGTCCGCTTTCGCTACGCCCCTTTCCGAATCCGGGCACCCACCTCGCCGGCCCTTTGCCGCCACTCGCGTAAGATGCTCATTCCTAATTACTTGTGACTTTCAGCGCTTGGCAGGGAACCTGCCGGGTTGTATCTCCGTACTTCCATTCGTAATGGGGGAGCCGGCGGCATTCCCGGCTCGGAGGTGAAATGGGTGCACTGATTCAAGACCTTCGTTACGCGATTCGCCTGCTCGCAAAATCTCCCGGCTTCACCGCTGTTGTCGTGCTTACGCTCGCCCTTGGTATCGGCGCCAACACCGCTATCTTTTCCGTCGTCAACGGAGTCCTGCTCAATCCGCTCCCCTATCCCCATCCCAGCCAGGTCGTCACCGTTGCGGGCGCCACCAAAGGCTTCGGCGAAAGCTCTATTTCCTACCCGGATTATCAGGATTGGGCGCGTGACAACCGCACCTTCGCCTCGCTCGCTGCCTACAAGTCGTTTCAGAGCTTTAATTTGATCGGCGACGGCGAACCCGAACGCGTCTCCGCAGTCGAGGTTTCGGCCAGTTTTTTTACGACCCTCGGCGTCACCCCGTTACTCGGGCGCAACTTTTCCACGGCGGAAGATCAATTGAACGGCCCCCCTGCGGTCATCCTCAGCGCAGGTCTCTGGAAATCCAAATTTGCGTCTTCCCCGGACGTCATCGGCAAAACGCTCAATCTCAACGGCACTGACTACACGGTCATCGGCGTGCTCCCCGCGAGTTTCTATTTTTGCTGCGAGACCAACAACTATTTGCCCGGGGACGTCTTCGTCCCGCTCGCCCAGGATACAAATCCCTGGATGAAGGACCGGAGGATTCATCCGGGGATTTACGGCGTGGGACGCATCCGGGAAGGCGTAACGCTGACGCAGGCGCGCGACGACATGGCTCGCATCGCAGGCGAGCTCGCCGCCCAATATCCGGACGCGGACAAGGACCGCGGCATCGCCGTCACCCCGCTGAGACAGGAAATGGTCCAGCACATTCAGCCCTTCATTCTTGTCTTGCTCGCTGCGGTCGGGATCGTGCTCCTGATTGCTTGCGTGAATGTCGCCAATCTCCTGCTCGTGCGTTCCGCCAGGCGCGCACGCGAATTTGCGATTCGTGCCGCGCTCGGCGCAGGCCAGGCGCGCGTCGTCCGGCAGTTGCTGACCGAAAGCCTCCTTCTCGCTCTGCTGGGCGGAGGGCTTGGATTGGGTCTTGCTTCCTGGGGCACATCGGCGGGGATGTCGATTCTTCCCAGCACGTTGCCACGCGCCGGGGACGTCCGCATTGACCCGCGCGTCCTGATCTTCACTCTCGTCGTTTCACTCCTCGCCGGAATACTCTTTGGTTTGGCCCCGGCGCTCAAGACATTCCAGCCCGATGTTCAGCAAACGCTCAAGGAAAGTGGCCGGGGCACGAGCGGAGCTCATTACCGGACGCAAGGCATCTTCGTCATCATTGAAATGGCGCTGGCCGTGGTCTTGCTTGTTGGCGCCGGACTCACCATTCGCACCTTGTTGGATCTCTGGAGCGTCAATCCGGGCTTCGACTCGCACAACGTGCTCAGCTTCAACGTAGGTTTTCCTCCCTCCGTCACGAACAGCAACGCGACACAAATTCGCGCCAGCCTCGTGCAAATCACGGACAAAATTGCCGCCGTTCCCGGCGTTCGCGACGTTTCGCTGATGAACGGCGCTTTCCCCATGAATGGGGAATCCGACTTGGACTTCTGGCTCGACGGGGAGCCCAAGCCCACCATCGAAAACAACATGCATGACGCCATTTGGTACATCGTCGGCCCAGGTTACCTCGATGCCATGGGCGTTCCACTTCTCCGCGGCCGCTTCTTTACTCCCCAGGACAATGCCGATTCACTCGCGGTCTGTGTGATTGACGAAAACCTCGCGCGCAAGTACTTCGGAAACGAAAATCCCATCGGCAAGCATCTCAATTTTGACCTTGTCTACAAACAGCTGGAAATTGTCGGCGTGGTCGGTCACGTCAAGCAGTTTGGGCTCGACGAAAGCTCCCGCTCGCCCATCCTCGAGCAGTTCTACGCGCCGGTACTCCAGCTTCCCGATTCCATGATCCGGGCATTCGCCAGCAGCGCCGGCTACGTCGCCCGCACAGATGGCCCGCCCGGAGCGTTCACCGGCGCCATTCGCAGCGCCGTGACGCAGTTCAACGGCGAAGCGGTCGTGTTCGACGCCGAAACCATGGATCACATCGTTTCCCAATCGCTCGCCGCGCGGCGCTTCGCCATGATTCTCCTCGCCGTGTTTGCGTCGTTCGCCCTGATCCTTGCGGCCATAGGCATCTACGGCGTGATTTCCTATATCGTCGGCCAGCGCACCCACGAAATCGGCATCCGCATGGCCTTGGGCGCGCAGCGTCGCGACGTCTTTCTTCTCGTTCTCGGCGAAGGCGCGCGGAGGATCTTGATCGGCATAGCCGCCGGCCTGATCGCCGCGCTGGCCCTTACGCAATTGATGGCCGCCGTGCTCTATGGAGTCAGCGCGAGAGACCCGCTCACTTTCGCGAGTGTCGCCGTCTTTCTCGCGGGCGTCGCGCTTTTGGCGTGCTACATTCCCGCGCGGCGTGCCATGCGCGTCGATCCGATGGTCGCCCTGCGCTATGAGTAACGCCGGAGGGCAAGGAGGAGACTGGTGAGCGCGCTGATTCAAGACATCCGCTACGCGGTTCGCACGTTTGCAAAATCGCCGGGGTTCACGCTGGTGGTGGTGCTGACGCTGGCGCTGGGCATCGGAGCGACCACGGCGATCTTTTCCGTGGTCAATACGCTCTTCCTGCATCCTCCGGGGGTGGCGCAGCCGGAGCGCGTGGTGGTGCAGCGGGCGTATTACAAAAAGCTGGGGCTGAAGAACATCGTCGTCTCCGCGCCCGATTACGCGCAAGTGCGCGACAGCCGGAATATTTTCGCGACGGCCGCGCTGGAATCGGGCGCGAGCTTCAACTACACGGGCGGGGATTATCCGCTGCAGCTGCGCGGCGCGCTGGTGACCTGGCAGTGGTTCGACGTGTTTGGCGCGAAGCCGGTCGCCGGGCGCACGTTTACGAAGGAAGAGGACCAGCCGAACGCTAACCGCGAGATCGTCCTCTCCTACGGCGCGTGGCAGCGCTGGTTTGGCGGCGATCCCGGCGCCGTCGGCCGAATCATCGAATTGAACCGGCAGCCGTACCGGATCGTCGGCGTGATGGGAGCCGATTTCCAGTGGCCCGACCCGCGGACCGATCTGTGGGCGCCGATGGGCCTCGATCCCAAGGCATTTTCCGTGGACAACACGTTCAACGAGAGCTATCTCTCCGTGGCGCGGCTGCAGCCGGGCGTTTCCTTCGCGCAGGCGAGCGCCTACGTGCAGGTGCTGGCGCAGCGCGTGCTCGACAATCCCGAGACCAAATTCGCGAAGACCTCCGAGTGGGGCATGTTCCTGATGCCGCTGACCAGTTACGTTTTCGGGAACTTGCAGGCGCCGGTGCTGATCCTGAGCGGCGCGGTGGCGTTTGTCCTGCTGATCGCCTGCGCGAATATCGCCGGGCTTTTGCTGGCGAAGGCGGCGGGGCGTTCGAAGGAGCTCGCGGTGCGCGCGGCTCTGGGTGCTTCGCGCCGGCGGCTGATCACGCAGGTGCTGAGTGAAAATCTCGGCCTGGGCGTGCTGGGGATTGTGGGGGGGCTCGGCGTCGCGCAACTCGGGCTCAAAGCTCTGCTCTTCGCCGCGCCGCCGGAAATGTCGAAGGGCCTGACATTTTCGCTGGATGGCTACGTTCTGGCGTTCAGCATTCTGGCCGGGCTGGTGGCCGTGGTGATATTCGGAATGGCGCCGGCGTGGCAAATGTCCAACGTGAATCCCTACGACGCGATGCGCGAATCGGGGCGCTCGACGACCGCGAGCCGCGGGCGGCAGCG
>DATJOL010000119.1:0-9179 GCA_035507075.1 Candidatus Aquilonibacter sp. | reverse complement strand
GATGTGCAAAGCCGAAGACGGGCGCTAGGCGCGGAGGGTTTCGGCTTCCTTGAAATAGGGGAGCAGATTGAGGCGGATGAATTCGAGGCGGGCGCCGAGTTCGCGGGCCCATTTGGGCGTGGCGGGAACATTGACGGGAATTACGTCGCGCGATTCCCTGCCCTTTTCGGCAAGCTTGACCCAACGGGTCATCTCATGGAGGTAAGCGCTGAGCGCCTGCGACGGCGTCTGGCATTCGTCGACTACGAGATAAGCAGGCGGGATATCGCCAACAACGACCCAGAGCCAGGAATCGAAGCCGGACATGGCGGGCGTGATGCGGTAGAGGAAAATCGAAAGAATCTTTCCGATGCCGTAGCCGAAGTAGCGGGATTCGATCGAACGGCACCAGGAGAAGGACGAGAGATACTTTTCGGCGTCTGCCGCCATGGATTTCAGCAGCCGCGCATTTTCATCGTCTCCTTCGGCGAGTTGCTCGAAAGGAACGACACCCGTGACAGGCACCACTTCGCGAGGGCTCATGGCGGGACATTGTACACGGGCGCGAGGAGTTTCCAAGAGCCGATGGCGTGAGAGATGCCGTATTTGCAAATTGCGGGAAGCGGCGAAATTAGAAATTTGAAATGATTCGGGATTAGATCAAAGCGAATCCGATCAAAACCAGGGCGAGCGCGGCCGGCCAGCGACGAATCTCGTCGAGCAGTGCGAGAAATCCGTGCTGAATTGAAGTCCGATGTGACCCGCGGTGGGCGGGTTCCCATTTATAGCGCGACGAATTCCGCGGGTCCTTTATCCGCGCGTGGCGTAGGGGCCGGAAGCAGACACGACCGGCCCGTTCTCACGCGTGCTATCCAGCACGAAAACGCGGAAGGCGGCGCGGTCCGCGGCGACACGGACGACAACGTGGCCTTGCGTGCCGCGGAGCTCGGAAGTCCAGCGGTCATTGAAGAGACGATTGGCCGGAAGGAGCTCGGTGGAAAACACATCGCGAAGCTTTTGGCCCGGCCACGCGCCGAGCAAGCGCTCGATTTGCGCAGGCCCCGGATGCGTGACATGCCATGCGGGTATCACATAAACCTGCGCGTCCAGAGCCTTTGTGAATCCGGGCCCGCAAGAGTCGAAATAGCCGTGATGGTTGGCGAGTGCGACGTCGACGCGCCCGGCGGCCTCGGCGACCGGCGACTCGACGTCCATCCACGGAAGCCGGCCGTCGCGCGTTTCTGCAGTCAGGTCGCCGCCGGAAAAATACGAGAAGCGCCCGTAGCGCAGGTGCAGGGCGATGGAACACATGTTTTCGTTCGGACGGTCGTGCACAGGAAGCTTTTGAACATGCGGGAAAAGTTCAAGAACACCGCGCACGCCGGTCCAGACGCGCCCGTTTGCAGCCAGCACGCGCACAGAAAAATCCGGGTACTTCTCCGGCGAGCGCAAACCGATCTGGCGATCCGAACCGACTTCGGCGCGCTCGACGCGGCGTCCCGCACGGCGGCGAGAATCGAGCCACGCCAGATAATTGCGGGCGAATTCGCCGACGGGAGGAAGGTCGCCGTAATCAGGAAAGGAGCGGTCGATCACGGTGAGCGCAGGCATGAATTGGTCGAACTGACTTACGCCGGTGGGAACGAAGCCGCTCGACGCCGTGGGCGAATCGGGAGGTAAATCGCCGACGTGATCGGGGTGGATGTGCGTGGCGATCAGGTAATCGAGAGTATTCCTGCCCGCTGCGCGAGCATGATGAAGCGCGTAACGTGCAGCCCATTCGGCGGGCGGGCGCGAATTGTTTGGGCGGGGCGGGGCGGAAACGTCCGGCCCGTCATTGGAAGCGCCGCAGTCGATCAGAACGGTGGTGCCGTCCGGCGCGATGAGAAACGTGCAGTTTCCCCGGCCGGTATCGATGTGATGGATATCGAGTTCTCCGGGAGACCAGGCAGGAAGGGGCATGGAGTCACCTGCAAACGCATCGCGCAGGGACGACGCCTCCGCCGCGATCACGCTGCCAAGAACAAAATTTCGCCGGGTGAGCATTTCGAGCAGGGAGAAATCTCGCTGTCAGTGGCTGGCGAGAAGCTGCTTGAGGCGGATCCAGGCTTCGTCGCGAGCCTTTTTGTCACCGGGCGTACCGTTGGGGTCTTCGCCGCCGCGCATGAAGCCGTGGCCGGCGCCGTCGTAAACCACGGGCTCATACGTTTTGCTGAGGGCCTTCATGTCCGCGGTGGCTTGTGGAATGGTGGCGTCGACGCGCATATCGTTGCCGCCGTAGAAACCGAAGACGGGCGCGTTGATTCGCGCCATGGCGTCTTTGTCCGGAGGCGTGCCGTAGAAGACGAAAGCCGCCGCGAGATCGTGGCGGTTCGTTGCGAAGCGGAAACTCTGGCCGCCACCCCAGCAGAAACCGACGACGAAAAGTTTTCCGTTGGAAGAGGGGATTTTATTGGCGTAGTCCGCGGCGGCGTTGAGATCAGCGGTGATCTGGTCGGGATTGAGATGGCTGACGGCTTCGACCGCGGCGCTTTGATCCATGGAGCTGGTGCGGCCGCCGTTCGGCCCCATGCCGGAAAGCAAATCGGGAGCGACGGCGATGTAGCCGGCAGCGGCGATTTCGTCGGAAACTTCCTGGGCCCAATCAGTCATGCCGAAAATTTCGTGAATGACCAGGACGGCGGGCGTTTTTGTGCTCGACTCGGGATAGGCGACGAAGGTCTCGACCGAGCGGCCGTCGTGCTTGAGCGTGACCCATTCGCGGTGACGGGGAGATTGTGCGAGGGCGGCTTTCGCCCAGTCCTGGGCGGCGGCAACCTGCGCCGTGGCGAGGATGAGAACCAGTGCAAGGTATTTCATCGTGTGGCTCCGGGCGCATCGTGAATGGCGACCGGGCGATTTTAGATGCGACCGACGGGAGGCGCAAGAGGAGAGAGTCTTCGTGAGGCGGAGCCCGCGATGCTAGAGGGATGCGGCGGGCGGTTGTGACTGGCTGCCGGTTCGAAAAAGAGGCTAGCCATCGAAAATATAGCTCGTTTTGTCGATGGCCATGGCCACGCCGAACGGCTCGCTATCGCGATCCGGGAGGGGATCGCAACGAACGATGCGTCCCTGGCCCGAGATAAGGTCGGCATATCTGCGCGTGATGCCGTGAACGAAGACGACGGAGAAATTGACGCGAGTGCCTGTAGGGCGTTCTTCTTCGCTGAAGAAGTAGACCCCGCGGAGGGAGACGTCGCGCGTCTTGACGAATTTGGGCTGGGCGCGGCGATATTCGTATGCGGGCCAAATTTCCATGCGCATGGAAACTTCGTAGCGCGTCGCGCACCGGCGGTCCAAAAAAGTGATGGATGGCATTTGAGCAGTGAAGCAGCTAGTTTCACGGGCCTTCGGGCCCTTCGCCGGGATGCCGAGCCGGCTATTCATGAGTGTATCTCAGGCGAAGCCGGTTGCCTAATCACGCCTCAACGCGGCTCGCGCGCCGCAACGCGTCATTGCTGGCTGGAGTGAGTCTCCGCAGGCGTAAGTTGGTGCTGGGCGGAAACCGAATGGTGGAAGATTAGCCCGTAAGCAATCACCACAAGAAAGACAACGAGGATGATCGCGGCGATCGAATACACCACCGTCCGCCATGCGAATTTGCGTTCATATTTGGTTTCGGTAGTCATTTGCTGACCCGAGCCTTCTTTCACATTTTCGCGCGGCCAATGAACAAAGGAATACCCTTTCGGCTGTACTGAAAGACCGGTAATAAGCGAAGAGCCGTGCGGCGCGGCACCGCGGCAGGAGTGCCTTCAGGGCTGGCCCTAGGGTTGAACGATGCCGCGGCGAACGGCGTAGAGAACGAGCGTGGCGGTCTCGTGAATGTCGAGCTTCTGCATCAGGCGCGTGCGGTGAGACTCAGCCGTTTTGGTGCTGATTCCGAGGACGTTCGCGAGTTCCTTGGTGGATTTTCCTTCGGCGATCAACTGCAGCACCTGGCGCTCGCGCGCTGTCAGGCGGTCGCGAGAGCGGCCCGAGCGCGAGCAATAGGCCTCGACGACAGCGGCCGAAACACCGGGGCTGAGATAGACTTCGCCGCGAAGGATGCGCGAGATGGCATGGATGAGGTCGCTGGCGGCCTGGCTCTTCAGCACGTAGCCCTTCACGCCTGCATCAAGGGCTTCGGAAAGGTACTGCTCCTCATAATGCTGGGTGAGAAGGATGATTTTGGTATTCGGCGAGGAAAGGCGCATTTCGCGCGCCGCCTCGAGCCCGTTGAGCATAGGCATGCTGATATCCATCACGACGACATCCGGATGGAGCGAATCGGTCTGGCGCAGGGCTTCGTGGCCGTCGGAGGCTTCCGCGACGATTTCAAAGCCCTCGCGCTCGAGCAGGGACTTCAGGGCCTGACGCACGAGGACGTGGTCGTCAGCCAGAAGGACGCGAGCGGTCATCTGATCACTCCTATTCCGAGCCGGTTTTCCCGAGGGCTGGGATGCGGGGCCTGCGGATAGGGCATGTCCGCCCTGGCCACGGTGGGTTGAAGATCCTGTCCCGGAGGACTGGTTTGCGTTGTTGTCGTCCTCTTCATAATTACCTCGAAGAGGTCCTTGGGCGCGCGAAGGCGGCGCCTGAGTGGTTTGACGATGCGGCGGCGCGCTTGGCGTTCAATTGGGTGCCACGGCGGTGACTTTATAGCCGAGCAGCCGCTCCGCCTGTTCGATGCCTCCCTGGAGGTCCCCGACGGTGTTCATTTTGCTTAGATCGACGCCGATGGTGACGAGAGTCTGCGAAATTTCCGGCGAGAGACCGGTGACGATGACGGTTGCGCCGAGCAAACGCGAAGCCTCGACGGTTTGCACGATGTGGTTGGCCACGGTGGCGTCCATGGCAGCCACGCCGGTGATATCGATCACCACGACCTTGGCTCTTGTGCTGCGAATACCATGAAGCAGCTGCTCGGTCAACTGGCGGGCGCGCTGCGGATCGATCACGCCGATGATGGGCAGGATGAGCAGGCGTTCGCGCACCTGCAGCACCGGAGTGGAGAGCTCGCGAATCGCCTCCTGCTGTTGCCGGATCACTCGTTCGCGTTCCTGGACGAAGCCGACAGCGACGGTGTTGGCGATGCGGTTGGCGGCGGGCTCGTAAGAATCGAGGATGCGGTTGAGCTTGCGAAAGTCAGCCTGGTATTTGGCGAAAAGGGAGCGGGCCAGCACGTCCCGCAAAAGCAGCACAATGCCGACCACTTCATGAGTTTCAACGCCCCGCGGAATAATGCGTTCGGAGAGATTCCGCGCGTAGGCCTGTAGCGCTTCAAAGGTTTCGGTCTCGAGGGCTTCGACGTAACTATCGTATACCGACGTGGCCTCGGCGAAGATCTCCTCCTTGGTCATGGCCGTGAGCAGGCGCGTTTCCGAAATGCGCCCCACCCACTCTTCGCGCAGCTGGGTTCTGTTCTGGCGAAGGTGAGCTACGAGTTCGCGCAGCAACTCCGGCTGGCCCTCCGTAGGCGCCTCGTTGGTCTCGCGGCTCTGCACTATCGAAATTCTTACGTGGTTTTCGCGTTTACGCGCCAAGTCGCGCTCCGTGGCCGGGCAATTTGGGTCTCCTCCTCCGCCAAACTCTCGAAAGAGCTAAGCGCAATTGCAGCAATAACATGCCCCACGCGTGCCCTCAAGCGAGTAAATCCTTGTTAGATGCTTCGGGAAAAACCCTATTGGGCGTACAGGCTTCCTGGCGGCGTGCGAAGCGGGCAAAACGTGTCTGTACCCCAACAGTTCTAAGGTATAGGCCCAGACGATATAGGGACTTCGCTGTCTTGCGACCGTACGCGGGTAATGGGACCATCGCTTGCAAGCGGATCGGACTCGCTCGATTCTTTTTAGCCACGCGGAGGGCCCTGAATGCCGGGTCACGGATTACACGGCAGGACGCAGCACGTCAGCGGAGAAGGCCACGCGACGCGACGCGGCAAAGATGGCGGCAAACACCCAGACGCGCCGCCGTCGGACCGCCGGGTCGTCCCGATGGAGAGAAGAAGAGGTCCCGCCGACAAGGATCTGGAAGGGCTGCTCTCTTCCGCAATGCTCGTCGCAGACAAAGAACTCGGCAATGTGGTGCACGAAGTCGACGAGATTTCCAAGGCGCTAAAAACGGGGACGGCAGACGCTGCGGCGCTGCGCGAGGCCGTTCACCCGGCCGTATGGTACGCAGTGAAACACGTAATCCTCGAGCGCGAGCTGCGCTATCTGGCTCTTACCGATGAGCTGACGTGCCTCTACAACCGGCGTGGCTTTTTCGCCGCAGCAACGCAGCAATTGAAGCTCGCCCGCCGCAACGGCCAGGGGTTGCTGCTCTTTTTCTGCGATCTCGACAATTTGAAAACGATCAACGATATGTTTGGCCATCGCGAAGGCGACAGGGCGCTGGTGCGCACTGCGGACGCCCTCGAAGACGTGTTCCGCGATTCGGACATCATGGCGCGGCTCGGCGGCGACGAGTTCGCCGTCCTCGCCTTCGAGGCCACCGGCAGGCACCAGGAGACGATTCTGCACCGGATCGACAAGAGCTTTCGCAAAGCAAACCAGGAAGAACCGCGGTATGAACTTTGCATGAGCGTCGGGGTAGCGCGATTCGATCCCCTCGACAACGTTACTCTCGCCGACCTGATGGCCGAGGCCGACAGCGCCATGTACGAAGAAAAACGGAACAAGAAGCCAAGCCCGCGAGCTTTTACAGATTTTTAAACTGCCTGGGTAATTCGCGTGATGACGAATGCCCACAATTTCTCCTGCATCCACCCATCCGACAGGAGCAGTCGCCCATGACGCTCGACGGGAGAATGGAAGCGCGCGTACCGATCGTAATCCCAATCTATCTGCAGGACGCTAAGCGCGCTACGCGACTGCCGGAACTTGCTCTAACCGAAAACGTGAGCGCCACGGGCGCGCGTCTTGTGACGAAATGGCGCCGCCAGCCCGGCCGGCAGCAGCGCCTTACTCTGCTTTCGGGAGACACAATGCTTTCGGCAGAGATCGTTTATTGCCACCCGATCCCGGAGGGAGGCTATCGCATCGGACTAAAGCTGCTCGAACGCTCCGCCGGATGGTGGAACGAACAAGCTGTCCCGCCGCGAGCAAGCCCGACGATGCGCTGGGCCCAAATGTGGCGCCAGACCTTCGTGTCCCCCTGGGCAAAAAGTCGCGGCTAGCGGAGCTCGACTCGCACAACGAGCGACTCTCGCTTTTTTGCCTCGATTCTCTTCCCTTCAGGCAATCTTCACTTAGACATCACCCACAATCCATCACGCGGTAATGCTGTATTAACACGGCTTTAGCAATCTCCTTCGCTGTCTCCGCTTGGAGCGAAGTCTCTCCACGCGATCTCATCCTGGCAAGTTGGAGGATTACGAATGGCAGGCATTCTCAAGACGAAGGCGCGGTTTCGTGCGGTTGCCCGGCGGCTTGCGGCCGTCGCAGCGGCGACCGCATTGGCCGGCAGTTTGGTAGCTTTGGCTGATGATTTCGGAAAGCCGGGTAATCACGGCGATCACGACCGCGGCTATCATTTTCAATTTGTGCCCGGCACTTTGGTTGTGAGCCGGAGCGTCTATAAAGGCACGGCCGGCACGGTAACGCCGGGCGAGTTATTGCCCCCGGGATGCGTGCCCGTCACCTTCACCTTGCCTCAAATCGGCGGCGGCAATTCAAAATCCATCTCGGTCACTTGCGGCGATGCCATCGTCGATGGGACGTATCCAACGGTCTTCCAAAACGACTCCTCTGATGGAAGCTTCTCCGTGAGCGCTCCGATCTTTCTTGACGACATCTCGACCGACGGCCACTGGCTGCAAACCCTGCCGGTGCCAAGCGATCAGATCGTTACCAGCTTCGAATCAAAGTCGGAACTCGCGCTGAATCTTTCCACCGATGCGAAGTCGATCACATTCCTTGGTTACGTTGGCGGACCGGGTTATGTGACCGGCGCAAATCTCCTCGACGTTTCCAATTCGAACTCGCCCAACGTGATCGATCCATCCAACCCGGATGTAGGCCAGTATTATCGCGCCGTCGCGGAGGTAGACGCCTTCGGTCATATCCAAATTACGGACAGTAGCGCATACAGCGGCGATAACGGCCGCGCCGTGATCAAGGGCGACGGCTACTACTACATGGCCGGCAACGACAACAACGGCGGCCTTTCGAAGACCGAACTGGGCAACACGCAGGTGGGCGTCAACCTGGTGAATACAACGGGCGCCGAGTTCCTCGTTCCTGGGCAACCGCCTCCTGTTCCTCCGGCGTATCAAAAGATCGGCGATTTCGAAATCGGCCAGCTTCCCGCCTACGCCGGGCAACTGGATAAGCCAGGGAAAGATGACAACTTCCGTGGCGTAACGATCTACAACAACACGCTCTACGTGAGCAAAGGAAGCGGCAGCAACGGTGTCAACACCATCTATCAGGTTGGCCAACCCGGAGTGCTCCCGACGCCTTCCAACGCTCCGAGCGGCAATCTGCTGAACGTGCCGATCACAATCCCCTCCGGGCTGCCCACCACGCTCGCCAGCAGCTCCACGGGCGTTCTCTATCCCTTCGGTATGTGGTTCGCCAACGCCAACACTCTCTATGTTTGCGACGAAGGCGACGGCACACTTGAGACTCCTTCGGCGACCGGGAACGTTGCCGGCCCCGAAGCCCTGCAGGACGGCGGCTTGCAAAAATGGTCGAAGGTGAACGGCACATGGCAGATGGATTACGTTCTCCAGACCGGGCTCAATATCGGCGTGCCCTATAGCGTGCCGAATTATCCCACGGCGCTCAATCCGGCCACCGATGGGTGCCGCAATCTCACCGGACAGGTGAATCGCGATGGTACGGCAACGATCTACGTGGTGACCTCAACCGTCAGCGCAAGCGGCGATCAGGGCGGTGATCCCAACAAGCTGATGCGGGTCACCGATATCCTCAACGCAACCACTCTGCCCTCGAGCAATAACCACTGGTTCGATCCATGGGGCGACCGGCTCGAGCAATTCCAGACCATCCGCGCGGCTCGTTTCGGCGAAGTCCTTCGCGGCGTCGCCTTCGCACCAACGCCGGAAGGTGATTACTCGCACGCCGAAGACCCGCGGTAACGAGCGCCAAGGTCTTAGTCTGCCGTAAAGTTGAATCCGAAAGAGCTGGAGCCGGGAACGTTCCTCGGCTCCAGCT
>DATJOL010000118.1:0-3782 GCA_035507075.1 Candidatus Aquilonibacter sp. | reverse complement strand
CTCCGCCTTTGCCAGTGCCTGCTTGTAGCCCTCCAGCCGCTCGATATCCGACTGGTAGCCTGACCGGTCGCCAATGTACGCAATGCGCCGATGCCCAAGCGCAATCAGGTGTTCTGTCGCCGCCCGGCTGCCCTCAACATTTTCGATCATCACGGAATGCATATATTCGCCGGGATACTGATCGTTCACCAGCACAATCGGAACCATCATCTCCGCAAGCAGCGGCAGATACGCCGCGCCGACGCGTGATGAGGTTACTACGATTCCGTCCACGCGCTGCTCGGCAAACGTCTGCACCATCTTGCGCTCGCGCTCAGGCTCGGCGTTGGAGTTGGCCAGAAAAACACTGTAGCCGTAGTCGTTCGCTGCCTGCTCGATCCCCAGCGCCACCTCGCCCGCAAAAGGATCGTTGACGGTTGTCACCACCAAGCCGATCGTGCGCGTCTTGCGCGTAACCAGGCCGCGAGCCACTGCGCTGGCGCGGTAGCCGGAGTCCTCGGCGATCTTTCGAATCTTCGCCGCGGTCTTTGCATTCACCAGGGGACTGTTTTGCAGCGCGCGCGAGACCGTGGGATGCGACACCTTCGCCAGGCGGGCGATGTCCTTGATCGAGGGCTGCCGGCGCATCCGTTTTGCGCCGGCCATCTGGCCCGTACCCGCCGACTTGCCGTCCTTATCAATCATGCGGAAAACTCCTGATTGCACACGTGTACGGCCGCCCTCAGTCTCCAGCAATCTACGCCTCAAAGTCAATGTCTTTCCGGGCATTCGCACCCATGCACGTTAATCTGTTCAACAGTGCTTCAGACCACGCAAAACTCCGCCTCGCTCGAGCGCCGCATCGGCCTGCGTTCCGCCGTGCTCTTCAATTTGCTCGAAATGATCGGGGTCGGTCCGTTCATCACTTTACCCCTCGTCATCGCGGCGGCGGGCTACCGGCTTTCTATTTGGGCGTGGGTGCTCGGCGCGCTCATCGCTGTTGCCGACGGCCTCGTCTGGGCGGAACTCGGCGCCGCGTTTCCTCTGGCCGGCGGTTCCTATGCGTTTTTGCGTGAGATCTACGGTCCTCGGCGCCAGGGCAACTGGCTCAGTTTTCTCTACGTCTGGCAAGTCTCGTTCACTGCGCCTCTCTCTGTCGCTTCGGGATGCATCGGGCTCTCAGGTTTTCTTGCTGTTTTCTGGCCCGGGCTTCAGACCGCCCCAATCGCTGCGCTCCCTAATTTGCGCTATGCAAACTTCGCCGCCGCGGCCACATGCCTTCTCGTCACCATGCTCCTTTATCGGAACATCAGCTCAGTGGCCCGCCTGGCATGGGTCCTGTTTGGCGGAGTGATGGTGGCGATCGCCGGAGCGATTGCCTCGGGTTTTGTCCAAGCTCACGCCGCGGGCGGCTGGCACATGCCTGCTTCGCCTCCTCTCTCCACGGCGCTTGCCTTCGGAGGCTTGGCACAGGGAACGTTGCTCGCCACCTATTGCTACTGGGGTTACTACAACATCTGCTTTCTGGGTGGAGAAGTTCGGCGCCCTGAGCGCACCATTCCGCGTGCGATTCTCATTTCCGTGCTGCTCGTCTCGGGTTTCTACATTGCCATGAACCTGGCTGCGCTGCCCGCGTTCAAAAACGCAGCTCCGGCTGCTGCATCCGTAGCCACGCGCGTTCAGCTTGTCGCTGACATCGCTCGCTCGGCGTTCGGCTCATGGGCCGGCTACGCAATCGCCGCGCTCATCATATGGACGGCATTCGCCTCGGTATTCTCTCTGCTTCTCGGCTATTCCCGCGTCCCGTACGCGGCAGCTCGCGACGGCAATTACTTCCGGTTTCTCGCCGCTGTCCATCCCAGGCACGGAATTCCCCACCGCTCTCTGGTCGCGCTCGGCCTGGTAGGAGCACTCTTCTGCTTTTTCACCCTCGCTCAGGTCATCACCATGCTGGTCATTACGCGCATTCTGCTGCAGTTCTTCCTGCAGCAAATTGGTGTGATCTATCTGCGGGTCAAGCAGCCCAATCTTTCCCGGCCCTTCCGCATGCCGCTCTTTCCTCTGCCGCCGCTGGTTGCCATGGTCGGATTTGGATTTCTCCTGGTCTACCGCGCTCACGCATTCGTCGAAGTCGGAGTGGCTGCGGGAATCGCCATCACCGGAACGCTGATTTATCTCCTGCGTGCGCGTCAACTCCGCCAATGGCCGTTCGCGCAGCCAACGCAACAAGTCTAGAACCGTATGCATAAATCCCACTTTGAAACGGCACGACAAAAGAGCACGCTGAAAGAGTCTCTGGAGACGCACGAAGTGTCGGTGCACGACAAAGGAGCTTGCTGAAAAAGTCTCCGGAAGGGCACGAAGCGTCAGGGCACGAGTTTACTCGTGCCACGAAGCCCGCAAAATGAATGTGGGCTTTAGCCCTGCGGAAGAACCTTCGGGAGACGCACGAAGTATCAGGGCACGACTTCAGTCGTGCCGCAAAAGCCGCATAAACACAGGGGCTTTAGCCCCTGAGCGAAGCTTCTTCCTCGCCACAGACGATCCATACCGCCAGTTCAAATGCCATACTTGAACCATGAGTTCTGCGCAACACGACGCCGAAATCCTCGATCAATTCACGCGCCAGGCCGAGCCGTTCATTCAGCGCCACGGCTATCGAAGCGACCCGCTGCTCGATTTAATGTCTGAATGCGCAGCCGTAAAGCCGGAGGACACCGTTCTTGACGTCGCCTGCGGCCCCGGCATCATCTCGTGTCACTTTGCCCGCCGCGCCCGCCATGTAACCGGCGTCGATGTCGTGCCTGCCATGCTCGATCGTGCGCGGCGTTACCAAACTGAGCAGCAAATCAACAACGTCACCTGGCAACTTGGATCCTCCACCGATCTTCCGTTTGCCACCAACACATTCGATTGCGTCGTGACGAGATTCTCGTTCCATCATTTTCTCCAGCCGATCGCCGCTCTGCGCGAGATGAAGCGCGTGGCCAAGCCCGGAGGAACCATCCTTGTTTGCGATGTGGCTCCTCGGCCCGAAACGCAGGCCGCGTTCAATCACTGGGAGATCTTGCGCGATCCTTCGCATACACGCGCACTCACTCAAGCTGAATTCGAAGCCCTGGGTCGGGACGCGGGTCTGGAATTGCGCCGCTTCGAAAAATCCACGCTCGATCGCGATCTCGAAGGCTTGCTCTCCGGCTCATTCCCCAGGCCCGGCGATGCGGATCGCATTCGCGCACTTTTCGAAGCCGACATCCGTGCCGGTACCGATACGCTCGGTGTCTCCGCGCGGCGAGAAGACGGGCTGATCTACCTCACCTACCCCATCTCAGTCATCACCTGGCGTAAAACCGGATAATTGGCGCTCGCTAGGTCTGTGACCGCATGAAAAAGAACCTTCCGTGCCCCATCCTTTCGCCTGCTTTTGGGCGAAAGGGTGGGATAGCACGAAGTTCACGAGTACAAATTCATGCGGTCACAGGCCAAGGGAATTCACGCCGTGCATTTCGAGCGGGACCGGGCCACACCGGGCGAGAATTCCAGTCATCACCAGACCTCTACCGGGATCACGTTTCTTGTAACGTCCGTGCCTCGGGCGCTGTCTAATGAGCGTAACCGTTTTTCCCCAAACGAGGTCGACCATGCTAATCGGCAAACTCCCCGACATTCCATCGTCCGAAATTACGCCGCGGGACGATTATTTTCGCTATCTCAGCCGCAGGAAGTTTCTAAAAGGTGCGGCCGCTGCCGGCGCCGCGGCTGTGGGCGCAGCGCGCCTCGCCAAATTCGCAACGCCGCTCGAT
>DATJOL010000117.1:0-14488 GCA_035507075.1 Candidatus Aquilonibacter sp. | reverse complement strand
CAGTTGTACCGAATGTACCGAAAACGGCTCCCCAGGAAGACCAGCAGGTTGTAGCGCAAGTGATTGAGTTGTGAGAGATTAGGGAGAGAGCGCCCGTAGCTCAGTTGGATAGAGCGTCTGCCTTCTAAGCAGAGGGTCGGGGGTTCGAGTCCCTCCGGGCGCGCCACAATTCCCGGTCCAACCCGAAGACATGGGTTACACGTTGTATCTAAGACATAGCTAACAGGTTTGGGCCGAAGGGATTCGCCAACGGAGGGTGGAAAAGTGCCTGCAACTGCTGAACGGCTGCCTGCTAAATATCTTGTTAAAGAAGAGGCTCCGAAGACCATTTCTTCGCCCGAGCAACACCAAGCCTACATTTCCCGCCTTCTTGAGCTGCAACGTAAAGAGCATCGCAGTACAGAAGAAACAGAAACTGCCAAGCTACTTGTCGTCGTGATCGCCGACTACGAAGCGAAGCAATTCGTGGTGAAAAAGGCCTCGGGCGTGGAGGTGCTGCGAGAATTGATGGCGACCAACGGCCTCAGACAGAAAGACTTAGCAGATGACTTGGGCGGCGAGAGTATTGTGTCCTTAATCCTGCAAGAGAAAAGACAACTCAACCGGCAACAAATGGAAAGGCTCAGCCACCGTTTTCACGTTTCTCCTGCGGTATTTTTCTAAAGTTAGTGGACATGTATCAGGCGGAGTGCGAGTTGCCCAGGGCTTTGCCCCACATGGAGCTCAATTTGCGGCAACACTGATACGAAATCTCCCACAAAAGTTCTGAAATCGTCCCCTTGGGCGGGCCACTTCCCACGGATCCGCAGACACAAACTTCTTTCGCAGAACCGAATCGCGCCGAAGTCAGAATCCTCTGCCTCAAGAATCTGCCGCGTCCTGGGCTATCACGTCGTGGCCAAAGGTCCCGCCGATCCGACGCTGCGAGGCACTGTAATGGCACGAGTTCGGTCCCGCTTCGGTCTAATTCAAGGGTGAGATACTGACGCGCAAGAAGAACCTACCGTTCTTAGAGAAATTGGCTAGGAGTTGCCCGGCGCTGCAGCATTCGGCTCAGCCGGAGGCGCCGTGCCCGGCTGTTTGAGAGGGAGCCGGACGCGAAAGCGCGTGTCGCCCGGCTGAGATTTTAAGTCGATCGACCCGTGATGCCTTCGGACGATGCGCAAGGCGGTGTCGAGGCCAAGGCCGGTGCCTTCTCCCACTTTCTTCGTGGTGAAGAAAGGCTCAAAAACGCGCCTCTGCACGTCCAGCGAAATACCGGGGCCGTTGTCGCCGATTTCCACCACGGCACAGTCCGATTCGTGAAGGGCTCGAATCCGCAGCTCGCCTTTGCCATTCATCGCGTCAATCGCGTTGTCAATCAGATTGGTCCACACCTGATTGAGCTCGCCGCCATAAGCGCAAACGCGCGGGAGCGCGGGATCATAGTCGCGGATCACGGTAATGCCGTTTTTCAGGCGATTGCCGAAGATTTTCAGCGTGTTTTCCAGATCCTCGCGCAGGTTCACTTCCTGGAGAGCGCCCTGATCCATATAGGAATAGCGTTTGATGGCGGTGACGAGATCGCTGATTCGCCGGGTGCTGTTATCGATTTCTCGCACCAAACCATAAACTGTGAGCAGGGCAGCGATGCGGTGTAAGACGTAACCGGCGCTGTCTTCTCCCGTTGTGGCGGCAAGAGCATCCAGTTTTTCCGGACCCACTCCGGCATCCACCAGAAGCGAAGCGATTTTGTAAGGTTCCGAAACGGAATGACGCTCGAGCCAGTTCGTGACGGCTTCCTCCCGGTCGCTGAATTCCAGAGGGTCAGTGGATTGTCCCGCCGGATAAGCAGCTTGCTTCACAACCTCCTGCTCGAATTGCAGCATCGCAACTCGCTGCGCTTCAGAGAATGAGTGCTGCAGCAGCTTGATACTGGCGGCACGGACGTTCTCCATAGCTTCCATCATGCTCTGCGCAGCGCGGCGCGCAGCCGCTGCGGGATTGTTCAGCTCATGGGCAAGACCGGCGGAGAGCTTCCCCAAAGCCATGAGCTTTTCCTGCTGGGTTTCCATGCGGGTGACTTCACGGATGCGGTCGGACATCACCGCCACGAGACGCTGAGCAAGCTGCGGCACGCGCTGCACCATTTCGGGGAAGTATTGTTTGTGCAGACGGAGCAACCGCGTGGGGAGAACAGCGCGAGCGTTGCCCTGAACCCGCGTGAGACGAGAAAACGGAAGCACACCCGTCACTTCACCCGCACGCGCTATGATGAACGGCGATCCCGGCGTGTCCGGACGCTCAAACTGAATCTCGCCTTCGAGAATCACACTGAGGTAGTCGATTGGATCGCCGGGGCGCGCGAAAATCTGTCCGCCGCTGAATGCCACTTCGTCCATCCGCGCGGCAAGCCATTCCAGATCCTCGGCGGGCAAATCCGCAAAGAGCGGAGCTGAACGCAAGGCCGCAGCGATGCCGGCAGTTTGTCCGTCTGTCTCTGGTTCGCTCATATCACACCGTACTCAAGTATTGATGCACGAACTGCACGGCGCTTGAACCTTCCCCGACTCCGGACGCAACCCGCTTGATCGAACGGTAACGCACATCGCCCGCAACAAAAATCCCGGGCGTGCTCGCTTCCAGGAGCCAGGGGTCGCGTTCGAGCGGCCAGCCCTTGGGAGGCTTGCCGTCGCGCATGAGATCGGGCCCAGTGAGCAGAAAGCCCTTCTCGTCGCGTTCGATTGTCCCCGCCAGCCACTCCGTGCAGGGCTGCGCACCGATGAAAATGAACAGGGAGTTCGTCGAGATCTTTTGCGTTTCCCCGGTTGTCGAACAGCGGACAGAAATAGCTTCCAGGTGATTTTCGCCGAAGACCTCGATGACCTCGGAATTCAGCTCGACGTGGATGTTTTCGGTTTGCCCAATCTGGTCGATCAGGTATTGCGACATGCTTGCTTGCAGTGATTTGCCCCGCACCAGCATGATAACCCGCCTGGCGTACTGCGAAAAAAACATGGCCGCTTGTCCGGCGGAATTCGCGCCTCCCACGATGTAGACGTCTTCTCCGCGGCAAGCGGAAGCTTCGGTCATAGCCGCACCATAATACACGCCAGCTCCTTGCACTTGATCCATCCCCGGGACATCAAGCCGCCGGTAAGACACCCCCGTCGCGATGATCAAAGCTTTGGCGCCGATTTCAGTGCCGTCACCTAAAGCAACAAACTTCGAGCCGGCTTCCACTCGCAGGCGGGTCACCTCCTGTGGCGTAAGAATCTCCACGCCAAACCGGCGCGCCTGAGTAACAGCCCTGCGGGTCAGGTCGCTCCCGCTCAGGCCTGAAGGAAAACCCAAGTAGTTTTCGATACGAGAGCTCATGCCTGCTTGCCCGCCAGGAGCGTCCCGCTCGATCATGACTGTGCGCAGGCCTTCCGAAGCTCCATAGACCGCTGCCGCGAGTCCCGCCGGGCCGCCGCCCACGATAAGCAGGTCATAGAACGAAGTTTCGGGCCGCGTGCGCAAGCCGAGCCGCTGGGCGATGTCCACTGTCGTCGGATCCGAGAGCACAGCGCCATCTGCAAATAGAACAACGGGCAGCTTTGCCGCTTCGCCGCCTGCCGCAGCAAGAGCCTCGCGAGTTTCACTATTCCTTTCGGCGTTCTCGGCATCGAGCCACCGGTACGGCACCTGATTGCGTGCGAGGAAATCGCGCACAGCATAGGAACGGGAGGACCATCTGTGGCCGAGCACGCGCACTCCCGAAAAGGCTGGGCGATACGAAGCCTGCCAATCATCTAAAAGATCGTCGAGCACAGGGTAGAGCTGCTGCTCGGGGGGATCCCACGGCTTCAGCAGGTAGTGGTGGATTCTGGCCTCATTTATGGCATGTATCGCTGCGTCCGTATCCGCGTAAGCGGTCAGCAGGACGCGTCGCGCATCAGGATAGATTTCCATCGCTTGGCGGATGAAGTCGACGCCGCTCATTTCCGGCATGCGCTGGTCCGCGAGCAGCAGGCCCACGGCTTCACTGCGCTTCTTGAGGCCGCGAAGAGCATTCAGGGCCGCAGCTCCGGAATCAGCGCGCAAAATCCGGTAGTGCTCGGCATAGTGTTTGCGCAGATCACGTTCCACCGCCCGCAAGACTTCGCCATCATCATCAACCGCTATCAGCACAGGCTTGGACATGCCAATTCCTTCCTTGCCTTTGTTCCTGCGAGCTTCGATCGTCCCAGTCTACACTTTGCCGTAATTTGATGCGCGCGCGGGGAAGGGGAATCACGGTAATTCGCAAAAGGCGGGAAAAAGATCGACGCGCAAAGCGATCGCGCCTCTGGAACCTGCTTGAGCCCTCGGCCGAGAGCCCTATCGTCCTCTTCAGGCGCGGAGCTTGACGGAGGCCTTCGTGGCTCCCGTGCGGAAGGCGACCTGCTCGTTCGCTTTAGATAAATCGCCGCCATCCACGGTTATGTTGCCGCTTTCCGCGCCTTCCACTTGCAAAAACACTGCAGCCGGAGAAAGAACGCGCGAAGCGCTCAGCAGAACGTCGCGCGAATCGATAAAGCGCAGCAGCGACTCAGCCTCCGCGTTGCCTTCCGCGCCGAAGCCGTTGATCGCCGCGTCCTCCACGTGATCGAAAACGACAGCCGGGCGCAGGTCAGGTGCGCTGACGCCGAAACGGACGTTGCTCAGGGTGAGCGCGCGAACGTTGCGGGCGTAAAGAGCGTAGGCAGGCAAAACGCCGATTTCGAAATATTCGCCTGCAATCTGTGGGACGTCGCGCAAGGCCGCTTGCTCGGCGCTGCCGCCGCCGGGAAAAGTAATCTGCACGTCGTCAAAGGTGATGTTTTCGAGAACGCCCTCGCCGATCGCGTTCAGGTCGATGCAGCTGTGCAGTTCGCCGGGGCGGAAATTTGAGGCCATGGGCAAATCAGGAAGTTGCTCGGGTTCGACGACCGCAGCGCGAATCCCCGTGAACGAAATATTGCGCGCCACTCCAGAGCTTCCCGGCGGCACAGGCGGCGCCGGCGTGGTTTGGCCTTCGACTTCCGGGCCTTGCTGCCGCCGACCCCCAACGCCGATCGAGATGGGGCCGGTAACCCGGTGCATGATCAAATTGGAGAAAATAAAATTCTCGAAGCGCGAATTCGGGCCGCCCTGGATTTTGATCGGGCAACCGTAAGCCTGATAGATGATGCAATTGGAAACCGCAATATTTTCCGCTTGGCCGCCCCCGAAGCGAAAGACAGACCAGCGCGTGCTGAACGAGGAATTCGTAATCGTGACGTATTTGCAGCTGCCGAAGAGCGCGCACGCGTCGTCCTGCGATTGCACGGTGCAATTGCTGACGGCGACATATTGGCAGCTGATGAAGTGGAAGCCGTCATTGTTCCCATTCACGCGGTTGTAAATGCGCAGGCCGTCGGCTTTCACGAACGAGCTTTCGATCACGCGTACGGAGTGATAAGCGCTGTCATACAGAAAAATGTCGCGAATATTCAGATTCTTGCACCGATAAAAGAGCAGGTGATACGGCCGGTGGCTGCCGCTGATTCCGGCCGGCGGCGCGACTCCGCGAGCCGGGGAATGAAACTGCGCGCCCTGTCCGTCGATTGTGCCGGTCCCTTCGATGGTGATGTTCTCGGCCTTGACCGCATAAATCAGCCCGACGTTGCCGTCTTCCAGCGTCGAGTCGCCGGAGAGGGGAATTGCGTCGGCAGCGTGATATTGCTTGCCGTCCGCGCTTCCGAGCAGCTTTCCTGCTGCTGCGATAAATAGGGTGACGTTGCTCTTCAGTTCGATCGTCCCGATCACGAACACGCCCGCAGGAACCACAACCGTCCCGCCCTGATCTTTGGCGCAGGCGTCAATAGCAGCCTGGACCGCAGCCGTATCCAGCGTGACACCGTCGCCCTTGGCCCCGAAATCGCGGATGTTGTAAGTGCGAACGCCAAGATCCTTCGCGGGTACCACGGTTTGCTTTGCGGCTCTCGCTTCTGCGACGGCGGCCAGTCCCGTGCCAAGCGACGCGCCAACTGCGAGCCCCATCCATTTGCGCCGCGAGGAAAGCTCGTTGGGCTGATCCATTAACGTTCCGATCTGGTGGGCGAGTCCTTGCATCTCCGTACGCCCGCGCGCTGAGATTATTGAGCCGGAAGCGGAGGATTGATTTCGTACGTCATCTTGTCCCAATCGACCGTGACCGTCGTTCCGTCCGCGAAAGTTGTCCGCTCGATGCGGTGATTCTTGTCGAGAAACTCATGGTTCATCATCTCGAGCAGGCCGACGCGCTTCTGCAGCGCAAGCGCATCGCGTTCGAGCTTTAGAATTTGCGCGGGGTCCGTGAATGCCGGATGCGCCGCGGCTCGCTTCGCCGCATCCGCTTCTGTTGCGCCGCCGCGCGCGCGGGCGCCTCTTCCACCGCCGGGATTCGTGCGCACCATGTCGATGCCCTCGCCGAGAAGCACGCTATACATCGACGCGCCCGAAGTCATCGTCACGATCGCGTCGTGATACACCAGGTTATAAAGCGGCACGGGAATCGCTTTGCCGAAGGCATGACCGGTCGACATGTCCACGTAGGGTATCACCCAATCCGACCCAGCCTCCGTCCCTACGATTCCCAGATGCGCCCGCGCCCAGATGAACGCAGCAGCACGGTCATTCATGCCGTCCGTGCGTGTGGCCGGATGCTCAGGGTTGAAGTCGCGATCGGGTGGAACGTACCCGAATACATCGAGGCCCGAGCCTTCGGGATGAATGCCGTGTGCAAACATTTCCTCGTAGTTGCTCACGAGGTTCCCGAGGATGAATGACGGGGTCAAGTAGCTCTGTGCGCCGCCGTTCCAGTGATCCATCATCGGAATGTCGCCATCTTTCCAGTGTTTGAACCGCGAGCCGGGAAATGTGGTCGAGGGCGTGACGCTGTCCTCTTCGTGCACAGCGAAGTCAGGATTCCACGAAGGCGCGTCCGTGTAGTAGTCGCGATACTGATCGTGCAGGATCGGCACATACCCCATCTGCTTCACATCGTCAATGAATCGCTTCATTCCTTCCCAGCCACCGGCTTGTGGCGCGGGCGGAAGCACATTCGGGTGCTGGCGGTCGTAGCCGTAGTACGGCCATCCCGAAAGCGTGACGATCATTCTGTCGAAGCCCTGGTCCTTCCAGTACTGGAGGCCTTTGGCGAGATCGTCGAAGGTGTTCACGCGGTAATCGACGCTGATATTCTCCGGGTCGTATTGCCAGGCTCCGGGCCGAATATTCCGCAGGGCTTGCACGCCGACGTGTCCCGCGCCGATGATTTGCGACACCAGCGGCTGCCGCGCGATTTTTTCTTTCAGCGAAACGAAAAGCCCGCTATCGATCGCATACCGCCGATAGCGCTTGGCCAGCGTCACATAATTGCCTTTGGGAAAGAAGCACATCCGCACACTCCGCGGATACGAAAGACGGCCCAGCTGATCTCGCCACTGCGGGCCGATCACCGTCGGCCCTCCGGCAGGGTGCTGGAATTGGTAGGCGGCGTCGTCCGGTGTTTCGACGATCACCATCATCGCCGATCCGTCCTTTACGAAGCCCCACCAGGACATCGACCACGATTCGATCAGGTGGCTCTCGATCACGCTGTCGTCCACTGCCGTGCCGTCACCGACAAACAAATTGTCCGGCTGGAATTTCGTTGGCCAATCGCGCGGCACGATTGTGCCTTCGCCATTTGAGAGGACCGTGTAATCTACGTCCCGCGCGTCCATCGCCGTGGGCCAATCAAGCAGCCGCACCGCAGCCTCGTGCTCGTTGGCGACGGCGGTCATCACCAGGTCTTCGTTTGGATTTTCGAGGCAAATAGTCAGATAAAGGACCAGATCGAGCGGCTGTCCCTTGTACAACATGCCATTTTCGTGAAAGCCCGAAAGCATGATCTTTACGCCAGTCTCGAAACCAGTGTCGTAAGGCGCGATGTCGATATGGTCGGCGGATCTAAGCGCGGCATGAAAAAGCTCGCCATGCGACTTAATAAGGATGTCGTCCGGTTGCGAGGGAACCATCTTCCATGTCACGCCCTGCGCGTCAATGTTCAGCGCGAGGTCCGAGTCATTGAGAACCACCTTGTTCTTCTGCCCGGCGATCGTCCATTCGCCGTTCGCGTGGGTCACAGTAACGTCAGGAGCCCCCCACTGAGCGCGCGTTTGCGGCGGAGATTGCACCGGAGGCTGGTTTGCGTCGTTTTGCGCCGGCAAACCGGCGGTGAAGAGGAAAACACCCGCGAGGCAAAACCAAGCCAACCGGCGCATTAGACTTGCCGGGCGCTTGAGCCCGATTTGGAGCAGCTTGGCAGGTCTGGGTGTTTGCAGTTTTTGCCGAGAGATCATTCCGAACCTTGGGGCGTCACCAAACGGACGCTCACGCCACGCCTCACTGCTGGTATGCGCCCCGTCTGACGCGCAAGGCGCCATGCAAACGTTCGGCGCGGAATGTAGTTCGTGCAGGGCGATTCCCACAAGTTAATTAGAGATACGGCGGAGTTACGGCAAAGCTACCGGGGAGATACTTCGGGCCGCTAGGAATTGGAGTTAGCTGCAGGACTGGCAGGTGTTTTATCGCCGCCGGTCACGTGTACCGTCACGAGGTGTACATCGAATACGTCATTGCCTCGCTCCACGTCGACCCGCAGCACGGCCTGGAAGGAAGCCGGGCCGCCGTGCGTCGGCCATGCGTGCAGCGATTCCAGCCGCGAGCGCAAAAGCGCCATTTGCGACGGGGAACTCATAAACTGCGCCGTCCCCGCCACGCCGGACGTATCAAGCCCGCCCAGTATGGCGATGTAACGACCCGGAACAGCGCCGGGTTGAATCGTGATCAGGCCAAAATCCGTCTTCACTTCCTGCGTATTCGGGTCGCGCTCGGTTTTGTACGTCAGGCTTTCACCGGGTTGCGGGTGCTGGTTGACGTACTCGCCCTTCCAGGGGCCTGGCACGTCCAGGCGATTCCAGACGAAGTCGGATGGTTGCGAGAGTTGCGCCACCGCGTCGTTTTCCTCCGGCGACCCAAGCAGAATCACGTCGTGTTGCTGCAAATCGTCGATCGTAATCAGCCGGCAGCGCTTCACCGTCATTTGCAGGCCCATCTGGGTGAAAAGCCGCGTAAGCACGAACACGCTTTCCAGGTCGCCGGTACCCGTATTTCCGTCCTCATAATATAAAGGACCAGCTTTGGCGACCAAATCTGGACTCGACGCGAATTGCTGCGCCAGATGTGGATCGACCACTGTGCCGGTGTCGTCGCTGGCGCCGCGCCGGAAGCGGAAAAGGTCTTCGGCGCCATCCACCAGGTAAACCGCATCGGCATATCCGAGCACCGGTGCCGAATCGCTGCCAAGAAAGCTCTTCCAGAAAGTTGCCGCGGCATCGTCCGAAGGCGTTCCGGAGTTCGTTGCTGTTTTTGACTGCTGCCAGCGCGTGCCGACAAACGCGCCAAGCACAAAAATAATTAGCGCAGCCGTAATCAGGGCCGCTCTCGGGGCGAAACGCCGCGAAGCCTGGACCGGCTTTTGCTCTTCCTGGTGAGCAACCGAACCTTCAGTGGCGTGCGCCTCGACCCCTGAATCTACGGTCGGCGTGGCTTCAAAGGGGGCTTCGGCCGTCGCGAGCTTTGCCGACGTCGTCACGCGTGTCCCGAAACAGGGAACATAGTGCCCCTTGGGAATCTCGACGACTATCGGATCGTTGGCGCCCTCGGAGTCGTAGTATTCCTTGACCTTCAGCCGGAGGCGATGAATCTGCACGCGAACGATCGTGTCACTCTGCGGATCGTAGTCGGCGCCGCGGTCAAAAACGTCGACACCGATCGTATACTCCTTGATTTCGGCGAAAGGATCTTCGACGGCGCGGTTGATCAAATACTGTAACAATCGCTGCAAAGCAGACGCGTGACGAAACGTCCGCGAGTGGATGATCTTATTGAGCTGCTTCTGGATTTCCTCAGGAGGCGGACCACCAAGTTCTGTCGTTCCAGGAACTTGCGTGCTGTTCATTACAACTTCCCCCGAAACCCCACCCGCGCTTGCGGTGAGCCACCCGTAAACTGGCGCGCATTATAGCACCGAAGTATCTGCCACGTATCTTTTCTGTAGCTTTGCGGTAGCCCTCCGGTAGCCCTAATTAACTTGAACGGTGCAGCGCCCCGGCCTAGATTCCCGCAAGAAATGAGGGTGAGTCTCTCCACTTCGAGTTATGCACATTTGTAAAAGAGTCAGCGTGGAACCATTCGTTCGCGCGGGAATGAAAGCGTTTACATCGCGGAGCGGGGCCTTGCACCGCGTGAGGCAGCCGGACGGCGGCCAATCGAACTGCCTGACGCAAGCTTTCAGACTCACTCGTAAAGCATTACGGGCCCCGATCGACTGAATTGCTTCAACTTCGGCGCACGAGCAGCCGCGAACTTGACCGGATCTGAAGGAGGGGTAATGCGCGTTGGAAGATCGTTCGTGTTGGTGCTGGTTGCACTCCTTTTCAGTAGCAATGCGCTCAAGGCGCAGACGCCCACGGCCACGGTGACCGGCACAGTGGTCGATAGTTCCGGCGGCGTCATCGCCGGCGCGTCCGTGAAAATCACCAACGTAGAGACACGCGTCGTCACCGAGAAGGACACGAACGAGGACGGAGTGTTCACTATCATCAATCTTCTTCCCGGCACCTACACTCTTACCGTCGAAAAAACCGGCTTCAAGATGGTGCAGCTAGCCACGTTTCCCCTCGACGTGAACCAGACTCTCACTGAAAAACTCACGATGGATGTAGGCTCCGTCACCGAAACTGTCACTGTAAGCGCGTCCTCGATCAACCAGATGATTCAGTCGTCGAGCACCGAACTCGGCACCTTGCTCGATCAGCAGGCTCTCCAGGACTTGCCTCTCAACGGCCGCAATTTCACCGAGCTTCTCGTCCTCCAGCCGGGCGTTGGCTCGATCAACACCGCGCAGGGCGGCAACGGCATCGGCAGCGCTGACGGCGGCAACATCGGCATTCCCAACACAGTCGTCTATCGCCCGGCCGTCAACGGCGCAGGCAATCGTTCGAACGCCTTTTACATGGACGGCATCATCGATACCGATGATCGCGGTGGCGGCTGGTCCGTGCCGCCCATTGCGGACACGATCCAGGAAGTAAAGCTGCAGAGCCACAACGACGACCCGCAATACGGAAATGTCCTCGGCGCTGTGGTCAATATCGTCACCAAATCCGGCACCAACTCGTTCCATGGCGCCGCATGGGATTTCGCCCGCAGCAACATTTTCGACGCACGCAATCCGTTCTCCGGCTTCTGCACTACTGCAACGTGCCCGCAGCTCGCCTCCACGGACACGGCCGCTCAGCTGTCCGCCACGCCCGTCTCGCCGCTCGGTTACAGCTTGAATGAATTCGGCGGCCAGATCGGCGGCCCGATCCAAAAAGACAAAACATTCTTCTTCGTCGCCTTCGAGGGTTGGCGGTTCTCCCAGCCAACTAACAGCTTCACGATTGATCCATCGGCAGCGGAGCTGGCGGGTGACTTCAGCGGCACCGTAACCCCGGAATACGTCGGCAGTCTGAATTCCGCCAAAACTGCCATTATTCCCAATACGCTTTACAATCCGTTCGCTGAAGTACCTTCATCTGTAAGCGGAACCACGGCAACTCAGTCCGTACCCTTTATGTGTGTCACCGGCACACAGACGCCGATGGCCCTGCAAAATCCGGGCGCCACGTTCGGCCAAGCGGGTTACGGCGTCCAGGTCGCCGGTGGCTCCGCGTGCAACGTAATTCCGTCGGCCCTGATTGATACCAAACTCGCGAGCGTCATCGGCGCTTATACCTCGTCCGAATTCAAGAGCTGCGCGTTTACGCCGACGAATCTCGCCACGGAAGTGGCGAATTGCCTCGACTCGCGCCAGAAAACCGACCACGCCGAAAATTGGGATTTTCGCGTTGACCACTATTTTGGCAGCCACGACACCGTAATGGCCCGTGCTTACATGCTCTGGGATGACACCATAGGCATCGTCGCCGGGACCAATTCACTCGCGCCCAGCCCGTATCACTCGTGGAATATCGGCGGCGCCTGGGACCACATCTTCACTCCCAACCTCACGCTTTCCGTCCGCGGCGGCATCAATGCGCGGCCCGTCGTCGTCAATCAGACCAACCCACAAGGCGATAAGCCGGAAGCCAGCGCGGGCTTTTCAAATCTCACATCGACGGATGGCTTTTATCTTAGTCCCGGCAGCGGCTATCCCAGCCCCATCGGCAACGTCGGCCCCGAGCATCGTGCCAATCCCGAACACGATTTCAACGCGACCATCACCTGGACCCACGGCAGGCACAACATCAAATTCGGCGGCGAATATCTCTACGAAAATCGCCTTGAAACAAACCTCTATGAGCAGTTCACCGGCAGTGCAAACGAGACGTGCCCCATCAACTCCTCGGGAAACTTTGTCTGCACCGGCGCCGAAGGCAATGGGCTCGCGTCTCTCCTGCTTGACGTGCCCAATGGATTCAACGTCAACGTGCCGAACCTTGAAGAGGTCCACGTTCGAATGGATCCCATTGGCGGCTTTTTCCAGGACACGTGGCATATCCGCCCCAACCTCACCATCGATGCCGGCCTGCGTTATGACTACGATCCGGCCGTGAAACTGCTCGTCAGCGACGGCGAGACGGTAAACGCCTTCGACTACCCCACGCAGCAATTCATCATCGGCGCGAAAGAAACCGCCGCGTATTCCACCGGATGTTCGACAACCGGAACGATCACTCCTCCTTGCGTCCCCGGCGGCCTAAGTACTTCGAATCCCGCCTTCGGTATTTGCGTGGGCGGCGGCTCAGCCACCACGCAGTCCACGTGCACCACCAACGGCGGCGATTACTACAACACCCTGCAAAACATCGTCTTCAGCAACTCGCAACCGGCGCTCAAATCTATCGGCGATAACATCGGCCCGCGCGTCGGTGTGGCATGGCAGTTCAGGCCCGGAACCGTCCTCCGCGTCGGATACGGCCTGTATTACGACACGATCAGCTATCGCAGCCAATATGCGGAAAACACATTGCAGGGCTCGGTATGGCCATGGACGCGCGGCGTGTCCGACACCTTAAATACGGCGTGGTCGGGCGCCGCGCCTTCGCCCACGGTGAACCCGATTTGCTCCGGCAGTTCCAGCTGCGGTCCTTACGGCGGCTACACGACCTCTCAATTGGGCGGTCTGATCGGCAGCTTGCCGATCGTTATCGCGCCCACTCCGTGGGGTTCCACGTTCGGCGGCTACACCAACGACCCCAACTACAAAGATCCGCGCTCACAGCAGTGGAACGTCCAGATTGAACACGAAATCAGCGCAACATCGATGGTTTCCGTCGCGTACGTTGGCAGCAAGACGCAGCGCCTTGATTGGTGCTGCAAGATCAATTACCCGCAGGGCGGCCCATTCTGCGAAAACAATACCGCAGCCGGATTCACTTGCACCGCCACGCCGCTCACGCCGCTGCAGATCGATGAGAAAGAATATCTGCCCTTTGCGCCCTCTCTAAACTATGCGGAATCGATCGGTCACTCCAATTACAACGCCCTCCAGGCCCAATTCCAGAAGCGCTTCTCGAACGGATTGGAAACAACCGTTGCCTACACATGGTCGAAATGTTTAGGCGACGCAAACGGTCAGTTCAACGCCGAAAACGGCGGCCAGGCTGACCCCTACGAGTATTACTTCGATCAGGCTTTGTCCTACGGACCGTGCGCCTACGACGTGCCGCAGCAGATCAATTGGAGCGCGGTTTACGAGCTCCCGTTCGGGCGCGGCAAGCACTGGCTCAGCCATGGTCCGGGCTCCTGGATTCTCGGCAATTGGCAAGTCGACCTCTCGATGACACAGCGCTCCGGCCAGAACTTCAATACTTCTTGGGGCGGAACGAAGGGCAACGTACCGCTTTCGATCGCGGGCGTCGCGCCCACAAGCACCGATCCGGCCAACCTGAGCAACACCGAAACCAGCATCACGGGTTACAGCCGCCCGGATCTTCTGCCCGGCTGCAATCTGCAAGCCAATCAATCGCAGACCCAATGGTTCAATCCCGCTTGCTACGTAAGCCCTGCCTCGTTGTCTGTCGGCCCCGGCTATGGCTTCGGTACGTCCGGCATCGGCAATTTGCGTGACCAGTGGTTCAGCGATTGGGACGCCTCTCTCATCAAGAACTTCAAATTCACCGAAGCGAAAACACTGCAGTTCCGCTTCGAAGGTTTCAACGTTTTTAATCAACAGATTCTTGGTACGCCTACAACGAGCATCGCGCCGACCGTGGCCACTGGCAGCAGCACCGTGAGCTACGGCACGGCGGGAACCATCGGCAGCATCGCCAGCACGCCCCGCGAGTTGCAGCTAGCCGTGAAGTTTCTGTTCTAGAAGTTACCGCGAGCGGGCACAGCGCGGTCGGCCGTCACGGCGTACCCCACCCGCCGTGACGGCCCATAGCGAGAA
>DATJOL010000116.1:0-3611 GCA_035507075.1 Candidatus Aquilonibacter sp. | reverse complement strand
GGGCGCGAAAATCATGGGCGGACAGGGCAGTCTGCAGCAGATCTCCTACGACTACATCAACACGCACGGGAAGGACAAAAACGGTAATCCCCTCGGAAAATATTACATCCACGGCGTCGGCCATGGCCTTGGGCTAGACGTCCACGATCCCGGCCGCGCCGATCGCCCGCTCGAACCGGGCATGGCGTTTACCATCGAGCCGGGAATCTACATCCCGGACGAAAAGGTGGGCGTGCGCATCGAAGACGACATACTGCTCACGGAAAACGGCCCGGTGATGCTCACGGCGAAGCTGCCCCGCGATCCAGATGAAGTGGAGAAAACGATGGCCGCGGGCCGCGCGAATCCGCAGCAGTGATGGATGCAGGGCGCAGAGGACACCGACAGACCAGTGCTGCCTTCGCTCGACTATCTGCGATTCGTAGAGCCGACGATGAGTTGCAGACCGTTGTTCCCGGCGCGCCAGATCTCGCGCCCTTGGGCGTCGAAAAGTTGAATCGATGCGGGCCCGCGGGAGGATGTGTCAGCCCGAAAAACTCCCTGCACCATTCCCTTCGCGTCCACGAGCACGAAGCTCTGGGCACGGACTTCGTTCACTGTCGAGGGAGAGCCATCCGCGCGCACAGAGGTGCTCCAGGCATAATGTGAGAGGAATCCGCCAAAAAGGCCGGCGGCCAGCGAGAGTACGAGATTCCATTTTTTCACGGGAGGTCCTCCTTTGGACTGCATTCTAAATGTGTCGCGAGGACGTTGTCCTACTCTACGTTTCAATGCATCGCATTCGTCTTTTGAATGAAAGCCAAGTCTGGCCCCTTCTATCTCGAAACTCCCTGCGGCAAATCGCGCCAACACCCACTCGTCCTCGCGTTTGACCGATCCGCCGCCGGGCCGCTATAATTGCCTTTTGCAACCGGCGCGATATCCGCACTGATTGAAGCGCCCGGCGTCTTGGACGCCAATGAAACTCCTCCGGGAAGACCCCGAGAAGAATTCAGGAGCCAGTCATGATTAAGGCAACCCTTCTGCGCGCCGGAATGATCATCAAGCACGAAGGCGATCTCTTCGCGGTCTATAGCGTCGACCACCGCACGCCCGGAAACAAGCGCGCCGCGATGCAAACCAAGATGCGCAACCTGCGCACCGGCTCGATGATTGATTACCGCTTCCGCGCGGAAGAAACGATCGAAAAAGTGACGGTCGACGAGATTCAGTTCGAATATCTCTATAGCGACGGCGAAGGCCACCACTTCATGAACAGCGAAAATTACGAACAGCTGGCGCTGCAAAACGATATCGTCGGCGACGCCAAGGATTACATGATCCCCAACATGCCCGTGTCGATCGAGTATTACGACAATAAGCCCATCGGCGTCCTCCTGCCGGACACGGTGGACCTGCTCGTCGTCGACACCGAGCCAAGCATCCAGAAAGCCACCGCCAGCGCCGTGATGAAGCCTGCGAAACTCGAAACTGGGCTCGTCGTCAACGTGCCGCCCTTCGTCGGCACCGGCGACAAAATCAAAGTGGACACCTCGGAAGCACGCTACATCCAGCGCGTGCAGTAAGCACCAACCTGAAATCATCGCCGCGGGGCGTCCCACCGTCGTTGCGCCAATTCGAGCTTCGGCGCGGGCCCTTTATCGGTGCTTTAATTTACTTGCGGTAAATTACTTTGCGAGCTAGCCTTTCGGCGTTTTTCTGCCCGTCCGCTTCGACGGACAAACACAGGAGAATCCATCGAATGCCGGCTTGCCAAACGTGCGGCGCAAGAATCAGCGGATTCTCCTTCGGCTCGACACCAGCCACCGAATGCCGCGATTGCCTCAAAAAGAAAAAAGAGGCGGCGTTGCTTTCCGGCCCCTCAACGGCTGCCGCGCCCGGAGTAGCGTCGCACAGCTTGCCAATGCCGGTCGTCACCTTCGTCATCATGGCGACAAACATTGCGGTTTACCTCGCAATGGGGCTTTCCGGTGCGTCGTGGACCGAGCCGAGCGTCATCGACGCGATTCGCTGGGGCGCCGATTTCGGCCCGTTGACGCTCGGCGGTCAATGGTGGCGGCTCTTCACGAGCACTTTCGTGCATTTCGGAATCGTGCACATCGCCCTGAACATGTGGTGTCTCTTTGGTCTGGGCCAATCGCTCGAATACTTGATGGGCCGAAAGGCGTTTGCAGCGTCATATGTGGTCACCGGAATTGCGGCGAGCACGGTCAGCTTGTGGTGGCGGCCCTGGTCCGTGAGTGCCGGAGCTTCAGGCGCAATTTTCGGGATCGCGGGAGCATTCGCGGCATACGTCTACCTAAAGCGGATCGGACCTGTTCCCCATGCCGTCGGCCGAACTGGAAAGAGTCTCGCAGTTTTCATCGTTTACAATCTGGTGCGCGGGGCCGCAGCGGGAGGTGTTGACAATTCCGCGCACGTGGGCGGCTTGCTGGCCGGAATAATTCTCGGCGTAATTGTGCCGCCCCTGATTCGCGTTCGTGCATCGAAAGATTCCGCCCCGACTGATCCGTATGTAGGCGTTCGAGCTCCTCTTCCCATCGAACACACCGCGGAAGATGACGCGCATTCGAATCGCGTCGCATGGGGAATCATCGCGGGATCCGCGATTGTGCTTTTACTTGCGTGCGTGGGACTGCGCTCGTATCACATCGCTTATGCGAAGTATGGCGAAGCAGTGCGAATGGTGCGGCAGGGCCGACTGGACGACGCGGTCGCTGCCATGCGGCAATCCGTCGCTCGCGATCCAGCGTTTGGCGAGGCTCAGGATTACTTGGCCGAACTGGAACTGGAGCGAGGGGACCCGCAAGCAGCCGTACCTTTGTTGGAGGCTGGCGTGGCAAAAGATTCGGCCGACATGCAAGACCGGCAGAATCTCGCGCTAGCCGACATCGGAACCGGAGAATTCAACGACGCGTCTCGATACATCGCGGCCGTCGTCCAAGCCGAAAAGAACGAGCCTAGTTGGGACACGATTTTTATTCGCGGTATCGCCAAGGGCGAAACCGGTGACTTCGCGGGAGCCATTCAGGATCTGCAACTCGTGAGTCAAGACGAGCCAAACCTGACCGAAGCGCGCGACGCGCTTGCGCGCTACCAAGCCCTCAGCAAGCATTCACAGGACGCAAAGCAAATCCCTCCGCTCACCATTCCCTATTCGCAACTCGTCGTCAAATCTAACTACTGGCCGATCTTTCCCTGACGAGCTCACGCGCGATTTGCCTTTTGAAATCGATACCTGCGCAACGGAAGAATCAGTGGGCGGCGGAAGATTTTGCACCAAACACGCGCTGAAAAATGGCGTCGACGGCGCGGAGCTGGCGCTTCAAATCAAACGTATGCGCCAGCGCTTTCGCATCGAGGAATTTCTGAATGTTCGGGTCGGCGGTGACGCGATCCTGAAAACTCGTTTCGGATTCCCACGCCGCCATCGCGTGCCCCTGCACCAACTTGTACGCATCCTCGCGCGGCGCGCCGTGCTCCACCAAATCCTGCAAGAGCTGCCCGGAGAAGACGAGGCCGTGCGTCGCGTTCAGATTCCGCAGCATGCGTTCGGGGAACACGCGCATATTTGCGACGATTTCCGTCGTCCGGTGCAGCATGTAGTCCAC
>DATJOL010000115.1:0-63327 GCA_035507075.1 Candidatus Aquilonibacter sp. | reverse complement strand
GGAGAGCTGTTCGGCGCGGATGGTAGGTGGGAGGCCGGCTTGGTTGATTGCCTTTCGGACTCGGTCGTCGGGGGCGAGTGCGAGCAGGTTGTTGCGCAGGGTTTTGCGTTTGTGCGCGAAGCAAATTTGGACGAACCGCAGGAACGCGGCGTCGTCCAGAAAGGGGTCACGAATGCAACCGGAAGAACCGACGGGAATGCCGCCGGAAATGGCGAGCGCGGATTTTTCGCCGGGAAGAGTCATGGCGATGAGAGCGGAATCGACGTTTGGCGGCGGGCGAAAGGCACCGCGAGGAATTTTCAGGGCGAGGCTCGGGCGCGTGAAGTACTGGCACGCGACGGAAAGGTAGCCGCGATCGCGTGTGCCGGGCTTCGCGATGATTCGTTCGGCGACCTCGAGCTGAATCACGATGTGGATCGAAGCGATGCGGTCGGCCCACTGAAACAGATGATGCAGAATCGGCGAGGTGATGTAGTAAGGCAAGTTGCCGAACACGCGAAATGAATCGGTGCTCGCGAGCGCGGCAATGTCGAGCGAGAGGACGTCTCCTTCGGCGATTTCTACGTTGGGCCAGTCGGCAGGATTCTGAGCGATTTGCCCGCGGAGATTCTCAGCGAGGCGCGGGTCGGCCTCGACGGCGACGAGGCGCTTCGCCTTGCGCGCCAGATGACGCGTCATCTGGCCGCGGCCGGCGCCGATTTCGATCCATGTGTCGTTTGGCGCGGCGGGCAGTTTTTCGAGGATGCGTTGTTGCCAGGCGGGGCTATCGAGGAAGTGCTGGCCAAGTTTTTGGCGTGCCATGGAAGGCAGAGTTTAGCAGGTTGGCGAAAGTTCATGAATTTTTCGCATAAGACGCGAAAGATTCAGGCGTGCAACTCGAAAGGATCGGGCTCAAGCAGTGCGCGGAGGCGGTCGGGCAGATCGGTCATGATCCCGTCGACGCCGGCGCGGACGGCGGCGCGCATCGTTTCCGCCTCGTTGATCGTCCAGGTGACGACCTGCAAATCGGATGCGTGGGCGTGGTCGACAAGTTCGCTTGTAAGAATTTTGGATTGAAGGCAAAGCTGTCGCGCTCCGGCGCGCTGCGCGGTCTTCACCAAATCGGGATGAGCGGCCTGATCGGTATCCTCGGCCAGCAAGCCGACCATGATCGCAGGATCGACGTTCCGAACCGCCGCGATCGTGGCAGGGTCGAAAGAAATCACGATGGTGCGCGCGGCGTTTTCCGCTTTGCGGATCGCGGCAACCAGCGAATGGTGCATTCCCCAGGCGACGTCGTATTTCACTTCCAGGTAGAAGACAACGTCATGCTGGCGCGAGAAATCGAGGATTTCGTCGAGCGTGGGAATGAGCTCTCCGGAAAACTCGCGGTCGTACCATTTGCCCGCGTCGAGTTTGCGAAGCTCCGCCAGCGTGGCGTCATGAACCGGGCCATGGCCGTTTGTGGTGCGCTCGAGAGTCGAGTCATGAATCGCGACGAATTTCGCGTCGCGGGTGAGGTGCAGGTCCGTCTCGATGAACGTAGCCCCAAGCTCGATCGCGCGCCGGAATGCCGCGAAGGTGTTTTCCGGCGCGTGGCCTGACGCGCCGCGATGCGCAATCACCCAAGGGACTCGCATGGGGACATAGTAGCAGAGCAATTAACACTTGTTTTTAGCTCCGTTTGGAGAAGGTTGTGAGAACGCCAATGCTCTGCCGCGATCGTTCGGCAGGGACACGGGGTCTGAAGCGCCGACTGCCCGGCGTGGCAGGCACCGAATCCGCCCAGCCCAGGGACTATGCAAAGAATTTCTTCAATTCGTGAACGGGAGTAGTACTCAATCCCAACTCTTCGCCCACGCCCAGACCCCGCGCCAAGCCACTCGAAAATACGAGGTCTAACTGATTGTTACTGCGCCAGATAACGGCAACGATCCGATCGCGGCTGGCGGGGCCTTTTGGCCGGGAGATTGCCAGCTGATTGGCACGAAGCAGGTGGAGCGCCGGCGTTATCGGGGCAGGTCATGGTACTGCCTCGGTGAGGCAGGCGCCGCAGCAACCGAACCTTGGGAGAGCGACTTGGGGCTATTTGTGCTGATCATTGTTGGCGTGGTAGTAGCGCAGACGTGGTTCGACTGGAGGAAGAACAGCGAGGATTGGGTTCTGCCTGAATGGGTCAAGGGCGTCGCGCTGGGCGGCGTCTTTGCCATAACCATCGCTGCGCTAACGTCTTACGCAACGTCCTGGATTCAAGACCCCACGACGCAATTGGGCGCCATGCTTGAGTCCCACGAATTTTGGCCCGAGGTCGGGCTGGTGGGCATCTCCGTTACCATCCTAATCCTTATGACCCGGAAGCGCCGCCTGCCCTGGATGTTATTGCTGGCAGGCATGATACTGGCGGCTTTCTGGGTTGGCATGGTCCTCGGCTCCTGAGCTTTTTCCTCTTTTTGCCCTTTTCGCGCCCGCTTTCCTTTCAAATCCCTGTAAGCTCCGCAATCGGCCGGTAAAAAACCGCCATTCGCCGAAAACCCCACGACTGCAGATTGGCCAGCCTCTATTCTCCCGTCATGAACGACGAAGCGAAACGAGGAGAAGCGATCATGGCTAACGCGGAGCGGAATTCCTCTAATCATGGATGCAACGGCGGGACGATCGCAATGGCCGGGGCTGCGCTGCTGATCGCTCTTGGAGTGGCGCTGCAATGGATCGAGTTGCTCTTCGCGCGGTTTGTTGCTGACAACTCCTGGTTCTTTGCGACACTTTTTGGCGAAACGTGGAATATGATCAACGTCTGGCTCTCGGCTGCCGCCTGGCACCAGGATCTGCAGTACTGGCCCATGCTGTTTGTGATTACGGGGGCGGCAATCCTCTTTTCACGGACGCCACGGCAAGCCATGGTAAGAAGTGAAGCGCGGACGGGAGCACGTCAAGATGCCTAACTATCGATCTCATAAAGGCCTGGTCGGCGGCCTGCTGATTGTGGGGATCGGCGTGATCCTGCTGCTCGATCAGGAAGGGATCGTTTCCGCCGGACATGTTTTCGCGGTCTTCTGGCCGGTATTCTTCATGCTGCTCGGGCTTGAAGACCTGGTCGCGGGTTACAGTCCCAAGAAAAAGGCTTGGGGAGCGGTGCTATTTGCGGGCGGCGGGCTCTTCCTGATGGACAATCTGGGCTACCTTCATATCCGACTCGCACTCCTTTGGCCTGTTGTCCTGATCCTACTCGGGTTGTGGCTGCTGATCTGGTCGGAGGGGCATCCGTGGCACCACGGGAGAGTTTTCGGCCCGGGCGGACCTTTCGGGCATCATGAACCGCTTGGCCCGGATGGTCCTTTGGGCCCGCACGGGCCGCTTGGACCAAGTGGGCCGATGGGTCCCAATGGACCTATTGGGCGGATGTTCGGTCGCCATCCAGACGAACCAGCAACGCAAAACGAACCTGCTCCGAGCAGTCCTGGCGAACAGGCTCAGCCAAACGCAGCCGGTTCAGCTGCGCCTCCCGATCCCTACCCCGGAGCAGCCGGATTCGCTGGGGGACAGGGACCGCAGAACTGGCACGAGTGGCGTAGATGGCAGAAATGGGAGGCACGGCGGCAGCGACGTGCGTGGAAACGGCAGTGGACCGGGCAATATTGGGAGGATCCGCGCGCAAGAGCTTCTTCGGGAGGCGGCTTCGACGTTAACCAATCGCAGTTCAGCTATTCGGCCGTGCTTAGCCATGTGGACCGAAACATTACTTCCAAAAATTTCAAAAGTGGCACAGTGTCGGCGTTTTTCGGGGGCTTTGAAATTGACCTTTCGCACGCCGAGATTGAGGGCGACGAAGCCGTAATCCTTGCCGACGCGTTTTTTGGGGGCGGCGAGATTCGCATCCCGGAGACATGGCACGTGGTGATCGAAGGCAGCGCGCTGTTTGGGGCCTTTATGGACGAAACGCGGCAACGGCCGCCCGAAGGCTCGACTCCCGGAAAGCGATTGATCATTCGCGGGACCGCCCTTTTTGGCGGGATATCGATACAGAATTGATTTTAGCGCGGCGAGGATCAAAGCTAAACGCGTCCATCGGGAAGATCCCGGAAAACTCGCGGGCAACGATGGCCGGAACGAGCGCGAAAACAACAACTAATTTGCGAGCGGAGAGATGCATCCGATACTTTCACAATTTCGGCGGCTCGCGATGTATCTTGCCGCGTGGATTCCGATCGCGGCTCTGCTCGCCTATTTGCTTGCTGCTTCGAGCCGACTGACGCGAGCTGAGGCGTGGGTGCTCGCCATTCACCTGTGCCTGGCGTATGCGTTCGTATGCCTCTCGGCCTATTACGAGTGCCGCGCGCTGCCCCTAGACAAAACGAGCGACGTAAAACTGATTTTTTCGCATCTTGCGGCGGGGCTTGTCGGGACGGGTATCTGGCTGCTTGCAGCAAAAGTGCTGGTGATCGAACTCGCGCAGACTTCGCCATTTCGCGGCATCGACAAAAGATTTTCGGGCGCGGTCCCGGTGCTGGTGGCGACCGGGATCCTGCTTTACTTGCTTTCGGCGGCTTCCTACTACACGTTTATTGCGGTGACTGCTTCGCACGAGGCGGAAGCGCGCGCGATCGTCGCACAGGTGCTGGCGCGGGACGCAGAGCTGAAGGCTCTGAAGGCGCAAGTGAATCCGCACTTTCTTTTTAACAGCTTGAATTCGATCAGTGCGCTCACCAGTTCGGATCCCGCTAAGGCGCGCGAGATGTGCATTTTACTTGGCGATTTCTTGCGCAGGACGCTTGGGTTGGGTGCGAAGACCGCTATTCCGCTGGAGGAAGAGCTTTCGCTGATTCACGCATTTATTGCTGTGGAAAAGATTCGATTCGGTTCCCGGCTGGAAATGCTGGAGACGGTCGACCCAGACGCGCAGAGCTTAATGGTACCGCCGCTGCTTTTGCAACCCCTGGTGGAGAACGCCGTCGTGCACGGGGTCGCAAATTTGGTGAATGGCGGGTGGATCCAGCTGAACGTAAAGGCGGGCGGCGGGCTGCTTTCAGTTGTCGTGGAGAACGAGTTTGATCCCGAGGCGCCGCCGCGGCATAGAAATGGAGTCGGCCTGTCGAATGTGCAGCAGCGGCTCGAAACGCGTTATGGAAAACGAGCGAGCATGGACGTGGCGGCGAACGGTGAACGATTTCGGGTTTCGATTGCGATGCCGGCCGAACGAGCGGAAGAAACGTCGAGCGTTCGCGCGCTGGCCGCGGACGGAGCTTAAGCGTGGCCAGCTTGAAAGGCAGTGCAAGGTGCGACTGCATTTGCCACGAAGCAGCCGGAGCATGGATTCACATCGTTCCCTGCTGCGACACACCACGGCGATCACTTTCGTGTACGGCGATACGAGCGCTCCTCCGCCGGCGCCGGCCTGCGAGGGAAGAAAGGAAGAGTGCCCGTGAACGCTGAAGCAACGAAGAGAATTCGCGCGGTGATCGTAGACGACGAAGAGCTTGCGCGGCAGGTACTACGCGAATTTCTTGGCAAACACGCGGAAATCGAATTGATCGGAGAGTGCGCCAACGGGTTTGAGGCGGTGAAGATGGTAGCCGAACAGAAGCCCGATCTCGTGTTTCTGGACATTCAGATGCCGAAGCTGGATGGCTTCGAGGTGCTCGAATTAATCAGTTCGGACACCACGGTGATTTTTGTCACGGCGCATGACAACTATGCGATTCGGGCGTTTGAAGTACACGCCGTGGATTACTTGCTGAAGCCTGTGGCGGCGTCGCGGTTTGATGCGGCACTCGACCGCGCAAAAGAGCGGCTTGGCGGAAAATCGCAGCCGACGACCGTGGCTCCAAGCGAGTTGGCCGCTTCGGCGCGGCCGCCGGCGCATTACGTCGACCGTGTTCCCGTGCGGGATGGCGCGAAGGTCTCGATCATACCGGTCGCGAAGCTTGATTACGTGGAGGCGCAGGATGATTACGTGGCGCTCGCATGCGAAGGGAAAAAACATCTGAAGCAGCAGACAATCGCGAGCCTGGAAGCGGCTCTTGATCCTGGGCGTTTTTTGCGGATTCACCGCTCTTATATTGTGAATCTCGAACGCGTGTCGCGCGTGGAACCCTACGCGAAAGACAGCCACGTGGCCATTCTCACAAATGGCGCTCAGTTGCCGGTAAGCCGTGCAGGCTATGCACGACTGCGGGAAATTTTGGACCGATAGCGACCGCTGTGAGCGCAGACAGGCTGTGGCGATCAAGGGGTCACTGCGAACTATTCACATCAAGGGTCAGAGCAATCGTTTGAGATACGGGCCCCGAAGACGCCCTAACCGTGAGAGTGTATTGCCCTGGTGCACACCGGACTGTGGACCCGCCGTTTGACCGGAGCCGACGCCGCCACACCCGGATGCCACCAGCACCAAGCCGACTGCGGACACCAGAACGACCGTATTGATAACCGAGGTCGGCAGCTGACTCCAAGCCGCGAATCGAAGAAACGAACGTTCCTGCAGCAAAAGCGCGAGCGAAAACGCAACGAGGAGAAGCAGCGGGGGCACTCCAATCGCCGGAACCCTAACATCCACACCTCTCAGTGCGCCTAAGAACTGGGAGATGCCTTGGTCAAAAAAAACCGCCCGCGAAAATCATATGCTTGATTCCCACATGAGGCAATTCCCAAATCGGGAATTGATGCCGTCTTCAGCGACTGCTGGGCGACGGGCTTCCTAGTACCGCATTGACGAGCGCTTTCTCTCAGACTACACTTTCCACCGTTGTTGCGGTCATTGTACCCCGTTCGCCAGCGGCAGAAAATAGAATTCTCAGACGATCGTGTGCGAGCTGGTTTTCTTTCGCCCGAGCGGCAGCTCAGACATCCTCACATCTTTCGGGTAGGAGTTTCCTGGCCTACGCCGCAGCCTATCGGAAACTTGGAAATTCAAGAAGGGTTCGAGCATACGAGATGAGGAATGGCAGAAATGCTTCTCCAGGCCTTGGAAATCCTGCAAATCAGAGCTCCGGGAGGACGTTCGATGAGAGCGGCGCGATATGCTTTGCTTCTCGTGTTCACGTTCGGTCTGTGCCTGCTTGCGGCGTCCGTATCAAACGCACAAGATCGATCGCAGTCCGTAATCCATAACGGCAGGATGGGATTCGTAACAACTGCGAGCGATCTTGGGCCGGCGGACGCATCCAAACAAATCACAATTTATGTGTGGCTGCAATTGCGGAACCCGCAGGCATTCGAGCAAACGATCGATGAGCTTTACGACCCGAGCTCGGCGAATTACGAGAAGTGGCTCACGTCTGACCAGTTCAACGCAAACTTTGGTCCGACCGCGGACGAGGTAGCGACGGTCGAGAGTTTTCTGACAGCGAGCGGGCTCCGGGTTTCATCGGTGGACGAAGGAAATCTCTACGTCAAGGCACAGGGAACCGTTGCCGCTGTGCAGAAGGCTTTCACCGTCGAGATTCATCGGTTTGACGTGCGCGGGAAAACTTATCGAGCTAATGTTTCCGATCCGGTGATAAATGGACCGGCTGGGGCGCTGATCGCGCGAGTGGGCGGGCTCTCTGACTACGCACTCAAGAATCACGCGGCGCGCGCTGTGGATCCCTCGACGGGAAAGCCACTGAGCGCGCAGCCGCTATCCGCTGTACCGAATGGGGCGTTTTTCTCGCCTTATTGCTTGCAGGGAGTGGATGTAGAAAATTTCACGACCGATGGCGGATACCCAAAGGCGACTTATGCCGGCAATGCTTATGGAGCGCCGGTGACGAATACCGCGCCTGGAACCCTTGCTCCGTGCGGATACGAGCCGAGCGACCTGCAAACGGCGTACGGATTCAATACGCTCTACAAAGCTGGACTGAATGGCGCGGGACAATCCGTGGTGATCGTCGACGCGTGGGGGTCGCCGACGATCGCGGCCGACGCGGGAGCGTTCAGCGGCTTCTACGGCTTGCCACCGCTCAACTTGAAAATCTATTCGCTCGCGGCTCCTTGCCCAACGGCAACCGCAACCGAATTGCAAGACTGCCAAGGCTGGGCGGTTGAAACTTCGCTCGATGTGGAATATGCGCATACGGTGGCACCCGGCGCGACGCTGGCATTGGTCGAAGGAGCGTCTGACAACGACGACGACTTGGTTGCGGCCATCGCGTACGCCCTCGAACATCATTTAGGGAACGTGATCTCCAATAGCTACGGCGAGCCGGAATCGCAGGAGGGTTTGCCGGAAAACGATCCTTTCGATCCCGTGTTGGAGATCGCAGCCGCTGAGGGCGTTTCCGTCAATTTTTCTTCGGGAGATGACGGCGATTTTACGGACGTCGGAGGGTATAGGGATGTCAGCTATCCGGCAAGTTCGCCCTATGCTACCGCCGTGGGAGGCACCAGCCTGTTTTTGAATCAAAATTTGACGCTTGGTTTCCAGACGGGCTGGGGCGACAACTTCACGCAGATCACGAATGCTGCGGACGCCAAGGGCTACAGCACGCCGCTCGTGCCGCCGGATATGTCGCAGGGGGATGGATTGGGTTTCTATTTTGGCGCGGGTGGCGGCGTGAGCGGAGTGTTTCGCAAGCCGTTGTTCCAAAGTGGACTGCAGGGGCGATTCCGCCTGCTGCCGGACGTCTCGTATCTCGCCGACCCGCAAACAGGCGTCGAGCTTTTCTGCACTGGCTCGAGCTGCTTCAACAGTGATCCGACACAGATTTATATAGGTCTGATTGGCGGAACAAGCTTGGCTTGCCCGATGTTTTCGTCCGTTTGGGCGATCAGCAGTGAGCACGCGGAACGCGCGCTGGGACAAGCTTCGCGCTCGCTCTATGATTTGCCGTCGAATGCGATTAGCGACATCGTCGCCGAAGGTTCACCGCTTGACGCGGCCGGTCTGATCAACCTTGGACGGAAACAAATCTTCGAAGGCCCCTATCAACTGATCGGGCCGGAGTCGCAGGCGCCTTTCTTAAGCGGGCTTTTCGAAGCGCCGGATGGTACGTGGCTGGCACTGTCTTTTGGGACGGATTCGTCTCTCTCAATCACGCGCGGCTGGGATGATGTTACGGGGTTGGGAACACCCAACGCGCCGAATTTCGTCAACGCCTTCGCGCCTCGTCGCTAAAGGCGGCGAAATTTTGCATGTCCCGCCGGCATCTTGTTGGGGGCGCGGCGGCCCATTTTTCTCTTTCCGCTCCGCAGCGGCCCGAGCTCGCCCGCGATTGCTTCCGCGCCCGAGGTCGCTATGCTAGACTGCCGAGGCAGTTGCGTGCCGAAATTCTTCCGGCGCGCAACTGGCGATCGGTGGAACTTCGGGCTCTGTGCAACGATTCCCCGTGAACCCCGCCAGGCCCGGAAGGGAGCAACGGTAGCGGGTCAGCTTCGTGTGCCGCGGAGTACCCGAAGTTCCATTTATCGGAGTGCGTCATTTCCAACAGGGTCTTCCCCGGCCAGATACGGAAACCGATGGGCGACAAGGTCAGCTACAAGGTTATCGCGCGGAAATACCGGCCGCAGACGTTTGCGGAGATCGTGGGGCAAGAGCACGTGACGCGCACGCTGGCCAACGCGATTCGATCCAACCGCGTGGCGCACGCATATATTTTCTCGGGCGTGCGGGGCGTGGGCAAGACGACGACCGCGCGCATCCTGGCGAAGGCGCTGAATTGCACGCAAGGGCCGACTCCTACGCCGGACGGCACGTGCGATTCGTGCCGCGCTATCGTCGAGGGCACTTCGCTCGATGTGTTGGAGATCGATGCGGCTTCGAATCGCGGCATCGATCAGATTCGCGAGCTGCGCGAAATGGTTCGCTACGCGCCCGCGGCTTCGCGTTATAAGGTGGTGATCCTCGACGAGGCGCATCAACTTACTGACGAGGCTTCGAACGCTCTCCTGAAAACGCTGGAAGAACCGCCGGAGCGCGTCGTCTTCATTCTCGCAACAACCCAGCCGGAAGATTTGGGAGACACGATCAAATCGCGCGCGCAGCTCTTCCAGTTTCGGCTGCTCTCGTTTCAGGAGATTGGCGAGGATCTCGAGCGTGTGGCGAAGGCCGAAAAGCTGACGATCGAACCTGCGGCGGTCGCCGTGTTGGCGCGCGCGGCGGAAGGAAGTTTGCGCGATGGGCTTTCGCTGCTGGAGCAAGCGATCGCCTACAGCGGCGAGACGATCACTGATGCACAGGTACGCGAATTGCTCGGCGTCGTCGCCGAGAGCGTGCTCGACGAGCTGATCGAGGCTGTTGCCGCACAGTCGGCGGAACGAGCGCTCGGGCTTGTTCACCGGCTGCTTGCCGACGGGCAAAATCTACAGCACTTCTGCCGTGAGGCGATCCGGCACGTTCGCAACTTGCTCGTGGTACGGGTGTGCGGGGCGGATTCTAAGTTGATCGCGGCAGGCGACGATGAACGTCCTCGGCTCAAGCAACAGTCTGAGCAGTTTGGTGAAGAAGACCTCACGCGATTCTTCCAGATCCTGCTTTCGACGGAAGACGATGTGCGCCGGAAGCCTGACCCGAGGCTGCATCTGGAATTGGGTCTGCTGCGGCTAATCAATGCGCAACGACTCGCGCCGCTGGAAGAAGTGATTTCTGAAATTCGCGGCGGAGGCGGCACTCCATCAAAACGAGTTGAACCGCCTGTGCGTAGAGCCGCGGCGTCAGGCGGGTCGTCATCATCGGGATTGACCAGTTCAGGATCGCCGTTTTCGACGCAAACAACTCGCAGCAGCGCGACGACGGTTCTTCCCGCTGCCCCGGCAAGTTTGAGCGCGCCAGCTTCACCATTTTCGGCGACTTTTCCTGGAACGGCAGGGGGCACGGCAGTGAAAATGGCAGTGGCGCCGAACGTGCAGGAAACGCAAGCTTTGAGGCCAGCGTCGCCAGTTCCCAACGCGCAGCCGGTGCCCGCGGCGCCGCCGTCGGTTGTGGCGCGCGCTGCTGAAAATTCGGGCGACGGACTTGCCGTGGCACAAATCGAAGCGATCAAAGCGGCTCTGCAAGGGCAAAAATTTTTATGGTCGCTCGTCGAGCAGGCCACGCGATGGGAAATCGAAGGCGGCGAGTTGCGCTTGATTTATCCGACGGAGAGCCGTTCGCTGGCTGATATGCTGCAGGCGCGGGACCCGATGGAACGTTTGCGCACAGTGTTGAATCAGGTGACCGGGCAGCCACTGCGGGTCTGTGTTAGACTTGAGGCGGGATCGGCGGTGGGACGCAGCTCCGAATTGCGAGCACGATTCGAAGAAGATCCGATCGTTCGGGCGATGTTAGAAAGGTTTGGCGGGCAGATTTCAAATTTCAAGCGCCCAGGCGAGGAATAAGCCATGGAAGTAAAAGCGCTGCAGCAAATGCTCACGCAGTTCCGGCAAGTTCAGGAACGCCTGGAAAAGCAGATCGGCGAAATTTCGATCGAGGCTTCCGCCGGCGGTGGAATGGTCTCCGTGAAAATGAATGGACAAAAGCAGCTCACGGAGATCCGCATCGAGCCGGACGTCTTCAAGAGCAAAGATCAGGAAATGCTGCAGGATCTTGTCCTCGCTGCCGTGAATGAAGCCGCGCGGCGCGTGGATGAGGAACTCTCACGCCAGATGAGAGAGTTGTCCGGTTCGATGCCCGGAATGACGGGCTTGAAAATCCCCGGCTTGTTCTAGCTCTCAACCCGGATCGCGGCCACGACAGAATTCGTTGATCCGCGTCCGAGCAGTTCCACCATGCCAATGAAAACATCGACGGTCGAGTTGCTGGCGGATGCCTATGATGTATTCAATCGCCGCGACATCGAGAAAATTCTCGGGATAATGCATCCCAATGTGGATTGGCCAAACGGCATGGAGGGTGGCCGTGTGAGAGGTCGGGACGCCGTTCGCGAATACTGGCGGCGCCAGTGGAGCATGGTCGATCCGGAGGTAAAGCCCGTGGCTTTCGAGGACGATGAAAAAGGGCGCACTGTGGTTGACGTTCACCAGGTGGTCCGCGACCTCGATGGGAAGATCATTCTCGATCGCGTGGTGCAACACGTTTATTCGGTCCGCGATTCCCAAATCGAACGCATGGAAATTCGAGAGTCAGCGGAAGAAAATCCTGAACGCGCGAAGTGATCCAACAGAATCCGCTGTTCCCTTTTCGCCTGTGAATCTGCGAGAATCACAACTTCGTTCTTAAGCGCAACGGACGGAACCGTGCCTGATTACGCGCCTCCTGTAACGCGTTTGATCGATGAACTGAAGCGGCTGCCCGGCATCGGACAGAAGACGGCGCAACGGCTTGCCTTTTTTCTCCTGCGCACGGACCGTGATCAGGCGCTCGCCCTTTCCGACGCGATTCGCGAGGCGAAAGAGCGGATCCACGAATGCTCCATCTGCAATAATATTACTGACTCCGACCCCTGCTTTTTCTGCACCAGTCCTTCGCGAAATAAATCGTTGATTTGCGTAGTCGAAGAAGCGACCAATATTCAAGCCGTCGAAAAAACCAGGCAATTCAATGGTATGTATCACGTGCTGGGCGGCGCGCTCTCGCCCTTGCAGGGAATCGGCCCGGATCAACTGCACATCAAGAGCCTGATCGACCGCCTTAAGGGTGCCACGGTCGAAGAGATCATCATCGCGACGAATCCCACCGCAGAAGGTGAAGCAACAGCGGTTTACCTTTCAAAATTGATCAAGCCGCTTGGTGTGCGCGTGACGCGAATCGCGATGGGCATTCCGGTTGGATCGGATCTGGAATACGCCGACGAAGTCACCATGCTGAAAGCAATGGAAGGTCGACGCGACCTGTAGTTTTCCGCCGCGCCTGCCGGGAAGGGGGCGCCGGAACGTTCTCCGATTTACAACTCCACGAGAAGAAACTCGAGCAGCGCACGCGGATCGGAATTCGAGGATTTCAGCTGGCTATCGGCGTTCGCGAGCGCTGTAATCGCGGCCAGCAAGCGCTTCTTGGGCAGGCGGTGCGCATTGCGCAGGGCGATTTCGGCGGCGTCAGGGGGCATACGCAAGCGTTGCGCTGCCTGAAACTTATTGGTCGTGACCGGAATCTCGCACGCCTCGATCAATCGGCGATAGGTGCCCGCTAGGGCCCCGACGATCATTGGGGGCTGTTCGCCTTCGCGAAGCAGATTCTCCAAGAATGTGAACGCGGCCTCGCGCCGACCGCTGGCGAGCATATCGGTCAAATCCCAGACCTTGTTTCTCCTTTCAGAAACGACCAGCAAGTCCACCTCGTTTTGCGTGATCGCCGGCGTGCCTTGCGTGTAAGCCGCGAGTTTTTCGATCTCCGTCCGAATGCGCGCCGGTTCGCCATTGACCATCTCGGCGAGACGTGCGGCCGCGAGGCGATCGATTTTAGTACCCAGTTCCGCGGCCATTTGCTCGGCCAATGCCGCAGCCGCCTCGGGCGTCACCTCAAGTTCGACAATTAAAGCTTTTTCGGCGAGCAGCTTCGACAATTTCAAGCGCGAATCGAGGCTCTTTGCTTCCAACACGAGAATCGTAAACGGGGCGGGCGCATCGAGATAATCACCGAGCAGTTTAACGACTTCGTCGCGGCCTTTGTCTGACATGCGTTCGACGGAGTCAACATCCTCGACGAAAATCACCTGGCGTTCGGCGAGCATCGGCAACATCCTGGCGCGGCCCACAACCTCTTCCCAACCTGCTTCGCGTGCGGACACGCGCGTGAGGGCCCAATCGCGCAAGCCCTCGGGCACATACGCATCCACGATCTCCTTGCGGCACATGTCCAGTAGGTAGGAGTCCGTTCCCTGTAGAACAATTGCGGGAACGGCTTTGCCCCTCGAGATTTGCTCAAGGAACCTGCCAGGAGACTGGGACATTAGAAACTCTCCAGAATCGTGCCGACGCAGCGCGAGGCAAAGTCGCGCGCCATTCGCCCAAGAGCTGGATCTTCTTCGTTGAAGAAACTCTGCGGATCGGAAGAAATCTGATACTCATCCCGAAATGTCATATCGTTATTTTGGTACACCGGTTTTTTCGAAACCGCATCATCCAATTCTACTTTCACTTGCACGGTGACGAGCATGGTCGTTACTTCGCCGGTAGTCGCGTTGAATAAAACCGGACTAGTATCAATCGAAAGAATTTCACCGTGAACGACGGCATCCGCCGAGGCAGAATCCTGCACGATACGGTATTTCGTGCGCGCGATGAACTCGCGAATCACGGCTTCGGTGAAGCGCTGCTCGATGCGGTCGTGCGTCGTGTCATTTTTGAATGCCGGAATCGCAATCGTGTGCCATTCGGCGGGCGCGCCGGTGACTCGCCCAGCGACGTGGTACCCACAACCCGCGACACAAATCGCCACGGCTGCCGGAAGCGCGATAGCGATAAGTCTTGCGGCGTTACGCCTCACGAACGATGCCCTCCGCAATGCGGACTGCATTCACGGACGCGAGCCGGAGATTGTCGGCCGCGCCCCAGAGCCACACTGCATTGCTCAGGTTGACGTCCGTTTCGATGGGTGCGATCTGGATGTCGCCTTCGCCCGCCACGCTCACGTTCGAAGGTAGAGGATCGTCAGCAGCTCCGACCTTCACTCCCAAATTCGAAAGAGCCCCCGCAAGGTCTCCCACAGCCGGTGGTGTGGGAAATTCCGCATACGCGGCAAACGCGTAGCCGTAAAACACGGGTGCATGCAGCAATTGAATCGCGGGGACTTGAGCGCGACCGGCGAGAATTGTCGCCGTCTCGCGCCCAATTGTGGCGCGAAGATCCGCAAGACGCGGCTTGCTCTCGCTGCCGAAGGCAGCCAGCATGTTGAAAGCAACCTGCGCATCAAAAACAGTCTTTGATATCTCTCGAAACGAAAGCAGGCTCGCGGTTTGGCTTTCGAGCTCTTCGATGCCGGGCTGATCGCGCTCAGAAACCGGCGCCATCGCCAGCAGGACGATTCGTTGCGGCGCGAAGCGGTGGAACGCCGCGGCAAGCGTGCACGCAATCAATGTGGGCGCGGGCGGTGACAAGTACAGCTTGGCGTCGCGAGACCCGTTTGCCGCTTTTGTCGCAGCCGGCGGCAAAACCGAATCCAGCGCCGGAATTCTGCGGATGGCGTGGGCGACGATCGTTGCGGCACCCGTCATATCGATCACTGAAGCGCCCGCGCGCAGGGCCGCGGGCCAATTGCGGGCGGCGTCTGAAGGTGTGCCGGCGAAAAACACGATTCTCGCACCTTCAAAACTGTCTTCCTCGAGCGCACGAATAAACGTAGCCTCACCGCCGGCTTCGGTAAGGGTGCCGGCCATCACGCGCTCATCGAGCAGAACGATCTCGCTCGCCGGAAAGCTCCGGTCTTCGAGAACCTGTTTCAGTTCTTTGCCAAGGAGGGAGGATGCACCGGCAATAGCGATGCGGTGAAGAGTAGCGGGGCTAGCGGACATAGACTAGGCGTGGCGCGAGGCCATCCGGTGACGGACACTTCGGAGCACATGAAAAACGAACCCCTGGACCACGTAGGAGCAGGCAAGAATCAGCAGCGTCGGCTTGGAAAAATTAACAATCAAGCCGACAAGAACCGCGAGAAGAAGGATCGCGAGCGACGGCTGACGCCGCGTCCACTGAACATCCTTGAAGCTGTAATAGCGGACGGTGCTCGTCATCAATACTCCGAGCATCACCATCAGCAAAAGCCAAAGCACCGCCGGCCCCACATTTTCGATAGGACTGCCTCCGCTGAAATGAACGATGGACGCGAGAGCGCATGCTGCTAAGGGCGTGGGCATCCCTGCAAAATACCTTTTATCGACCGACGACATTCCCTGAATATTGAAGCGCGCCAGCCGCCAGCCGCAGCAGGCCAGAAAAAAGAAGCCCACGACCCAGCCGGCTTGTTCCAGGTGAATACCGCCAGGAGCGTTGGCGCCAGCAGCGGCGCGAATGCCCCAAGCATACGCCAGGCATGCGGGGGCGATGCCGAAGCTGATGATGTCCGCAAGCGAATCAAGTTCCTTACCGAAATCGCTGTGCGTGCCCATTGCTCGCGCGACGCGGCCATCGAGCGAATCGAAGAGGAAGGCAACACCTATCGCGATCGCAGCCTTGTCGAAATCAGAAGCGCGGCCTTCAAACGCCGAGAGGATCGCGTAATAGCCACACATCATGTTCGCAACGGTAAAAAAAGTGGGGAGAAGATAGACGCCACGACGCAACCGGGCGCCGCGGAATTTGTGACGACGCTCTTCGTGGCTATCGTAGCCGATCGGGTCTATGCCGTTGAATTCCATTCCGCCAGAATGCTTTCTCCGCCTTTCACGCTGTCGCCGCGCTTTACGGCCACGCGAGCTTCAAGCGGAAGCCAAACATCAACGCGAGAGCCGAAGCGGATAAGTCCCATCAACTCTCCGCGGGAAATTTCTTCGCCCTCTCGTTTCCAGCATATCACGCGGCGGGCAATGGCTCCGGCGATTTGTTTGAAGACGATTCGTCCGCCCCGTGTATGAATGTAAATAATGTTTTGCTCATTTTCGCGGGAGGCGGCTGAGCGCATCGCTGCATAAAAGCGGCCTGGGCGATAGACGACATCGGCAACACGGCCGGATACCGGAGCCCGTTGGACGTGCACATTCCAAATCGCTAGAAAAATGCTGATACGCCAACCGACCGTGCCGTCCAGCGACTCTTCGACAATCTCCATCACGCGCCCGTCAGCTGGAGATACAACGAGACCCTCGGCAAGAGGAATTGCTCGCCTGGGATTCCGAAAGAAATAGAGCACGAAGAGACCGAGAAATACGAGGATTCCGCCAGTCCAGGACCAGCTGAGAACTAAGGCGACCACGCCCACCACCAGAAAGGGCGCAGAGAAAAAGTACCCTTCTTTGACCATGCTCGATTTTCACCCGGAAAGGATGCAGACATCGTAAAGAATCACGCGCTTCACGGCTACACAAGTATTGTACGACAAAACCGGCGGGCGAAACGGAGCCGTCAGTGCGGTACTGCGCGCTGGTACCGCGACACGATCATTTCCATCCGGTCTTTTAGGCGCAGTTTCATTTTCTTTAGGGCAATTTCTTCGATGAAATCTTCCGAACACATATACGGCTGCTTGAGGATCTTTTCTAGCTGGGATTCACAGCGGGAGTGTTCTTCTGCGAGGCGTCGAAACTCTACATCCTGGTTGATCAGTGACTGCCTGATCTCGTCGCTTGCGGTAGGCATGCGTTCCCTCCTGATTGTGATGAGAGGTCACATAGCTGTAACATCTATCACAGTTCATGGTGCCGCGCCAATAGGATGTGAAAAACTAGGGTTAACCCCCAGGAAGCTCGAAGGAGAGGATCAAAGCGTCGTCGAGAGGCGAAAAGTAATACCCTTTCCGGCGGCCTGTTGCCTGGAAGCCATGCCGGACGTAAAAGCCGATCGCGCCGGAGTTCGACGCTCGGACTTCAAGATAGGCCTGTTTGGCACCAAACTTTTTCGCGTTCGCCAAAGCAGCACCCAAGAGTGCGGTGGCCACGCCCTGACGTCTGGAACGAGGTGCGACCGCCAGGTTGAGGATTTCGAACTCATCGGCAGCCTGCCGCGCAACTAAGAAACCTTCAACACTTCCTGCATGCTCCGCAACCCAGGTGAAAGCGCTTGGCGATCTTCCAAGCCCGTGATCGGCGACTTTCCACTGAGCTGCCTCGGGGGACGCCGCCTGAATGGCGAGAACGGCATTAATATCGCGATCTTCCAGGGCGCGCACGATCAAGCCCCTACTTCCCTTTCCAGTTCAGTTCGGCATCCGAACGGCGAACGTAATTCGCATCCAAGCGTAAGCTGTCGACTGTCTGACCCCGCTTCGCTTTCAAAAAGGCTAGTTTGCCGATAGTTGGCGCCAAGAACGCCGAGACTTCGCAGATTTCGCCCTGAAGTGTACTGCCACAGCGAGAGAGAGCTGATTCGAGGAACGAAGCGCACGGAGTTGCCAGAACTCTGGTCGCCGTAATCGAGACCTCGCTTGTCCAGGCGACAAATTCTTCGGGCGTCATTACCGCATCATCCGCAGACCGGGCGAGCTGACGTTCGTTTGCGCTCGCGTCAGAGCTCCGGCGGTACAGTCCGGCATAGAATTGCCCCCGCCGCGCGTCGATTACCGGAATGACCGTGTCCGCAGCCGAAATAGCCTGCGCCGCGACCGCCTCCAGCCCACTTACCGCGACAACGGGCTTCCCGAACGATTCGGCCCATGCCTTGGAAGTCGTGAGACCGACGCGTAAGCCCGTAAATGATCCCGGGCCAGCGTTCACTGCGAATAGGTCAAAGTGATTTAGCTTGAGCTGGAGTTCGTTTAACAGAAATTCGAGCTGGCGAAAGATACGCGAAGAGTAGGTCTCATCGGTCATGGTGGATACGGCTCCACGAAGCCGGAAGTCCTCCAAGACTGCGATGCTTCCGGCCGGTGAAGATGTGTCCAGCGAGAGGATCAGCACATGCACAAGTATAGGGCAATTGGCATGCCATACCCCCGAAAAAACATGAAGTTAGGCTTAATTTCTCCCTTATAAAATCTGTGGAAATGCTTGACGATAGCGGCTCACTGTGCCTAATATTGAAACATGTCGGGGAGGGGAAAGACCCTATGGACTTCAAGTTAGGCGAGAAGGTTGTCTACCCGAACCATGGCGTAGGGCTGATCGAGCAGATCAGTTTTGGCTATGTGAACGGGAAATCGGAACGCTTTTACATGTGTAAGATCGTTTCCAGTGGCTTGAAAGTGATGGTCCCGCAATCGAATATCGGCACTGTCGGCCTCCGTCCTATAATTCGCTCCAACCAAGCTGAAGCTGTTCTCTCCTACCTCGAACGCGGGCGTTCTGATTCCCATCACGACTGGAAGCACCGTTTCAAAGAAAATTCAGACAAGATGCGCACCGGGTCGCTGATGGAAGTGGCCGCAGTGTTAAAAGGTCTCGTCGCGTTGAGCCGCACAAAACCGCTCTCTTTCCGCGAGAAGAAAATGCTCGACCGGGCCAAACACCTCCTAGTGAGTGAACTCGCGACCGTCCGTAACACGTCCGAACAAGCGGTGGAACTCAATATTGCTCGGGCGCTGGCCAAGGCCAAGCTCACCATGCCTGAAACGTCGCCAGCCGCAGCCGATTAAGAACCATTCCTCCAACGTTTCAACGGGCGGCGGGAGTCTCTGCTGCCCGTCCTTATGTGACGGGTACATTGCGCTGCGGATAGCTGTTTGTTTCGCGCTTGCCGCAAAATCATGGACGGAATTGGGCCGCGAAGGCCAATAGGCGCGCGTCGGCGGCGCGAGCTGCCACTAGCTGCACGCCTGCACCCGATCTCCCGGCGGTATCCGGCAGGGTGACTACGGGAGTGCCTGCGAGGCTCATTGGCACCGTATAGCGCAATATCCTGCGCCGGGCCTGCGAATGGTCTTTGCCGCCTGTGAGCCGACCGATTGGGCCACAGGGCACAATCAGGTAATCATAGTCGGCCAGCAGCGCGTCCATCCTTTCCCGGAACTCCGCGTGGCGTTTTCTCTGCTTCGTTATCTCGACGGGATCAATCGATCCGCCCCATTTCAGCCGCTCAGCGATTTGAGGGTCAAAATGGGAAAAGTCGCCGCCGGTGCGCGCCATGTGGTACGCGGCGGCTTCGTGGGCTTGAATAGGCGCGAAAATGTCGATCGCGCCTTCCCAGTAAGTTGCGTCGAACGGCGCGATTTCGGCGCCCGATTCGCGCAGGCGATTTTCCCAACGATCGAATACCTCGAGGACGGCCGGCTCGCAATCCTCCATAAACGCGTGGCTTACGCGGGCGACTCGGGGTGGTTTTGCCGAATGGGGCGAAGCCGCCAGATTGAACAGCGACTGGCCGAGGAGCGGGGCGTCGCGGAGATCGCGAAAGATCCAGCCGAGCGTATCGAATGAGGGTGCCAGCGGAACGCAGCCGGGCCAAAGGCCCTGGTCGTTGGCCAAGCCGATTGAGGCGCGGTAGCCGGCGAGGCCGCACAGGGCTGAGGGGGCGCGGATCGAGCCGCCGGTGTCCGTGCCGATGGCGGCGACTGCCGATCCTTCCTGGACGCTGGCGGCAGCCCCGCTCGACGATCCTCCCGTAAGTCTCGTTGAATCAATTGGTTGGAAACAATCGCCGTAGTCGGGGTTTTCGCCGGTGATTCCGTAGGCCAGGTTGTGCAGATGCGTTTTGCCGACGATTACGGCGCCCTTTTCGCGGAGTCGTGACGCTACTGCTGAATCCTCTCGCGCGACGCCATTTTTCTCGGCGTAAAACATTGAACCGGCTGAAGTTACGTATCCCGCTAGATTAAAGAGATCTTTCAACGAAATAGGCAGGCCGTATAGGGCTGGCTTTTCGCCCGAGAAGCGGGAGGGGAGCGATTCGGCTTCTTTGAGGACTCTCGCTGGGTCTAGCGAGATATAGACATTGTGACCCTTGTTGCTGTTGGCGAGGGCCAGGGCATCGGAGGTAACTTCTTTGGGAGATCTTCGTCCCCCTCGCAGCGCGTCCTGGAGTTCGCGGATCATTTTGGCCAATCCTCTCGCCGAACTGAAAAATACCCCGAACTGTATCGATTAGAAAGAGCCAATTTGCTGAAAGATAGAGAGTTAACGGGATTTCTAATCGTTCGCTGTATCGATTAGGATTTCGGCTTTCGCGAGCGGGAGGCGAAAGTTGCGAGAGGGGGTTTACGCGTCGATTAGAAATGAAGTTTTTATTGCAGGGAAAAGAGTTACGGTCATTTCTAATCGACCAGTGTCGATTAGAAATCAGCGGCCGACTTTCGCCTTTTTGGCGGCGATCACACGGCCTTGGCGGTTTCGTGTGCACGGCTGATCTAGTCATAAAATTAAGGGTGAAGTTTACCACAGTTCTACCTTGTTTGCAAGCAAATAATTATTGGGTGACGCCCGCTGGCGTTTGTCGGGCGGGAGCTTGGCGCTTGAAAATGGGCATTATTGGGCGCGTTTTGGGACGCTATATAGGGTTATCTGAGGCCTCGGAACACACGTCTCACGCAGGGACGCCGATGGGGCCAGATCGGAACGCAGAGAAAGGCAAATGCGCCGACTGGAAGCCAGCGCTACTACACGGAGGCAAAACGCGCCTCGCCCATTCGCGGCGCTGCATTCCGATGGACCCCTATGCGGGAAATTCGCACCTCCTCCCGATTAAAAAAAAGCCGGCAGGACGCTTTCGCGACCTGCCGGCCAATTACTCTTTGGAATTTGCGCGGTTAGAACAGGACCTTGAGGGCGAACTGAATCTGCCGTGGGGCCCAGTTGGCGTTGACCGCATTGATGGAGCCCGCAGGGGTCCCGACGCCGGGATTAATCGGGCCAGCGTTCGCTACCCCGTTGAGGGATTGGTACGAGAGACTCGTACCAGCGGGCGTGTTGAAGTTGACGGTATTGAAAAGGTTAAATACTTCGGTCCGGAACTGCAGCCCGAATCGCTCATTTAGCTGGAAGGTCTTGAAGAGCGAGAAGTCCAGCCTACGTTGCGGGGGTCCGAAGAGCTGATTGGGGTCCATGTGACCGAGGGTACCGGCCACGGGGTGGACGAAGCAGTTGTAGTTGAACCAGTCGTGCAAATCGGCATTGGCCAAACGACCGGAGCAGATCTGGTCGAGGTAGCCAGCGCCCGAGATGCCGGTCGTGTTGGATGCGGGCGTGACGTTGAACGGCAAGCCCGTTTGCCATGAACCCGAGGTGTTGATTGCCCAGCCCTTCACCAGCACGCCTTCCACGCCTGTAGCCGATTTCGCGAACGGGAGGTCATAGTTGATACCCCACGTAAAGCGGTCAGCCACGTCCTGAGCACCATTACCCCAATCGCCGTGCTGCCATCCAAACACGTTCTTGCACAAGGCGAGGCCTTCTGCAGCGCAAGCATTTGGCGAGGTGGCAGCGGATAGCGACGGCCCGGTGCCCTTCGACAAGTCGTACCAGCATGGCTCTGGTGACGCAAAAACTGAAAGAACGCACGCGCGGCCGCCGTCGACATTGTCGGTCATGTGCGACCAAACGTAGTTGAAGTTAACCGTGAGACCGTTGCTGAAACGGCGAACAAAAGAGGTTTGAAGCGAGCTGTAGAACGACGTGCCGATATTGGCTTCTTCGGAGGCGCCGGAACCCACAGTGCTGAAATACGGGAAGCTGGGAAGCTGGCCGAAGTAATAGGAATCGCCGCCGACGACCATGGGCAGGGCGTTTGCGTGGTTCTCGGTCGGGTTTGCCGGCGAGTTCTGGTTTGTAGCGCTGTTGAGCGGAGCGACGTCACGACCGATTTGGCCCACATAGCCGATGTCAATGACGTTGGCGCCGAATTGCTTCTGCAGCTCAAGGTTGAACTGCTCGAGGTAGTTCTCTCTCAAGTTAATTGGAATTGCAGCGATACCACCGTTCGACACATAGTTGGCTGGATTCGTGGCAAGTGCAATATTCAAGGCCGGGACGGGGAGGCCAGCAGAAAAGAGAGCGCCGCCGACTCCGGGGGTTAAGTTGGCCGTTGCACCTGTGGTGGCTCCGCCGTTCACGTTCGTATTGTAAACGTTGCTGGCTGAGTTTAGACCCGATCCGGTGGTCGGGGACTGGCACGCTGCCGGTGAACCGCCCGAATAGGGGCACTGCCCGTACTCGATCTGAGCCGAGTTCTCAAACTGACCCGGGGCGGCGCTGCCAAATACCGCGTTCGCGCAGGACGCATTGGTAGCGGTTTCGTTCTGGGCCGTGCAGGACTCGGAGTAACCGAATGGAGCGTTCTTCATGTAGTAGGGTGATTCGTAGTTGACCGGGAAGAAGGTCAAACCGAAACCGCCGCGAAGCACAGCCTGATGCGGCAGAGAGGCCGAAAAACCGAAGCGAGGGGCAACATCATGATACGGCGTTGGGACCATCGCCGTCGGACCGCTCTGCTGGATACCCGGAATCGCGGGGGAAACCAGCAAGCCGAGATACGGATCGTAGTTGGAAATACGGCCGTGGACTTCGGTGTAGGGCGTGAAAATGTCATAGCGGATGCCGAGATTCAACGTCAGCCACGGACGAGCCCGCCAGTCGTCTTGCACGTAAATGCTCGGTTCCCAAGTGCGGAAACCGGGCTGGTCGAGGGCGTTGTTGCGCGACTGGGTCGTGTTCAGGCCCTCGAGCAAATCGCCGAATGGAACACCCGTATAACCACCCGTGAAGGTGAAGGTACCTTGCGGGTTGTTGCTTTGACCGATGGTGGCGCGGCGGCGAATGAGGCTGATACCGTAGCGGATGCTATGGTTTCCGTGGTTCTGGGTGAGTGTCGCCAAGTATTGGAATGCCGTGTCATATTCCCGAAGCGGGATAAAGCTGGTGTCGCCCATGCCAGTCGGGGATATACCGCCGTTCACCGAGCTATAAGTCGCGGTGGCCAAACCAGAACCGACAACGGAAGGAACAAGCTTCTCGGCGTTGACGCAAGCGGTTGGGCCGCAAGGGAATCCAAGGTTGTTCGAAACATCCGAGAGTTCGTTGATCGGCTCCGAGTCGATGTTGCTGCGGAGCACGCCGAACTTCAGATTGAGGACGAGGCTTGCGCTGTAAACGTGGACATATGAGAGTTCAAGCTGGTCCTGGGTTTCCTTGTTGGGGCCGGCGTAAGCAAGTACCACGGGGTTGACGAGGACGCCTCCCGTCGATACCGGGTCTCCGTTGCTCGGATTGATGCGAACTGCCGGAAAACCGTTCGGATTGATAGTGGTTTCACCGTTGTGCGTGAAGCGCCCGTAGAATGTGTTCCTGTCTGAAAAGTGCTGGTCGACACGCGCATCCCATGTGTCGCTGGCGAACGTCTTCACTGGCGCGGACTGGTAGTTGTCAAACGTACCTACCGAGTTTTGCGCGGCCGAGCCGAGCGTGCAGGTGGCTCCCGTTCCGGGGCCGCAAGTCGGGATTGGGTACATGCTGAAATACGCCATTCCGAGCGGGGTTATCGAGGTGCTGGGAACCGTAAGATACGGGCAGGCGGCACTTCCGTAAAGCGTACCGGTCCCGCTGAGAACGCAGCTGCTGCTGCCACCGCCAACGGGCGAAATCAGAGGCTCATCGGAGAAGTCTCCGGGCGCCGTCGGACTTGTGCCGTCCGGGCAGGAGATCGACGACCCTTTGTATCCTTGCAGACCGGCCAGAACACTGCCGCGTTCGCAAAGAGTAGGTACCGTATAGTTCGCGATGTTCGTGCCGGTTGCGTAGTCCAACTTCTCGTAATCACCGAAAAAGAAGGTCTTGTTCTTCTTGATCGGGCCGCCCAAGCTGCCGCCGTATTGGTTCTGGCGGAACGCCGGGTTGGCGGCGGCATGCCCTCCGAAGGAATAGTTGGGGTTCGCGTTCAGAACTTTGTTGCGAAAGAACTCGTAAGCGGAACCGTGAAAGTCGTTCGTACCTGACTTCGTGATGACGTCAACAACGCCGCCACCCGTGCGACCGACCGAGGCATCGTATTTGTTGGTTTGAATGCTCATTTCCTGAACGGCATCGATGGATGGGCGGACACCGATGGTGCCGATGATGCGCTCATTGTTGTCCATGCCATCGATTAGGTTGTTGTTCATCGTGTCGACTTGGCCGTTGACGGAGAAAGAAGAAATGAGGCGGCGGTCGTCAGGCCGGTTACCTTGCACGATGGAACCCGGGGAGCCGGACGTAACGCCTGGCTGCAACTGAACCAGCTGAATAAGGTTGCGACCGTTCAATGGCAGGTCCTGCACGCTCTGGGCGGGAACGAGCGATCCGATATTAGAGGTATCGGTTTGGAGCGCGGGCGCTACGGCCCCGGAAACTTCCACGGTCTGCGCAGCTTCACCGACTTGCAGTTTTGCGTCGGCGCGGAAGCGGTCACCAGCCGAAAGCGGGATGCTGGGAACGGTGTAGGTCTTGAAGCCCTTGGCTTCGACTTTCACGGAATACGTGCCAACCTGCAGCAAGGGGAAGTCATAGTCTCCCGTGCCGTTTGTAGTGGCCGTCTGAACCACGCCGGTACCGATGTTGGTAAGCGTTGCGGTAGCGCCGGGAATGACCGCGCCGCTGGCGTCCGTCACAGTGCCGACGACGGAAGCTGTTTCCTGCCCCCAGGCAGGAGCCGCAGAAAGCCAGAGCAAGCAGGCGATACAAAGCGCCAGCGCTACCCTCCCCACATTTCTTAAACTCATCTAAAGAACCCTCCCTCGCAATTTTTAAACGCCGCATCCCACGCAAGCCGCCAATCGCTCGGCGGTGTAATTGTTGTTTATTGGAACTGGTGAATTCTGGAGCAAACCTCGCGAAATGCCTCTAAGACTCCGCAAACACACGCGGGGCGAGAGATTGTGAGCGGAAAGCGACCGGCAAGTGTCCCCACACCCCACCTTCATATGCGGGCCTTAGTACTTCGGGGCAGGAGGTAAATACAAGGTCGATACGGTATCCGCGGCGCTTTTATACCGTAAATCGCTGATGCTGAATGACATCGCAAAACAACGGAAGAGGCCTATATGGCCAGTATCGTTACTGTCCGGGCGGCCGATACTTCCCATTCCGGGCACGGATTCCATTTCGCCTATTGATACGGAACGAATTTCGGTATAGACTCCGGGCAATTTGAAGAAGCTCAGGGTTGCGAGGGGTGTTGGGAATGTACGAAAAGAAGAACGGGAACCATGGGGATGGGTCCGTCGCAGTAGCCCAGCCTAGTCTATCTTCAGCACAAAAAGACCTTATGCGGGAGCAGCTCGCGCGGATATTGGCGAGCCCGCTTTTCAGCCACAGCAAGAGATTTCCGGAGTTTCTCCGCTACACGGTGAACCGCGCGCTCGACGAAGACACGGAGAGCGTGAAGGAGCGCACGATTGGCGTGGAGGTGTTCGGGCGCGACGCGAATTACGATACGAGCGTCGATCCAGTGGTGCGGATGACGGCCGTGGAGGTGAGGAAGAGACTGGCGCAGTATTACCAGATTCCGAATCACGAGCGCGAGCCGAGGATCGAGTTCGAGCGCGGGTCTTACGTGCCGGAGTTCCGGTTTCTCGAGGAAGCGGCGACGGGCGTTGCTACCGTTGCCACGGAGATGGCTCACGCCGTGCCGGAGCGGGCAGCGGCGACGAAAACGACGCGGTGGACCGCGAACTTATGGTGGATCGCCGGCGCATGCGCGATCGTTATCGCGGCGGCATGCGCGTTGCTGATGGCAGGCAGCGGCAAGGGCGCAGTTGACCTATTTTGGGGGCCCGCTGTCGCGTCAAAATCGCCGGTGCTGATTTGCATCCCGGACCTGGAAACGATCTACGAATCGGCAAACACGTCAGAGCCGCAGAGCGAGTTGGTAAGGGAGATGGCGGTGCTGCCGGTGTCATTCAGGAAGGATAAGGTGTCGTTCGGCGACTCGATGGCCGTCTCAAGCGTGGCGGGCCTGCTGGGAGCGAAGAGCAAGGAATTTCACGTACGGCACAGCGAAGATGTGGGACTGGACGATTTGCGCGACGGTCCGGTGGTGCTGATCGGCGCGTTTACGAATCAGTGGGCGCTGCAACTGGGCAGCAGCCTGAGATGGAGCTTCGTGACGGAGGGGGAGCAGCATTTGATCAAGGATGCGATGAATCCGTCCGCGCAGCAGTGGGTGGAGGGGCCGGGGATCGCCGCGGCGCCTGAGGATTATGGGCTCATCTCGCGGGTGCTGGATCCGACGACCGGGAGGATTGTGATTACGGCGGCGGGAATCCGGCACTTCGGAACGCAGGCCGCAGGGGAGTGCATCGTCGATGACGGCTGCCTGGCGCAGGCCGAAAAGCTCGCGCCGGGCGACTGGAACAAAGCGAATATCCAGATGGTGATCGAGACGACAGTGATCGGGGATAATCCCGGCAAAGCGCGCGTGCTGGCGGCGCGAATCTGGTAAGGCCTAAACGGCCGAAATCCTTTGCGGCGATTTCCTGCCGCTATTTCTTGAAGAGGTCTTCAAAGGCTTTGCGGGCGTCGTTGGGACGCGAGGGCGACGCGACGGCGACAGGCGTGGCAGCGGCGTAGGTGACGGGCGAAGTGTCCTTTTCGACCGTAGTGCGAAATTCGAAGAAGGTGCAGTTGTTTTTGGCGTCCTTTTTCGCGATGCGCTGGGGGATGGGCTCGGTGCATTCGAACTGCTTTCCCGTATCGAAGTGAACGCACTGCTTGCAGCTGTGCAGAGCGGCGTGGCAGCGGGGGCACTCGGAGTTGGGATCGAAGCCGGGCATGAGCACGGCACCGCAATTGGAGCAACGGGCGCGGGTGACAGTGCCGACCATGCGCGGAGTGCGCGGGCCGAGCATGTCATGCTTGGGGCGCGGGGGCTCGGGCGGGCGCTCGGAGCGTTCGCGGCGCTTGTCACGGGCGTCGCGGCCGTCGCGGTCGCGATCGTCGTAGCCCTTTTGTTTGTACTTGCGGTCCATTGAGACCTCCTGGGGCGACTGGCCCCGTGAAAAAAGCTTTAATTCGCCGGTTCAAAGCGCCTGACGGCAACGGCAAAGCCGCCCGCCCAAAAGGCGGCCACTACGAAACCCTCGCAGCCCATCGTTTGGACAAGCCTTCCAACGGAAGATCGGGCCGGAGGAATTTGCGCGGCTCGCCGAATGAGGCAAGAACGGCTTCGGCGGCGAGATAGCCGCTGCGCACGGCACCCTCCATCGTGGAGGGCCAGCCCGTTCGCGTGAAATCGCCGGCGAAAAAAAGATTGGCTATCCCCGACTGCTGCGAAGGGCGCAATTTATCCACGCCGGGCGCGGGCGAAAAGGTGGCGCGCACTTCCTTGATCACCGTGGATTTGAGCAGCTGGGCATCGCGCGTGGCGGGGAGAATCTGAGCGAGTTCTCCGCGGCACAGCTCGATAATCTCCTGGCGGCCGCGCGGGACCAGATCATAAGACGCACTGATCACGATTTGAAGGTACTGGCCTTTTTGGCCGGCGCTCGAAGCGCGAGGAACAACGTCGCCGTTTCCGGATTGAGGTTCATATAAGAGCGTCTTGTTAAAAATCCACTGAGTCGTGTAATCGATGAGGGCAAGATATGGAGCGCGCATAACCGGGCGATCGTACCAGAGGTGAACGCTGGTGATGGGTGAGGTGCGTAGTTGACGGAGGCCGGCGAGCGGGCCGCCGGTTTCGGACACGGATTTCGGGAGCAAGGGCGGCAGGGCGTCATGCGGGACGGCAGCGACGCAGGCGTCCGCGGCGGCTTCGGAGGCGTCTTCAAGAATGACGCCGGCGAAGCGGGCGCCCTGGACGCGAATTTCGCGGACTCCGGAGCGCAGCTTCACTTCCCCGCCCTGCCTGGCGATGGAGGCGCCGCAGCCTCCGTATAGTTCGGCGAGAGGCACGGACGGCAAGCCGATTTTCGATCCTTCACGATTGGCCAAGAAAGTTTTCCAGAAGACGTCGATACCGTAGCGGGCCTCGGCGCGGTCGAGCTCTTCATCGAGGGCGCTGACGAGGACGACGCGCCAGAATTTAGCGATGGCCGCGGGCGTTTGCTGCATGCGGTCGAGCCACTGGAGCATGGTGATGCCGGTGATGTCCGGCGGCGAACCACCGGCGCGGGCAATGGCCATCAGGGCGCGGACGATGGCGCGTTTATCGGCGGCAGAAAGCGCACCGAAAAACATCATCGAAGGCGCCATGTGAAACGGCGGCGGCAGCATGCTGGACTTCATCGTGGCACGGGACCCGCGGCGATCCATCAGGTACATCCTGTCGTAAGTGCGGATCTTTTCCGCGGCGCCAACGCGGCGGAAAAAATCGGCAAGATTGGTGCAGCAACCGAGCGTGAGATGCTGGCAATTATCGACTTCGCTGCCGTCGGGCAGCGTATACGAGGTAGCCCGCCCCCCAAGATGCGGTTTTTTTTCAAAGAGCCGGACGCGAACGCCGGCTTCAGCCAACGCGACGGCGCAGGACATCCCCGCCAGGCCGCCGCCGATCACCAGAACGCTTTGCGAGGGCATCCCTTTTCCACCAGCCACTCATCCCGGCGATGACGAGATATTGAATTTTTTCCGCGCTCGAGAGCGAAACACGCGATGAGAAAACATCAAAGCCGTCTTCTTCGATGCGCGCCAACAACGTGCTATAGGTGCGAACCAAAGCCCACAGCGTGGCGCGGCTATCGGCGTTGATCATGTGCACCAGCGGCGCGCCCTCTTCGTAAAGGCGCCACGCGCGGCCGGCTTCGAACGCAAGCAAATCGCGGAGAGCGGGCGTCAGCGGGCCGCGAAGGTCTTCCGCGCGACAACCGAATCGCGCGAGGTCTTCTTCGGGCAGATACACACGACCCATGTCGAAATCGCCGCGCACATCACGAATAATGTTCGTCAGTTGAAACGCGAGACCCAAACGTTCGGCCAGATCCGGCGCACGCGGGTCGCCGAACTCGAAAACGTGCAGGCAGGTGAGGCCTACCGTCCCCGCCACACGATAACAATACTCCGAAAGGCGGTCGAAAGTCGCGTAAGACTTTATGGTGAGGTCCATCTCGGCACCAAGGATGAGGTCATGGAAGTACCGGGACGGCATCTGATAGCGCGACATCGTATCGGCAAGAGCCGGCAGGATCGCGTGACCCGAGGTGCGTCCGCCGGCTGCTTCATCAAGCAAAGCGCGCCAGCGGGCAAGACCTGCGCGCTTGGCTTCGAGGCCGCCGGGTTCATCGGAGACGTCGTCAACGAGGCGCATGAACGCGTAGAGAGCGCAAAGAGCGTTGCGTTTCGGCTTGGGCAGGCCGAAAAATGCAAGATAGAAGCTGCTTTTCGAGGCGCGCGCGATGCGATTGCATTCGGCGTAGGATTCGGCAATTGCTTCGGGCGAATCGGCCGACGCACCTGGCGCCGCGTGCGTTTCGAGCACGGGCGCTCGATATGAAGAAGGGGGCGGCACGGCTGATCCTGCGAACGCTTTTGCCGCCAGCGCACGGCCCACTAGCTTCAACTTCGTGGCTTTCGTGAGGGCGGGGCGACGCTCGAGCGTGTTGTAGCCGCTGCGTTCGACGGCATCGAGAATCGCGAGGCCTCCACGGCTAAACAATTCGATATCGACGCGCAACCCAGGATCGACGCCCCCGGCGAGCGGGATGCCGCGACGAAACAGTTCGCGAGTGCGCACAATCAACGATTTCATCAAAGCGACATAACGCCGATCGAATTTGCGGGCGACGATTTCGCCTTCGGTGAGACCGTGCGCCGCGAGTTCGTCGAGAGGAATATAGATACGGCCCTTTTCGAGATCGACCGAGACGTCCTGCCAGAAATTGGCAAGTTGCAGCGCCGTGCAAGTAAAGTCCGAAAGACGCTGTCGATGTTCATCGCCGTAGCCGCAAACATAAAGCACAAGGCGGCCAACGGGATTGGCCGAGTAAACGCAGTAATCGAAAAGGCCGTCCCAATTCGGGTAACGATGGACAACCTGGTCCTGGCGAAAAGCACGCAGTAAATTCACGAACGGATCTAGAGGAATGTTTTTCGCGCGAATCGTCTCGCGCAAAGCGATCAAAACCGGGTGCGCCGGGGCGCCGGCGGACTGATAGATCTTACGAAGGTCGTCTTCCCAGGCATCGAGCAGCCGCAGAGCGCGGTTCGCGTCCGGCACTTCATCGCCCAAATCATCGGACCAGCGGCAATACGCGTAGACATTGTAAAAATCCTGATGCAGATGCCGAGGCAAAAGCCACGAGACCACGTTGAAATTCTCGTAGTGATGCGTGGCGAGCCAGCGCGTGTAACGCTGAGCGATTTCCGCCGTACACCTCTCCTCGGGGAGGTTTTTGGCTATTTCGAGTTCCGGCGTTGGCAGCATTTTCTTCCGGCGAGGCCGGTCTTAGGGAAGGATCGCGGTCTTGAGCTGGCCGCTGCGGTCCTTCATTTTCTGGAATACGAGCGGCAAATCGGCCAAAGGAGCGCGGTCCGTAATCATATCGGCCGCACGGATTTCGCCGCGCGCGATGGCCTCAAGCGCTTCGCGCATGAAATGCGGCGTGTGATGAAATGTGGACTTCACGCTGATTTCCGAATAGTGCAGCGCGACGGGATCAATTTTCACTTCGGTCCCCTTGGCGCAGCCCGCAAAAAGATTCACCGTTCCACCCTTGCGGACCATTTGCAGCGCCCATTCCCAAGTGGCGGGCTGGCCGGCGGCTTCGATCACCGCGTCCGCACCGCGGCCCGCGTCCGTGAGAGCGCGCACGGATTCGACGGCGTTTGCAAGTTTCGAGGAGTCCAGCGCCTGCACGGCGCCCATGCGAAACGCCGCTTCAATCTGGCTTTGCCGACGGCCGACCGCAATCACGCGAGCCTTGCGCCGCGAGAGTATGCGAATGAATTTCAGTCCGATGGCGCCGCAGCCGATGACGGCAACGGTATCGCCAGGGCGAATGCCCGTCTCGTGAATTCCGCGCAGCACGCAAGCGAGGGGCTCAGCAAGAGCCGCGTCTTCAAACGAAACATGCGCCGGAATTTCCAGCATGTTTTCGCGGACGATTCGTCCCGGGATGCGGATGTACTCGGCGTAAGCGCCATTATTAAAGAGGAGATCGTCGCAAAGGTTGGGCTGGCCCTTGCGGCAGTAAAAGCATTTCTCGCAAGGAGCAGAGTTCGCCGGGACAACACGCTGGCCTACGCGGATGCTGCGCGTCACGGCGCTGCCAACCGCTGCAATCGTTCCGGCCAATTCATGGCCGAAAAGCGCGGGCGGGCGAATCATACGGGCATGGAATCCCTGCTTCCAAACCTTCAGATCGGTTCCATCCGTAAGAGCAACGGCGACGCGAACCAACACTTCATCGTCGGCAATGGAAGGTACGGCGACGCGCTCGATACGGACATCCTCGCGGCCGTGAAGCACAGCCGCCGCCATCATCTGAAGGGCGACGGCGCTCTGCGGTGGTTCTTCGATTACTTTGACGGGAGCCTTAACGCTCATGATTCTCACTGTAACAGCTACTGGTGCGTGATTACGACTTTCAATGTGTCTTCGGTTGGGCGCGCGGCCAATGCTATCGCTTCGCCGATTCGTTCGAGCGGGAAACGATGGGAAATCAGTTCGCGCAACGGCAGCTTGCGGCTGAAAACGATGGCCGCCGATTCGGCCTGATCATCCACGGATGCGCTATAGGCGCCCAGAATCTCCTTTTCTTCAATCCCCACCGCGGAAGCCTGAAACTCGAGACGGAGCACCGGATCATTATGCGCGAAGAGCAACACACGCCCTCCGGGACGCAGCACTGCAAGGGCCTCTTCGACCAGCGCGGGCTGGGGCGCGGCCAGCAGGACGACATCGGCGCCGCGATTTTCGCTGCAGCGCAGCATTTCGTCGCGCAGGTTCGCGACACGCGGGTCAAAGCACTGGATCGCACCGAACCGTTTGCTCGCGGCGCGCCGATTGGACATCGGATCGCTCGCATAGACATTCGCACCTTCATAGCGAGCGAGCAGCATCAGCAGCATGCCGATCGGGCCCTGGCCGATCACAAGCGCGGTCTCGCCGCGAGCCACACGGGCCTTGCGTACGGCACGCAGGCAGGTGTTCACGGGCTCGACGAAGGTCGCCTCCTCAAAGGCGACGCCATCCGGCACGGGAATCATCCCGCGCTCGACGATCCACGGCATGGCGCGGACATACTCCGCAAAGCCGCCGCCATTCGGATCGCCGGTACCCGCTGTCAAGCCAGTTCTCTTGAATGTGGCGCACTGAGAAAAGAGCTTGCGCTCGCAATAGAAGCATTTGCTGCAAGGAATATGGTGAAAGCTGACGACGCGATCCCCGGGACGAAAACGCGTTACCCCGGGTCCGACGGCAACTACGGTTCCGGCCAGCTCGTGACCCAGAATTTGCGGTGGCGGAACGAACCCGTAATGAATCTTCTTGATGTCCGTGCCGCAGATGCCGCAAGCGGCCACACGGAAAAGAAGTTCGCCTTCGCCGATGTTGGGAATCGGCACGGTCTCGACAACAACCTGGTCCTTGCCGCGGTAAACACCCGCGCGCATGAATCGCGAGCCGTTGCAGTGTGGACCGGCGCTATCGACCTGTGCGCTAAGATGACTCATTTCGTATGACAACGAATGAACGGGTTATGAAATGGCCGAACGCATTCCTAAAGACAGCTCATCATTATGAATCTGGCGTTGCTTAATTGTACCTGAATATATGCTAAAGCCAATCACAGTATCGGTGGCGACGTGATCCACCGGGAATATAAGGCTCGCAACCGCTCCCAAGCCTACATCTTAGTGGGCCTGCCGCCGTTTGCAAGTACCGAGTTACACGTGCCAAACGGCACCGCCCGCTTCTATGGCGCGCCGGACGCCGCACGGCCTTCCGCAATGACGGGTAAACGCGCGTCGAGGAAGCGAGCGAGCTTTTCCGCGGCGGCCTTGCTCTCGCGGCCGAATTTCATCAACGCTGAGATCTGGCCGGGATTGCCGGCAACGACTCGCAGCACCGCGCCGATCGAAACCTGGCCACGCTCGTCGACCGTGGTGCTAAGGTCCACGGGCAGCGCCTGATCGTGACGATCCGAAATCGCACGGATAACGACAGCACGAATATTGAAGCGCCGGGCCGCGTTGAGAACGGCGAAACTCTCCATATCGACAGCAGAAGCAGACTCTCCAAGCTGCGCTTTTTCAGCAAGCGTCGACGCAACGCGATCGCATGAGGTCATTGCATCAATGGCTTTCCCACCGGAAGAGACGGTTCGTTCGACAAGTTGCGGATCGCACGCAATTTTGTTCGCGGTCGCTGAGTCCATCACGGCTCTTGGGACTACGACATCGCCGACGTGGAGGTTCGGGCGGAGCGCACCGGCAATGCCCGATGCGATGCAAAGCGCGTATTCCTGGGAGGCAATCGCGTCCATGGCCTGTGCGGCCCGCGCCGGCCCCATGCCGGTTACCAGAAAATCGACGCTTGCCGCGGCAATGCCCGTTCTCTGGAGCGTGAAATCTCCCGCGCGAACGTCGCGAAACTTGCGAAGTTTCTTCCAGGGACCGAATTCGGGATCGACGGCGCAGGTGATCAGAATATTCATTTTAAAGTGCGACAGGCGGCTTCGCGCGAAAACAACATCAAAGTCAGTCGCGCACGGGCCTTCTTTCCATTCACACCGAAGCCGCCCTGACAAATGAAATCCACTTTTCGAAACTTCAAGCTCCGCCACGCCTAAAAAGCGACTCTTTTCCGCTAACTGCAACGGGCTCAGGCTGCGCGGGCACCGGCGGCTTTCGTTCGGCCGGCGCTCACATAACCGTGTTCGCGATACCAGCGAACGGCGCACTCGAACGCCGGCTCGACGGGTCCAGGCGCGTAGCCCAATTCGCGCGCGGCTTTATCACTCGCTACGAACATGCGATAGCGCGACATTTTCGCGCCTTCCAACGGAATCTGAGGCTCGCGGCCGGTGATGCGCGAATAAAATTCGCTGGCGTGCGCGGCAGCAATCGCGACGGCGTGTGGCAAACGGACGCGCGGCGCCGGACGGCCGGTGATCGCCGCGAGTGTATCGAGAATCTCCTTCAGCGTCATATTGCGCGCTCCGAGCAGGTATCGTTCGCCGATGCAGCCCTTTTCCGCCGCCAGCAAATGACCGGCGGCGATGTCTTCGACGGCAGCGACGTTCAGGCCGGTATCGACGTAGGCAGGCATCTTGCCACTTAAAAAATCGACGATGATGCGTCCGGTCGGGGTGGGCTTCCAATCGCCGGGACCGACGGGCGTGGTGGGATTCACGATCACGACAGGTAAACCATCGGCCGCGGCCTTGATCGCTTCCATTTCGGCCATGAATTTCGAGCGCTTGTAGTGGCCGACCATCCGGTCGAGCGTGGCGTGAGTTCCTTCATTGGGAAGCGACCCGTCCGCAGTGGGTACGGCCATGGTGGCGACGGTGCTGGTGTAAACGATGCGCTCGACACCACACTGGCGCGCGGCCTCGAACAAGCCTCGCGTGCCGGCCACGTTGCTTTGGTAGATTTCGTCGGGATTGCGCGACCACAGGCGGTAATCGGCGGCGACGTGAAAAACACGGCGCACGCCTTTCATGGCGCGGCCGAGCGAGAGAATGTCACGCAGGTCGCCTTCGCAGCGCTCGACCGGGAGATTTTCGATCAGCAGAGGATTGCTGCCGGCCCGTACCAGCACGCGAACCGAGTGCCCGGATTCGACGAGTTGGCTAGCTACGTGGCTGCCCACGAAACCCGTGGCGCCCGTCACAAGAACGTTCATGGGTTGCGGAGATTCTCTTGCGCGGAATGAACCGCCCTGCTTGCGGCGATATCCGGCGCAACTCTCATCGGCTAACTCCGATACTCTTTCGGATGAAACTCGCTGGAAGGAAGCTGCACGGAGACGAATCGCTGGCGCTTCTTGCGCAAATTTTGGTAGCGCCCGAGCGCGTATAGGGGAAACGAATTACGGTAGAGGTGGTATTTCAGGTAGAAAACTCTCGGGAACCCCGTCCCGGTGAATTCGCTTTCGTCCCAACTGCCGTCGGCGTTTTGATGTTCGGCGAGCCATGCGACGGCGCGTTCGACGGCTGGATCATCAGGCTCGACGACCGCGAGCAGGCCGATGAGTCCCCAGGCCGTTTGCGAAGCGGTGCTTGGCCCCTTGGCTTTAAGCGAAACGTCGTCGTAGGAAGAGGCGGTCTCTCCGAATCCGCCATCGGGATTTTGCACGGAGCGCAGCCACTCGGCGGCGCGTTTAGATTCGGGCGAACCGCGGAGGCCGATATTCTCGAGGGCGCGGAGCACGCCGCTGGTACCGTAAACGTAATTCACGCCCCAGCGGCCGAACCAGGAAGCGTCGGCGCATTGATCACGAAGCAAGAAGGAATGGGCGCGCTGCAAGACGGGATGCGCCGACTCCCAACCGATTTGCCCGAGGCATTCGATGGCGCGGGCAGTGACATCCGCGGTGGAAGGATCGAGCATGGCGTTGTGATCGGCGAACGGGATGTTGTTGAGGAACTGGAGATTGTTTTCGTGATCGAATGCGCCCCAGCCGCCGTCGCTATTCTGCATGCTAAGCAGCCAGGCGACACCGCGGCGAATGGCGCCGCGCAGACGATCTTCATCGGGAACCGCGACACGGCCGAGCGCCATGAGAACGAAGGCGGTGTCGTCGACGTCAGGATAGTCGTCGTTGCGGAATTCGAAGGCCCAGCCGCCAGCCGCGCCTTTTTTGTTTTTTACCTGCCAATCGCCGCTGCTGAGAACCTGATTTTCGACGAGCCACTGCGCGCCTTTGACTAAAGCAGGATGAGCTGGATCAAGCCCGGCTTCTTCGAGCGCGACCATGGCGATGGCTGTGTCCCATACAGGCGAGATGCAAGGCTGCATGCGCAACGTGTCTTCTTCTTCGATTTCGTAGCGCTCGAGGTAACCGATTTCGCGTGAGACGAGCGGGTCGGTAATGTCACTCCCCTCAGCAAGCAGGGCGTAAATCGAGTTCATCATGGCCGGGTATATGGTGCCGAGGCCTTCAGCGCGCTCGAGGCGCTCAATCATCCACTGGTGGGCCCACTTGATCGCGGTTTTGCGCAAAGGTTTCCAGGGAAGGCGTTCGTAGGCTTTGAGGGCACGATCGAGTGCGATGAAGGCGTTTCGCCAGGAGACGGTCGAGCCGCTCCAGCAGAGCGAGGGCGGTTTTGCGCCGGGCGTCTTGAAAAGCTCTTGAACGGAAAAGCCTGCGGGGAAGGGCCACGACGGCTTGAGCGCGTAGATGATCGTCATAGGGATGACGATGGCGCGAGTCCAGGAAGACATCTCGTAAATGTTGAACGGGAGCCAGAGCGGCAAGAGCATCAACTCAGGCGCAATGGCAGGGGCGTAAGTCCAATCGATCACGCCGAACATCGCGAGATAGAACCGGACGTAGGAATTTGTGGCTTCGAGGCCGCCGAGCTGGCGGACGACGTCTTTCGCCCTTTGGAGATGCGGCGCGGAGGCTGGGTCGCCAGCGAGACGCAGGGCTACGTAAGCCTTTACGGTGGCGTTCAGCTCAGCCGGCCCCCCGGGGAAAAGGCTCCAGCCGCCGTCGGGCAACTGACGCTGGCGAATATAGTTGGCCAGCTTGGCCGTTTTCTCGGAATCCAGTTTGCCCAGCACGTGGAGATAGGGGATGTAGTCGGATTCGAGAGTGGTGTCGGCTTCGAGCTCGCCCCACCAGTAGCCGTCCTCGGCCTGCGCTGAAAGGAGCCAGCTGAGGCCCCGGTCAATCGCGTCTTCGATCCGGAGGTGCTTTTCGCGAGCTGGTGCTGCGCCGAACGCGGAAGGGTTCGACGCGCTATCCGCGCGAAGTGTAGACTCCTGCATTACGACTCCCTCAGGTGGCCGTTCCAGCAGTCACTCTCAGGGGCTGCCAACCGCCGCCCCAGACGGTTGCGAAGGAACCGGATGGCTCGGTCCCTAGGCTCATCGGGATTGTGTCATGTCCGGCGACAATCCCCATAAAATCCAGTCACTTACGTGAAAACTATTATCGTCGCTACTTTTAGAAGGGTCAATCAAAAAATGCCTCTAGACTTGCCTGTTAGTCGGTATAACTTCGATGCAGGCGGTCTTGGACTGGCTGCCCGGTCACCGGAAACGGAATCAGCCAAGGCGCTCTTCGAGATCCTTGAGGCGCCTAGCCAGCTCGGGGAGCTTGGCGAACCAGGCGTGCTGTTCTTTAAACTTATCAAGAGGGCGCGCGGGAGTGCCCCAAACGACCTGGCCGCTGCGGATCACTTTCCCGGGTAAAATACCGGCCTGGCCGCCGATGATGGCGTTGTCTTCGACGACCACGTGGTCTCCGAAGCCGGCTTGGCCCGCTACTACGACTTCGTTTCCCAGTACGGTGCTGCCAGAGATGCCGACTTGCGAGACGAGGATTGAACGTTCGCCGATGCGGACGTTGTGCCCAACTTGCACCAAATTATCAATTTTCGTGTTGGCGCCGACTCGAGTGGTGCCGAGCGAGCCGCGGTCGATTGTGGTGTTGCAGCCGATTTCTACGTCGTTCTCGATGACGACCGAGCCGACCTGGGGAAACTTCCATTGGCGGCCCTCTCCGAAGACATAGCCGAAACCGTCGCCGCCGATCACAGCGCCGCTGTGGATTTCGACGCGGTCTTCGAGCACTGAATGGGCATAAAGTGTCACATGCGGATGGAGCCGGCAGGCCGCTCCGATGCGGCTTCCCTTCCCGATGAAACAGAATGGCTCGATCCAGGTTTCCTCGCCGATGACGACGCCCTCTTCGATCACTGTATAAGCGCCAATCATGGCGCTTCTTGCGACCGTGGCGTTGTTTGCGACGACGGCAGTCGCGTGAATGGACGCGCGCGGCGTTTCCGGCGGCGCTAACCACGGGGCAACTTTCGCAAACGCGAGCTTCGGGTTGTCGGCCTCGATTACCGTCTTCGTGTAAGAATGCGAGCCGGATGGCGCCAGAATGCAGAGCGCGCGAGATGCTTCGGCGCGCCGGAATTGGCGAGGCGAATCGGCGTAGACGAGGTCTTCGGGGCCGGCATCTTCGGGGTTCGCGAGTCCTGAGACGGGCACGTTGGGATTTCCCCGCAACTCCAGTTCGAGATATTGAGCAAGTTCACCGGCGGTGCGTGTCATTCGTTCACCTCTCCATTTTTGGCGCAAGTTTGCGCAAGCAAGTGGCGCAAGAGCGCAAAAGCGATGCGACCAGTTGGGCAATTCAAAACGAATAGATCGGCTGCTCTCCCGGTGGTCGCGTCTTCCATCTTTTATGGACCCAAAGCCATTGATCGGGATGGCTTCGGATATAGTCTTCGATCACACGGGTGAAGCGCTGCGTGTTCTCGCGGACGTCCGCCTCTTCGTCGCCCGTACGAGCAAGCTCGACGGCCGGCTCAAAGCGCAGACGATATTTGCGGCGCTCGCGATCCCAGGAAAGAAAGCCGGGGACGACAGCCGCGCCGGTACGGAGCGCGAGACGCGCGAGGCCGGACGTGGTCGATGCCGGAATGCCGAAAAAATCAACGAAAACACCCTCTTCCAGTGACGTATTGTGATCGGAAAGGACGCCCACAGTGCCGCCCTCGGCTAAGACGCGCAGAACCGCGCGCGCCGAGCGATTCTTTTCGATCGGCTGATTGCCGGAAAGGCAGCGGTATTTGTTGATGAGTGCGTCGACTTTTGCGTTGGCGATGGGCCGAACGAGAAAATGCAAGGGGTTGCCATACAGCGCCTGGGCAAACGGTGCGAGTTCCCATGCGCTCATGTGTCCAGTGAGAAAAAGGACGCCTTTTCCGCGGCGGTGCGCCGCGTCGAAATTTTCGTAGCCATCGATTGCGACGACTCGCTCGATATTGGCGCGGGTATATTTTGGAAATTGCGAAAACTCGCCAGCCATCCAGCCGATCTGCTGGATCATGCGCCGGACGGCTCGCTTGCGTTCCTTCTCTGTCCAGTTGGGGAAAGCCAGGTGCAGATTGAAGTCGGCGGCTCGGCGCAACGGCGGACGGAAGAAATAAGCGACAGCCGCGCAGGAGGATGCGACGAAACGCGCCGTGGGCCGCGGAAGCAAGCCGAGAGATTTCAGCCCAATCCAGGCAGCGGCATACTCGAGTGATTCGCGCATTCCGAGCCATTATGCGGGAGGCTGGGGCGCGATGCCAGAGCAACGCGGTGTTAAACTCTTAGGTTTGGAAACGAGAGAAAAATCCGGGAAGCATAGTTCGTTAGCCATTTTCTGTGTTGCGGCGACGACTGCAATTTGTCTTTTTGGCCAACTGGGGGCGATGGGGCTGGCTGGACCGGACGAACCGCGCTACGCGTGGATTGCGCGCGCGATGGCGCGAACCGGCGACTGGGTGACGCCGCGGCTTTACGGCCAGCCTTGGTTTGAGAAGCCGATTCTCTATTACTGGCTCGCCGCCGTTGGGTTCCGGTTGAACTTGCCGGCGGAATGGGCGGCACGCTTGCCTTCGGCATTTGCCGCGTTGGTGACGGCGCTGGCGATCGGCTGGCTTGGGCGCCGATTTTACGCGGATGGCGAAGACTGGGCGAGCAGGCCCGGGCTAGTCGCTCCGCTGATTTTTGCGACGAGTGTGGCCGCTATCGCGTTTTCGCGCGCGGGAACGCCGGACATGCTCTTCAGCGCATGCATCGCTCTGACAATGGCGTGCGCGGCAGAGATGCTTCATCGCGACGGTGCTATCCGCTCTTCATCGGTGAAACGCGGTGCAACTTCCCGCGGGGCTAAAAACTCTGCAGACGCGGCGTTGATTTCGGACGGGGAGGACAGCGCCCCTGATCATCCCGCCATGCGAGCCTCGGGCGCGCCGCGCGCCTTGTGGTTGACGGTATTGGGCGCGTTCCTTGGGGCCGGAACGCTGGCGAAGGGGCCGGCGGATGTGATTCTGGCGGGTGGCGGGCTTGTGCTTTGGGCGCTCGCGACACGGCGATGGCGTGAGATTTTGCGCTTAGCCCACCCGCTCGCGATCGCGGCATTTTGCGTGGTGGCTCTGCCGTGGTACGTGATCTGCGCGGTGCGGAATCCGGATTTTCTGCGCGTCTTCATCCTGCAGCACAATTTCGAGCGATACCTGACACCGATGTTTCAACACCATCAGCCCTTCTGGTTCTTCGGGCCGGTCTTTCTTGCGGCACTGCTGCCGTGGACGATTCTGCTGTGGCCCGCGCTGCAGGAGGGCATCCGGCTCTGGCGCGAAAAATCGTGGCATCACTCGGCGGGATTTTTCTTCGCGTGCTGGACCGTGTTTCCGGTCCTGTTTTTCAGCGCCTCCGAATCGAAGTTACCGAGCTACATTTTACCGGCGATTGCTCCCGCTGCTCTGATCTGCGCGGTGGCGGGAATTCGCGCATTCGAGCGCGGCCGGAAGGCTGCGTGGCCGATCGCAGCGGGACTCGGCGTTACGTGGATCGCGTTCGCTGGCGCGGGTTTCATCTTCATCGGAAGGATCGATTGGCTGGCGAGCAATCCGGACGCGATCTCGAACGGCGCCCCACAGAACGCTTACGCGGTCCCGATTCTGGTAGGAGTGGCAGCCTTGGCGATTGCGATTGCCGGATTGCGCGGCAGCCTGCGATGGACAATCGGCCTTGGCGCGCTGTGTGCGACCGGGAGCGTGCTGGCAGCGAATCTGATTTCCCTGCCGCGCGTGGAGAGAAGATTCTCCGCGCGGCCTTTCGTTCAGTTGATTCAGAATGACGCGTTTGCGAACCGCGTTTTCGCTTACGAATTGCCGCGCGCGTGGGTCTACGGGCTACACTTCTACGCTGGCCGCGAATTGCCGGAGTGGTCGCCGAGCGATCCGAACCCGGGCTTGGTTCTGACCACTCCAAAGGGGCTGGCGGAGATTCAAAAGCTGGGGCGATCGACCGGGTCGCTTGGCGAAACACGCGGGAGCGCGCCACCGGTGATGTACGTTCCGGTGAACGCGGCGCCGCGGCGCGCGAGTGAACAATAATCAATCCGCGTCGCCAGCGCCAGTGCGGCAGGCAGGCGGGGCGAAAGCCGCTGTCAGAGCAAAGCAAAAGTGCCGATCAGGAGATCGGCACTTCCCGGAAATTAACGGCCCGGCGGAATGGCTTGCAGGAAGAAACTGACGATCTGGTTTTCGTAATTCTTGCGGTCATCGTCAGACATGAGGGCGTAGCTGGTCTGATCCCGCTGAAGTTCCTTGGGCGGCGGCGCTGCCGCAAAGAGACTGAAGACTTCCCCGGCAAGATAGGGCTGATCGGCCGACACGATAAATAGTTTCGGGATGGGCCTGAGCTGCGCAAGACGGCGCGTGACGGGCGGCTCGTTGCGAAAATTGTAATTCGCCATGCGGAAGCCAAAATCGGTGAAACGGTCGACGAACGGGATCACGCCAAGGCCGGAGCGCTTCACCTGAATCTGCATCATGTCGCGCGGGTCGGCATAGGCGTCGTCAACGGCGATGGCCGCCACGCGCGGATCGGACGCGGCGACTTCGAGCGCAGCGTAGCCGCCGAGGTCAACGCCCCACAAGCCGAAATGCTGCGCGTCCACATCATCCCGTCCGGAGAGCGCCTGCAGCGCGGAACGCAGTTCGCCGGTTTCCTTATATCCCAGCGTAGTGCCGCGCGGGCTGGTGCCGTGGCCAGCAAAATCAAAGAGAAAAACGTTGAATTCGTGATCTTGCAGTGCGGTGACGAGCGTCAGGACGTCCGCGCGCTGCGACATATACCCGTGGCAGACCACAATTGCAGGAGCGCCACGCAGCCCCGGAAAAAACCAACCGTCGCGACTGGAGCCATCGGCAAGCTGGAACGAGAACGTCTCGGGATGGCCCATCATCATATCCAGATTGACCGAAGAGGCGCTCTGCGGCGGCCTGAGCGCCTGGTAAAGCAGAAAGCCGGAGATGCCGCACAGCGCCACAAAAGCGAACAGCACCAGAGCCAGAATCGCGGAAAGAATCTTGGCGAAGCTATTCGTCGGATACCGCAGTTGTGCAAGGACGGCCATTTGGGGACACGCGCGCGCTCAAAAGCGCCTGAAAAGCCAATCTAGCACGGATGCACCGGCGGCCAGCCTGGTTGGGCCGGACTATTTCACAGTATGCACGCGTATCCGTCACGATATACTGTGGCGCAGGGGCGGCCATTTCCGGCTATGCAGATTGTCGACCTGCGGCAGGTCCGTTCACGATCATTGGAAAATCTTTTCCAGGAAGAGGTTCTTCGCTGGCGGGAAGAGCTGCGCTGGGACTATAAGCCTTCGATCGACCTGATCCGGCGATTTGTGGATTCGCGCGCGCTGGGTGGCTATGTGGCTACGGACAATGGCCAGCCGGCTGGGTACGGATTCTATGTGCTGGAGGATCACAAAGGGCTGATCGGGGGCCTCTTCGTTTCGTCGCGCGTGCCACAGGAGCCGGTGACGCAACAATTGCTGCGCGAGATTTTGAATGCGTTGCGCGCCACTCCGCGCTTGCAGCGGATCGAAGCGCAGCTGATGCCTTTCGGGACCGAAATCGACCCGGCGTTTCTGACGCCGGATTTTCGCCTGCATATGCGGCAGTTCATGCTGCTGCCTTTGCGCGAGGCGCAACTTGCGCTTCATGCCATTTCGCCCGGCTTGCGCGTCGAGCAATGGAGCGATCGCTGCTTCGAGCCTGCGGCAAAGCTGATTCAACTGGCGTATGCGGATCACGTGGACGCCGAAATCAACGATCAGTATCGCAGCGAAGCGGGAGGGATGAAGTTCTTGCGGAATATCGTGCTGCTGCCCGGGTGCGGAACGTTTTTGCCGGAGGCGTCGTTTGTAGTGCGTCCTATTGGCGAGACGCGCGTGGTGGGGATGATTTTGACTTCGACGGTGGCCGAGCGCGTGGGGCACACGACGCAGATTTGCGTGATGCCCGGCTACCAGGGACATCACATTGGGCGGCAACTGATGGAGCGTTCGATCGAGGTGCTGCGGCAGAGGAATTATGAGTCGCTCTCATTGACCGTGACGGCGAGCAACCGGCGCGCGGTGGAGCTTTACGAGAGGCTGGGATTCCGGACGATCAAGACGTTTGCGGCGGGGGTGTGGAAGGCGTGAACCTATTGCGGTTTCGATATATCCGTCTCGGCGCAGACCGGAGCTGCGTAGATCGTTATCGAGTCAGGCAAATCCACAGTAACCTTTTCAGTGCTGGGGCCACACGGTTGCACGCTCAAGAGTTCGTAGTCATACGTAATCTCGATCGAATAGCGTGAAGATGATGGTGTAAGCGTCCATTTTTGGATGTTCGCTATTGCATCCGCGGAAAGAAGGTACAAAGAGGTGAGCGGCGACACCGTAGAGGCGGAGGCATTGACCCGCGCGTCGACAGCTCTGCCGGATTCATTTACGAAGACAGCCAGAGCAACTTTTCCCGAAATCATCGCTAACTCAGCAGCTCTTGGATACGACGGCATTTCAATGTGCTTCGGATAGTGGGTTTGAGGCGGCTGGGCAGATACGAGGGCGGCGAGAATCCGGCGCATCCTGATCCTCCTCATTTCTTCGCGCGGTCTTTCAGCAGGCCTTTTAGCTCATCCATAAACTCTTTCACGTCCTTGAAATCCAGATAGACGGAGGCGAAGCGCACGTAGGCGACTTTGTCGAGCTTCTTGAGGCGATTCATGAGGAGTTCGCCGATTTCGGCCGTGGTGCGTTCGCGCTCGGAGGTCTCGCTGACGAAGGCTTCGGCTTCGTCGACGATGGCTTCGAGCTTGCCGACGGGAACGGGGCGCTTTTCGCAAGCCTTGAGCAATCCCTGCAGAATTTTCTGGCGATCGAATTTTTCGCGGCGGCCGTCTTTTTTGATCACCATGTACGGGATTTCGTCGATGCGCTCGTAGGTGGTGAAGCGGCGATTGCACTTCAGGCATTCGCGGCGGCGGCGGACGAGATCACCGGTGCGGGCTTCGCGCGAATCGACGACTTTGTCCTCGAGGTGCGCACAAAAGGGGCACTTCATCGAGGCGCGTCCTCGACGTGCGCGGCGCGTTCGGCTTCGGCCAGAAGATCGGCTTCGCTTTCGCGTTCTTCTTCGCGGGTGATGCGGCGGAGGTCGCTCACGGATAGGCCTTCGCGAAACAATAATGGAATCCCCGCCAAGCAGCAAGAAGCGAAACTGACGAGCCACACGCAGACGGCCACCGTGGCGGCGGGTCCATTGGCGATGCCGAAGGCGACGGTGAGGACGAGAAATGTGGCGACTTGCGCGCCGCCGCCGATGCCGGGCAATTGAACGGCGGAGCCGACGAGCGTGAAGGCGAGGACGAGGATCGTGCCGCCGAAGGAGATTGCGGCGAGGCCCCCGCCGAAGGCATGTTCGATCCAGAAATAGACGACGATCACGAGCGTCCAATGGATCAGCGAATAGCCAACCAGCACGGCAAGGTCGCTCCAGGTGCGGACGGCCTGCAGGCCGTCGCTGAAACCTTCAAGGAGCGCGGCGATGCGCGCGCGAAACCCGGTGCGCCAAGAGGCGCGCTGCAGGCGCCGCGAGAGCCATTCGCCGCCGTGGTAACGGAAATAGATCAGAAATATGACGACGGCAATGAGCCCAACGAAAAGAGCGACGCCTGTGGAACGTGCGATTGTGATGAGATGGCTTTCTTCCGCGCTCGAGGAGCCGTGTTTTTCAAAAAGGATGAGCGCCAGGCCCGCGAGAACCACGGAGGCGGCGATGTCGAAGATGCGTTCGAGAAAATAGACGCCGAACATGCCGGGCATCGAAAGCGATTCCTTGCGCGCGATCAGGACGGGGCGAACCGGTTCGCCGGCGCGCCCAAGAAGAAAAACGCAAGAGAAACCCATCAGTGTGGCGCCGTAGACGCTCCAGAAATTGGACTTGCCGAGCGAGCGGGAGAAGCGAATCCAGCGCAGGGAGCGAACGGCGTAACAAATGAAGATCGCGACGATAGCCGCAATTAAGAGCGCCCAGTTTGCACGGCGGATGGAGTCGGCCACTTGGGACCAATGGAAGCCCTGCAGCGAGATCGAATTGCGGAATTTGTAAAGGAAGAACGCGAGCGCCGCGATGCCGACGAGAAGTAACAGGTACTTTCTGTATTTGCGCAGCATCGTCGGCACCGTTAACAACGAGCTCTTAATTTGGCTTTGGACATCGGGCGGCTTGCGTCAATCGCCCATCGCGGTTTCAGGCAGACGGCGGCGGATCCAGGCGAGAATCTCCGCGCCCCGGCCCTTGGATTTCGTGCGCGCGATCGAAAGCAGCAGCATGGCCAGGAAGATCACAATGAGGCCGAGCGTCGCCGTCCAAATCGATTGTGCCTGTTGCGTGAGGATTGTGAAACGGCCGTAAACGAATTCGATGTGCGCCCAGTAAACAAGCAGAGAGGTCTGCCCGAGCTGCTGGAGCGGGCTGAAGCCGACCCTGCCCAGTCCCCAGCGGCACCAGGCGTAACCCGCGAAGATGACGCCCATGACCAAGCCGACGCGAGCGAGGAAAAAGCATGGGCTGGTATGCCAGTAATCGTAGACGGGATAGAGATGAATCGGGCGCGAATCGAACCATTGCGAGAGCAAAAACGCGCACACGCCGAAGGCTCCCACAATCGCGAGCGACTGCGAGCGATGCCCTGAGGCCCAGTGGGTGAAGAGGAAAAATCCCGCCGCAAGACCCGCGAAGGCAAACCCAGACCACGGGAAGAGCGGGAAGAGCCACGGCTGAGGCTTGGTGAAAATATGGACGCCGTCGAAGTAAGACTCGATATACCACGGCAGCCAATGCGGGCGCCAAACGGTCCAGACAAGTGGCGTCGCCATCGAAATCCCGGCGGCAACGCCCGCCGCGACTAGCGCCGTCGCCAGGCGCCCATGGACCAGCCAGCAGACGACGCCCATGGCCATAATCGTGAGGCCGATCAGGTTGAGGACGTCGACGCGGCCGACGTCGCTTGTCGGCGCCCAAGGCTGGCCGAGGACAAATTCCTGCACGCGGAAGAGCAGACCGAGCGCGAAGATTTCGGCGCCGCGGCGGATTGTGCGCGCGGCGATCTTATTCGCATCCGCGCCCTTGCGGCGCATGCTCGTGGTGATCAGCGCAAAGGTGATGCCCGAAAGAAAGATGAAAAGCGGTGCGGGAACGGTGCCGCTAAGCTGCGTCCAATGGAAAAACGCGGACTGCCGGGCGGAGCCTCCGAGCCACGCGTCGTAACAATGCACCTCAAACATGCCACATACCGCCAAACCGCGGAGCCAATCGAGATAATCGATCCGGTTTGCGTTCGAATGTGCGGTCGCCATCGTCTTACCAGAATCGCTGAGGCGCGATTGCAAATCAAGTTCTTCCAGGAGCGCGCCTAAGTTCCAGTAGAATCATGGCCGTGCCAGCGAACACAAGATCGCATAATGCGGGACTGGTGACGGTTTTTATCGCCTGGGCGGTGATCGTGATGGCGGCGGGGTTCGCCGGCAGTTACATGGGCTATGGAGGGCACCGTTTCGCGTTCGCGCTGGTGATTGCCGCGACCCTTTTCGGATTTGAGTTGTTCCTGGCTGTACAGGATGTGCGGGCGCGCGTGGATTCGGCGCTTGGCAACGGCGCGGCGCTGGCAACTCTCTTTCCGCTCGCTGCGGTGCTGGGCTATTCACTGCTGGTGGCCGGTGACTGGAAGACCGCTGCGGGCGGGGTCTTATACGTGATTATACCGGTGGCGCTGCTGGGGAGCAGCCATAGGCAATCGGCAGGAGCTTGGCAGGATTATGCTGCAGCGGTTTGCCTCTGGCTGCCGGTGTGGGCGCAATGGCTGTATAGGGTTTTTCCCTATCCGCCGCCGCTTACGCACACGCTGACCATTCTTCTGGCGCTCACCGTGGGCGTGACCGGCTTTATCCTGGTCCGGCGGCTTGATAACGTTGGCTACGCGCTGGAATGGCGGCGAGGCTTCGGGTTTAACTTCGCGTTCAATTTCCTGATCTTTGCCGCGATTGCGATTCCGCTCGGGCTGAAGATTCATTTCCTCGCTTACGCGCCTTCGATTCGGCGGTTTCAGCCGTTGATCATCATCGGAATCTTCTTTTTCACGGCCTGGCCTGAGGAATTTCTGTTTCGCGGAGTTTTGCAGAACCTGCTCTCACGGACCTTTAAGAACGAGTGGGCGGGGCTGATCGTCGCGTCGATCATTTTTGGATTTTCGCATATCCTGCATGCGCCGTTCCCCAACTGGAAATACGTCCTGCTGGCGTGCATTGCGGGATTCTTTTACGGCCGAGCGTGGATGAAGACCAAATCTATCGTGCCGGGCGTGCTGATCCACGGGCTCGTGGACAGCCTGTGGCATGTTCTCTTTAGGTGAGCAAGTTTGGGGGCGGGTTTATCTGACTACGCCGCTCAATGGGCTGGAGGCCGTGGCGTAAAGCTTCTTTTCGATGCGGCCGGCGAGGAACGCTTTGCGGCCGGCTTCGACGGCGGCGCGCATCGCCTCGGCCATAAGAACGGCGTCCTGCGCTCCGGCGATGGCCGTATTCATGAGAACGCCATCGGCGCCAAGCTCCATTGCAATGGCGGCGTCGCTCGCGGTGCCGACGCCTGCGTCGACGATCAACGGCACTTGGGCGATGCGCTCGCGGAGAATGCGCAAATTCGCCACGTTCTGGATTCCCATGCCGGAGCCAATCGGGGCACCCAAAGGCATGACGGCGGCCGCGCCAGCATCGATGAGCTTGCGCGCGACGATGAGATCGTCGGTGGTGTACGGCAAAACAGTGAAGCCCTCTTTGACGAGCGTTTTCGTTGCGCTGATCAATTGTTCAGTATCGGGAAAGAGCGTTTGCTCATCGCCGATGACTTCGAGCTTCACCCAATCGGAAAGGCCGACCTCGCGGCCAAGACGCGCCGCGCGAATGGCTTCATCCGCCGAATAGCAACCGGCTGTATTCGGCAGAATAAAAATTTTCTCGCGGTCGACGTAGTCGAGCAGCGATTCCTTCGAACGGTCGGTAAGATTCACCCGGCGCACGGCAACCGTGACCATATCCGCGCCGGAAGCTGCGTGTGCGCGAGCCATCTCCTGAAAGCTTCGATACTTTCCAGTGCCGACGATGAGGCGCGAATTGAACGCACGGCCAGCGATAACGAGTTGATCTCTCATGGAAGCTCCAAGGGCATATTGTACTCTGGATTGGGGATCGTGCCACGCACTCGCGGGGACGAGACGGCTGGCAGCGCAGAGACGATGTTTGTGACGGGCTGGAAGAGCAGTTTTATTGAAAACAATAGAGTTACGGGCAAATCAGTCCGACATCGAGTGACGGGTTGGCGAGGCGAATTGCGTCTAAAAAATTTTGAGCTGAGAGTTTTTGTTACATGCGCTGGAGAAAGATTGAGCCCCCCTCGCCATCAAACAGGCGCTATCAGGCTTGAGGCATGGGCCGGGGTTCTTCGACGTCGGCGTAGAGGTCGGCGATCACGTCTCGGTAGTGCTCTTCGATGACGCGGCGCTTGAGCTTCAGCGTATAGGTCAATTCCCCGCTTGCGTACGTGAAGTCTTTCTCGATCAGGGCGAAACGCTTCGGCTTTTCATATTGCGCAAACGGCGCCATCAGGCGATCCATCTCGCCTTGGATCAAATCGTGGACCCACGGATTGGACGTGATTCGGTCGCGCGAGAAATCGGTGAGGCCGCTCTTGGGGGCTTGCGCGGCGATCGATTCGGCGTTGGGAACGATCAGCACGGATGCGAATTTGCGCCGGTCGCCGACAACCATCGCATTAAGAATATAGGGCGACGTCTTCAGCAGATTTTCAATCGGCGCGGGCGCGATAAATTTTCCGCCGGCGGTTTTCAGCAGCTCCTTTTTGCGGTCGGTGATGACGAGATAGCCGTCCTGGTCGAGCTTGCCGATATCTCCGGTGCAGAACCAGCCATCCGGCGTAAAGACGGCGCGCGTCTCTTCGGGCTTGTGGTAATAACCCTCCATCACGCAAAGGCCTTTGACAAGAACCTCGCCGTCCTCGGCGATTTTCACATCGACGTGCGGAATCGGGCGGCCCACGGTTCCCACTTTATTGGCTTTCATCGTGTTCACGGAGACGACGGGCGAAGTCTCGGTGAGCCCATAGCCCTGGTAGATGGGAATGCCGATGGACCAGAAAAATTCCACCAGCGCTGCGCTGATGGGCGCGCCACCGGAAATGAAGAAGCGGATGCGGCCGCCGATGCCCTGCCGAATTTTTTTGTAAACGATGGCATTGGCGAGCAGCCATTGCGCATAAAGGCCCATGCCGACCGACGCGCCGTGCGCGCGCCACGGCACGGCCTTGCTTGCCACGCGCAGCGCCCAATCGAAGACATTGCGTTTCCAACCGGTCTCGCGATGCCCTTTTTCGATGACGCCCGCGTAGATTTTTTCGTAAAAGCGCGGGACGGCCGCGGCGATCGTCGGCTGCACTTCGAGCAATGCTTGCGGCACGGTTTCGAGCTGCTCGACGTAAGCGATGGCAACGCCCCGGAACATGTGGCCGTAATCCGTGACGCGTTCGTAGACGTGGGCAAGCGGCAGCAACGAAAGTGCGAGATCGCCGGGCAAATATTCCTGCGCGGACGTGGAATCCAGCGCGTTGGAAGCGAGGTTCGAGTGCGTGAGCATCACGCCCTTCGGTTCGCCGGTAGTCCCCGAGGTGTAAATGATGGTGGCCAACTGCGAGGATTCGATTTTTTCGGAGCGGGCGCGATACTCGGCGACTTCGGCAGCGCCAGCGGCAGCAATCAGCGATTCGTACCGATGCGCGAAGCAGCGAAGATCTCCCGGCGGCGCGACACAAATCACGTGCTCGACAGTGGTTGCGCGCGCACGCAGTTCGTCCATTTTGCGGGCTTGCGCCTCGCCTGCGGTGAAGACGATGCGAGCGCCTGAATCCGCGAGGATGTACGCGGCACGGTCGAGAGATTCATTGAAATAGATCGGCACGACTATCGCGCCCGCGCCCTGGATCGCGAAGTCAGCGATATGCCATTCGGGGCAATTGGGCGCGAAAACCGCGACGCGGTCGCCAGGTTGCAGACCCAGCTTCCGGAGGCTTGCCGATAGCACAGCCACTCGCCGCAGCATCTCGCTAGCGGCGATTGGATGCCAGGCGGCAGCTCCCATTTCGCCCGGCACGCGATAGATTTGCGCGCGCGGATTCGCGAAGCGGTCCACCGCATCGAGAAAACATTTCGTCAGTGGTGGATACTGCGCCCCAGCGTCCACGACAGCCGTCATGACCGCCACTCTAACGTAACGGCGCGCCGGCCGCAACGCGCCGGCGCAGAACGCGTTCGACGAGAGATAAGTGGGATAATGGCTCGATGAATCTGTGCGAGGAATTCTGAATGGCTGACGCCGCTGCGCAAAATTCGCCGTATCAACCCCTCCGCGCGCCGCGCGGCGCGGCGCTTTCCTGCAAAGGATGGCCGCAAGAAGCAGTGCTGCGCATGCTGACGAACAGCCTTGATCCCGACGTGACGGAGTTACCACAGGAATTGCTTGCGAAGATTAAGCCTGACGAGCCGATGCCTGATCGGGGCACCCTGGAGGGGATAATCGCTGCGATTCGTGCACTCGATTGCGATGAAACGCTGATCGTGCGAGACGGGAAGCCGGATGGCGTGGTGCGGACGCGGGCAGATGCTCCGCGAGTGGTCGCTATGGATTCTCATCCGGCTCTTTGGGATTACATTGGCCCGCAAGGGCTGCTTCCCGCTGCTCACGAATTTCTCGCGGCCGCCGGACGCAAATATTTCGCGGGCGACCTTACGGGAAAACTCATCGCGAATTGCGGAATGGGCCCGGCGGGCGGCGCGCTTTCTCTGGCGGCGATAATGAATGGCGCGGCATTTCTCGGCGTCGATGCCGACGCAGAGCAGATCAAACGCCGCGTGAAGACCGGATATTGCGACGTGATGGTGAGCGAACTCAATGAAGCATTGCGCATTCTCAAGAATGCCGTGCGGAAGCGCGAGCCGGCGAGCGTCGGGCTGGTCGCCGATCCGGTGCGATTGCTTTCGGAAATGGCGAACCGGGGCGTGGTGCCGGATTTACTGGTTCGCACGGAATTCCCCGCGGGAGAAAGCGGGGCGCAGGCTGCGCAAACGCTGGAATCGCTTGGAACCGTCGTGATCGCTGACGCCGATGCCGCTTATCGGGCGTCAGGCAGGGAAGATGGCGCGGCGATGCGCTGCATCGCGCTCTCGGGCGAATTGAGTGATGTGCAGCGAATCGACAAGATTCTGCTCGAAGTTTTTCCGGCTGACGAAGACCTGAACCGATTCTTGCGAATCGTGCAAAGGCGCGTGCGGCAGCAGGGTTTGCCGGCGCGCGCTTGTTGGCTCGATGCCGGCGAGCAACGAAAGCTTGGGGCGGCTCTCGACGAAGCCGTGGCGAGCGGCGAATTGAGGGCGCCCGTGGTCATCGTGCGCGACGATGCGTTTGGCATCGCGGCGGGGCTCGTCAGCCGGGACGGCACTACGGCCGGAGAAAAAAGCTTTCCGCTTTCGAAGCCCGGCGAGCTGGACGACCTGCTCAAAGAATCCCGCGGCTCGGCGTGGATCGCCGTTGACGAGAACGGCCCGCTGCCGCGAATCGCGGCAAGCGCGATTGTGGCCGACGGAATGAGAAGCTCGTCGGTCGAGCACGCCTTTGATTGACTTCCCCGGGCGTCTCCCCTAACCTAATTTATCCTTGAAAAAATCGACGCCGGCGATGAAAGACCCTGCGTTGCGTGTGTTCTGAAAGGCTCTCGAGAAAATGGCTGAATTGAAGTTGACGACGCGGGCGGAAGATTTTTCCGAGTGGTACAACCAGGTGGTATTGCGCGCGGAGCTGGCCGATTATGCGCCGGTGCGCGGCTGCATGATCGTGCGCCCCTACGGGTGGGCGCTTTGGGAAAACATCACGGCCGCGCTCGATAAACGATTCAAAGCGACCGGGCACGTGAACGCGGCGTTTCCGCTGCTGATTCCGCAAAGTTTTATCGCCAAGGAGCAATCGCACGTGGAGGGGTTTTCGCCCGAGCTGGCCGTGGTGACGCACGGCGGCGGCGAAAAGCTCGAAGAGCCGCTGGTGATCAGGCCGACTTCAGAAACGATCATCGGGCACGCGTATGCGAAATGGATTCAGTCCTATCGCGATTTGCCGATCCTGATCAATCAATGGAACAGCGTGGTGCGGTGGGAACTGCGCACGAAGCTCTTTTTGCGCACGCTGGAATTTTTCTGGCAGGAAGGGCATACCGCCCACGCCACCCCTGAAGAAGCTGAAGCCGAAACGCGGCAGATGCTCGACGTTTACACGGATTTCGCGGTGAACGAGGCCGCGGTACCCGTGATTCCGGGGCGAAAATCAGCGGCAGAACGGTTCGCGGGCGCGGACCAGACCTATTCGATCGAAGCGATGATGGGCGACGGCAAGGCGTTGCAAGCGGGCACGTCGCACAACTTGGGCCAGAATTTCGCGAAGGCTTTCGACATCAAATACCTTGATAAAAATGGCGTGCTGCAGCATTGCTGGACCACGTCATGGGGCCTTTCGACGCGCTTTGTGGGCGCGATCATCATGGTACATGGCGACGATCAGGGGCTGATCATGCCTCCGCGGCTGGCGCCTTATCAGGCCGTGATCGTGCCGATTTTCAAGACGGACGAGGAACGCGCGACGGTGTTTGAAACAGCGGAACGATTGCGCAAGGAACTGGCCGATGCGGGCGCTCGCGTGAAAGTCGATTTGCGCGAAGGCATGAGCCCGGGGTTCAAGTTCAACGACTGGGAAATGCGCGGCGTGCCGCTGCGGATCGAGCTGGGGCCGAAGGATGTGGCCAAAGGCTCGGTGGTGCTCGCGCGGCGCGACCGGCCGGGCAAAGAGGGCAAATCGTTCGTGCCGCAGGCCGGAATCGGGGCGACGGTCGCAGCGGCGCTCGAGGAAATTCAGAAGGCGCTGCACGATCGTGCGCTGGAGTTTCGCAAGGCGAATACGGCCGAGACCTCCGATTACGAAGAGTTCAAGAAGGCCGTCGAAAAAGGATTTGCACTTTCCTGGTGGTGCGGCAGCAGCGATTGCGAGGCGAAAATCAAGGAAGAGACGAAGGCGACGATGCGCTGCATCCCGCTCGATCAGGAGGCCGGGACGGGCAAGTGCGTCTATTGCGGGCAGGCCGCGCGGGATAAGGCGATTTTTGCCAAGGCGTATTAATTTTCAAGAGTTCCTCGTTCTGCCCTTTTTCGCGGCTTGACCGTCGTCTGTATATACAGTATTGTCTATACATATGCGGGTTGCCTGGGACCGGGCGAAGGAACGCAGTAATCGCAGAAAGCACGGCCTCTCCTTCGATACTGCGGCCAGAGTCTTTCTGGACCCCCTTCAGCTCACCCGCCTGGATCGAATCGTCGACGGTGAGGAGCGTTGGCAGACCATCGGCACCATAGAAGGCGTGCTCGTTCTGGTCGCCTACACGGTGTCTGAGGAGCCAGACGAAGCGATTCGCATCATTTCCGCGCGCCGCGCCACTCGACGGGAGCGAATTGAATATGAAGAAACGAGCGAAATCTAGAAGAGTCGCGTATCAGCTGAAACATAACGAACCACTAACTTCGCGGCAAAAGCGCGAAATCCGGAGACTCGCGGCCATGCGAGAGGAGGAAGTCGATACCTCAGACATCGCCGAGCTTTCTCCGGGAGCGTGGGAGAATGCCGCGCGTGGAAAATGGTATCGCCCAGTGAAGGAAGCCGTTTCGATCCGGCTTGACGCCGATGTGCTGTCGTGGCTGAAGTCCAAGGGAAGCGGATACCAAACCAGAATTAACGCCCTGCTTCGCGAAAAGATGCTGCAGGAATCCGCGAAAAGGCACCGCTGAAAGCACGATTCCCGGACGCCGAAACCGGCGAGTTGCCGCCCCGGGCGGGCTCTGCGCCGTTTACTCATCGCGAACAGAGATCGACGCAAAGGCTATGCGCGGCTGTTGCACGATGCTAGGTTGATTGTGGGCGATCTGCCACGCCGCGTGTAACTCCTCCCGCAGGTCGCGCCGGGTCTCATGCCAGAAAGGCTCAGCTTCGGCATCGCTCGTGGGCGCGCCAGCCAGCGCGGGGGCTCCCGCCTCAGCATGATCATCACGCTGGCAATCCTGGCCGCGATGGTTTTCGCCGCTGTGAAAATTGTTCCGGTCTACTTCGCAAATTTCGAGTTTCAGGATGCGATCAATTCCGAGTCTCAATTCGCGCTGACGGGCTATCCCAAGCGGAGTCAAGACGATATACAGGACGAAGTCTATAAGAAGGCGCAGCAATTGGGCATCCCTGCAAAAAAAGACGACATCCATGTAATTATGACGTCGGGCACGGTTTCGATCTCGCTGGATTACACGGTGCCGATCGATCTATCCGTTTATCAGTTCAACTTGCAGTTCCATCCTCACGCGGACAACCACAGCATTTAAGAATCGCGCTAGAATGGCACGGGGCTTGATATACGTCATTCCGGTTGCGCCTGCAGCGTGCGGCGCACGCAACTATCGCGCCGCCCGGCCGCGGCTGCCTGTGCACGCCAAGAAGACTTGGGATCTTTAGCGGAGAGACGTTTTGCGCGTTCGACTTGCCCGCGGTTTCTGGACTTCCCGTTTCGGCATGGCCATTCTCGTCGTGTTGCTCGCGGCGCTGGTGGCGGGGGCCGGAGTGGTTACGTATTATTACGTGCAGTTCGGGAAGCTGATCGACCAGCGGCTCACCGGCCAGATTTTCGAAAATACCTCCAGCGTCTACACGGCGCCGGGCCACATTTACACCGGCGAATCTCTACGCGAACCCGATCTCACTAGCTACCTGATGCGGGCGGGTTATCAGGAAAGCGATGTGGCAGGGGCGCCCGGCTATTTCAAGGTTTCCGGCGCGTCGGTAGAAATTTACCCTTCGCCCGATTCTTATTTCCGAGGACGAAACGCCCTGCGGGTGAATTTTTCTCCTTACGGCGTCGACCGCATTTTGCAACTGCCGACGAATACGCCCGCCGATTCCGCCGAGCTCGAACCCGAGCTGATCACCAATCTCTTTGACAGCACGCGGGAGAAGCGCCGCATCGTCACCTATGACGATCTGCCGCCGGACCTCGTCCACGCGCTGCTGGCGGCGGAGGACAAGCGCTTCTTCGAGCACGGTGCGCTCGACTTCGTGCGCGTTTTCGGAGCGGCCTTTTACGACCTGCGCAGCGGCGAACGCGCGCAGGGCGCCAGCACGATCGATATGCAGGTGGCGCGCACTTTCTTTTTCAGCACGCGGCGCATCTGGAGCCGCAAGCTGAAAGAAGTGCTGATGGCGGCCGAACTGAACGAACGTTTTTCCAAGGAACAGATTCTCGAGCTTTACGCGAACGACATTTACCTCGGCAATCGCGGCAGCTTTTCCATCCGGGGCTTCGGTGAAGGCGCGCAAGCCTACTTCGGGAAAGACGTTCGCGAATTGAACCTCGGCGAATGCGCGTTTCTTACGGCCATCATTCGCTCGCCGAATCGGTACTCTTCCGCCGAACATCATCTGGACCGCGCCGACGAAGCACGCGACCGCGTACTGGGCGAAATGGTCGAAGACGGCTACATCACCGCCGATCAGGCGGCCGCGGCGAAAAAGACGCAGCTGAAATTCGTCAATGGCGGCACCGGCAGCAGCTCCGCGCCGTATTTCGTCGACATGGTGAAAGATCACCTGCTCGAAAAATTCTCCGAAAACGATCTCGAGACGCAGAGCTACCGCATCTACACCACACTCGATCCCGATCTGCAGCGCGCCGCCACCGAAGCCGTACAGGTGGGCATGCAGGATGTCGATAAACTGCTGGCCCGCCGCTACGCCGCCTGGAAGAAAAAGGGCGAGCCCGTGCCGCAAGCGCAGGTGGCACTCGTCGCGCTCGACCCGCATACCGGTGAGATTCGCGCGCTGGTGGGAGGCCGCGATTATGGCGAGAGCCAGTTGAACCACGCGCTCGCGCATCGCCAGCCCGGATCGGTGTTCAAGCCCATCGTCTACGCCGCGGCGTTCAACGACGACGTGCAGAACGAACAGCCGATCGTCACTCCCAGCACCACCGTCGACGACGTTCCGACCACCTTCGAATTCGACAACAAGGAATACACGCCGAATAACTACGGCGAGGAGTTCTATGGCACGGTCACGGTGCGCGATGCGCTGATGCACTCACTCAACGTCGCCACCGTGAAAGTCGCCGAAATGATCGGGTATCAGCGCGTAGTGGATATGGCCAGGCAGATGGGCGTGGAGGATAACCTGATGGCCACACCGGCGCTCGCTCTGGGGTCCTACGATATGACCCCCATCGAGGTCGCCTCCGCGTATACGGCGTTTGCGAACAACGGCGTTCGCGCCGATCCTCTCTTCATCCGGAGCGTCGTGGACGACCAAGGCAACATCGAAGAAGCTGCCGCGCCCAAAACGCGCCAGGTCCTCGATCCCCGCGTCGCATTTCTCGTCACCAGTCTGATGGAAGACGTGATCAACCACGGCACCGGCTATCCCGTGCGCGCAATGGGGTTCGAAGCGCCCGCAGCGGGCAAAACCGGCACTTCGCGCGACGGTTGGTTCGCGGGTTACACGTCAAATCTGCTATGCGTCGTCTGGGTTGGCTTCGACGACTATCGCGACCTGAATCTGACCGGCGGCCAATCTGCCGCTCCGATCTGGGGCGAATTCATGAAGCGTGCCACCGCTCTGCCGCAATATCACAATACGGCTGACTTCGAACCGCCCGACGGTGTCGTCGAGCAGGAGATCGACCCGGACACCGGCATGCTCGCCGCCCCCTCCTGCCCAAAGATGGTGGAGGCGTATTACGTCGCCGGTACGCAGCCAACGCAGTTTTGCGATTCGACCGACCACATGGCTGAAGGAAGCGGCAACGGCAGCGGACCCGGCGAGTGGCTCTCCCATCTATTTGGCGGCAGCGGTTCGCCCAATCCTCCACCGGCGCAAACAGGCGCCCCTGCAAACGCGCGCTCTGCCAGCGGCCAAGCCTCTCCGCAAGAGCAGCCCGCCGGCGACTCCGACACTTCGGAACCTGAACAGAAGAAAAAGAGTGTGCTGGGCAAGATATTTGGTATCTTTGGAGGAGACAAGCAGCCTGCGGATAATTCAAAGCCACAAAATTAGGGAGTCGCCGCGGGCTCAGGGGCCAGTTGTGGCAAAAGGAGCAGGGCTATGCGACGTTTCGCCCTCTTCGCCGTTTCCGCGATATTTGTCCTTTCGTTAGCCGCCTATGCCGAGCAATCCGCAGTATCCGGTTCAGGCTCCATTCCCGCGCCTTCGACCGCTTCTGCCCAATCGGCGCCCGCGCCGATGACGGCCGAGCAGGTCGCCGAGCTTCGCGCAGACATCATGATGGCCCGCAAGGAATTCGCCGCCGCAATCGACGCCTACCTCGCGATCCTCAAGGATAATCCGCGCGATGCGATGCTGCTCAATAAGACCGGCGTGGCTTACCAGGAATTGGGCGCTTACGATTCCGCCGCCAAATATTACAAAAAATCGGAACGGGCCAATAAGAAGTTGACGAATCCGGTCAATAACCTCGGCACTCTCGAGTACGGCCTGCACCACTATTCCAAATCCGTGAATTACTACAAGCGCGCGCTCAAACTCGGCGCCAGTGAAGCGACCGTCTACAGCAATCTCGGTTACGCCTATTACTCCGAAAAAAAATTTGAGCTGGCCATGGACGCATTCAACAAAGCTGTCGCGATCGATCCTACCGTTTTCGATAGCCACGGCGGCAGCGGCGGCACCATCATGCAGCAGCGCACGGCGCCCGATCCCGGCACGCTGAATTTCTTTCTGGCGAAGTCCTACGCCAGGGCCGGCGACGCCGAGCGCGCCGCGCACTTCCTGAAGCTCGCCCGCGACTATGGCTACAAAGACCTGATGTCCGTAAGCAAAGACAAGGACTTCGCGACCGTGATCAAAGACCCTCGCATCCAGGATGTGCTGCACAACCGCCCGTCTTTCACGGACGTCGATTCGAAACCAACGGCCAACTGACCGTTATCACGCTTGGCCCGGCTTCCTGCTATAATGCAAGCCCGAGATGCTTCCTCGCACATGGCGGCGATTTTTTCGGGCTGTGTGTGCTTTGACGGGCGCGTTGCTTCTTATCGCGACCACCGGCGCTATTAGGCAGCCTGTGTGCGCCGCGCCTTCCTCGCAAGACGCTCCTGCTGCGCCACCTTCCCGCGTTATCGAACTCCGTATTGACGGCGAAATAGAACCCATACTCGGCGAATACATCGTCAACGGCATCGACCAGGCAAACGGCGAGCACGCCAGCCTCATCCTGATCACGATCGATACGCCGGGCGGCCTCGATACGTCTATGCGCCAGATCGTCCAGGCAATTTTGCAATCAAAGGTGCCGGTCGTCGGCTACGTTTCACCGACCGGTTCGCGCGCGGCCTCGGCAGGATTTTTCATCCTGATGTCCACCGACGTTGCCGCCATGTCGCCGGGCACCGAAACCGGCGCGGCGTCGCCTATCATGGAAGTCGGCGGCCAGGTGGTACAAATCGATCCCACGCTGCGCAGCAAAATCATGAATGATGCGACCGCGTTCCTCCGCAGCTATACCTCCGCACGCGGACGCAACGTCCAGCTCGCCGAAACGGCCGTTACGGACGCGAAAGCCTTCAGCGCGCAGGAAGCTCTCGACGGCAAGCTCATCGACATCATCGCCGGCTCGCAAAGCGAATTGCTCTCGCAGCTTAATGGCCGCACCTATCATTTGCTCAACGGTTCGACGGCGCAAATCTCGCTCGCGAATCCGGTCGTCGCGCAAGTCGATATGACCGGCCGCGAACGTTTCCTCTCCTGGGTTGTCGACCCGGATGTATTCTTCATCCTTCTGATCGTCGGCGTGCTCGGGTTGTATACGGAGTTTACGCATCCCGGGGTATTCGCCCCCGGCGTGATCGGCGGCATTTCGCTTGTGCTGGCGCTTTTCGCCATGCACATGCTTCCGATCAACGTCGCCGGTCTGGCCCTGATCGCGCTGGCGCTGGCGCTCTTTGTTCTCGAAGCTAAATTTCCAACGCACGGCATTTTGGGCGTGGGAGGCGTTGTCTCCATGGTCCTGGGCGCGTTGATCCTGATTCGCACACCGATGACGGGCATGGGCGTGAGCCTTAGCGCCGCACTCGGCGTGGCCGTTCCCTTTGCCGTCATCGTGATCATCCTGATGCGGCTCGTGCTTCGCTCGCGGACCTGGAAACCATCGACCGGGCGGGAAGAGCTGATCGGCGAAGTGGGTGAGGTCACAGAGCCCACCACTTCGGAAGGCGTCGGCTTGGTCCGCGTGCACGGCGAAATCTGGCGCGCTGCCATTCATGCCAATCAGACGCTCGCGAGGGGCGAGCGCGTTCGTGTCACCAGCGTTCACGGCCTTACGCTCGAGGTCGAACCGGTAAAGCCGGCGCCGGCGGTCACTTGATGCCGCAAGATTTTAACTATGAGAAGTGTGAGCTTCACGGTTCTCCGGATTGGGGTCACCCGGCACTTTCAAGGAGAAGCAGATGAATTTCGATTTCTTCACGATCTTAGGCACTGCAGCGGTAATCATTTTTTTGTTCTGGCTGATGAACTCGGTTTACGTGATCAAGGAATGGGAGCGGGGCGTCGTGCTTCGTCTTGGCCGGATGTTACCTGACCCGAAAGGCGCGGGACTTCAACTCGTTCTCTATCCGATTGATAAGCTTACGCGCATGTCGCTTCGAATCGAAACGCTCGACGTGCCGCCCCAAGACGTGATCACGCGCGACAACGTCTCGGTAAAGGTGAACGCGGTCTGCTATTTCCGCGTGGTGGACGCGAACAAAGCTCTCTCTCAAGTGCAGAATTATCTCTACGCCACGTCGCAGCTCGCGCAGACCACGCTGCGCAGCCTCGTCGGCCAGTTCGATTTGGATTCCATCCTCTCCGAGCGCGAAAAGGTTAACGCGCAATTGCAACTAATCCTTGACCAGGACACCGAGCCCTGGGGTATCAAGGTAACGAAAGTTGAAGTGAAGCAGGTGGATATTCCGGAGAATATGCAGCGCGCCATCGCCCGGCAGGCCGAAGCGGAACGCGAACGCCGCGCCAAAGTGATTGCGGCGGAAGGCGAGTTTCAAGCAGCCGCGCGGCTTTCCGAAGCGGCCGCCGTGCTCGAAAAGGAGCCCGCTTCGATTCAGCTGCGCTATTTGCAAACGCTGGTGGAAATCGGCGTCGAGAAAAACACGACGGTGGTGTTTCCGCTGCCAATCGATATCATTTCTCAGTGGATGAACGGCGGCGCAGGAGGAAAAAGCGGCTCGAATGGCAAGGAACGGTAAAGGCGGCGGCGATCGAGTTCTCGAAAGCCGCCATTTAATCGGGCTCTTCCTCGGCGTCGTGCTGCTTTGCGGCGTGTTCTTCACGCTCGGTTACGTGATGGGCCGCACCCAATATGACGGGGCGGTCCACGCCGAAAGCATCAGCCGCGAGCCCGCGCCTCAAGCTGCACCCGCTCCTGGCGATGCCGATGCGCAGCCGGCTGCCGTGCCTGCCGCGGCCGCCTCAGGCGAGTGGGACTTCTCGAAAAAATCCGATGTGCAAAACGCCGTAATCCCTGCCCCTCCCAAAACGCCCGAAGAAGTCTCCGATTCCACGCCCGCTGCGACGGTGGAAAAGCCCGCGCCGCCTGCGCCAATTCCTGCAAGAGTCCGCCAGCCCTCGCAATCCGCGAGGCTCGCAAGGGACTCGATCCTCTTGCAAGTCGCCGCGCTGCGCCACGAAAGCGACGCCATCGAAATGGCACGTCTGCTCCAGCAGAAACGCTTCCCAGCGTTCGTCTCGCCGCTTGGCGGCGACAAGCTCTATCACGTGCAAGTGGGCCCTTACACGGATGAACATTCCGCCGACGCCGCCCGCGCCACGCTCGATCACGACGGCTTCAAAGCCATCGTTAAGCGCTAAAATGAATCTTTGACTGTCGCTGCCAAATTAGAAGCCGCGCAGCCCCGATCGCGCGCTGACGTTCGCCTCGCTGTACGCGAAATGAACTTTCGCTGGTACACGAGGATTTTGCTCGCCCTTTCCAGCGGCGCTCTGCTCGCACTGGCCTTTCCCAATTACAATTTTCCCCTGCTCGCCTGGGGCGCAATTTCCCTGCTGATTCTTTCGGCCTACGGCGCGCGTCCCGCGGTTGCGCCGCTTTACGGCTTCCTGCACGGCATGGTCTTTTTCCCCATGTGCCTGCCGTGGATGGCGACCGTGATGCAGCAATATGGCAATGTCAGCTTCTGGCTCTCCGCGGGGATTCTCGGCCTCGTTGGGATCGCCGGCGGGCTGATCGTCGCGCTTTTCACGTGGGGCATCGCCATGGTGTCGCCGAGAGGCGCGGCGGCTGCGTGTTTTGCTGCGCCGTTCATGTGGGTCGCGGTGGAATTTTTGCGGGGCCATTTGCCGATTTTTGCGTTCCCGTGGAATTTGGCCGGCTATGCCGCGAGCGACAGCCTCGCGCTGCTTCAACTCACCACGATCGCCGGCGTCTGGGGCCTCAGCTTTCTGATCGCCTCCTTCAACGCGCTGCTCGCCTACGCAATCCTTTCCGGACGCCATCGCGCGTGGCAAGCCGTGATCGTGGCCGCGGCCGTAATCGTCCTTTTTGCCGTCGGCGGCAACTATTTCGTTCCGGTTGCGCAGCCGCGCCATGTGGCGCATCTGATCCAGACCAATTTTCCGCAATACGAAGACTATCCTCCGAACTGGGATGCCACGCATGCCTCCGACCTCAATGAACTTGCCCAGATCGGCATCGACGCCGTGAAGCGCGAGCCGGGCGTGATCATCTGGCCCGAAGCGCCCGCGCCGCTCAGTTTGCAGGACCCCGTTTTCGCACAGTATGCCGCGCGCATGGCGCAACAAGCCGGCGTCCCCGTGATTCTCGGCGTCGCCGACTGGCAGAAAAACGCAGCCGGCAAATGGGACGCATTCAACAGCGCCGTGATGCTCGATGCCAGCGGCCGGCGCGTTTTCACGTACGACAAAATGCATCTCGTGCCGTTCGGCGAATACGTGCCGCTGCGGCGCTGGCTCACGTTCGCCGGCAAAATCACGGCCGATATCGGCGATTTCACGCCCGGCCACTCCTACGAAGTCGGCTCGTTGCCAGGAACCGGCTCGCAGCAGAATAAATTTTCCACGTTCATCTGCTTCGAGGCGATTTTTCCCGGCGCGATTCGCCAGTTCACCGATAACGGCGCCGAACTGCTAGTCAATATGTCCAACGACGGATGGTTTGGCCGATCCGCCGCGCCTGCGCAACACGAAATGATGGCGCGCGTGCGCGCCGTCGAAAACCGCCGCTGGCTGCTGCGCGCCACCAACAACGGATTCACCATCGACGTCGATCCCTACGGCCGCATCGTGGCGCAACTCGCCACCGACATTCGCGGCCAGCTCGACGCGCCCTACGATTTCCGCACGGGCCGCACGCTTTACGTTATTTTCGGCAATTGGCTGCCCTGGCTCTGCGTGCTCGCGTCGTTTGTCTTCCTGGCCTGGCGCTTCGCTTCGCGGCGGGACGGCTGACCGCGCTTTATGCATTTCTAATCGCGGTGCTCGTTTACCCCCCTTCCTGAACGCGATTAGAAATTTTTCTGCCGTTTGTTTTCAGCGACTTGGCCTCGTTTTTAATTATTTTCATTTGCGATTAGAAAAAATGCATAAACCGCGCTTGCCCTGGACCAGTCTTCCTGACTCGTTGGTCTTGGGCACGATCCCGGCGCCTCTTGCAGTCTTCGCCTTTTGTACACTTTTGCTCCCTCCAAAGAGGTCGTTTTACTATCGATTAGAAATTTGCAAGTGACGGAAATGCGTGACTTGCGGCGATTTCTA
>DATJOL010000114.1:0-26756 GCA_035507075.1 Candidatus Aquilonibacter sp. | reverse complement strand
ATCTTCCCGAGTTTGCCGCCGCCGCAAAATCCGATCCCAATCCGGAGTGGCGCTCGCGCATCACCGTGCGGATGCTGATGTTGCACGATTCCGGGCTGCCGGCACACCGCGACTTTTTTCTGCAAGCAAAGGGTTATGATCAAATTCTCAAGCTTGTGATGGTGGAGCCTCTCGTTTACGAGCCGGGCACGCAGGTGATCTATTCGGACCTCGGCATGATCCTCGAGGGCGAGATCGTTCACCGGCTTTTTGGCCAGACGCTCGACAAACTGGCTCAGGAGAAAATCTTCGGGCCGCTCGGGATGAAGAACTCGCTCTTCAATCCGCCGGCGAAAATGAAGACGCGCATCGCACCCACGGAATACGACGCGACATTCCGCAAAAAGCTGATGTGGGGCGAGGTGCACGACGAAAACGCGTGGGCCATGGGCGGCGTTGCAGGACATGCAGGGCTTTTCACCACGGCTGGCGATGTGGCGATCTTCGCGCAGACCATGCTAAACGGCGGAATCTACGGGCATTACCGGATCGCGCAGACCGCGACTGTGGACGAATTCACCACGCGGCATACGATTGGGAATTCGGTGCGCGCGATCGGTTGGGACGCGCCGACCACTTTTTACACCTCCGGCCACTATTTTTCAGACACAAGCTACGGACATACCGGGTTTACCGGCACTTCGATCTGGATCGACCCGCAGCGGCAGCTTTTTGTGATTTTGCTCACAAATCGCGTGAATCCAACGCGCGCTAATGAGAAAATCCGTCAAGCCCGGCCAGCCATTCACGACGCCATCTTCCAAGCCCTTGGCCTCGTGGATAGTAGCGGCGATGCTCCGGAACGATAACTTCCTCAGCACAGCCCAAAGACAAGAACGACAACGCGCCCGATTCGCGCTAGCGCTCCATTTATAATTGTTTGGGGAACCGGCTGGGTGAAACCGTCCAAGACCGAGCAGCTCAATCCGTACACCCGAGGCCTCGACCGCAAATCGACAATCGAGATCGTGCGCGCGATGAATCGCGAAGACGCGCGCGTGGCCGTCGCCGTGCGGCGGGCACTGCCGCAAATCGCGCGCGCGATTGACGCGATCGTGGAAGCATTTGAATCGGGCGGCCGTCTCATTTACGTTGGCGCGGGCACAAGCGGACGCCTTGCCGTGCTCGATGCCTCCGAATGCCCGCCGACGTTTGGCACGCCGCCGCGCATGGTGCAGGCGCTAATCGCGGGCGGCGAGCGGGCGTTGCGACATGCGGTGGAGGGCGCGGAAGACTCCGCAATAAGCGGTGCGCGCGATTTGAAACACGCGCGCGTCAGCCGCCATGACGTGGTCGTTGGAATCGCGGCGAGCGGCTCCACGCCGTATGTACTTGGCGCTCTGCGGGAGGCGCAACGGCATGCAGCGGTCACGGTCGGCGTCACGTCTAATGCGGGATCGGCTCTCGCAAAGCAGGCGCAGATCGCCATTGTGGTGGACACGGGGCCGGAAGCGGTTGCGGGTTCGACGCGGCTGAAAGCGGGCACAGCGCAAAAGATGGTGCTGAATATGCTCTCGACGGCGTCGATGGTGCGCGTCGGGCGGGTTTACGAAAACTGGATGGTGGGCGTCGCGCTGACGAACAAAAAACTGCAGCGCCGTGGCGCCAGGATTCTCGAACAGGCCGCCGGGGTTTCGCCGTCGGTTGCCGGACACGCTTTGCGGCGCGCCGGACACAATCTGCCCGCGGCGCTGCTGATGCTGAAAACCGGCGTGGACGTAAGTGAAGCGCGCAAAAGACTTGCGAGCGCGGGCGGAAACGTGCGAAAGGCTCTGGAAATGCCGGTGGTAACGGCGAAGCGCAAGACCAAACGCCGGAAATAGCGAAGGATAGGCAAAATGGATCGTTTCAAAATTCAGGGCGGGCGCAGGCTCGAGGGCACAGTCGAAATCAGCGGAGCGAAAAACGCGGCGCTGCCGGCGATGGCCGCTGCTCTGCTCACGCCCGAACCCGTGCACCTGCGCAACATTCCGCACGTGCGCGACATCATCACGATGGCAAAGCTGCTGGCGCACATGCGCTGCCGCGTGGAAAGCCCGGATATTCCGCCCAGCGAATTCATCATCCAGGCCGAATCGGTATCCCATGCGGAAGCGCCGTACGAACTGGTGAAGACGATGCGCGCCTCGATTCTGACCCTTGGGCCGCTTGTGGCGCGCTTCGGCTATGCGCGCGTTTCGCTCCCGGGAGGCTGCGCGATCGGCGCGCGGCCCGTGGACATCCACATTCAGGCGCTCGAAAAGCTCGGCGCGGAAATCACTGTCGATCATGGTTACGTGGAAGCGCGCACCAAACGCCTTCGCGGTACTACGTTTCGCTTCCCCAAAATCACGGTCACCGGCACGGAGAATGTCCTTACGGCCGCCGTGCTCGCCGAAGGCGAAACCGTCCTCGAAAATTGCGCGCTCGAGCCGGAGATCCCCGATTTGGCCGAGCTGCTGATCAAAATGGGCGCAAAAATCCAAGGGCACGGCACGCCGACAATTCGCATCGAGGGCGTCGAAAGGCTGCATGGCGCGACGCACACGATCATTCCCGATCGCATCGAAGCCGGAACATTTCTCGTCGCCGGAGCAATCACCAAAGGCGATATTCTTCTCGAAAATTGCGAACCCGGCCACTTGAAGGCCGTGATCGAAAAGCTGCGCGAATGCGGCGCCGAAATCACCTGCGAAAAAAATCGGCGCGTCCGCGTGCGCGGCAATCGAAAGCTCGTTGCCGCGGACGTGACCACCGAGGAATATCCCGGCTTCGCCACGGATATGCAGGCTCAATTCATGGCGCTGGCAACACAGGCCGAAGGCGTCTCCGTGATCCGCGAAACCATCTTCGAAAACCGCATGCTGCACGCCTCTGAAATGATGCGCATGGGCGCCCACATCGCCATTGACGGCAACACGGCCACGGTGACAGGGCCCACTGCTCTCACCGGCGCTCCCGTCACCGCTTCCGATTTGCGCGCCAGCGCGGGCCTTGTCCTGGCCGCTCTGGTCGCCGAGAACACCACCATGATCGACCGCGTCTACCACATCGACCGCGGCTACGAACAGATCGAATTGAAACTCAGCGACCTGGGCGCGCGCATCGAACGCGTTTCATCTTCCTAAAGCGCCCTCCCCTCTCAACGCCTTTTGAATCGCGGAATACGAATCGTTCCGCCGGAGCGATAGGCGGATTCGGTGTTTCACACCTCCCGCATCCGCGATACACTTTTCCTGGGGCGACCACTTGGCCACACAATTTCAACCTCGCATCGTAGGCATCGGCGGCACACTTCGGGCAGGCTCATCCTCGGAAAAGGCATTGCGTTACGCGCTGGCGCGCACGGCGGAACAAGGCGCGCTGACGGAGATCCTCACAGGCGCGGATCTGGACCTGCCCGCCTATGTGGCGGAAGCGCCCGCCCAAAACGAAAAAGTGACGCGGCTCGTCGAGTCCATCAGCGGCGCACACGGGCTCATCGTCTCTTCGCCCGGCTATCACGGCTCCGTATCCGGCATGGTGAAAAACGCTCTCGATTACGCCGAAGCGCTGCGCGACAACAAATTTCCCTATCTCGAAGGCCGCGCCATCGGCTTGATCGCGTGCGCGCAGGGCTGGCAAGCCGCCAGCGGCACGCTCACCGCGCTGCGCCAGATCGTTCACGCGCTGCGCGGCTGGCCCACGCCGATCGGCGTCACATTCAACACAGCCGCACCCGCTTTTGACGACGGTAACGCGCCAATTGAACCTGCTTTCGCGCGCCAGCTCGATATTCTCGCCGGCCAAGTCCTGGAATTTTCGCTCATGCGCCATCGCGCGGGCGCCGAGAGCGCTGCAAAATAAGCCCTGATGGCGACCACCGCCTCAAAACTCTCCGGCAGAGTTGCGTTCACATATCCCGACTTCGTCCATTTCCTGCTTGGCCGCTGGTTCGTGGTCTGCGCGCTCGAAATGCAGACGGTCGCAATCGGCTGGCAGGTTTATGCGATTACTGCGCGGCCCATGGCGCTCGGCCTCGTCGGGCTCTTTCAATTCTTGCCCGGCTTGCTTCTTTTCCTCGTCACCGGCCATGCCGCGGACCGCTTCGACCGCAAGAAACTGATCGCGCTTTGCTATATCGGCTTTGCCGCATGCTCGTCTCTGCTGCTGATGGTGAGCCTGCGCGACGCGCAATCCGTTGACGCCATTTACGGCGTTTCGCTTTTGCTGGGCGTTGTTCGTTGCTTTTACGGGCCCGCGGGACGATCCATTCTGCCGCGCCTTGTCTCCGAAGAACATTTTCCAAATGCCGTCGCATGGTCCGGCACCGTGTTTCAAAGCGCCACGATTCTGGGTCCTGCGGCAGGCGGCCTGATTTACGCAGCCGCTCGCGGGCCCTCCGTCGTATACGCCGCGTCATTGGGCGCCTCGCTCTTCGCCACGATCATGATTCTGCGCGTAAAGGCGTCGACAAAAATTCGCGGCGGCGCCGAGGCCGGCTTGCGGCGAGTGCTCGCGGGCCTTCGCTACATTTGGCGCGAAAAGCTGATCCTCGGCTCGATCTCGCTTGACCTGTTCGCCGTTTTGCTCGGCGGCGCCACGGCGCTGCTGCCCATCTATGCCGTTCTCCTGAAAACCGGCCCGTGGGGTCTTGGCATTCTGCGCAGCGCGCCCGGGGTAGGCGCGGTCGCAATGGCGATTCTTGTCGCCTACAAACCCATTCAGCGCCGCGCGGGTGTGACGATGCTCTGGTGTGTCGCCGGTTTCGGGGTGAGCACGATTCTCTTCGGGCTCTCGCGCAGCCTGGCCCTCTCGCTCGTGGCGCTGTTTTTAGTTGGCGCAACAGATATGGTGAGCGTGATCGTACGCAGCACATTGCTTCAGGTCGCCACGCCAGACGAAATGCGCGGCCGCGTCAGCGCCGTCGACATGATTTTCGTTGGCGCATCGAACGAGCTCGGGCAATTCGAGTCGGGCTTGACGGCAAACCTTTTTGGAACGGTTCCGGCCGTTGTGCTGGGCGGGATTGGAACCTTGCTCGTCACGGCGCTGTGGGCGTGGGCATTCCCCGGATTGCGCAAGGCGGACTCGCTGACGAACGCCACAGAACGCGAGGAGTGACGCCGACCAAAACGAACCTGCCGCTTCACAACTCATTAAGCCGGTCGCCGAGGAGCTCGCACCCTCTAGCCTCGCCGAAGCGCGCGAGCCCCAAACGCGTCTAATCAATTGAGGGGCAATGATATGAAGCGGCATATTCTAACGATCACAGCAGTCTTATTCCTGACGGCGGCCAGTTGCATCCCGGCGATGGCCGAAACCACCACGCCAACGCAGCAGGGTCCTGCCGAACCAGGTACCGTCAATTATGTAGAAGGTCAAGTCTCCATTGGAAATGAAGCACTTGGCCCAAGCTCAGCGGGCAGTGCGATTCTCGGTCCCGATCAGACGCTAAACACGCAGAACGGCAAAGCGGAAGTTCTGCTCACGCCCGGCATCTTCCTCCGCGTCGGCGACGACAGCGCAGTCCAGATGATCTCGCCCGACCTGACGAAAACCGAAGTTGGCGTCAACGACGGCGAAGCGATGGTCGAAGTCGACCAGATCTTCCCGCAGAACGACGTCCTCGTCGATCAGGACGGCTCGCAAATCCAACTCGAGAAGACCGGCCTTTATGACTTCAACGCGAACGAAAACGAATTTCGCGTCATCGCCGGCCAAGCCGTGGTTCACGACGATGACCGCGCGGTAAGGGTCAACGGAGGCCACGAGCTCGCTCTGAATGCGGCAAAACTCAAAACGCAAAAGCTCAACAAAAAAGAATTCGAAACCGCGGACAATCTCTATCGCTGGAGCAGCTTGCGTTCGGCCTATCTGGCCGAGGCAAACGTGAATCAGGCGCCGGCCTATCTGGCGGGCGGTTGGCCCTGGGAATATGGCGGCTATGGTCCCGGCTGGTTCGGAGCGGACTGGTATTGGGATCCGTGGTTCGATTGCTACACATTCATCCCGGGCAACGGAATTTTCTTTAGCCCGTTCGGCTGGGGATTCTACCCGCCTTATCTCGCGTACGAGGCTCCGATCTATTACGGCTATGGCGGCGGACACTTTCCCCACCATTTCGGCCCGCGTCCCGATAACTGGGGCCCCGGTCCCCATTACAATCCACAGCTGGCCGGCGGTGGATTCCACAACGGATTCCATCCCACAAATGGTCTTCACCCGAATGGGGGCAGTCACGCACTGCTCGGCCAGCCCGGCCGATTTGGCGTGAATAATCCCGGATTCCGCGGCGCTCCACGAATCGGGACGTTTCCCGGCGCCGGCGGTTTCCGCGGTGGACCAGCCGGAGGAGGCTTTCACGGCGGATTCGGAGGCGGATTCCACGGCGGAGGATTTGGCGGCCGCCGCTGACGCAAATCCGAAGCGCGCTCACGAAACGCGGCTCGTCCACCGCGAATCGTGAATCGTTCACCAGCGATTCCCCCAAAGCAGCGACCGCTCGCGAAAAGCCCGGTCCGTTCGCGATCTCCCAACTCTTTTACTGAGTGCCGAATCGTGTTTCTTGGCCTGGAAACCCAGTGGACATCAGGGAAAGTCCGTATTCCTGCCTCGTGGTAAAATCGTGGTAGAATTGTGGTTAATTCGTGGAATGGATGGAGACTTCATTGACAGGCAACGCACTTTTTGACACCGTCCCGAGGCAGGATCACCTTTCGTTGTTCAAGAGCGGTCGGCCTGATTACCAGCGCGTCGTGGAGCTTTTGGATTTCAACAAGAAAGACGTAGCGACGGCCACGAACGTCCCCAGGGTGTCTGTTCGATATGATCAGAAAATACCGGCGGAACTTGCGGATCGCTTCAGGGAATGGGCTATTGCGTTAAATCTGGTTGCGCAGTACTTCAACGACGAAGAGAAAACGGTGCTATGGTTCAAAACACCGAATCCCCTTTTAGGCGATATTGCCCCTCGCGATATGATACGCGTCGGGCGCTTTAAAAAGCTGCTACGTTTTATCCTGAATGCTCTGGACGAGAACCGGCAACCTGAGAATAGATGAGCGGGTTTGATGAAGTTCTAGAGAGTGGTCGCCTTGCGGATATCCCAAAAACGAAGGCAGCATACGAGCAACTGCTCAAATTCCACTGGGACTACTATTCCGAGCTTGAATACCAGCGGAAGAAAGTCTACGACTCGCTAAAGGCCTCGCTGAGAGACCGGGCGAAACCGTTTGAGTTTGCTTTGTGGCAACGAGCAGTGAAATACAAGTATGCCCTGAGGCCGTTGAGCACCACAGGCAGCGTTGCAGACCCCGGCGGCCGATTCAACATTGGTGCGATCGACCCAACGCGGTACCCCGTTTTTCCGGCTCTTTACGTCGCGTCTGAAAAAGGGGCCGCTTTAGCGGAGATCCTCGGGCGAACCACCGAAAGCACTTCACTGACGGCCGAACAAATCGCTCTGACGCGACCAGATTCGATAACGATTGTGTCGCTGAGCGGCAAACTTGAGGCGGTTCTCGACGTGCGCGACGAAAATAACTTGGCTCAATTTGTTAGCAAAATAAAAGGCTTTCGACTTTCACCAAGCTTGGTTGCGAAGGGCAAAAAACTTGGCTTCAATATGTCGCTGGTCAAAACCGCGCAGGAACTGGCCGATAAGCACCTACGCAATCCGGCTTGGCGGCAATCGCCGATGATCTTTGACGTTCCGGCGAACTGCCAAATCTTCGGTCGGATCGCTTGCGACGCCCAAATCGATGGGATCCTCTACGACTCTGTTCTGACCGGCAAGACAGCACTTTGCATCTATCACCAGAACTTCCGCAACTCTACCTCATATGTTGAACTGGACGATCCGACACCAGCCGGGGTTATCCCACGCCGTCTTGATGCGACAAATTGCGGAGGAGCCTAGTCGGCGGGCGGCCGCCCCAACGAAGCGAACTAATCCCCAGAAGCGCCGGATCGATCCAACGCGCAAATCAACAAACGTGAGTGCCACAACCCCATTTGCGTGCAGTTGGCGATGGGTGCGAGTTTTCGCCGGCATTAGCCGCCTCCTGAAGTGCCGGCTCGCCTCCGGCCTGCGCACGCAGCGCGTTGGCAACCAAGCGCCGGAGGCGCGATTGTACTTAGCCCGGCATGCAGCGAAGCGGAATGCCGGGAACCAACGCCCCGAAAAGATAAAGCCCCGGAGGGGCGATTGACCCGTGGCATCATCGCACAGTCCGGCGCCCACAGTTTTGCCCGGTGTTCAGGAGGTCGGCACTTCAGTGCCGACGTAAAAGAACCGGCGCGAAGCGCCCAACCGCTTGCGCAGCCTCACCCGCGCAAGCTTTCCCACGCCGCCGCCCCCGACAAACATTCCATGCCAATAGCCCCATTTACCGTGCAAACGCGACATTTAAGGCCATTTTGAGCGCACAATTTCGACCCACTCCGCCGCGCGCCAGGCCCGCGCCATTCCCAAATCGGGAAAAGCGGTCCTAGTACCGAGATAGTGGTTGACAAATGAGTACACGCTGTGATAAACTCCTTCCCGAGGATTTCACAATGACCGAGCCGTCTAGCATGGCTATTTGGAGGCGTCTCACAGGGAGGCAACGACGCTGCGGGCGGCTAATTTCTAATCGATAGTAATTACGATTAGAAATCGCCGCAACTCCCGTATTTCGAACAACTTGAAAATTTCTAATCGATAGAAAAACAGCCCCTCTGAAAGGAGCAAAAGCGCACAAAAGGCGAAGCAAGAAGACCCGCGATGACCACGGCGTGCCGCGCCAAAGCCAGCTCTGGCGGAGGCGGGAAAATGCATAAAAAGTCGAAATTTCTAATCGCAAATGAATAAAATTAAAAATCGACCTAAGTCGCTGAAAACACACGACGAAAAAATTTCTAATCGCGGTCAGCAAGGGGGGTAAACGAGCGCCGCGATTAGAAATGCATAAAATTCGCGGCCGCCCCGGGTCGAGAACAATTACATCGCTTGCGGCAGCAGGATCACTAATTCGAGCTGGGGGTTTTTGATGTCGGCGGGGACGTAGGCGGCGAGGCTGCGGGCTTTGCCCACGCCTTCCCAGGCCGGGCCGGACTGGTTGAGGCTGAAATACTGATAATTCAGCTTCACGGGAATCGCGCCGGGCGGCTTGGGCATGTGCGTCAGCGTAATGCCGGGCAGAGCCTGGCGGACGAGCTGTTCGACCTGCATCGCCGAGCCGACTTTCATCAGGTTCGGGGCTTTCTTGACGAGGTCGGCCTCGCCGACATCCGAACTGACGGCCAGATACATTTTTGTGCCGATCAGATACTTGTCGTCGTCGACGGCGGTGGCATAGATCGAAGGCTGCACGAGTTTCATGGGCAGCGAGACGAAATTGCTCGGCACAACGGTCTCGAGCAGCGTGCGCAGCTTTTCGTCGAGGTCGCCGAAGCAGCCGCTCAGGTCATCGTGATCGTAGAGTGGCAAATCGCGCGGCTGAATCTTGAGCGAAAAAGTGGTCAACGCGCCCGCGAGCGAATTGAGGATGCAAAAGACGCTTTCGGGATGGCCTTTTTTCGTCTCGTAAACGTGGCGCAGCATCGGGAAATGATTGTTGACGGTGTAAAGCAGCCAGAAATTCGCAATGTCGGCGGCGGTGAAATCGGCGAGGCTCTGGCTCTTCTGGCGCCGGCCTCCGGCGAGGATGCTGCTTTTCGCGGCGAGAATCTCGGTGAGCCGCCGAATGATGGCCATTAAATGATCGCTCGCGGCGATATCGACGAGCGGCGGCACAAATGTGGGATCGAATTGCGGCATGCCCGCGGCCGATTTGCGGATGCGCGCCACGCGTAGCGCGCTCGAGCCTTCGCGCGATTCGGCTTCGGTCAGGATGCGGAAATTTTTTCGCGCGATCTGAATCGGCTTTTCGGTCATGCCGGTGTTTTCGTCGCGCATGGTCATCACTTCGGCCAGGTAGCGCGTGTCGGCGCTGCGATGCGAGACGGCCACGTTCAGGCCGCGTTCGCGCATGCGCGGAATCGTGAGATAGATGTCGAGCGTCTGCTGATCGGGTTCGAAGAATGACGCAAACGGCTTCGGCGGCGGAGCGGGATCGGAATCGGGAATTTCGAAGAGCAGGCCGTCCGGGAAGATGCCGCTGGCGCGCGCGATAACGAAGTTGCCTTCGGCGAGGGCTTCTTCGTTGAGTTGCAGCTCGCGGAAGCCCCACGGGCGGAAGTTCAGCGCTTCGAGCCCGAATTGCAGCGTGTTTTCGATGAAGCGGTCCTGGGCCTGGAGGTGCTGAGGCGTTAGGAAAGTTCCTTTGGCCCAGATGACCGGCCGCATGTTGCGCATAGCGCTTCAAGCTACAGGACTGATCAACGATGTGTCAAAGAGAAAGTAGGTTGAAGGAAGCTGAACCGATAGCCAGTTTTTTGGTGATGCGACAGCGAGCCGTCAGGCGAGAAGCCCGCTCTCTTTCAGTTGCGCTTCGGTGCGTTCGATGCCGGAGATTAAGACGACGCCCTCGCCGCGGGCGCGGCCTGCCCAGCGACTGGCTTCGTCTTCGGGCAGCCTGATTTCCTGGAGGAACGCGACCAAATCCTCGTGGGTGTTGACGCGCACGGTCTTGGTATTCAGACGCCCCGAATAAGGGACGAAAACGACTTCGAAGTGCGGCTTCGTCGTTTCATCGCCCGGATTGGGTGTGATCCGAATTGTGCCGATTAATTTCGACGCCATTCAGGCTTCCCCTCACAATCCCCTGAGAAAACTATAGTTACTACACTTTTTGAGCGTGAACAAGGCTTTGGGGGCAATATTCGCAGGCGGCGGTTCCCTACCCTGCAATTCGGGCGCACCGGCTACGGCTCAAGTCCAACCGACGAAGCCCTGGCCGATCATCTTGCGGATGATGCCGACGCACTCCGTTTCCACTTGTTCCGCCGGCGCACCTAGAGCCTGGACCATCGATTGAGCCAGTTCGCCGAGAGTTCGTTTGCCGTCGCACTGCCCCAGAAACTCAGCCACAAGTGGCTGTATGGCAATCGTCACCGGAAAGCCGCGCGAGAGTCTCAGCGTGAGATTGGGATTGTCCCAGCCTTCTTCGCCATACCGTGAGGTTTGCTCCAGTTGCGCGTTGGGCGAAAGCCTGGGCCGGATGCCAAGCATCTGCGCCGGTGCCGAGTGGGCATTGAGGAAGTCCTGGGCCTCAAAACGGGAGACGATGAGATCTCCGAAGGGCTTATCGGGCGTTCGGTCATTCTCTTCGATCACCACCCAGTTGTTCCCCTGGCGGCGCCGCATCACGAGCATGCCGTCATGGATCGCGTTTACCTTGCGCTCGCGATAGTAGGCGATATATTCGTGGAAAAGCCCGGGAACCCGATCGCAGGAATCGTGCGCCTCAGCAATGCGGTCGCTGGCATACTGAATGGGCTTCCGCGACTGGCACTTCATTACCCAGGCGTCGCATCCGGTGCCCTGGAACCATTCGCTGATTCTCTCCCGCCAGGGCTGGCCTTCGATTTCCGCCCATTCGCAGAGCATTTGGAGATAGCCGCCCTCGTGCAAATGGGCGCCGGCGTCCTTCACGAGCTTGCGGCATAGCTGGTCGAGGTCCATGGGGTTATCGCAAAAGAGGAAGCGATTCGACGGCGCGATGAAAAACGGAGGGTTGCTGACGATCAGGTCGAATTTGTCATTTTCGATCGGCGCGAAGCCGTCGCCGACGCGAAAATCGATCTCCTCGGCGCCGTTCAGCCGGGCATTGAATTTGGCGAACTCAATAGCGCGAGGATTGAGGTCAGTGGCGATCATTTTTTCGCTGTGCATGGCTGCCTTGATCGCCTGAACGCCCGTCCCAGTGCCCAAATCGAGCGTCGCGCGGGAGGGCTTTCGAACCGTCATACGCAGGAGCAATTGGGTCGTAGGATTAGGCCAGAGAACGAAATCCGGCTCCGCCGCTTCGAACCGGGCAGCCGTATCTGCGGCAATCCAGTGCTCCGCCAGAGGAATCAACATGGCGTTCGGGAGCAACTGTTTTCCTTCGGCAAACAGGAGTTTGGACGCACATGCCAGCCCGACAAACCAATCAGGGATGATTCCACGGACTGCGGACAGTTCCAGAGGCATGCCCATATAGAACCAGCGGAAGAGGATGTTGGATGGTACCGGCTCGTTCGTCAGCTCTATTAGCATGGGTTTATTGCGGATACGAGGGCTTGGAAGCTTAGACATCCCCAAGGTCTGCAGCATGTGGTCCAAAGAGTAGTCAGCTTCGCTTAAGAAAGTGCGCATTCGCTGGGCCTCAGTGGGTGAGGGGACAATAATCGCATCTTGAGACATCAAATGGCGCTCCGGAAGGACGAAGATGAGCGCGGGGAGGATAACACATCTGTTTAAGGGGCGCTGCGACGTGTAAGCACTTCAGAAATGGCAATTTGCGTGCGGGTGATAAGGAGCAGTCCCAGGCGCGTCCAAGAGCGCGCTTGACACTGCCGAAGGCGTATGTTAAAGCCTTTGGCTCGCAAGATTTTCGCGAAACCCTAGCCGACGAGCGCATGACAGGTGGAAAGTGCGTCGCCAGCCCGATAAGGGCCTGCTGATGATCGGTTCACTGCGACTCGATGCCGATAAAGCGGCAGCGCGTCACCAGCTTCTCAGACATACCTAAATGGAGGGTGCTTACATGGCAAGACAAAGCGCTCAGCACAAGTTGGACCGGGTTCGTCCGCCGAGGGTGCAAATCACCTACGACGTCGAAGTCGGCGGAGCGATCGAACTGAAGGAGTTGCCCTTTGTGGTCGGAGTGCTCGGCGATTTCACGGGCCAGCCGGAGGAGCCGCTTCCGAGGCTGAAGGATCGGAAGTTCGTCGAGGTTAACCCGGACAACTTCGATACGGTCCTCGAAGGCATGAAGCCCCACCTTTCCTTTGCGGTCGAAAACAAGTTGAGCGAAGACCCCAATGCCGCGCAACTCAAAGTCGACCTGAAATTCAAGAAGATGGAAGATTTCGAGCCGGCCAATGTGGCGAAGCAAGTGAAGCCGCTGAAGGAACTGATGGACCTGCGGACGCGGCTCTCCGATCTTCGTGGCAGCCTGCAGGGCAACGACAAGCTTGAGGAGCTGCTGCTCGACGCGGTGGGCAACACTGAAAAACTGGAAAAGCTGAAGGGCGAGGTGAAGCCCGGCGAGGGAGGATCCAATGGCTGACGCGAAGGTCGCCAACACACAAGCTGCGGCAACGACCACGACGCAGGAACAGAGCAGCCTGCTCGACCAGATCGTAAGCCAGGGACGGATGGGGACGGACGCCACCTCGCGCGAGCGCGGGAAGAACCTGGTGAAGGAGTTTGTGGCGCAGGTGCTGGACGGTTCGATGACCGTGGCAAAAGATGCGGAAATGATGATCAATGCCCGCATCGCGCAGATCGATCATCTTCTGTCGCTGCAGCTGAATGAGATCATGCATCACCCCTCGTTCCAGAAGCTGGAGGGCTCCTGGCGCGGATTGAAGCACCTGATGGATCACAGCGAGACGGGAACCGGGTTGAAGATCCGGGTCCTGAACGTGAGCAAAAAGGAGTTGCTGCGCGACATTGAAAAGGCGCCAGAATTCGATCAGAGCGCGCTTTTCAAGAAGGTTTACGAGGAGGAGTACGGCGTCTTCGGCGGTGCTCCGTTTGGGGCGCTGGTTGGCGACTACGAGTTCGGTAAGCATCCGGAAGATATGGCATTGCTTGAAGGCGTATCCCACATCGCGGCCCAGGCGCATGCGCCGTTCATTAGCGCAGCGGCGCCCGATCTGCTCAATCTCGAAAGCTTTACGTCGTTGGACGCTCCGCGCGACCTCGCCAAGATTTTCGACAGCACGGAATACGCGAAATGGAAGTCGTTCCGTCAAGGTGAGGACTCGCGTTACGTCGGTCTCTGCTTGCCGCGCACGCTTTCGCGCGTCCCTTACGGCAAAGACTCCAAGCCGATCGAAGAGTTCGCCTACGAAGAGCATGTTGACGGCACGGACCATTCAAAGTACTTGTGGATGAATGCGGCTTATTCTCTCGCGACACGGATGACGAATTCGTTCTCGCAATACGGCATGTGCGTCGCGATGCGCGGCGTGGAAGGCGGCGGGCTTGTGGAAGGCCTGCCCGTTCACAATTTCTATACCGACGAGGGCGACCTCGCGCTCAAGTGCCCTACGGAAGTGCCGATAACGGATCGTCGGGAAAAGGAGCTTGCCGATCTTGGTTTCGTGCCCCTCGTTCACTGCAAGGGCACGGACTACGCTGCATTCTTCAGCGTGCAAAGCTGCCAGAAACCAAAGGTTTACGATTCGGATTCCGCGAATGCCAATGCGCGGCTTTCCACGCAACTGCCCTACATCATGGCTATGTCCCGCTTTGCCCATTATTTGAAGTCCATGATGCGCGACAAAATCGGCAGCTTTATGTCTCGCGGCGAAGCGGAAGCTTTCTTGAATAGGTGGATCACCAATTACGTTACGCCGGACGACAATGCCTCGCCGTCGGCGAAGGCACAGCGTCCGTTGCGGGAAGCTCGCATCGAAGTCACGGAGGTGGCCGGCAAGCCCGGCGTTTACAGAGCCGTGGCGTTCATGCGCCCGCATTTCCAGCTCGACGAGCTTACGGTTTCGCTGCGGCTGGTTGCAGAACTACCCGCTCCGGCGAAATAAGTGGGTTGGCGATCAAAGCTTCGCAGCTTTTGGGAGAATATTCACTTTACGGCTACATCTGGTGATCAAATCGCGCGCGTAAAAGGAGACACGACATGGCAGTGAGTGCATATCTGAAGATCGACGGATTGGATGGCGAGAGCCTGACCAAGGGCAAAGAAAAGCAGATCGAAGTGCTTTCGTTCAGCTTCGGGGCCTCGCAGCACATCACGCTTGCAAGTGGCGGGGGCAAGAGCGGCGGCAAGGCAACCGCGACCGATCTGAGCATCATGAAGAAGGTTGACAAAGCGTCTCCGAAACTATTCAGCGCCTGCTGCATGGGCACAGGGTTCCCGACAGCTACGATCACGTGCGACAAGGCGATGGGTTCGTCCGGACAGCAGGATTTCTACAAGCTGATCCTTACAAATGCTTTCGTTAGCTCGATTCAGTGGTCGGGAAGCAGCGACGTCCCGATGGAATCGGTTTCGTTCACCGCGGAAAAGGTCGAGATCGACTATGCGGCCGACTCCGCCGACAACAAGAGCCTTGAGGGATTTGTAACCGCGTATCATGACTTTGCCAAGAGCGTGGGAGCATAGGTGACGCCGCGGAAGTTTCGGTAACCGCGATGATAGCCAAGCAACTTTTCGAACAAGGAAAGGTGCGCGAAGCGATCAAGGAACTCACGTCGTACCTTCGCGATCACCCCGCGGACGCGAGCCAGCGCACCTTCCTGTTCGAGTTGCTGTGCATCGCCGGTGAATACGGCCGCGCGGAAAAGCAATTGGCTGTCCTCGCCCAGGGCGGCGCCGAGACCGAAATGGGCGCGGTCCTCTATTACTCCGCGCTGAACGCAGAAAAGCTCCGCAACGAAACTTTCGACAAAGCTGCGTTTTCCAAGCACACGCCCGTCAAGCCTGTCACTGGAACCCTGAACGGGCGCCCGTTCCAGTCTCTTCGTGATGCCGATCCCGATTTGGCCGGACGCCTCGAAGTTTACGCCGCGGGCGCTTATCTCTGGATTCCCTTCGAACACATCGAATCTCTGCAAATGGAGGCGCCCAGACGCCTTCGCGACACTGTCTGGGCACCTGCGACGATCCGCACCGGCCCGGAATTCAAAAGCACGGAATTGGGCGAGGTGCTCGTTCCAGTGATTTATCCCTTTTCGTGGAAGAGCGACAACGAAGCGGCGTGGCTCGGCCGCGTAACCGAATGGAGCGCCGACGAAAACGGAACCGAATACCCCTGCGGGCAGAAGACGCTGCTCATGGACGGCGAGGAAGTTCCCTTCCTCGAGATTCGTGCGATTGAATTCACGAAGCAAGCGGCTGCGCCTGCTGCAGCTAACTAAACGGACCGAAGACAATGCCTCTTCGCGAAGATCTCCTTAATCCGATTGCTGGTGAAAACCCGAGCGGCGTGGATGTCCGTTACGACACCAAGCTGCTTCTCTACGACAAAATCAAGGAAGCGCGACGCGAAGACGATGGGTTGAATCAGGGCGCCTGGCAACAAGAGCGAAAAGTTGCCGACGTCCCGCTCGTTTTGAAGCTCACGCAGGAAGCCCTCGCGAGCAAAACCAAAGATTTGCAACTTTCGGCGTGGCTCTGCGAGGCTTTGCTGCGCTCGGAAGGTTTTGCGGGGCTTCGTCAGGGACTCGTCCTATGCCAGGGACTCATCTCCAACTTTTGGGACACACTCTATCCACCCATCGAAGACGGAGATCTCGAGCTGCGCGCCGCTCCGCTTGACTGGCTCGGCAGCGCGCTGGATCTTCCGCTGAAAAATATTGCGCTGGTCCGCGCCGGCTATGGCTTTCTGAAATTCAAGGAATCGCGGATGGTCGGCTATGAGGCGCAGGCACAGGGCGACAAAGAAAAGAAGCAGCGCGCCGAGCGGATTAGGGAAGGAAAGCTCACTCCCGAGGACTTCGATAAGGCGTTCGTCGAAACGCCCAAGGCTTTTTACGTCCAGACCGAGAAGGACCTCGACGGCTGCCTCGCGGCGCTGAAGAGTCTCGATGAAACGTGCGACGAAAAATTCGGCAACGCCGGCCCGGCGTTAGGCAAGCTGAAGACCGCGCTCGAAGAAATTCGCCACACAGTTCATGCGCTTTTGCAGAAGAAGCGCGAAACGGAACCCGACCCGGTCGAGGAAGCGCCCGCCGAAACCGCCGGTGAAGTAGCGGCCGACGGAACGGCCGCGGGCGCCGGCGGTGCGCGTAGCGCCGTGCCAAGCATCGTGATTTCCGTGATGACGAGCTCTGAGCCCGCGGACCGGCGCGAGCTGATTGCAGGTGTCGCAAAAGCTGCCGCGTTTCTGCGCCAGCGCGAACCGCATAGCCCTGCGCCCTATTTGATGATGCGCGGCCTTCGTTGGGGAGAACTCCGCGCTGCTGCGCGCCTGTCGAATGCGGCGCTGCTCGAAGCACCTCCCACCGAGCTTCGCCAACAGATCAAACGCCTCGCGCTCGGCGAAAAATGGGCTGAACTTCTCGAAACGGCCGAGAACGCGATGTCCCTTCCCTGCAGCCGTGCGTGGCTCGATTTGCAGCGCCACGTCGTTGAAGCGTGCACCGCGCTGGGCGGCGACTACGAACCCGTCGCCGCCGCGATCCGTCTAGAGCTGAAGGTTCTTCTGCATGACGTTCCCGAATTGCTTGACGCAAGCTTGCTCGACGACACACCGGCGGCCAATGCCGAAACGCGAGCATGGCTCCTCGAATTGATGCGTCCTGCAGCGACCCCGCAAGCGGCGCCCGCTCCCGCCGAGAATGGTGAGGGAACGGCTGCAGCGTTCGCGCAAAACGCGCCAACGGCCTCCGCGTCTGCGCCCGAACCTTCCTGGCCTTCGAAGAACGCAGATAGCTACGACGTTGCCACCGAAGCGCTGAAGGCCGGCCAGGCAGAGAGGGCTTTCCTGGTCATGCAGCAGGAACTCGCGCGCCAGACTTCCGGCCGCGGACGATTTCAGCGCAAACTTCAACTCGTGCAGCTATGCGTCGCGGCTGGAAAAGAAGCGATTGCCCAGCCCTTGCTGGAAGACCTCGCGGCGGCAATCGAAACGCACAAGCTCGACGACTGGGAAGACCGGCAGATGCTTGCCGAGGCCCTGACGACTCTTATGAAACTGAGCACCAGAATCCAGGGAAACGCGACCGAGAAGCAGAAAATTTTTGAGCGTATCTGCCGCCTGGATCCTGTGCGCGCGCTGAACGCAGGATAACCCTCCAAAATGGCGCGATCCCAAGGCGATGTCACAGTCACGCTCTCCGTGCTGGACCGGCTGATCGACCGGGAGCCGCGAATGCAAGCCGAAGCTCCGCTCACCCGTTCGCAATCGATCCGCATCATGAAGGCGGCGGTGCAGCGCGATCTCGAATGGCTCCTCAATAGCCGGCGCATTTTTCAGGAGCCCGATGAAGCTCTGAAGGAAGTGAATCGCTCGGTTTACGTTTATGGCCTTCCGGATTTTTCTTCTTATACCGTAGCCTCAGGCGCTGACCGCGCGAAGCTCAATCGCCAACTCGTCAGCGCGATCAAAATGTTCGAGCCGCGCCTTTTGAACGTCCGCATCGTTCCGGTTGAGTCCGACGAAAAGGCCGTTCAGGAATTGCGTTTCCGAATCGAAGGCCTGCTCGCAATGGATCCCGCGCCCGAGCCTGTATCCTTCGATACCGTGGTCGAGCTCCGCTCCAGCAATTGCCGCGTTTCGGGAGGGCCGAATGCGGGATGAGCTGCTGCTTTATTACGAGCGCGAACTCGATTACATCCGCAAAATGGCTGCGCAGTTTGCGGAGAAAAACCCCAAGGTCGCTTCGCGGCTCATTCTCGAACCGACGAAATGCGAAGACCCGCACGTGGAGCGATTGCTCGAGGGCTTCGCATTTCTTGCGGCACGCGTGCATCTGAAACTCGACGATGAATTCCCCGAAATCAGCGAAGCGCTCCTCAGCGTCGTCTACCCGCAGCTGGTGCGGCCCATTCCCTCGATGTCCATCGTGGAATTCCAGCTTGATCCGGAAAAGGGTAAGCTGACCACCGGCCTTCCCATTCCGCGCGGCTCGTCTTTGTTTTCGCGGCCCGTCGCGGGTGTTCCCTGCACGTTCAAGACGTGCTATGACACCGTCCTGTGGCCGCTCACCGTCTCAGCCGCGGAGTTGCGTCCACCGAGCCGTTTGCAGCCGCCCATGAAGGCCGTGGACTCGACGGCCGCTATTCGCGTGGAGCTTCGCGCCGCGCCTGACGTCAACTTGAAAGACCTCAAAATCGACCGGCTTCGTTTTTATCTTGATGGCGAAGGCGGCCTTATCAACACACTGTACGAGCTTCTCTTCAGCCGCCTGAACCGAATCATCGTGCGCGACCCGAGGCCAGGTTCTAAGATTCCCAGCGTCACGCTACCGGCCAGCACATTGCGCCCCGTCGGCTTCGAACCGAATGAAGCCCTTTTGCCCCAGGTCGATCGCTCATTTTTCGGGCATGCGTTGCTCATGGAGTATTTTGCATTCCCGGAAAAGTTTCTATTTATCGATCTCACCGAACTTGAGCCCGTCTGGGAGGCGGGGTTCAAAGACGCGGTCGAATTCGTCTTCCTGATCTCGGACATCGAAGGCGACGACCGGCGTCAACGCCTGGAGCTGGAGCTATCGAAAAAGACATTTCGCGTGGGTTGCACTCCCATCGCCAACCTCTTTACGCAGGTCGCGGAGCCGATCCAGCTCAATCAACGCAAATACGAATATCCCATCGTTCCGGACGTGCGCCGGCCGTACTCGACGGAGATTTTCTCCGTCGACGAAGTCGGCTGCATCAATACGTCCACGCAACAGACCTCGACGTTCGAGCCGTTTTATTCACTGCGGCATTCCACGCGCGCGCGGAAGCAAGCCTGTTTTTGGCTCGCGCGCCGCCGTGCCTCGGAGCGCCCCAACGACGAAGGGACGGACATGTTCCTGTCGCTCGTGGACCTCTCGATGCAACCGGCGAATCCCGATACGAGTATCCTCTCAATCAAGACGACCTGCACGAATCGCGACCTTCCGTCGCGCCTGCCGTTTGGCAATGAGGACGGAGATTTCGAACTTGAAGGAGCATCGTCGCTGAAACGAGTCGTTGCGTTGCGCAAACCGACACCGACAATCCGCCCTTCCTCAGGTAAGAGCGCGATGTGGCGGCTGATTTCGCATCTTTCGCTCAACTATCTTTCGCTCGTGGAAGGCGGGCGCGATGCTTTGCAGCAAATCCTGCGCCTGTATGACATCGGCCGTTCGGCCTATTCTCAAAACGTAATCGAGAGTATCCTTCGGGTACGCAGTTCGAAGCATTACACCCGGGTTTCCGGACACGATAGCATCACCTTCGCGCGAGGCACGCGCGTAGAAATTGAACTCGATGAGTCGCAGTTCGTCGGCAGCGGCGCTTATCTTTTTGCCGCTGTCCTGGAACGCTTCCTGGGCTTGAGCGTTTCCCTGAATAGTTTCACGCAACTGATGGTGACCACTCCGCAAAGAAAGGCGCCGTTGCACGAATGGCAACCGAGAGCCGGACGCAGGATCTTGATCTAGACAATTCACCGCTCGAAGACGCGCTCCATAGCGAGCCATGGTCTTTCGAGTTCTTCCAGGCTGTCACGCTCTTGCAGCGCCTTGCGCCCGATCGTCAGCCGGTGGGGAGATTCTCGAATCCTGCGGACGAAGCGGTGCGTTTTCGCGGCAACACCTCGCTCGGTTTCCCCGCCAGCGCGATTCAGCAAATCGATTGGCCGGAAGACGGACCCCCCGAGATGATGGTTAATTTCATGGGCCTCACCGGCCCAATGGCGATTCTTCCCTATTGCTACACCGAGCTCGTTCTTGAGCGCGAAAAGGCCCGCGACCGCTCGTTCCAGGCATTCCTCGATATTTTCCATCACCGCATGGTTTCCCTGTTCCACCGCGCGTGGGAGAAATATCGCTTTCCCGCGACGCACTCGACGGTTCATGAAGATCTTTTCGCGCATCACCTGCGCGACATCATCGGCCTGGGCACTTCCGGCCTGGAAGGGCGGCAGGCGCTCGCTGATGACGGGCTGCTTCATTTCGCGGGCTTGCTCGGCCGTCAGGCGCGGTCGGCGCAGGCTCTCGAACAGATCCTCGCGGCATATTTCGATGTCCCTGTCGAAGTGGAAGAATTTGTCGGCGGCTGGTACACGATCGACTCGGCGACGCAATGCGAACTCGGCGAAGAAGGCAGCGATTCGCAAAAGCTCGGCAGGGGCGCGGTGGTAGGCGATGAGATCTGGGACCAGCAATCGCGCGTGCGCGTGAAGCTTGGCCCCATGCCGCTCGCAAAATATCGCCAGTTTCTTCCCGATGGCGACGCGTATGAATCGTTGAAGTCCGTCACGAGGTTTTTTTCGAATGACGAATTCGACTTTGAAATTCAGCTCGTTTTGCAGCGCGAAGAGGTCCCTCGCGTTGAAATCGGCATGGACGAAGTCAGTGGGCCGCGACTTGGCTGGATCACGTGGCTGAAATCGGCGCCGCTTTCGCGTGACCCGAACGAAACAATTCTAAATCTCTGATTGCGAGGTAGCCCATGGGCCTCAACCTGAAAGCACTAATCGGAAAGCTCAACGATCAGGCTCGCTCCGCTCTGGAAGGCGCGGCCGGCCTCTGCCTCTCGCGCACGCATTACGACATCGAAATCGAACACTACCTGATGAAGCTGCTGGACTCGCAGGCGGCGGACTTCGCAAAAATCGCGAAGCACTTCGGCATCGATAAATCCCGGCTCACCGGCGAACTGACGCGCAGCATGGACAAGCTCAAATCCGGAAATGCCCGCACGCCTGCGATCAGCCCTAGCGTGTTGAAAATGCTCACTCAGGCATGGACCGTCGGCTCGATCGACTTCAACGCATCCGAAATCCGCACTGGCTTCACCATTCTGGCGCTGGTCACTGACGAAGAACTCGCGCGCATCACGCGCGAAATCAGCCGCGAGTTTCAGAAAATCCAGCCCGAAGCTCTTCGCAACGAATTCGCAAAGATCGTCGCAGACTCTTCCGAAGAGACCGTCACCGCGGCAGCCGAATCGGCTGATGCACCGGCGGCACCTGGTCGCGTCGTGGGTGGCAAGACTCCGAATCTCGATCAGTTCACGGTGAACCTGACGGAAAACGCGAAGCTCGGGAAAATTGATCCGGTCCTTGGCCGTGACTTCGAAATCCGCCAGGTGATCGATATTCTCACCCGCCGCCGTCAAAATAATCCGATTCTTACGGGCGAAGCCGGCGTGGGCAAAACGGCCGTCGTGGAAGGGTTCGCGCTGCGCGTTGCGCAAGGAGACGTGCCGCCGCCGCTGCGCAATGTCACAGTCCGCACGCTGGATCTCGCGCTTTTGCAGGCGGGCGCTGGCGTAAAAGGCGAATTCGAGAATCGCCTCAAGGGCCTGATTGAAGAAGTCAAATCGTCCCCCACTCCGATCATTCTTTTTATCGACGAAGCGCATACCATGATCGGCGCCGGCGGCCAGGCCGGCCAGAACGATGCCGCCAACCTGTTGAAGCCGGCTCTTGCGCGCGGCGAGCTTCGCACGATCGCCGCCACCACATGGGCCGAGTTCAAAAAATATTTCGAAAAGGACCCCGCGCTCGCGCGCCGTTTCCAGGTGGTCAAAGTGGAAGAGCCGACGGAACCGCAATGCATGGTGATGATGCGCGGCATCGTTGGCTCGCTTGAAAAACACCACAAGGTGCGCATTCTTGATGAGGCCGTCGCCGCGGCCGTTCGGCTTTCGCATCGCTATCTCGCCGGCCGCCAGCTTCCGGATAAAGCAGTCAGCGTTCTCGATACAGCCTGCGCGCGGCTCTCGCTCGGGCAAAACGCCACTCCGCCGGCGATTGAAGATGCCATCCGCCAGATTGACGATTTCGACGTGCAGCAGCGCATCCTTGAACGTGAAATGGTGGTCGGCGTCGATCACACCGAACGCCTCGCGCAACTTGCCTCGCAAAGAGCATCGGTGCAAGCAAATCTCAAGGCTCTGCAGGATCGCTGGGACAAAGAACGCGGACTCGTGGTGCAGATTCGCGACATTCGCGAAAAGCTGGAACGCGGCGTCACAGCTGCAGCAGCGGCAAAAGCTACTCCTGCTGAAAGCGGCAACGGCGATTCCGCTGTCGCTGCGGCGGCGTCCGCAGGAGCCGCAGCAGTTGCCAGTGTGCCGGCCGCAACCGCAACAGCGGCAGCTGAGCAATCCCCCGAACAGCTTCGTGCTGAACTCTCCAAACTGGAAAACGAACTTTCTGCTCTGCAGGGCGAAACTGGATTGATCCGCGTCTGCGTCGACGCGCAAATCGTCGGCGAAGTGATTTCCGGTTGGACCGGTATTCCTGTGGGCAAAATGCTGAAAGACGAGATCGCGACGATTCTTTCGCTGCAAAAGCATCTCGGGAATCGCGTGATCGGCCAGCCCTATGCGCTCGACGTCATCAGCCAGCGCATCCAGACGTCGCGCGCCAGCCTCGATGATCCCGTGAAGCCCGTCGGCGTTTTCATGCTCGTTGGGCCGAGCGGCGTCGGCAAGACGGAAACCGCTCTTGCGCTTTCGGATCTGCTTTATGGCGGCGAGCACAACCTGATCACGATCAACATGTCCGAGTTCCAGGAATCGCACACCGTCTCGACCTTGAAAGGCTCGCCCCCGGGATACGTCGGCTACGGCGAGGGCGGTGTCCTCACGGAAGCAGTCCGACGCCGGCCATATTCCGTCGTCCTGCTCGACGAAGTCGAAAAGGCGCACCCGGATGTGCTCGAGCTTTTCTTCCAAGTCTTTGACAAAGGCATTATGGAAGACGGCGAGGGCCGCCAGATCGATTTCCGCAACAACATCATCATCCTTACCACAAACGCCTGCACGGACCAGCTGATGAAGCTGTGCGCTGATCCCGAAACAGCTCCCTCGCCTGCAGCGCTCGTGAACACGCTCAAACCCGAACTGAACAAAATCTTCAAGCCGGCGTTTCTCGGCCGCATGGTGGTCGTACCGTACTATCCGGTCCGCGATGAGGCTCTGAAGAAGATCATCATCCTGAAGCTCGGAAAGATTCAGCGCCGCATCCTGGAAAATCACAAAATCGCCCTGACCTATGACGATGCATTGATCGATGAAGTCGCCAAACGCTGCACCGAAGTCGAGTCCGGCGCACGCAATGTGGACAACATCCTGACGAACTCCCTTCTGCCGGACGTCTCGCGCCAATTGCTTGGACGGATGGCGGAGGGCCAGAAGCTGCAATCGATTCACGTCGGCATCGGCGCCAACGGAGAATTCGCATATTCATAGATGCGGCAGGCCGTCTTTGCCGCCTGAGCATTGAATTGCCGAATGCCCTAGAATTTCTTGCGGAGGTACGCTTTGGCAGACGCCAGCAGCTTCACCCAGGAAAACAGGCTCATTTCGATCAGCACACCGCTTGGGGAGGACGTTCTCCTTCTCGCCGGCTTTTCCGGCCACGAAGGAATCTCGCGCCTTTTCGCCTTCAACCTCGATCTGCTCTCGGAGTCGAAATCGATCTCCTTCGACGACATCATCGGCCAAAGCGTTACGATAAAACTGCAGCTCGGTGATGGTTCTGCCGACCGCTATTTCAATGGCTACGTCAGCCGCTTCGCGCAGAGCACCACGGACATTAAGTTCACCCGCTACCAAATGGAAGTCGTGCCGTGGCTTTGGTTTCTGACGCGCAACGCGAACTGCCGCATTTTTCAGAACATGTCCGTGCCGGACATTATCGAAAAGATTTTCAGCGACCGCGGATTCTCCAGCAATTACAAGAGCTCGCTCACCGGCTCCTATCAGCCGCTCGATTATTGCGTGCAATACCGCGAAACCGATTTCAATTTCGTCTCGCGGCTCATGGAACATAATGGCATCTACTACTTCTTCGAGCACGAAGACGGCAAGCACACTCTCGTTCTCGCCGATTCTCCCAGCGCGCATTCCAATTGCCCTGACCAATCGACTTTCAAGTATTCGCCTGATTCGAAGCATGACATCGAAGACGTGATCACCTCGTGGCAGCTCGAGCAGGAGCTTCGCAGCGCCAAATACTCCCTCAACGATTACAATTTCGAAACTCCGAGCGCAAAGCTGCTCGCCAGCGAGACCACCGTTGTCGATGTTGACGCCAAAACGGGCTATGAACTTTACGATTATCCAGGCGACCAAACGACGGCTTCCGAAGGATCGGATCTCGCCAAACTTCGCATGGAAGAGGAAGAGGCCGGCCACTTAGTCGGTGGCGGATCGAGCAATTGCCGCTCGATGGTGTCCGGTTATCTCTTCGACCTTGAAGAACACGATGCGGATTCGATGAACAAAACGTATCTGATCACTGAAATACAGCACTCCGCGTCGAGCGCTGGCTTCCTCGGCGCCGAGGCTTCCGGTGCGCAGTACTCCAACCACTTCGCCTGCATCGATTCGTCGATTCCCTATCGGCATCCGCGCGTCACGCCAAAGCCGTTCGTGCAAGGCCCGCAAACGGCCGTCATCGTCGGGCCCTCAGGCGAAGAAATTTACGTGGATAAGTATGGGCGCGTGAAAGTGCAGTTCTTTTGGGATCGCGAAGGCCAAAATGACGACAAGAGTTCCTGCTGGATTCGCGTATCGCAACCTTGGGCCGGCCAGGGCTGGGGAGCCATGTTCATTCCGCGCATCGGCCAGGAAGTAATTGTCAGCTTCCTCGAAGGCGATCCCGACCGTCCCATCATCACGGGACGCGTCTACAACGCCGACCAGACCGTTCCCTACACGCTGCCGGACAATGGCACGCGCAGCACCATCAAATCCTCAAGCTCAAAGGGCGGCGGCACATCTCAATTTAACGAGATTCGTTTCGAAGACAAGTCGGGCAGCGAGCAGGTTTTTATGAACGCGCAGAAAGATATGGACATCAACGTGAAAAACGATCTGCGTGAAAGCGTTGCGAATAATCGCAGCCTGGTTGTCACCAATGATCAAATGGAAAGTGTTGGCGGCGATCTCAGCGTCGGCGTCACCGGCAATATCAATGAAAAGGCCGGCCAGAACATGTCTCTGCAAGTTGGCCAAAGCCTCGCTGAAACCTCCATGAGCTATTCGCATCAGGCGACTCAGTCGATCTATTTGAAAGCGACGGAAGTGGTGATTGAGGCCGACGCGCAACTCACAATCAAGGTCGGCGGCAGTTATGTGGCGCTCACCCCGGCAGATTTGGCAATCACCGGGACCATGGTGATGATCAATAGCGGCGGCGCCGCAGGCTCGGGGAGCGCGGGCAGCATCACGAGTCCGACGAAACCCGATCAGGCCGACGATGGCACCAAGGGCACCAAACTGAACTGACTTATCTCAATAATTACAGGAGGCGATGATGCCGCCGGCAGCTCGCGTAACCGACATGCACACATGTCCAATGGCCACCGGTCCGGTTCCCCACGTCGGCGGCCCAATCCTCCCTCCGTGCGAGCCGACGGTCTTGATTGGCATGCTGCCCGCGGCGCGCATCACAGACATGCTCACTTGCGTCGGCCCTCCCGATACGATCGTCAAAGGCTCTGCCACGGTGCTCATCGGCAACCTGCCTGCCGCACGCCTGGGGGACCAGACCGCACACGGCGGCGTCATAATTCTTGGCTGCATGACGGTCCTGATCGGCGGCTGAACTTCCGGCTTCGATTTCTCGGGCGCGCACGTCGCGACATTCAAACCGTCGTGATCGGCGATTGGTAAATGCCCGTAGAGGCGATCTTCGGTTTGCCGAACTGTCTAAGACCGGAAGTAATGGCGTCCGACCGGATCGGACGATTTCATTCTGCCTTCGACCCTTGCCACTATGGACTTCTTTGAGAGAAAGGGATTCGCGGCAGTCTTTCAGCAGTCCACAGGTGCATACACCTGGATCGACTGGCGGAACTATCTCAATGAGTTTGCACCCCAGTTATTCCAGTAGCGCGGAGCCGCGGCGTGAGAGTCCCGGTTCAAAAAGCCAGAACTCCGATGCTTGACCTGATCGGTCTTTTTTGTATCAGCCGGATGGTGAGTATCTGTAGTGATGTAGTGACC
>DATJOL010000113.1:0-12676 GCA_035507075.1 Candidatus Aquilonibacter sp. | reverse complement strand
CGTTTGAAGTTTGACAGGCGAGGGCGGGGCGAATACTCTGTTTACCCACTCAGGTCTACTGGGGCGCCTGGGCCGAAACTCAAACTTTTGCTGTACTGAGAGGACAGATGAATCGGAATCAGAGTTCATCGGGCTTGGTGTCAGCGTGGATGGCCGGCCTGCTATCGGGGCTCGGGATCTGCGCGATAATTCTGGCGGGCGCGTTTGCTTCGCGCTCGACCGTATGGGCCCAGGGCGGAATGCCCCAGGGTGGCCCGCCGCCCGGGCAAATGGGCGGCCCTCCGGGAGGGCGGCGTCCGCAAGCGCCTCCGAAGCCGTTCCCACTCACATTGACGCTCACTGACGGCAGCACGGCGTCATATCGGGTTCGCGAGCAGCTCGCCGGCATCGATTTTCCCAGCGACGCTGTGGGAACGTCTGACGCGCTGACGGGGACCATCGCGCTGGACAAGGACGGTTCAATCGACAGCAGCCAATCGAAGCTGACTTTCGATCTACGCACCCTCAAAAGCGATCAGCCGATGCGCGACGGCTTTATTCAGAAACGCACGCTGGAGACAGACACCTACCCGACCGCGGTGTTTGTTCCCAAGAGCATCAAGGGGATGCCGAATCCGCTCAACGGACAATTCGGGTTCGAGCTGACGGGCGATATGACGATTCATGGCGTGACGGCGCCGGTGACCTGGCAGGGCATCGCGACGGTTGATAACAATACCGGGCTGGTGGCCGGGCGGGCCCAGACCCATTTCAAGTTCGAAACCTTTGGGCTTGCGGTGCCGCAGTTGGCACGGCTTTTGAGCGTGAATGACGATATCGGGCTGGAAATTGAGGTGCGGTTTAAGATCAGCTGAGCTTTCTATTCGGTGGCTCGGGGGCCGGAGGATGCCGTCCGGCCCCTTTTCATTTTCCGCCGTTTACAAAACGGTACGCGCTCTGATCAAACTATTACCCGGGGCGCGCCGATTCGCGGCAGGATTAGGGGCAGGCGGATTCCAAAGCTATGTCTGAGTCTGTTCAAACACCCGTGCAAACGGAAGGCGCGAAAGGTCTGGTCAAGGGACTGGGGCTTTTTGACGCGACGATGATCGTCGCGGGGTCGATGATCGGCTCCGGCATTTTTCTGGTTTCCGCGGACATCAGCCGGCAAGTGCGGAGCCCGGGCTTGCTGTTGCTGGTATGGCTGCTCTCCGGCATGATGACGCTGATCGGCGCGCTGAGCTTCGGGGAACTGGCGGGCATGATGCCGCACGCGGGAGGACAATACGTCTACCTGCGCGAGTCGCTTGGTCCGGCGTGCGGCTTTCTGTACGGCTGGACGATGCTGCTGGTGATTCAGACAGCAACGATCGCGGCCGTGGCGATAGCATTTGCGAAATACACGGCGGTGATCGTGCCGTGGTTTGACGCTTCGCGATGGATCTGGAAAATAGGCACGTTCGGCCCGTGGCACTTCTTCTTCGGGCAGCTCGGACCTTATAACGTCGGGCTGAACCGGCAAAACCTGCTCGCGATTTTGTCGATTGTGTTCCTTACGTGGGTCAATACGCGCGGGCTGAGCCTGGGCAAAATCGTTCAGAACACGTTTACGGTGGCGAAAATCGCGGCGCTTGCGGGGATCGTGCTGCTGGGCCTGTTTTTTTCGACGGAGATTGCGCGGCACGCGAACTTCAGCGATTTTTGGCAGAACGCGCGATTCTCGCTGATGCATCCGTATCCGCCGGATCATCCGCAATGGATGATCGGCACATTGACGCTGATTGGCGTGGCGATGGTGGGGTCGCTCTTCTCGATGGACGCGTGGGGCTGCGTGACGTTCACTTCGTCGGAGGTGCGCAATCCCGGGCGCAATCTGCCGGTCTCGCTGGCGCTGGGGACGGGATTGGTGGTTCTGCTTTATGTGCTGGCGAACGTGGCCTACGTCCGCATATTGCCGGTGATCGGCGATCCGAATGGCGCGACGGCAATCTCGCGGGGCATTGAATACGCCACCGACGACCGGGTTGCGACGGCGGTTACGACCGTGATCTTCGGGCCGATCGGCGCGATTTTGATGGCGATTGCGATTCTTGTCTCGACGTTCGGCTGTAACAACGGCCTGATTCTTTCGGGGGCGCGAATTTACTACGCGATGTCGAAGGACGGGCTGTTTTTCCGGCCGGTCGGAACGGTGAACGCGCGGCACGTGCCGGCGGTTGCGCTGGCGCTGCAATGTGCGTGGGGCGCCGTGTTGTGCGTTTCGGGCACGTACAGCCAGCTGCTTGATGCCGTGATATTCTCGGAGCTGATCTTCTACATTCTCACGCTCGCTGGGCTTTTCATCCTCCGCTGGAAAGAGCCAAATGCCGAACGGCCCTATCGCGCTTTTGGGTATCCTGTGCTGCCCGCGATTTACCTTATAATGGCGGCCTTTTTGGAGGTTCAGCTGCTGCGGTACAAGCCACAGTACACCTGGCCGGGGCTCTTCATTGTCCTGCTGGGAGTGCCGGTGTACGCTCTGCGGGCGCGAGCGGCGAAGCGTGTGTGAGCAAGCAAGTGGAATAAGGACGGGGGCGCAGCAGGTCTTGGGAGGAATCGTCTAAATGGCCGGTCCGTTGTTCCGAAAGAAGCCGATGGAGTGGCTGCTCGAGGAGGCTGCAGCAAGCGGCGAGCACACTCTGAAGCGCACGTTGGGGCCGGTCTCTCTGACGGCGCTGGGCGTGGGGGCCGTGATCGGCGCGGGAATTTTCGTACTGGCCGGGTTGGGCGCGCACTATGCCGGTCCCGGGCTGATGCTTTCGTTCGTAATCTCGGGGCTAGGTTGCGCGTTCGCGGGCCTATGCTATTCCGAATTTGCGGCGATGATTCCGCTGGCCGGCAGCGCGTATACGTACGCCTACGCCGCCTTGGGCGAAATTTTTGCCTGGATCATCGGTTGGGATTTGACGCTGGAATATGCGATGGGCGCCAGCACCGTTTCGGCCGGGTGGTCAAATCACTTCGTGGAATTCCTGAATATTTTTGGGCTGAGAATGCCGCTGTGGCTCGCGTACGACCACTGGACGGCGCTCGATACCGCAGAGAAGACGGTGGCGGCGCAGATGGCGCGGACGGCCGACCCGTCACTGACGATGGGGACGCAAGCGTACATCAACAAGGTGGACGCGCTGGTTTCGGCGCAATCACCGGAGTTGTTGCAGCGCGCACACGCTTTGCTGAATGCGCCGCACTTTCTCGGGCATGAATTCGGGTTCAACCTGCCGGCGTTTCTGATTGCGATGCTGATCACGGCTGTGCTGGTGATTGGAATCAAGGAGAGCGCGAGTTTCAATTCGACCATCGTGGTGATCAAGGTCGCCGTCGTTTTGTTCGTGATTTTTGTCGGCGCGCGCTATGTGCATCCGGGGAACTGGGGGCATGACTGGGCAACGTTTGCGCCGATGGGATTTTCGGGCGTGGGCAAGGGAGCCGCGTTTATTTTCTTTGCGTATATCGGGTTTGACGCCGTTTCCACGACCGCGCAGGAGGCGAAAAATCCTCAGCGTGACTTGCCGATCGGTATCATCGCTTCGCTGCTGATTTGCACCGTTCTTTACATTGCGGTCGCGGCGGTGCTGACGGGCATGGTGCCGTGGCGGGGCATCAATATCGAAGCGCCGCTCGCCGTGGCGTTTCTGGATCGCGGGCTCGTCAAGGCCTCGTACCTGATCACGGCGGGCGCGCTGGCGGGGTTGACGAGCGTGATGTTGGTAATGTTGCTCGGGCAGACGCGCGTGCTCTATTCGATGGCCAACGATGGTCTACTGCCCAAGAAATTTTTCGCTGCGATTCATCCACGGTTCCGCACACCCTATAAGACCACAATTCTCGTCGGGCTCGTAGCCGCCGTTGTTGGGAGCGTGGTCCCGATCGAAGACTTGGGGGACATGGTCAATATCGGGACGCTGTTTGCATTCGTGATCGTTTGCATTGCGATAATGGTACTGAGGCGAACGAACCCCGCTCAAGAAAGGCCGTTCCGCACTCCGTGGGTTCCCGTGGTGCCCATTCTGGGAATTATCTTCAACGGTTATATGATGTTTGAGCTGAACGTATGGAACTGGCTGCGTCTGTTCGGATGGCTTTTTGTCGGCCTTGTGGTCTACTTCATGTATAGCCGCTATCACAGCCAGGTACAAAATTCGACTCAAACTGTAGCCGCTGCGCCGCGCCATGCGTATCACAATAGTGACTAAGATCGCTTTCGTGGCGCGCTGGAGCCGTTTCTGATCTTTCTCCCATGTCTTCTCCCGATCCATTCACGAAGGATAGCCTGAAGCAGATTCGCCGTGGTGCGTCTCCCGCCGATTGGGCGGCGCTGGGGATTGTGGTGCTCGCTCTGGTGTTCCGGATTCCGGCGGCGCTTGGGCATGAACTGCCTCGCACAGGGTTTCTCACATTTGTTGGGCTGATTGCTGCGGTTTATTTGTTTGTGAGGCTGATCATTGTTGCGCGAAGGACTTTGCTGTGGAGGCTGCGCAACAGGTTGATTGTCGCTTATGTGTTCATCGCGGTAGTGCCGATTTTGCTGCTGCTGACGATGGTGGGGCTGGCCGGGTATCTGCTGGAATTGCAGATTGGCGCGCACCTTTTGCGCGACGACCTGAAACAGCGCGAAAACATGATTGCGGCGGACGCGAGCGCGATCGCGGGCGTGGTTGGGCGAGAGCCAGACTTGAAGCCGGTGCCGGCGCAACCGGAGTTTGGGCGCGGCGGACGCGGGCGCGGCCGTGGAGATGGACGCGGTCGTGGCGGGGCGTTTGGTCCGAACGGGCCGCCGGGGCCTCCACCGGTGCTTTCGCCGGAGCAGCTGGAGAATATGAAGATTCTCACGCGGCCGAGCATTGCGGGTGTGATCGCGGCGGCGCAGACGGATTGGCCAGACCTGAATGTGGAGCTGAACGTCGGGTCAGAGTTGATTCGGGATAAGACGTCGGGGCAGTTCGCGGGGCTGGTGGAATTTGGGAACAGGCTTGTTTTTGCGGCGGTACAGGTGCTTCCCGTAGCAGGTGGACGGAATACGATTTTCGTGGCGGCTCCAGTAACGCCGGCGCTGCTGGATTCTTTCCCGTCGAAGCTGGGGCCGATTCAGTTCGAGCTGCTCACGCCGGTTCCGGGAAGTCAGCAGGGCGGTTCGGGCGGCGGGCGCGGACAGAACGGAGGGTCGGCGGGGCAGGGGCGAAGCTCGGGAGCCGGGCGAGCGCCGCCACTGGGGCCAGGCCCGCCTGCAAATGGCCCGAATGGAGCGGCGCGCGGGCGGGGCTTTGGAAACGGGCGGGGCAGAGAGCCGCGGCAGATTTTCACTCTTCACGGAACGCCCTACTACGTTGGCGAGCAGATCAGCAGCACGCATCGCGTGATCGTCCCGAGACGGTTTCTCGGGGACGTGCAGGTCAGCGGGCTGGCGACGTTTGACGCGCTGCGGGCCCAGCGGAATAACAACGGGACCGATCTGCCAGTGTTTGTGACGTACTCGTTCCGGTTGTCGGCGGTGAACGGCGATCTGCTGACTTCGCTGGGGGATTATGCGCCGCTAATTATGGAATTTCTGTTTGCGGCATTCATCGTGTTTCTGGTCCTGGAACTGGTCGCGTTCATCATCGGCGTGATCCTTTCGCGGACGATCACCGGTTCGGTGGCCGACCTTTACGACGCGACGCTGCGCATCCGCAGCGGCGACCTGAGCCACCGGATTCACATCGAACGCCAAGATCAACTTGGCGCGCTCGCACAATCGTTCAACGAGATGACAGGATCGGTGTCCGAGCTGATTGAGGAGCAGCGGCAGCGGCAGCGGCTCGAGAATGAAGTGTCGATCGCGCGAGAAGTTCAGCGGCAGCTTTTCCCGAAAAAATTGCCATCGATTCCGGGGCTGGAACTCGCGGCGATTTGCCGTCCGGCGCGATCCGTGAGCGGAGATTATTACGACATTATTCCGCTTGGAGGCTCGCGCGTCGGCATCGCGGTAGCGGACATCAGCGGGAAGGGAATTTTTGCGTCGCTGCTGATGGCGAGCTTGCAGGCGGCGTTGCGCAGCGCGGCGTCGATGAACGGGACGTTGGATACGGCGCGCGTGGTCGAGCGGCTGAACCAGCACCTTCTTCAGACCACTGCGGACGACCGCTACGCGACGCTTTTTTACGGGGTGTACGATACGCAGACGCGGATCCTGAATTACACGAATGCGGGGCACCTGCCTCCGCTGCTCGTGACGGACGGGAAAGTGCAGACGTTGGCCGAGGGCGGGACCGTGATTGGGTTGATCGAAGACGCGGCATACAAGCAGGGGACGGTGGCAGTTCCGCCGGGGAGCATTTTGATGGTGTTTAGCGATGGGCTTACGGAGCCGGAGAATGTGTTCGGCGAGGAATTTGGCGTGGACCGGCTGCGCGACGAGCTTTTGCGAGAACGCAACGCGCCCGCAAACAAGCTTGCGGAAGATCTGATCGAGAGCGCCGAGCGGTGGTCCGGCAGCGCCGAGCAGGCGGATGATATGACGGTCGTGATTGCGCGGATGGCGTGACGTGTCGGCGGAGCGCCGATCCTTTTCTTACGATAACCGTTGCCCGCAGCCGTTATAGACACCCGTAATCGTGATTAGGAGATATTGCCCTGCATCGAGGAGCCATCTCACCATCGAATGGCGATGGGGAGGCCCCACGACCAACGGTTGGTGGGCCGTTTTGAACTCGATGAAAATTTCATTTGGATCGGGCCGAACGGCCCAGCCGTGGAATCTGTAAAGATCTTGAAACGAGCCCTGGTGGGCCCTTACTCCGTCGCCTCCGCCTGCCGTGCCTGCGGCGGTGGTCGAGAGCAGGCGCCCGTTCGCCACGATGTCGTCCAAGCCGCCTTTATTGAGCTTGTGCACAAACGGTCCAAACATATTGCCTCCATTCAACGCATGCGGCCGGCATTTTTTAGGCGCGCCCTCGTAAATATTGCGTAAAACAGAATCCCCGAGATGGTCTTGGCGTCGCGGATTTTTCCGGTGCGAATCCAATCTTCCGCTTGGTTGAGCGTGACGATTCGCTGATCGATGTTTTCGTCTTCTTCCTGGCGCGGTTTGCCTTTGGTGAGCCCTTGGGCGAGAAAGACGACCATTTTCTCGCTGAGGAATCCGGGCGAAGGGAAGAACTCGAGGAGCTTCGTCATTTTCTTCGCAGTGTAGCCGCTTTCTTCTTCGAGCTCGCGATGCGCCCCGGTTTTGAAATCTTCGTCGGACTCCTTGTGGCCGGCGACCAATTCCCACATCACTTGCGCGGCTGCGTAGCGATATTGGCGGATCAGGAGGATGCGGCCGTCAGGAAAAACGGGGAGAACCACAACCGAGCCGGGATGCCTTACCCATTCGCGGATCGCTTTAATGCCGCTGGGCTCGATGATTTCGTCGCGGAGAACTTCCATCACGCGGCCTTTGAAAATCAGTTCGCTCTTTTCGACTTTTACCGCGGCGTTCTTGGTCACCTTGTCTCCTGAGGCCGATTCGTCGCTGGTCCATGGCCGAACGGCACGCTTCGGATTTTACCAGTCCCGTGCGTCAGGGCGGAGAGTTCGTAAGCTGGTCTACAGGGCTGCGTCCTGTTATCGGGACGGCGGAAAACGGTATACTTTTGGCAGCCTGCTATGCCCCTGAATACGATCATTGTCGATGACGAGCGCCCGGCCCGCGACGAGTTGGCGTTCCTGCTGAGATCTTTGCCTGACGTGGCGCTGGTGGCCCAGGGGAAGAACGGGCTGGAAGCGGTTGTTCTCGTCAAAGAGCACGCGCCCGATCTGCTGTTTCTGGACGTGCAGATGCCGGGACTGGATGGGTTTGGTGTGATCAAGAAGCTGGTGGAGCGCAAGTTGCGGTTGCCGCAGATCATTTTTGCCACGGCCTATGATCATTACGCCGTACATGCGTTTGAGGTGAGCGCAGTTGATTACGTCCTCAAGCCGTTCGACAAAGCGCGTATCGCCAAGGCTATACAGCGCGCGAAGAAGCAGATCGAGGCGAACGCTCCGCCCGACGAACGTTTGGAAAACCTTGCCGTGCAGTTGGCCGGAAACGGCGGCGCTGCGCCTGCCGCGAAGCCCGGTGCCACGCATCCGGTAAAGCTGCTCGTCAAGTCGCAGGCGCGCTTGATTTTGATCGATGCGGAAGACCTGATCTTTGCCACGATAGACGATGGTGCGATCACCCTTACGGCGCGCGAAGTGGAAGGCTCGTCCAATTACAAGACAATCGACGAACTGGCGGCGGCTCTCGACCCAAACACTTATTGGCGTCCGCACCGGTCTTTTCTGGTGAATATCAACCACATTCAGGAAGTGGTGCCGTGGTTCAAGTCGAGTTACGTCCTGAAGATGAACGACAAGCGCGCGACGGAAGTGCCTGTCTCGCGAGGACAAACGAAGCGGCTGCGGGAATTGCTGAAACTTTGATAGACCGCCGGAAATTGATGTTTGCCGCATGTGAGTTGCCGTTCACGCTTTCCTTTTCTGTGCTAGCATTCTTTATCACTTGAAGGCCATTTGAGGGGTTTTCCACGGCTTGTCAAAACGCAAACGAGTGCTAAGCGGAATGCGGCCCACCGGCCGCCTCCATCTCGGCCATTACTTCGGCGCCCTTTCCAATTGGTTGAAGCTTCAGGAAGAATACGAATGCTTTTTTTTCGTGGCGGATTGGCACGCGCTGACCACGCATTACGAAGACACGTCGTCGATCGCAGAAAGCACGCTACAGATCGCCATGGACTGGCTGTCGGTCGGCCTCGACCCAGAGAAATCGACACTCTTTATTCAATCGCGCATTCTCGAGCATGCGGAACTGCATCTCGTGCTTTCGATGATCACGCCGCTCTCCTGGCTCGAGCGCGTCCCGACCTATAAGGAGCAAATCGAAAATCTTAAGGATCGCGATCTCGGCACTTACGGGTTTCTCGGCTATCCGCTTCTCCAGACCGCGGATATCGTGATGTACGGCGATCCGAGGCAGGAGTTATTTGTTCCTGTAGGCGAAGATCAGGTGCCGCACATCGAACTATCGCGCGAGGTGGTTCGCAAATTCAATTCGCATTTCGGATTTGAGGTGAGGGAAAAGCTGCCCGGCTACCAGAAGGCGCTCGCGCGGCTGCCCTACAAAGTTCCAATGCCACCGGGGCTGGCCGACATTGCCACTCCTGCCGAAGAGACGCTCGCAAAGAATCCTTGGATCTTCCGCCAACGTTCGCAGGAAATCGGCTGGGAGAATTTCCTGCGCGAGGTCGGGGAATACGCCGAATATTTCCGAATGAACGACATTCTTCGCGAACCCGATTGTCTGTTGACCGAAACGCCGCGCCTTCCTGGCCTTGACGGCCGCCGCATGGCGAAGTCCTACGGCAACGCGATCTGGCTCACCGATCCGCCGGACGAAATTCGCCTCAAGGTCCGCAACATGATGACGGACCCGCAGCGGCAGCGCCGGACGGACCCCGGCCGGCCCGAGATCTGCCCTGTATTCGCGTGGCATAAACTTTTTTCGCCACCGGAAACGATCGCGTGGTCCGAACAGGGCTGCCGGTCCGCAGGCATCGGGTGCGTCCAATGTAAAGCGGCGATGGCCGATAACCTGGTGAAGTGGATCGAGCCGATCCAGGCCAAGCGCAAGGAATTGGAGTCGCGCCCGCAAAAAGTTTGGGATATTCTCGATGCGGGCTCAAGGATGGCGCGCAAGACCGCCGAAAGCACCATGGAGCGAGTGCGCAATGCCATCTTCCGATGGGACGAAGCGCAGAAGCCCGCCAAGGTTGAGGGCAGCGGCTGACCCGTCGTTCAGGCGGACGGTTCGCAAGGAGCTGAAAGCGTGGCGAGTCCATACCGAATCAATCTGCCGGTTTATGAAGGCCCGCTCGACCTGCTGTTGGATCTGATCCGCAAGCAGGAGATGGACATCCACAACATCCCCGTCTCCAAAATCACCGAGCAGTATCTCGATTATCTGCACAGCCTGGAAAAGCTCGATATCGATGTCTCGGCGGACTTCATCTACATGGCCGCCACGCTGATTCACATCAAATCGAAAATGCTGCTGCCGGTCGATCCTTTGGCTTCGCCCGAGGAGCAGGGCGACCCGCGCAACGAACTCGTCCATCGGCTGCTCGAGCACGAAAAATTCAAGAACGCCGCGCAGATGCTTTACGAAAAGCAGCAGATCGAGGATCACGTCTGGTCGAAGCCCGATCGGTCGTTATATACAGGCGATGCGATCGAGGGCGAGCTCGTGGTTTCTCTGGTCGATCTGGTGAAGACGTTCCAGCAGATTCTCGAACGCAAGAAAGAAGTCGCGAAATTCGCGCTGCGCCACGAGAGTGTCACCATTGCCCAGATGATGGATCGCTTGCGGCACAGGTTAATCGCATCGGACGAGGCGGTGTCGCTGGTGGAATTTTTCGATCTGTGCGAAACGCGGAATGCAATGATCGTCGCGTTGCTGGCGGTGCTGGAGATGGTGAGGATGCAAGCTGTGTTGCTAGTTCAGGATCAGCTTTTTGAGGATATTCGCGTGCGCAAGCACAAAATGTTCGACGCGGTTTTTGCCGGCCCCGATGCGATGGCGAAGATCGAGGAGCAGTACCTGTAGCTTGCGTCAGGAGAACGATGACACCACAAGAAATGCAAGCCGCGCTCGAGGCGATCATTTACGCCGCTGACGAGCCCGCGACACTCGAACAAATTGCCGGCGCGATCGGCGTTGAGAAGACCGAAGCGCGAGCCGGTCTCGACCTGCTCGTCGCTACGTATCAGACCGATGAACGCGGCATCGAAGTGCGCAGAGTGGCTGGCGGCTGGAAGTTTTACACCAAGCCGCAGCATCACGACGCGGTGCGCAAATTCATCAAGAGCCTGCAGCCGCCGCTGCGCCTCACGATGCCGGCGCTCGAAACGCTTGCGGTGATCGCCTATAAACAGCCGGTCACCGTGCCGGAAATCAACGAAATTCGCGGCGTCAACGTCGGCGGCGTGATCAAGACGCTGCTCGAAAAGCGCCTGATCACCACTGCGGGACGCAAAGAAGTGATTGGCCGCCCGATCCTCTATCGCACGTCGAAGCAATTCATGATGCGATTCGGCCTTTCCGACCTTGACGAACTTCCCAGCCTCAAGGAATTCGAGCAGCTCGCCCAAGCCGCGCTCGGTTCCGACGAGGGCATCGCGCCCATCACGCCCGGCGAATCAGTGCCGGCTGGACCCACGTCAGCAGAGGCTGGTGTCGCAACCGAGGGCCCTGCCCCCGAATCGCTGGACGTTGATGCAAACGACGCTCAAATTGCGGAGGCCGCGCACTCGGCTGCTGAGATTCTCGCTGCCGTTGAGGCCCGAGCGCTTGCCGCGAGCGCCGAATCGGAAGCCGTCGACGTGGATGCGAACGACGCAACCGCCGCCGAACCAGAACCCAGCACCGAGCAGATTTTTGCCTCAGGCGAAACAGATGACCTCGCCGAACTGGGCGAGGACGCCGGCGACGAAGCATCGGGAAGCTCAAAGGGAGCAGCGGCGGGCAACTAGGTCACGCCTTTGGATGGAAATAACCTACCCATTTTCTGTTTCCGGTATAATCGAAGCGTGAGCGAATCTTCGTCACAGGCTCCCTTTACCCACCGTTCGTCTATCGGCGAACGCATCAACGAGCACGAGCCGCCGGGCCATCTCGCGCGCCAGATCAAAGCGCGCGGCATCCGCCTGACGCGCCAGCGCATGGTGCTCGTGGAAGTGCTCGAAGGCGCGCCGCGCCACATGGACGCCGAAGAAATTCTCGAGCGTGCGCAGCGGATCGATCCCAACATCACGCGCGTCACCGTCTACCGCACCATGGATCTGTTGAAGAGCCACGGCCTCATCGACGAGCTTGACCTGCTCCATCTTCGCGGGCATCGCCACTATTACGAAAGTCATGGCCCGCGCGATCACATTCACGTCGCGTGTATCCGTTGCGGCAAAGTGCGCGAATTCGAATCGCAGCTTTATGAGGATTTGAAGGCGCAAATTGCTGACGATTTCGATCTGGAAATCACCGTCACCCGCACCGAAGTCGGCGGCCTGTGCAGAGATTGTCGTGAAGGGAAGCCCGCTGAGAACCCTGTGGTGAGCGCGTCGAGAATCGGCTGATCGTTGGCGACGAGAATCAACTCAGCCCGTGCGCAACGTTTCCAACGATTCTTTCGCCGCTTCAATATCGCGCAAGATCTGCTGCTTCAATTCTTCCGGCCCCGAAAACTTTTTCTCATCGCGAATTCGCGCTCGAAAACGAATCGTCATCGGTCCGTTGGTCAAATCTTTGTTGAAATCGAAAAGGTGCGCCTCGATCGCAAGCCTCACGCCGTCAAACGTGGGGCGCATTCCGACGTTTGTCACCGAGCGATAATCGCGGCCCGCCACGCTCGTTTCGGTCGCATAGACGCCCAGTTTCGGCAGCGTCTCCTGTTCAGTCGCGAGATTGAGCGTGGGCACCACGAGCTTTCGCCCGATTCCGGTTCCGGTGCGAATTTCTCCCGCAAGCGCAAACGGCCTGCCGAGCAGCCGCTCCGCATCCTCCACGCGGCCTTCGCGCACAGCCGCCCGAATCGCCGAACTAGAAACGACCACGCGCGCGTTGGCGATCCCTTCGTAAACCGGCGCGACAATCTCGACCGCA
>DATJOL010000112.1:0-72665 GCA_035507075.1 Candidatus Aquilonibacter sp. | reverse complement strand
CCCAGGAACAGCAGGTTGCCGACGGGTCTTCCGGGCGAGTTCAAGCCCGCGCGAAACACTTGGTAAAGATCCACCACCGCCTGCACCGATTCATCCTGCCCCACAATCTTCCGCCGCAACCCCATCTCAAAATCGCGGGATGCCGTGCTCTTCCGGCTTGGGTCCAGCTGAATTGCGTGGTTCGCTGCCATTGGAAATCCCTCGATCTCGGTATCGGCAAGGCGGCTCGTTTCGTTCGCCCAATCGCCCGCGGCTGTCACAAAGCAGAAACGTTGCCAAAACCGGCCAGTAACAACCGCGTGTAACTCTCCTCGATTCACCGCCAACGCAAGGAGTTCGACATGGAAAAACATGAAATCTCACCGCGTGTGTTCCGAAGCAGAGTTGAAGGCCCGTTGTGGAACAACCGTGCCCTTGAGAAGGCCAGCCAAAAAGACACCGGCACCTTGCGTCCGGCACCGGATTTCCCGTATGGTGAGGACGATTCCCCTGGCAATCGATATCTCGCTGAGAGGCCGATGAAGCGGATTCTGGTAATTGAAGACGATAAGGATATCGTCGAGTTGGTGCGGTATAACTTGGAGAAAGACGGTTACCAAGTCCTTTCGAGCGCCGATGGGGCGAGCGGGCTGGCGCAAATTCGCCGCTCCCCGCCGGAGCTCCTGATTCTCGATCTCATGCTTCCCAAAATGTCCGGCCTCGAAGTCTGCAAGGAGGTCCGGAAAGATATCAACCTGAATCGCCTGCCCATTCTGATCCTCACCGCAAAAGGCGAAGAAGCCGACCGCGTGGTCGGGCTCGAACTCGGTGCCGACGATTACGTCACCAAACCTTTCAGCCCGCGCGAGCTGGCCGCGCGCGTGAAGGCTTTGCTCCGTCGAACGGAGCCTTCGGGCGCCCCTTCGGAGAAAGCGCTCGAAATCGGGTCGCTAAGGATCGATCCCGCTTCCTATCGCGTAACCCGCGGGGGCAAGTCCGTTCCGATGAGCACTCTCGAGTTTCGCCTGCTATACTTCCTCGCGGCGCGCCCGAATCGCGTGTTCACACGCGATCAATTGCTGGACGGCGTCTGGGGCACGGAGCGGTTCGTCACCCCGCGCAGCGTCGACGTTTACGTGCGGCGCCTGCGCGAAAAAGTGGAGCTCGATCCCCAGCATCCCGTCTACATGAAAACTATTCGCGGCGCAGGATATCTCTTCGAAACCCGTGCGAGCTAAGCTGTTCTCAAAGCTGACGCTGACCTATTTCATCCTCCTGCTGCTGTTGTGCCTTGCGCTGGACATTCTTGCCGACCACACCTTAGGCCGCCCCGCCACGAGCCCGGAAATGCGCGGTGCCTTTCTTGCTGACTTCCGCATCGGCCTGTTCATTATCTTCATCGCCACGGTGATGTTGGGCGCCGCGATAAACCTCGCCTTTTCGGCGCGCATCGGCCGCCGTATCCGAAAGCTTCAGGAATTTTCCGCTCGGATGGGCAAGGGTGAATTCCGGCCCGTGTCGCTCGATGGATCTGGCGACGAACTCACTCGCCTGGCCGAATCGATGAACGAAAGCGCGGCGCTGCTCGAACGCACTGTCCGCTCGCTCGGCAGCGAACGCGACCGCTCCAGCGCAATTCTCCGTAGCATGGTCGAGGGCGTAGGAGTCATCGACTCACAAGAGCGCCTCGTCTTTTGGAATGCCGCTTTTTCGGAAATTCTCAACGTCGACGCCGTCGCTGCCGAAGGCCGCCCGGTGATCGAAATGATCCGCAATACGAAGGTGCTGAAGCTGATCAGGAGGGCTCTGAAAGGCGAAGAGTCCCTCCGCGACGACATCACCACCGGCATCGTGCAACTGCGCATGTTCGCGGTTACGGCAGCGCCGGTCCGCTCCACGGACGTGTCCGTCAGCGCTGGATTTGCTGGCAAGCCCACCGGAGCCGTGGTCGTATTGCACGACGTGACGGAACTGCGCCGGCTCGAGCGCGTCCGCCAGGACTTCGTTGCCAACGTCTCGCACGAGTTTAAAACGCCGCTCACCGCGATTCAGGGCTTCGCGGAGACATTGCTCGGCGGTGCCCTGGAAGACGACGATAACAACAGGCGCTTTCTGGAGATTATCCGCGATCACGCAGCCCAGCTCGCGCGCGTGACGAACGATCTGCTGAAACTCGCGCGGATCGAAGCCGGCAAACTCGAAGTGGAACTTGGGCCTGTGACCGTTGCCGAGGTGGTCGAGGCTTGCGCTGAAACCACTCTTCTTAGGGCCGGTCGAAAAGGCATCGAATTCGAAGCGAACATCCCTTCGGACCTGCCTCCCGTGCGCGCCGACGCGCGCCTGTTGCGGGAAGTTCTCCAAAACCTGCTCGATAATGCGACCCAATATACTCCAGCCGGTGGACGCGTCGCGGTGGAGGCTGACGTAGGCCCGCGCGACGTGAAGATCACAGTGGCTGACACCGGAATCGGCATTCCCCTCGCCGATCAGGAAAGGATCTTCGAGCGCTTTTATCGCGTGGATGCCGCGCGATCGCGTGAGGAGGGCGGCACCGGCCTCGGGCTTTCCATCGCGCGCCACATCGTGGAAACGCTCGGCGGGCGCCTGTGGGTCGAAAGCGAAGTCGGCCAGGGCTCGCGCTTTTCCTTCACGGTTCCCAAAGCAGCTTAGCGCCCGCTCCCTTCTCGAAACATTCACATCCCATTGATTCGATTGCAACCATCGTGTTGCACGCTGCATGTGCAGAAATAGAGGCGCTGAAAGCCGGGAGGCTCAACCGTGGCTGCAAAGGCGAGCGCGGAGGGCGTGTTGCAAAGCGCGCTGATCAATTATCTCGTGGCGCAGGCGCGGACGGTCGAATCCTCCGTCAACCGCGCGCTTTGGGCGCTGCTTGAGCGCGATCAGAGAATGGCAAGCGAGGTCTTCCTCACCGAACCGCGTATCAACGAAATGGAAATCACGATTGACGAGCATGCCATTCGCCTCTTGCAGCGGGGCGGCTTGGCCGATCCTGACGTGAGACTCATCGTCGCCTCTCTCAAAATCAATAACGACCTCGAACGCGTCGGCGATCTCGCCGTGAATCTCTGCGAACGCACCGTTTCTCTGGCAGCCATGGGTGATGTGCAGCCTCCGGCGGAATTCGAGCCGATGGCGGCGGCTGTCCGCGCCATGGTTTCGAAATGCCTGGGCGCGCTCATCTTTCAGAACGTCGATTTGGCCGTGCAGGTCCTTGAAAGCGACGATGTAGTTGACGCCTATCGCGACCGTGTCTTCGAAGCGCTCCTCGCTGGGATGGCGGCGGATGCTTCGCTCGCGGGGCCCAACCTGCAACTTTTGCTGGCTTCCCGTAACCTCGAGCGCATCGCAGATCACGCAACCAACATTGCCGAAGACGTCCTGTTTTGGGTCCGCGGCCTCGACGTAAGGCACGGGCGTATGCAAGCCAACGCGCCTGAACAGCTCAAAACGGCGTAAGTCGCTAAGTCACAAAGCTTTTATACGGCTCTCATCAGACATTCAACTGGCTCGCCTACGATGCGCCCGTTTCCTGAACTGGCGACGCGACACGAGGAGTACATCGGGCGGCCAGGAGAACGCAGTGAGTCTCCCAAGTTCTGCCGCAGCTTCAGGTTGCGGTGGAAGTAGCACCCCTCGATCTACCCCCTCGGGGCGCGGCTTGACCTACCCCCTCGAGTCGCGCCTCACAAGATTTATCGAGGCCGAGCGCGTTGTTTTTGAATTATCGGGGATGTAACACGGCTGTAACAATCCAGGGCGAAAATCTCGCCGTTACGCGGGGACGGATTGGACACTGTTCTATTCGGGTCCACTGCCAGAACGCTGTAGGCTTGCATGACGGCTGAACCGTACGAGGGTAGGCTTCGCCCTATTTCATCTTCGCTACACTCAATCAAATCTAAGGAGGCAACCTTGTTGCTTTTCGGAAGGACTCTCTCGTTCCCCTCGCGTCGTCTCTTCTTGGCTGGCGCCGTTTTTGCGCTCACCCTTGCGCTCGGCGGTTTGGTCGGCACAAGCTGGGCTGCTGGTGACGTCAACATTCTCGAGACCGGATCTAGCCTGGTATATCCCCTCTTTAACCTTTGGGTTCCGGACTATACCGGGGCGCATTCCGACGTGAAAATCACCACCCAATCGACGGGCAGCGGCACCGGAATATCGCAGGCGTCCGAGGGTCTGGCTCAGATCGGCACTTCGGACGCATACATGGCCGATGCTCTCCTGAAGCAGCATCCCGACATGCTGAACATTCCCCTCTGCATCTCTTCGCAGATGGTGAACTACAACGTCCCTAATCTCAACTCTTCGCATCTCAAGCTCAGCGGTCCCGTGCTCGCCGGCATTTACCAGGGCAAAATCACCAAGTGGGATGATCCTCAAATCGCCGCGCTCAATAAGGGCGTCGCGCTGCCAGACCATGAGATCATTCCGGTGCATCGCTCGGACGGCAGCGGCGACACCTTTATCTTCACTCAGTATCTCGCATTCAGCACCCCGGATTGGTCGAACTCGCTCAGCTACGGCACCACCATCAGCTGGCCGGCTATTTCAGGTGAGCTTGGTGCACAGGGCAATCAGGGGATGATCACCGCGATCCAGGGTAATCCGTACTCGATCGCATATATCGGCACGAGCTACATGGATTCGATTGACAAAGACGGTCTCGGGACCTCGATGCTCCAGAATAAGGACGGGAAATTTGTTCTTCCCACCCCAAAGACGGCGGCCGCGGCAGCCGGCGTCATGGTTCCTAAGACTCCCGCCGACGAGCGCGTCAGCCTCATCTTCGCGCCCGGCCCCGATTCGTACCCGATCATCAACTACGAGTACGCCATCGTCAACAGCAAGCAGCCCTCCGCTGATATGGCTAACGCGCTCCGCGATTTCTTGACGTGGGCCATTAGCCCGAGCGGCGGGAATGCTTCCAAATTTTTGGCGCAGGTCCACTTTTCTCCTCTTCCTGCGTCCGTGGTCAAGCTGAGCGCAGCTCAGATCGCGAAGATCCAGTAACTTTGAACAGGTTCTAACCGCCCTCTCGCCGGCGGTCCACCGTCGGCGAGAGGGCAACTTACATAGGCGCTTATGAGCACAACAGTCTCGACCCTTCCCGATTCCGGACCCTCGGCGCCGTTTCTCGCTCGGCTGCAAAAGCGCCTCTTCACCTTTAGGAGCTTCACAGCTCTGCTCGGCCTGATGTTGGCCGGCATCCTCGTGATGATCGTCGTTTTTCTCTGCATATACGCTTGGCCCGCGGTCCGCCTCAATGGGTGGGGCTTCGTCATCAAGAGCAATTGGAACCTGGGCAGCCTCTACGCCAACCCGATCACATCCCACGGGCAGCAAATCCTGCCGGGCGCCGAATACGGCATCCTGTTTTTGATCGTCGGAACTTTGCTCAGCACCTTGATCGCGCTGTTGATTGCCGTTCCGGTTGGCGTTGGCGCCGCGCTGTTTCTCGCGGAGGCCGTCCCGGCAATGATGCGTACCTGGCTCTCGTTTCTCGTCGAACTCCTCGCCGCCATTCCCAGTGTCGTCTACGGCCTCTGGGGCTACGTGGTCGTGATTCCGTTTCTCGGCCACTATGTTTTCCCCTTGATGACAAAATACCTCGGCTTCATCCCGTTCTTTAGCGGCCCTGCAGGCAGCGGTTACGGCCTCCTCACTTCGGGCCTCGTCCTCGCCTTGATGATCGTGCCCCTGATCACCGCCACCTTGCGCGACGCGCTGCTCACTCTGTCTTCCACTTTGCGCGAGGGTGCCGTGGCGCTGGGCGCCAGCCGGTTTGAAGCCCTCTGGACGGTCATGCTGCCTTCCGTGCGCCGCGTGTTGATTGGCTCCTGCATCCTGGCCACCGGTCGCGCCCTCGGCGAGACCATGGCCGTCCTCATGGTCAGTGGAAACGCTCTCAACTACCTGCCGAACAACATTTATTCGCCAATTTCCACCATGGCCGCCTTTATCGTGTCGCAGTTGGATAGCGCTCTTCAGGATCCTACCGGCATGGCGATTCGTTCCATCTCTGAGGTGGCGCTCGTTCTTTGCGTGATTTCCGTCATCGTAAACAGCCTGGCTCGCCTCTTGCTCTATTACGCCGGCCGGCAGACATCGGTGGTGGTCTGATGGCTACCGCCGCCGCAGAATTCCCATCCGTTGGCGGCCTCAGTCTTCGCCGCCGCATCTTCGCCTATCTGGGCTGGACGTTATGTGCCCTCGCCTTCCTTTTGCTCAGCGGCGCAATGATATGGATCCTTTCCATGGTTTTCTTGCGCGGCCTCAGCGCCCTTAGTCTCGGCATACTCACGCACACCACCGAGGGAACAGGCGGGGGCTTGCTCAACGCGATTGAAGGCTCCTTGTTGCTCGCTTTCGTCGGCATTCTGTTCGCCGCGCCCTTGGGTCTCGCAGCCGGCATCTACCTCGCGGAATACGATACGGGCGCTCTGGCGCCCACTATCCGCTTCTTCAACGACGTTATGGTCGGCTTGCCTTCGATCGTCGTCGGTTACTTCGGCTACGTCACCATGGTCTCTACTCTCGGATGGAACTTCTCGCTCTTGGCGGGCAGCATCGCTCTCGCGATCATCGCGCTGCCCTATATTTGCCGTACGAGCGAAATGGCCATCCGCCAGGTCCCGCGCTCAATGCGCGAAGCAGCTTTCGCCCTTGGTGCCAGCGACAGCAGGGTTGCCTTGAGCATTTGTGTTCCGATAGCGATGCCGGGCGTGCTCACTGGCATTCTCCTCGCACTCGCGATCGCCATCGGCGAGACGGCGCCTCTGATTTACACCGCAGGCTGGACCGACTATCTTTGGACCGGCCACTTTACGAAGGAGCCCGTGGCCTATTTGACCTACGTGATCTGGGCCTTTATCTCCGAGCCCTTTGACAGCGCTCATGCGCTCGCTTACGCCGCGGCGTTTTTCGTCACTCTCTTCGTGCTGATTATCGGCGTCCTGTCGCGCTTGGCGCTCGATGAAAACGCGGGCTGGAAGAACTGGGCCAAGCGCGGCGCTAAGCATAAATGAGAGTTGGTTGAATTCACGCGCTTTAAAGCGCCCGTTCACAAGCGTGAAAGGTTCTTGCAACACGGTTGTAGATGCTGAAAAATCGAGACACGCAGCCGGACCCGGGTCTAAACTCTTCACCCTGAGCCACTGGCGTTCTTGCGGAGCGGGCTCGCAATTGCCTCGGCCGTGTTACCTTTGAGTTTCGCCGCTCCATGGGCGGCGGGTTCGGCTTTATTAGGAGTTCAAATGGCTTCTGCTACGCATGGTAAAGATTCGGTGCCGCACCTCACGCCGCAAAAGCACTCCGCGGAGTCCTCCGACAAAGTCTCGAGAAAGGAGGGCTCGGTGCGCTTTCAGATTTCCGGTCTCGACGTATTCTATGGGCCCAAGCAGGCCGTTCATAGTCTCAGTTTGAACATCCCGGTGAACCGGATCACCGCCCTCATCGGCCCTTCAGGATGCGGCAAGTCCACGTTCCTGCGTACCCTCAACCGCATGAACGAAACGATTCGCAATACCCGCGTCAAAGGCCAGATTCTCCTCGACGGCCAGGACATTTTCAAAATGGAGCCCGTCCGTCTGCGCCGCCGCGTCGGTATGGTTTTTCAGCGGCCGAATCCCTTTCCCAAGTCCATTTATGAGAATGTCGCCTACGGTCTCCGAATCAACGGTTTCAAGGGTAACCTTCACGAGCTCGTCGAGCACAGCCTCCGCCGCGCCGCGCTTTGGGAGGAAGTGAAAGACTATCTGCAAAAATCCGCTTTCGCGCTCTCCGGCGGACAGCAGCAGCGTCTCTGCATCGCCCGCGCCCTCGCCGTCGACCCCGAGGTGCTTTTGCTCGATGAGCCGTGCTCCGCTCTCGATCCCGTATCCACGGCGAAAATCGAAGAGCTGATTTTCCAGCTCAAGGAAAGCTGCACTCTCGTCGTCGTCACTCACAATATGCAGCAGGCCGCCCGCGCCAGCGATTACACCGCTTTTATGCTTGACGGCCATTTGATCGAACACAACGACACATCGAAGCTCTTCACCACGCCCTCCGACCACAGAACGGAGGCTTACATCACCGGCCGCTTCGGATGAAGCCCTTCGAAGACTTCTCCGAAGGATTTGCCCGGCGTCCCGTTGGCGAAGGGTAAGCGTGAAAATCAGCTTCGCTGGTGTCATACGACGCAGAAGGGAAACTGAACACCCATGGAACGCCACTTCGTACACGATCTCGATGAATTGAAGCAGCGGCTGCTCTGGATGGGCAGTCTGGCCGAGCGCGCCGTCCATCAGGCCGTCCACGCCGTGTTGGACGCCGATGAGCAGCTCGCCGAAGCGGTGCTCTCCGAAGAAGATGCCATCAACGAGATGCAGATCGAAATTGACGATCGCGTCCAGCGCTTGCTCGCGCTCCAGGCGCCAATGGCCGCCGACCTGCGCTTCCTCCTCGCCGTTTCCCGCATCAATGGCGATCTGGAACGCATCGGCGATCAGGCCGTCAACATCGCCCACTCCGCCATGCGCGTCCTCCGCCATCCTCAGGTGAAGCCTTACGTCGATCTTCCCCGCATGAGCGAGCTCGCCGAATCGATGGTCCGCGATAGCCTCAACGCTCTCGTTCGCGGCGATCAGGACCTCGCGCAATCCGTCTTGCGGCGCGACGATCAGGTCGATCGCCTCCGCGATCAGCTTTTCCGCGAACTCCTCACTTACATGATGGAAAATTCTGCCGTTGTCTTCGCGGCTTTCGAGCTGGTCATGGTCGCGAAGAACATCGAGCGCATTGGCGACCATGCCACCAATATCGCCGAGGACGTCATCTATTTCGTGGCCGGCCGCGACGTCCGCCATCCCGCCCTCGACCGCCGCTGAGCCTTCTCTCGATTGCACACGTGGGCCGATTCGCGTAGACTCCCGTACATTCCTCATTACTAATCGGGAGTGCGCATGGATCCCTTCGAACAGTTCAAGAATGCTCAGAAACAGGGCTGGGCCCATTTCGCGCCGCTTGAAATGACCACCATGCTGCCGGCGGCCAGGCTCGTGAAATTTGCAGGCATTGCTCCCGGCATGCGCGTCCTTGACGTCGCCTGCGGAACAGGCGTCGCCGCCATTCCCGCCGCTCGCACTGGCGCGAAAGTCACCGCGCTCGACCTCACGCCTGAGCTGCTTGAACGCGCGCGCTTCAACGCAAATCTTGCCGGCCTCGAAATCGAGTGGCACGAAGGCGACGTCGAGAAGCTGCCCTTCCCCGACTCGGCCTTCGACGCCGTCATCAGCCAGTTCGGCCACATTTTCGCGCCCCGACCGGCGATGGCCGTCTCCGAAATGCTTCGCGTGCTCAGGCCCGGTGGCACGATCGCCTTTTCCACCTGGCCGCCTGACCTTTTGACCGGCCGCATGTTCGCGCTCGTTGCACGTTACATGCCGCCTCCGCCGGTTTCCGCCCCGCCACCGGCGCAGTGGGGCGATCCGAACGTCATTCTCGAACGCCTGGGCAGTGCCGTCCGGGATGTCACTTTTGACCGAGGCGTCATGCTCGCTGCCGCTCTCAGCCCGCAGCACTTTCGCTCCTTCACGGAAAAAACGGCCGGCCCCCTGATCAAGCTCGTCGAGATGTATGAAAAGAGCGATCCCGCCAGGCTCGCCGAATTCCGCCGCGAATATGACGCCATAGCCGCCCAATATTTCGAAGACAACGCCCTCCAGCAGGGCTACCTGATGACCCGCGCTATCAAAAACTAATCCGCACGATTCCCTTACGCGGCTCAAACCGCCCTCGATTGGCCGGCAAGCCACTCAGGCCCAAGCTACCCCTTGACAGCCCCATCTGAGTAAGAGTACTCTATATTGCAGAGTTAGACACTCGACGAAGAGGAGCCTCGCATGCCAACTCCAATCTCCCAATCCCGAATCACCCTCTCCAGCCTTCGCTTGCCCTTGTTGGGTCTGCTCCTTGCCGCAGCACTCATGGTCCCTGCCGCCTTCCAGGTTGCTGCCCAGCAGCCCTCTGGCAGCGTCGACACCCAACGCCAGGCAATGCGCAAACTCTCGTTCCTCGTCGGCCACTGGTCAGGTCCGATCACCGTCAACCGCGGGCCGGGCGAGACCCTTCGCCTCACGCAAACCGAAGACGTCCAATACAAGCTCGACGGCCTCGTCCTCCTGATCGAAGGCAGGAGTACCGGCGCGGACGGCAAGATTCTCTTCAGCGCCCTCGCCACCGTCGCTTACGATGACGCCTCCCGCGCCTACCGTTTCCGTGCCTATAATGACGGCCGCTACCTGGACACCGAGCTCACCGTCCCCGACAACGGCTTCTCTTGGGGCTTCACCGCCGGTCCCGCGCACATCGTCAATACCATGCGCCTCACGGACAAAGGCGAATGGGCCGAAACCACCGAAACGACTGTGGGCAAGCGTCCGCCAATCCGCAGCGTGGACATGCTGCTCGATCTCGAGAAGTAGCCGCGCTTGGGCCGAAATCACCAAATTTGAAAGGAGAACTTCATGTCGGATCACTTGAGCGAACAGGAGCTCCGCGAGCGCCTGAACCTGATCGAATCCATGATCGCCGAAGGCCGCCGCCACACCCAAAACTGGGGCTGGGCCTTCATTCTGTGGGGCGTCGCCTATTATGTCGCGATGGGTTGGTCGGCCTGGAGCAGCAGTTCCTGGTGGGCTTGGCCGGTCACGATGGTGGCCGCCGCCGGTATCACGATCGCCATCGCCTCCTCAAAAGCAGGCGATCACCCGAGGACCACCCTCGGCCGTGGGGTTGGCTCCATCTGGATCGCCAGCGGAGTCTCGATGTTCGTGCTCTTTCTCGCGCTCAGCATGAGCGGCCGCCTCACGGACCCCCGTCTTTTCGCCGCAATCGCTTCAGCGATGCTCGGCACAGCCAACGGTGCCTCAGCCATCCTGCTTCGCTGGCGCTTGCAAATGGGGTGCGCCATCGTCTGGTGGGCCGCGGCTGTTGCGGTATGCTTTGTCACCGGCACGCAGAGCATCGTCGTTTTTCTGCTCGCTATTTTCCTGTGCCAGATCGTCTTCGGCATCTATGGCGCCATCGCCGGCGCCGGGAAAAATAAGCCGCGCATCCCGGCGCATGCCTGAACTTCCCGAACTCGACCCGGTCGTCCATGGCCGCCTGCGCCTGGCTCTGCTGTCGCTGCTCAGTGGGGTCGACCAGGCCGAATTCACGTGGCTCCGCGCCAGGACCGAATCCACTGACGGCAATTTAGGCGCGCAGCTTCTGAAGCTCGAACAAGCAGGCTACGTGACCGTCGAAAAGAAATTTGTCTCGCGCAAACCGCAGAGCCTCTATCGCATCACCGAAGCCGGCCGCCACGCGCTCGCGGAATACGTTCGGTCGCTCAAACAATTGCTCAGCCTCGGCCCGCCCGTCGAACTCTAACGCCAGGAATCAAAGCATCGCGCTCCAGGGTTAAAACGCAGAGGCGGCTTTTAGCCAGCCTGGCCGCAGGCAGGCGCAGCAACTTCGCGTCAGGCGTTCAGCCTTTGTTTTGGAGGTTGTCCGCAGCCTTTCCCAAATCGGGAAAAGCGGTTCTAGTACCTCAAAAAGTGTTGACAACTAAGTACACGACGTGATAAACTTCTTTTCGGAGCTTCACAATGAACGAGCCGGCGGCATCGTCGTTTGGACCGCAAGTCACCGATAGGGAGGGAGCAAGCGACCCGTGGGTCCACCCGCTTCGCGGGCCCGCAGGTTTCTAATCGATATCGCTGCGATTAGAAATTGGTGCAAACCCCTTCGATTCAGCGGCTTGCAAATTTCTAATCGATAGTAAAAAGTCTTTTGAAAGGAGGAAAAGCGGGCAAAAACCAACAAGCTTTTCGCCCGCGCCATAACAAGGGCCTGCTCAGAACGCTTTTGCGGAGGACGATCGAAGATGCATAAAATTCTCCAAGTTCTAATCGCAAATGAAAATTATTAAAAGTCGATCTAAGTTACTGAAAAGAAAGGGCGAAAAAATTTCTAATCGCGGTCAGAACAGGGGGTAAACGAGTGCCGCGATTAGAAATGAATATTGCGTCGCGGGGCTCAGCCCGCCGCCTTGGCTGCGCGCAGAAGTTCGCGTATGGCCCGCAGGAGCGACGTCGCTTCTTCAGCAGCGGGCGAGTGGCTGCCGAACCGCGCGGCCTGGTAAAGTTCCGTGAGTTGCAAGATGGGTGCGGAGATGTCCGCCGTTGGAATGCCAGCGGCAAATTCGAGCGGCGTTTGCGATGGCGACTTTTTCCAGCCACGCTTCTCGAGCAGCTTGAGCATTTCCTGGTATTCGAAAACGGCGAGCGAGGGCGTCAGGCTGCCGCCGCGCCGCGCTCCCAAATGCCAGCGGGCGACGGCGTAACGAATCAGCGCGCGCCCGCGCATCCAGAAAAGCAATCCGACGAGGAACACGAGCAGCGCAGGCAGCGAAAAGCGCGACCCTTCAACGCGCGCGTCGAGACGCAGCAGAAGGCGCATGGCCTGCTCCTGTTTGAGTTGGTACCAGTCGCGGATGCGAGCGCCGAAATCGCGCGTTACGCGCTGCGTGTTGTCGGTGAGGCGAATCTGGTGCGCGAAGTCGTAGTTGATGATCCATTCGCTCCAGGTGAGCTGGAACCAGTCCCAATACATCGCCATGTGCGCGAGCATTCCTTGCGGGCGAATCACGCCCCCGCCGGGAGTGGGATCGAAGGTGATCCAGTCGTAGCCGGGGAAATAGGCCTCGACCCACGCGTGCGCGTCGCTGGCGCGAATGATGTAATCACCGCCGACGTCGTTGAATTCGCCGGGCAGAAAGCCGGTGGCGTAGCGGGAGGGAATCCCGACGTCGCGCAGCATGATGGCCATCGCTGACGCGAAATATTCGCAGTGGCCGGCCCGGCGCTGGAAAAGAAAGTAGGCGAGTGGGTCGTCGCCCGGATCGCCGCGCAGATCGAGCGTATACGCGTAATGCGTTTTCAGATAAAGCTCGATGGCCAGCGCTTTATCGTAAGGATTCGTGGCGCGCGCCGTGATCTGTTCCGCAAGCTGCTTGATTCGCGGATCGAGGTTTTCCGGCACTTGAAGATCGGTCTCGATGACGTCGTCAGGATAGGCGATTCCGGCTCTGCGCAGTTCGCGCGGCGGAATCTCGGGAAGGCGTGAAATACCTTCATAGCGGATCTTCGCGCCGATGCGCTCGGAGTTGAAGATCGAGCCCGTGTCGTCCATCAGGAGAAAGCTGCGGCGGAACGGCCCGCCTCGGCCCACCTCTTGCAGGAAATTTCCGCGCAGCGCCTGAAGGTTCGGCGCGATGAAAATTGCGGACGTGGCCATCGGCTCCATCAGCACGGTGTAATGAATGGCCCGTGATTCGCCTTGGAACAACGGAGCATTGAAGTAATACGCGCCGTCCGCGCCGGCAAGCACGAGATCGGAGGCTCGAGCCCGCGTGAACCATCGCTTCCCGTCGAAATTCGTGAGCACGATGCCGCGCCAGTGAACGTCTTGCGCTCGAGAGGGATTGTCGACCTCGATGCGCATCACGACGGAGGGATCTTGCTGGATCTCGCCGATGGTGCCGAGCGTCATGTCGTCGCTGAAACCGGTCATCATGTTGGGCTGCAGATTGAAGGCGCTCATGTAACCCGTGGTGAAGCGCGGTATCAGAAAAAAAATCACGATGCCCAGCGCGAGCGCGCTGAACGAGACGAGCAGCGAAATTGTGCCGAGTGCGCGATTCAGCCGCCGCGCCAGCGGCGTGCCCGGGTCGAGCGGCGGCGAGACGGCGCCTTCGCCGCTGCGGCGAATTTCCATCGCAACGAACGTCGAGACTGCGAGTGTCAGAAAAAGCGTGAGCGACACCAGGAAACTGGTTTCCACAGTGAGGATGGCGGAAGCCAGCATCGATGCGACCGCAAGGACCGCGAGGAAGCCGAAATCGCGGTTCGTGCGCGCCGAATAAAGCCGAATTATCGTAGCGAAGAGCAGCAAATGGATCGTCGCGAGCAGCGCTGCGTAGAGCGCGGGGTTCGGCGCTCCTTCAGCGCGCCCGCGCGAAAGCACCCACAAATCAACGGGGAAGAAAAGGAAATAACCGAGAACGAGCGCGGTAGCGGTGCGTGCGGAAAGTTCCGGCCCGTGTCCGCGCCAGAGTCGAATGGCTTTATAGGCGATTGCCGTCGGCACCGCAGCCGTCGTGAAAAGGTCGAGCTTGCCGGTCGAAACGATCGAGATCGAGCTGACGGCAACGAGCAGGAAAAGCGAGGCTTCGAAATATCGCTGAACCGCGGATGAGCCGCGACTCGCCTGGGTCGCCAAAGATTGTGGATGCGCTACGGAAGTCATGTTCCCTTCGATGCTAGCACCGGCGGGCCAGGGTTACCGCTGCTCGGCGCTTAGGCCGCAGCCTATTGGCTAATATCGGCGAGCGCGGCGGCGATTTTGCGGGTCGCGCTGGAGATCGGGACCGATCCGATCCGCTCGAGCGGGATAATGCGCGTGCGCTTCAGTTTCGGCAGCACCGGCATGTGGGCGAGGAAGGGGAGTAGCGCAATATCGCGGTAGGTTACGCCATGGCGAGCTGCGGGCAATGGCTCGAATGCAAGCGCCTTGACGCTGAGCGTCTCCGCGAGATGCAAGGCGAGTTCGCGTTCCGCATTTTGCGCGACTTCGACCGCAGGGAATTGCCACATGCGCGAAAAGACGGCGCCATCGTGGGCGCCGGGATCGTGAACAAGGAGCACGCGTCCGGCTGGATCGCGAAGAATGGCGGCAGCGATGCGAACTTTCACCGGGGCGCGCTTGCGGCGCGGCGCAGGGATGCGGTCGGTCAGCCTGAGCGTTCGAGCGCGGCAAAACTTTGCGACGGGGCATTCGCAGCAGATGGGATTGCGAGGCGTGCAGACGGTTTCGCCGAGTTCCATCAGGCCCTGATTCCAATCGCCGGCGGCGTGCGGCGGGAGAAGTTGCTGCGCCGTTTCGGCGAGGCCGCGCCAGCGACGCGGCTCGCGCAAATCGCCGCGAATTGCGCCGAGCCGAGCCAGAACACGAGCTACGTTCCCATCCAGCACGGCGAGGGGCACGTCGCAAGCGATGCTCAGGACTGCGGCGGCCGTGTAGTGGCCAATTCCCGGAAGCTCCAGCGCCGCGTCAAGGGTGCGAGGAAATTTGCCTGCGTGCCGCGCCACGATTTGCTGCGCGGCGCGATGCAGGTTTCGCGCGCGGCTGTAATATCCGAGCCCGGACCAGAGGCGCAGCACTTCATCGACGCGCGCTGCGGCGAGCGATTCCACCGTGGGAAAGCTTTCAAGGAACCGGTCGTAATAGGGGACTACGGCCGCAATGCGCGTCTGCTGCAGCATGATTTCTGCCACCCAGATACGGTAGGGATCGCGGCTCGCGCGCCAGGGAAGAGCGCGGCGATGTCGGTTAAACCACTTCAGCAAACTGCGCTGCAGGGCGCTGCGGTGCGATGAAAGCGGGTCGGTCACTGGCGGATATTGTGAGGCAAAGAAAGCGAATGAGGTAGAAGAAGTAAAGGCGGCATCGCGAGGTGCCTTCATAGCGCGAATGGTTCGCGCTTCACAGACTATCGATGAAGACGAAGTAGGAAGACGTCCAGAGTGCCGTAGGAATGCTGCGTTGAGGGCGCGCGGTGAGGATGATTTTGAAGACGTCGCGTTGGACCGCGAGATCGTCGAGAAAAGCGCCGCCCTGTGCAGAATCGTTCGGGGCGATTAAGGCGAGGGTGCCTAGCGCGTCGTAAATAATTTCCTCGGCGGGCGCCATGGGCGTTGCGAAACGGTCTGTGCGAAACTCCAGCACCGAATCGATTTCGTTGAAATGCCAGGCGATGCAGGCCGCCAGCGAAACGGCGCGTTCGAAGCGCGCATGGCGCGCAACCACGTGGTCCGAAGCTGGCCGCGCGCCGGCCGGTCCCGCACTTGCGGGGCCGACGAACGGATCAAGCACGAGCATCACGCGCCGCTCATCCTCGCGCGCGAATTCACGAACCATCAGCTGCCCCGATTTGGCCGTGACTTTCCAATCCACGGACCGCGCACTGTCCGAAGGCACATATTCCCGCAGCGAATGCAGCTCAACGCCGCGGCCGCGAAAATAACTGGACATCTCGCCGGTCAAGAGCGGGAGCACCTCGTAAAATTGCTCGGTCGGCCCGACCGGGGGATACACCACGATCTCCGAGCTCGAATCAATCCGCCGCGTCTTTTCGAAGAAGCCGAACGGAAAGCGCGTGCGGATCGCGAACGCCGCCTGCCGATAGACGCCGCGATGCCCGAAGCGCAACTCGACCTTTTGCCGCGTGGAGCTTTGGCGCGGAATATAAGGAAAAAAGACGGGGCGCGTGAGAATTTGCTCATCATTGTCAGCGCTTTCGCCGAGAACACGGAGCGAAAACGAAGGCCAAAGCTGCTTCGCATTGCGCAATTCCATCTCGGCGAGCACCGGCTGCTCGGCAAAAATATGCTCGGGCAGATCGAATTTCAGCTCAACTCCGGTAAGCACTGCCCGCGAAAGAACGCCCGAGATCAAAATGCCCGCGAGCGCACAGCCGAGAATCACGAAGAGCAGATTATTGCCAGTGTTGACGGCGGCGAGCACCAAAATCAGCACACCGAAAAGGTAGATCATTCCGTCTCGCGTCAGCTTGTAGTCGATCTGGTAGGCGATCCAGCGCAGGCTCGTGCGTCGGGCCATGCTTGGCACAATAGTGATGCCGACCCATGCCGCGAGCGCCAGCGCCCCGACGCCCGTGATGGCCGCGAGCAAAAGTCGTCCCTGGCTCGCCACTGCCGCGGAAAAAAGCGCGAGCGCCAACGCAAACGAAAGCGCCAGGATGGCAACGAGGAAATTGCGAAGCGCGGCGCGCTCGGGAGCGCGGAACAAACGGCGCGTTGTAACGGAATCGTGCATTGGACCCAAAGATGACGCGAAAGGGCGCCGCGAGCAGCAGCCCCACGGGCGGGCTAGAGCGGGACGCGCGTCGTCTCCAGAATCTCACCCAAGATCGCTTCGGCCTGCTCCGATTTTTTCTGCGTGGAGACGTAACGTGAACTTACTACCACGCGATGTGCGAAGACCGGCACGATCAGCCGCTTGAAATCGTCCGGCAGGCAATAATCGCGGCCCTCCAGGAATGCGCGAGCTTGCGCGGCTCGATGCAGCAGCACGGCGCCTCGCGGACTCACGCCAAGGCTGAGTTGTTCGCTCTGCCGCGTCCGGTCGACGATTTCGAGCGCGTAATCCAGCAGGCTGTCGTCCACTCTCACATGCGAGGCCGCTTCTTGCATTGCGGCCACGTCCGAAGCATCCATGAGCGGCTCGATTTTCTCGGATGCAGGCCGGCCGTCGCGCGCCGAGCCGTTGCGCAGAATTTCTTTTTCGCTTTCGCGGCCCGGGTATCCCATGCGGATGCGCATCAGAAAACGGTCAAGCTGCGATTCGGGCAGCGGGTACGTTCCGTGATGCTCGATCGGGTTCTGCGTGGCGAGCACGAGAAAAGGCTTCGGCAGCGGGTGTGTGTGGTTGTCCACCGTGATCTGCGATTCGTTCATCGCCTCCAGCAGCGCGGACTGCGTTTTCGGCGTGGTGCGGTTGATCTCGTCGGCGACGATGATATTGGCAAAAATCGGCCCGGGCTTGAACTCGAAATCGTGCGTGGCCGGATTGTAGACGCTGATGCCGATCACATCGCTTGGCAGCATGTCTGACGTGAACTGGATGCGCTGGAAAGAGCAGTGGAACGACCGCGCCAAGGCCTGTGCCAGGGTCGTTTTACCCACTCCCGGAACGTCTTCGATCAGCAGGTGTCCGCGCGCCAGCAGTGTCGTGAGCGCCATGCGGATCACTTCGTCCTTGCCTTTCACTACGCGCGCGATCGAGCGCTGCAGTTCCGCCAGCCGGCTCGCCGATGCGGCGGCTGAAAAATCGGTCACACTGTTCGCTGTCGTTTGCAATTGGCCCGGCCTTCTGTTACAAAAAATGAGTCCCGCTTTTGCCTACGCAGCGGCCTGGTTTCCTTGGCGAGCTGCGCTTTCCATGCGGGCGATTAGCTCAGTGGTTAGAGCGCTCGCCTCACACGCGAGAGGTCGAAGGTTCAAGTCCTTCATCGCCCACCACTTCCCCAGTCAATATTGCCATTCCGGTTGGATGCAGGAACAGGGGATTTCGGGCGGTGTGCCCAAAATCGTTATTTATTGTCCGAACAGGCGAATGGGGGGCGGCGGTGCGGAGGCTTGCCCGTCGGTCAGTCCAGGAAACGCCATTCTGCGGCAAACGTGAACGGTGAATGTTGCGGCGCTGACTAGCAATGTCCCTAGTGAGAGCGCGTGGAGCGCATTCGAGAAAAATAGCAAAAGCCCGGGGACCGCGAAAAACAAACCCGCGAAAATACAAGATTGTGGCGGCCAATGCATTCTACGAATGACGTACGCGAATATAGCGGCCCAGGAAACGATTGAACACGTCGTAGCGCAAAGCCCTGCGGAGACAAACCCGATCCGGGAAACCAGTCCGTCAGGCTCGCTTGTGATCGAAACCAGCCACCAAGCAGCACTCAAACCGACAATTAGCCCGCTGACGGCCGTCGCCTTTACAATCAAAGAAGGTTCGCGCACGACGTGACTGGTCGTAGCCTGCCGCTTAAACCCGAGACCAGATGTCCCAATCTGATTCTCCCATTGATCGTTTGGCTGTCTGAATACCTGATTTCATCGCGTGTGCCCAAGAAGTGCCCAAAAAGCGGGCGGCCAGTCAGCGGCCATCGATACGGCGTCACGTATCAGTAGGCGTTTGCGCCCACGCGTTTCCGGGAGCGTAACCGCAAAGCCAGTTAAACGCCCGGTGGCGCTCGATGGCGATCGATGTCGCAAGGAAATATTCCTGATCCGAAATATTGCGATAAGCTTTGCCGAAAGCGGCGAAATCACCGTCGATGGGCGGCGGGATATAGCCATCTTCCGCGGCTTTCTGCGCCGAGAGCTGCACAATTTTCTCGATGGTCTTGCCGTTGGGCGCGCGGAAAGACGCTCCTTCGCCGTTTCCAAGGCTGCGCGTGCGCGAACGCCAGTGCCACAACTCGGCGATTTCGCGCTGCCTCTGAATGTCGGCCACAGGGCGCAACGCAATCTTCGATTCCAGTTCCTTCATCGATTCTCGTGGCAGTCGATTCGTCAACTGGGGATTCGACTGTTGGTCGTATGGCGGAAGTTCCTCCACATATCCAAGCGACCAAAGCAGACAGACAGCCGATTCGGACAACCACATATTGTCGATAATCTTCTGCACGCCGATTTCCAGCGGCAGCGCGCACATGAACTCTCGCTCGGCCTCGTTCATTTCGTCCCATACGCCCAATTCGCCAAGCTTTTCGGCCTGGTTGCCGAAGGCTTGCCGCAATTGCGCTTCGAACTCTGCGCGTTCATCCGGCGTCCATTGCGTCATCAGCCGCGCCAGTTCGCCGCGCGGTGGAACAGCGAGCGCCTTCACGAAAAGATTTTTGAGAACGATAAACCTGCGAAGGACCGCCATTGCATCGGGAGGAGCCAAGGAGCTATCGATCCTGAACAGAAAAGCACAACTGAAACCCATACTACACCCTGCGCTCCCAAACTCAAGGAACCAGCCGTCTCACGGAGCGAAACCACCCTTCATCTTCCCTACATTTGTTTCCGGGGAGCGGTTTCAATCGAACGCCACTTTGCAAGTACGAAACTCTGCCCATTGCCTTCTTTTCAGGAAACCGTAATCTTTTGTAGGCCATGCCACGACCGAACCTTCCGCCTTACCTGACCACGGTGTTGGGGAAAAAAAGGTGTTCTCTCTGCGGGTTGGAGTTTCCGAAGGATGGTAAGCCGTCGCTCAGCAAGGCCTTTGCCGACCATGTCCGCAAAGCGCACAAGCCGAAAGTCGCGAAGGATTGATCGCGCCGTGCGCCCGGCTCGGCGCGAATTAGTCCGGTCCGACAGCATTTGCGATACAATTTGCAACGCGGCCGATGAACTACATCCTTCGTTTCGTTCAGGTGTTTACGCTTGGTGCGTGGGTAGGCTCGATTTTTTATTTCAGCGCGGTCACGCCGGGGCTATTCCGCGTTTTGCCCAGCCAGGATCAGGCCGGTGTAGTGGTTGAATTCGCAATCACGCGGCTGCATACCCTGGGTGTGATCGCAGGTTTGCTTTTTATTCTGGCATCCACGGTTCTCGCCGTCACCGCGCCGCAAAGGGTTAAGCGACTGATTGCTCCGCTAATTGGTGTCGCCGTGATGATCATTCTCACGATCATTTCGCAGCGGGTGGTGGTCGGCCGAATGGCCGGCCTCCGCAGGGGAATGGGTTCCGTGATTGCTACGCCGGCCGATAATCCTCTCCGTATGGAATTCGACCGCCTGCACGGCATTTCCGTCGACCTCGAAGGCGCCGTGCTCCTGATCGGTTTTGCCTCATTATTCCTTACGGTATACGCCCAGCCCTGATCGCTCCAAAACCGGCTATTTTCTCTTCCCTCTTGCTTGGCGCAAGCGGCGTTTCGGCTGAGACTTTCTTTTTGCCGGCGTGCGTTTTTTCGCGGTCGTTTTCTTGATTTTGCGCGCTGCTTTGCCCGCATGGTCGACCGCGCGCCACATATACCAGCTCGCGACGGTGCGATACGGCCGCCAGCGTTCGCCAAATTTCGCGAGTTCCTTGGGCTTGGGAATTCTGCGCTTGCCATAGGTGAGCGCGAACCCTTTTTGCACGCCGTAATCATGGATGGGCAGCACGTCCGGGCGCCCCAGGCGAAAAATCAGAAACATCTCCACGGTCCACGCGCCGATGCCGCGCACCGAAATCAGGCGCGTCACCAGCTCTTCGTCAGACATGTTATGAGCTTCTTCCAGCGTGGGAACGACGCCTTCGATCGTCTTCTGCGCCAGATCGCGAACCGCCGCGATCTTCGCAAACGAGAGCCCCGCTTCGCGCAGCGCCTCGGGCCTTACCTCAAGAAGCTGCTGCGGCGTCGGAGAGCAGCCGTCGTTGCCCAACGCCTTCACGCGCGCGAAAATCGTACGCGCCGCCTTGCCGGAAATACTCTGGTAGACGATCGCTTCAAGCAGCGCGTCATACGGCGATTCCGCCTCGTCGATGTTCAAGTGAAAGTCGCGCGCTTTTTCAACGAGCCGCGCGAGCCGCAGGTCGCCTCTGCAGATGTGCGCAATGCCTTCGCGATGATCGAACTGCCATAATTGCTTGACGGCTTCGTCGGGCATGGGTGAAAGAGGATACCGCAAAACGCCCGGACTATTTCCGCTTGTTGCGAACCTGCGTTTCGATCACGCCTTTCGCCAGGCGCACGGAAACGTCATCGCCAATCGCAACCTGATCGGCCGAGCGTAAGACTTTCCCGTTGGTGTCATAGGCAATGGCGTAGCCGCGCTCGAGCAGTTGCAGCGGACTGCGCTCGTTGAGCCGGACGTCCGCCGCCTGCGCGCGTCGCGCTTTCGCCACGAGCAGGCGCTCCACTCGAATGCGCAGTTCCGTGGAACGCTGTTCCAGCGCACGCCGCAATCTGCCGACCCGCGCGCGCAAATCGAACTGCGCGAAACGCAGCTCAGCGCCCGCAAGCCGGCGCCTCTTGCGCGCGGCCAAGCGTTCCAGGCCGGCTGCCAGTTCGCCTTGGCGCTGTTCTATGCGTCGGCGCAACGCTGCCGCGCGCCCGCCCAAATCAAACGAAAAGACGCGCGCGCTGGCTTTCGCAAAACGCTGTTCTGAAACGCCAAGCCGCTTCCGCAGAAGCGAAGCCAGCGAACCGGACATGTCGTCCACCTGCTGCCGCCTGCGCCGCACCAGCATTTCCAGTTGCCGGAAACCGCGATGCGTCTGCAAATCACGCGCGCGGTGTTTCCACTCGGAAAGCAGGTAGCGCATCCGATTCACGAGATGCCGCCGCGCCTCGGCAATTTGCCGGTCGAACTCCTGCCGCGAACGCACCACAATTTCCGCCGCGGCCGAAGGGGTCGGTGCGCGCAGGTCCGCCACAAAATCCGCAATCGTGAAGTCCGTCTCGTGGCCCACGCCCGTGATGATCGGAATCTCCGAAGCCGCAATCGCCCGCGCCACAACTTCTTCGTTGAACGCCCACAGATCCTCTAGTGAGCCTCCGCCGCGCGCCACGATCAGCACCTCCGCGATTTTGGCACGGTTGAAATAGCGGATTGCGGACGCCACCTCCGCCGCCGCGCCGTCGCCCTGCACCTTCACCGGATAAATCTGCACCCGCGCGTTGAAAAACCGCCGCTTCAGCACGCGCAGAATATCCTGCACGGCTGCGCCGTTTGGAGATGTCACCACTCCGATGCAGCAGGGCAGCACGGGCAAAGGCTTTTTGCGTGATTCGTCGAAAAGGCCTTCCTCCTGCAATTGTTTCTTCAGCTGCTCGAACGCAAGCTGCAGCGCGCCCGCGCCGACGGGCTCGATATGGGTCACGTAAATCTGATACTCGCCGCGCGGTTCGTAAACGCCCAGCGACCCGCGCACGGTGATGTGCAGGCCGTCGTCCGGGCGAAACTTCAGCAGGCGCGCCTGATCGCGAAAACAGACGCAGCGAATCTGCGAGCGCGAATCCTTCAGCGTGAAGTAAAGGTGTCCGGATTGCGCGGGCCGGTAATTCGAGACTTCGCCTTCGATCCACACGTCTTCGAACGTTCCTTCAAGAATCGCGGCGATCTGGTGCGTCATTTCGCTGACGCTCCAGATGCGGCGCGCCGGCTGCAGGTCGAAAAGGGAGGCTTGGCTCATTTCGGTAGTTTAACGGCGAAAAATATTGATGATCCACATGATCAGCGTCAGCGCCACGCTCAGAATGATGCACGTCACGATTGGGAAGTAGAAACTCGTATTGCGACCGTGATACGAAATATCTCCCGGCAGCCGCCCAAGGCGGAAGGGCAATCGGCCGCCCACCATCAGCAGCACGCCCACTCCGGCGAGCACCAAACCGAAGACGAGCAACAGCTTGCCCAGGTCGCCCAATGGATTGGCGGGATTCATTCACCTCGATGTTACAGCGCCGCAGCAAAAGAAAAAAGCACACGGCCCTCGCCGGATTGGTGAGATTTCGTCGAGATCGCGCGCGTCATTCCGAATCGCGGTGCACCGTCGCAGGCGAAAATGCCGGCAGGCAGATCGCCACATACTCGGCGCCTTCGGGCGTCGAATATTGCACCCACTCGCCAGCGTGAGCAATTACGGCTTGCCCGGCGCGAACGTCCATTTCACCCGCTTGGTGCTTCACGCGCAGGGTTCCGCTCAAGACGAGCGTGTACTCGTCGAATTCAGGCGTTTGTCCCGGCTCGACCCAGCCGGGCGGGCTCGACATGCGTGCCACGCTGACCCCTTCCGTGCGCGAATTCACGCGCCCGATATGTTCCTGGATGATTTTGGGCTTGTTGCCAGCGGCTTCGATGCGCGTTGGCGCGGCGATCAGAGTCGGCACAGGATTTCCCCGCGATACAGTAGTTGAATTCCAAGAGACGCATTGTCGCACAGCGAACCCGCCGACGATCAGTCGCCTTTTGCTGCCCGCTCGAGTGCTGCGATATCGAATTTCACCATCTTCATCATGGCCTGCATCACGCGCGCCACCTTGGCGGGATCACTGTCAGAAACGAGCTTGAAAAACGCGGTCGGCACAACTTGCCATGCCACGCCAAACTTGTCCTTCAGCCATCCGCATTGAATTTCCTTGCCGCCCTCGGAGAGTTTGCTCCAGTAATAATCGACTTCCTGTTGTGATTCACAATGGATCACGAACGAAATCGCCTCGTTGATCTTGAAATTCGGCCCTCCGTTCAACGCCGAAAACGCAACGCCCTCAATCTCGAAGCCAATCACCAGCACTGAACCCTTGGGCCCCGGGCCCGCCTCCCCCACGCGCATGACATTAGTGATCTTCGAATTCTTGAATACCGAAACGTAAAAGTTCGCGGCCTCTTCCGCCTGCGACTCAAACCACAAAAATGGCGTGATCTTTTGCATGATCCCTCTCGTTATTGGTCTATGGGCTGCTTGGTGATGCGAGCCGCAACCGCGGCGCTCGCATCACCTGTTAAATCGGGTTATCGTCGTCGTCGTTCGGGACGCCAATCTCTGATCGGAGCCTGTGGTTTTGGGGCGGATTGCGATTTAAATTCCGCCTCATCTATATCGAATCCAGCCGACCGAAATCGACAAGCGCCTGATTATTTTTGCTGGGCTATTTGTCTCCGCAATTTCTGATCGCGCTCCATGATTTCTGGCGTAGCGTTGGCGCCGAAATCTTCCGCTTCGAACACGCGCCGGATTTCCACTTCGACTCCGCCTCCGAAAGCCGCTCGTTTCAGCCACTCGACCGCTTCATCCATCGAGCGGACCTGCCAAAGCCAGAATCCCGCGATCAGCTCTTTGCTTTCCGCGAACGGCCCATCGATCACCGTCCGCTTGTCGCCCTCAAATCTCATCCGCTTGCCCTTCGACGTGGCCTGCAGTCCCTCGCCCGCGAGCGCCACTCCATTCTTCACCAGCTCTTCATTGAACTTGCCCATCTTCTGCAGGATTTCCGCGCTGGGCAGAATGCTCGCCTCGGATTCCTTACTCGCTTTCACGATCACCATCGCTCTCATATCTCATCTCCCTCGTGTATTTTTCTGCGAGCTGGATTCAACGCCGCCGGGCTTTCAAATCCTAGCTCTATTTACACGTCGAACGAAAGTCGCCCAAATCGACAGTGATGCATTATCTTTTTGCGATCGAAAGCTCCCGCCTCGACAATCGGTTTAAGTGCTTTGTTGTGAGCCCGACTTTCGCGAAGTAGGTCCTTGATTTTCCCCGTTTCGCCCCTAAGATGGTTCATGGAATCTCTGAAAGCGAACACTTCGGAATGAATTCATGATGCAGGAAATTGCAGGCTGGGCCCTCGAGACCGCGAAGCGCCGCGGCGCATCTTACGCGGATGCGCGCGTGATGGACATCCGCCATCGCGATATTTCCACGAAAAACGGCGAGGTCGGCACGCTCTCGGAATCCGAATCGCTGGGCATCGGCGTCCGCGTGATTGCCAATGGCTCCTGGGGTTTCGCCTCCACCGACCGGCTCACCCGCGAAGCCGTCCAGGCCTGCGCTGCCGAAGCGGTCGCCATTGCCAAAGCCTCTTCGCTCGCAAAAACGGAAGACGTGGCGCTCGCGCCCGAAGCCGCCTACGTCGATGTTTGGCAGAACCCGTATCTTAAAGATCCTTTTCGCATCCCGGTAGAGCGCCAAATCGATCTCTTGCTCGCTGCCGACAAGGAAATGCGCAGTGTGAAAGGTGTCACGGTTGCCGAAGGCTCGATGTCTTTTCGCCGCATCGATCAGCTGTTTGTTTCCAGCATCGGTTCTTCGATCCATCAGACCAAAGTGCAGTCGGGCGCGGGGATTGTCGCGCTGAGCTTTTCAGGCAACGAGCTGCAGAAACGTTCGTATCCGAATAGCTTTGGCGGGCAGCACATGCTGCGCGGTTACGAACTCGTAGAAGAACTCGATCTAGTCGGCAACGCGCAGCGCGTTGCCGAAGAGTGCGTCGCGCTGCATTCCGCCGCGCAATGCCCCCAGGGGCAATCCACGATCATTCTGGATAGCTCGCAGCTTGGCCTGCAGATCCACGAGTCCGTCGGGCATCCCATCGAACTCGACCGCGTCCTCGGCATGGAAGCGAACTTCGCCGGCATGAGTTTTCTCACCACCGATAAGCTGCGCAAGCTGAAATATGGCTCGGATATCGTCAACGTCGTCGCCGATGCGCGCCTCGAACACGGCCCCGGCCTCGGCACCTTCGCCTACGATGATGAAGGCGTTCCCGCGCAGTGCATCCCTGTGATTTCTAATGGACTCTTCACAGGATATTTGAGCAGCCGCGAAACTGCTCCCGCCATTGGCGAAAAGCGCTCCGGCGGCACAGTTCGTTGCGAGAGCTGGAATCGCCTGCCGATGATTCGCATGACCAACATCAGCATCAATCCTGGCACTTGGAAATATGAAGATCTCATCGCCGATACGGACGATGCGATCTACATGGAGACGAACCGCTCCTGGTCGATCGACGACCGCCGCTACCATTTCCAGTTTTCCACAGAAATCGGATGGGAGATCAAGGGCGGAAAAAAAGGCCGCATGATCAAGAATCCCAGTTACAGCGGCATCACAACGGAGTTCTGGAATAGTTGCGATGCGATTTGTTCGCGCGATTACTGGACGCTTTGGGGCACGCCCAACTGCGGCAAGGGCCAGCCCATGCAGACAATGGGCACGGGGCACGGCGCTTCGCCCGCGCGCTTCCGCAACGTCAAAATCGGCGTTGCCTTCTCAAAATAATGGCCAGAACTAAAATCACCATTTCCGAGCTGCAGCGGCTCGCCGAGCGCGTGCTGAAAATTGCAAAGGCGAACCGCCTCGACGGCGCCGAAGTCGACGCAGGTGCCGACACCGATGCGCTGACGCGTTTCGCGAACAGCACGATTCATCAGAATGTCGCCGAAGAGACGCTGGCGATTTCATTTCGCGCCATCATCGATGGCCGCACGGCTCGCGCCACCACGAACAAGACAGATGACGAATCGCTAAGACGTGTGGTTCAGGCCGCGACCAGCCTGGCCAAGAATCAGCCGAAAAATCCGGACCTCCTGCCTCTGCTTGGCAAGCAAAAATATCAAAAGGTCTCGCGCTTTTTCTCCTCCACAGCGGACACCACGCCTCAGGACCGCGCCAAGGCCGTAGCAAAGATCTGCAAGCATGCCGCGAAGCACAAGCAAACGGCCGCCGGTATTTTTGTCAGCGGCAGCTCGCAATCGATTTTCGCCAATTCCAAAGGCCTTTTTGCGCATTACGAACAGACGCGCGCCGAGTTTTCCATCACCATCCTCGAAACAGATTCCTCCGGCTGGGCGAAAGCGAACTCGCCGGACATACGCCAAATCGATCCAATCGAGCTCGCCGAAAGCGCCAGCGAAAAATCGGCGAAATCGCGCAAGCCGCGCGAACTTGCACCCGGCCATTACGTCACGATTCTCGAGCCTGCAGCCGTTCTCGACCTGATGGGTTTTCTTTTCTTCGATTTCTCGGGTACGGCCCTCGAAGACAAGCGTTCTTGTCTCACCGGACGCATGGGCCAAAAACTCTTTGGCGAAAATATTACCGTCTGGGACGATGCCTACCATCCTTTGCAAACCGGTTTCCCCTACGACGGCGAAGGAGAACCGCGCCAGAAGGTTCTCCTGATCGACCGTGGCCTAGCCAAAAATGTGGTCTACGCGCGCGCCACCGCGAAGCGAATGAAGGCTAAGCCCACCGGCCACGGCTTTTCTCTTCCCAATGATTTTGGCGAAGCGCCGATGAACATCGTATTCGCCGGCGGGTATAAATCGGTCGACGACATGATCCGTTCCACCGAGCACGGCGTGCTCGTCACGCGCCTTTGGTATATTCGCGAAGTCGATCCCTTCAGCAAAATCGTTACCGGCATGACTCGCGACGGCACATTCCTCGTCGAGAACGGAAAAATCGCGGGCGGCATTCGCAATTTCCGTTTCAATCAGAGCATCATCGAAATGCTCGCCAACGTCGAGATGCTCGGGCCCGCAGTCCGCTCCGCCGGCGAAGAGGCCTTCGAAATGGTCGTCCCGGCGATGAAGGTCCGCGACTTCCATTTCAGCGAAGTCACGAAATTCTAGATTGCGCCGGCTTTGGTCTCCTGTGGGGCCTCCCTTGCCTGAAAAGTTGCGCTTGCGGAAGCAGAGATTGTCGCCTTGGCGGCTAGAATCGTATCCCAAACGTCACTGGAATGAATTTCACGTCGGGCACGCCGCTCATGAACATCTGGCTGTAACGGGCTTCGGCGAAAAACGCTACACCCCCTCCAGCGATCGGGAAGTCCACTCCTAAGCCGCCGTTAAACCCGGACCGATAGGTGCTGTTGGAAGCCACGACTTCGTTAGCGCCCACAATCGCAGGATAGCAGCCGAAGAATCCGTAGCAGAAGATCGTCTGCACAGCGGTCGGATGGCTCACGGAGAAGTTCATGTGATACAAGCCGTATCCAGCCGTGATATAGGGCCGCACCTTCGCCTCGCGCGGCGCGAGATGTACCACAGGATTGAACGTGAGCGACCAAATGCCCACGCCGCCGTTCGGCTCGCCATATTGCGCCAGGACGCTATTCGTCAGTCCCATGTCGGCATAACTGAAATCCAGGTCGGCATCGAACATGTGGTGAATGGCGACTCCTCCTCTGAAGTCGACATTCCATCCCGTATTTACTTCCGATCCGGTCGAATAGATTGGCTCGGTGAACCCGCCGCCCGCGCTGAAGTTGGCGTGGCCGATGCTTTGCGCTGATGCCGGGAATGAAAAAGCCAAAAGCAGAACTGCGGCTGATCCAAACCGGACAAAGGGATTACCCAGGAAACGTGAAACTGCCTTTCGCATGATGCGGATTCTCTTTCCGGGCCGGGCGCACTGTCGGGTTGGCGTCGCAAGCAAGCGCGATCGCCACTTCCTTCATCCAGATCGTACGAGTTTCTGCTTCCGGCGCGATCCTGCGATCCCTTTACTCTCCAGACTGGAATACAGGAGTCAGTACTATTACCGGAGTACCTTTCCCGTTTTTTCTGCCTTGCGCTACACTTGGCCGTTTTCGGCTCCCGCATCGTGCCATTCGGGGAGTCAAGCGAACCGAGCAAGAGAAGGGAGTACAGCAAAAACGGCTGACTTGCACCGTGGCTAAAGAAGCCGGCTGTTATTTCTAATCGCAAATGAAAATAATTAAAAATCGGCGCAAGTCCTTTGTAATCATGCAAAGTGCTGCTTCTAATCGCGGTCAGAATGGGGGGCGGCGGGAGTGTCGATTAGACGGGGCGTCAACAGGTCGCCCGCCGGAGTCGTGAACCTGAAAGGATAAACGCACCGTGTTGAGGGAACGGTTCCGTAGCGGGTGCGTAATACTCTTTGCTAAGCCGACGTACTGGAGTGAGCCGGAGCGTATTAGGCAGGCAACTGGATCGATTCTCTAGGCTCTTGCGTCTAAGAAGCTGGAAGGTGCCGATCAAGGGGCCTTTTGAGGTTTGCCATCATGAATAAATCATCATTGGAGACAGTTGGAGTGAGATACACGGGTTGGGCGGCGCTTGACCGCGACCCTCTGAACGACAGCGTGGAGTATACCTGCCCCGAATGCGGCGCGCACGGCAGCAAGGCTGCCCGCCGCCCGCGCTCGGAATATCACTTTACGGATGGGTTCGTCCAGGATGTCCGAGGCGAGAGCACGGTCTGCCGCCACTGCAAGCGGTCGCTCCACATTTCACCGGTTGTGCTGCTGCACAATCGGGGCGAAGAGCAGCGGTTCAACGCTGTGTTCAAGGCCGATCCTGACGTATCGCGCAACTGAATGCGCCTTGGAAGCGTGGTCAGCCCTTAGCTCAGTCGCGGTTTACCTGGCTGACCACGTGTCGTCCAGGGTGAGGTGGTTCGCTTCCAGGTCTTTCCGTACGAGTTGGAACGCCTCATCCACCGTGTCCGCAAACTGCAGCATTTTGTATTCGGATTCGCTGATTGTGCCCGAGCGAATCATGTGCCTCCAATTCAGCACTTTATCCCAGTACTTCCTGCCGTAAATCAGGATCAAGTGCCGCGAGGAAAGCTTCCCTGTCTGCAAAAGGGTGAGCATCTCCCAAAGCTCGTCCATCGTTCCGAAGCCGCCCGGGAATACGATTAGCGCCTTTGCCATCTGCGCGAACCAGAGCTTGCGCATAAAGAAGTAATGGAAGCAGAAATTCAGCTCCGGCGTGATGTATGGGTTCGGTTGCTGCTCATGGGGAAGCTGGATGCTTAGCCCAATGGAGGAGCCGCCCGCTTCCGCGGCGCCGCGATTTGCAGCTTCCATGATGCCGGGGCCGCCACCGGAGCAGATCACAAAGCGCTTGGGAGCGTTGCCGAGCGTCATTGCCCACGACGTGATCCGGTGAGAGAGCTCGCGGGCTTCTTCATAATAGCGGGACATCGCGAGATCGCCCCGCGCCGCTTGCAACTTGAGCCGCCATTCGCCGGATTTCCGCCCACGGGCCGCCTTCCGAATACGGTGAAGCTCGGCCATCGCCGAATCGCGCGAGCGAATGCGAGCGGATCCGAACATCACAATCGTATCGCCAATAACTTCATGGCGTATCCGATAGAGCGGATCGAGATACTCGGCAAGAATTCGAATGGGCCGCGCACCGAGGCTCTCCATGAATTCGTCGTCGTGATACGCCAGCTTCGCCATCGGCAAATGGCCGGAACGTCGCATTCATCCTCCCTTTGGGCAAACAAGCCAATCATTCTATTACGTTCTTGAGTTAGCGCGGGGTTAAAGGGCGTCCTGGTGCACCGTGAGTGCGCCGGTTGATTAACAGGCCTGGCGAGAGCGTCGCGCCCGCATTCGCCCCGAACACTGTTTAAAGCCTGGTGTTTACGGGCTCGATTTGTGAGATAGTTTGCGGCCAAAGGGGGGCCTCGCATGACTACTGGCAATCCACATCTGTTAGACCGGCGGGGAATTTTAAAGGGATCAGCGGCGGTCTTGGGCAGTGCACTTCTGGCGACTGAGTCCCTGGAGGCATATCCGCAGGGAGTAAATACGAATTCAGGCCCATCGGCTCTGCGCATTACCGATTTGCGAGTTGCGACGATAACGAAGCCCGGCCCCAGCCCGTGCACCATAATTCGCATCGATACGAACCAGGGCGTCTACGGACTGGGTGAAGTGAGGGATGGCGCGAGCCCTACGTATGCGCTAATGCTGAAAAGCCGGATCGTGGGCGAAGATCCGCTGCAGATTGCGCGGATTTTTCAGAAGATCAAACAGTTTGGAGGCCCGGCGCGGCAAGCAGGCGGAGTTTGCGCCATCGAAATGGCGCTGTGGGATATTGCGGGCAAGGTTTACAACGTACCCGTTTACGTGATGCTCGGCGGCAAAGTGCGGGATAAGATTCGCGTCTACGCCGATACCACCGAATCGAAAGATCCCCAGGTTTACGCGCAACGAATGAAGGAGCGCAAAGAGACGATGGGATTGACTTGGCTCAAGATGGATTTGGGCATCGACATGGTTTCGGATCAGCCGGGCACAGTTACGGTGCGTTCGGACCTGAGCGATTGGGAGAAGACGATGGTGCCGCATCCTTTGCTGGCGATGGAAGTGACCGACAAAGGCATAGCGCTGCTCGAAGAATATGTCGCGGCGGTTCGCGCTGCAGTCGGCATGGATATTCCACTATCGATGGACCACCTGGGGCACTTGGGTGTGAAGTCGATCATTCGACTCGGCCAAGCGTATGAAAAGTACAACCTCTCATGGATTGAAGACGTGATTCCATGGGAATACACGGATCTGCTGAAACAGATTTCCGTGGAGAGTCCGACGCCGCTGCTGACCGGCGAAGACATCTACCTAAAGGAAGATTTTCGAGTTCTGTGCGAAGCGCGCGCGGTGAGCAAAATTCATCCCGATCTGGCTACCGCGGGCGGCATCCTGGAAACGCACAAGATCGGCGACATGGCCTGGGAATACGGTGTTCCGATGGCCATGCACTTTGCGGGAACGCCGGTCAGCTGCATGGCAAACGTCCATTGCGCGGCGGCCACTCTGAATTTCCTCGCGCTTGAGAATCATTCGCTCGACGTGCCATGGTGGAGCGATCTGGTCGAAGGAGTCGACAAACCGATCGTGAACAAGGGCTGGATTACCGTTCCCGATAAGCCAGGCCTTGGCGTCACGCTGAATGAAGATCTTGTTCGCCAGCATCTGGCGCCCGGGAGCGGCTACTTCGAGCCAACAACCCAGTGGGACAACGAGCGGTCCTGGGATCGCGAGTGGAGTTAAATCCGCACGCCGATCGTTCATGCAACGGAGCTTAAGCGGGCCGAATCAGATCAACTGATCGCTATGCGCAGGCTTCGCGTGCTCGCCACAATTCTCCTGGCCGGGGTTGGATTTGCCGCCGCCCACGCGGTGTTGGGTCAAGGCGCGCCGCCAGGCCCCATGACTCCGCAACCAGGCATTCAACCCGAGAAGCCCCCTCCTTTGGCCCAACTGCCGAACAACACCATCCGCGTGCAAGCAAGCGAAGTGGTCGCGCCGGTGGTCGTCAGGGACAAGAACGGCGAAATGATCCTCGACCTGCGCCGGCAGGACTTTCACGTTTTCGACGATGGCGTCGAGGAACCGATCGAGCATTTCGGGTTGGGAGGTGAGCCGCTTTCGATCGTGCTGCTCGTTGAGAATAGTGAACGGATCACACCTCTCCTCCCTGCCATTCGAAAATCCGGCATCGTGTTTGCTCAGCCCGTGTTGGGCGAAACCGCCGAAGCGGCCATTCTCGAATACGACAGCTCCGTCCGCACGCTCGTGAAATTCACCACGCAGCCGGACCCGCTTCAGCAAGCAATCAACAACCTGGAAGCGGGAGACGATGGAGCAAATCTCTACGATGCGATGCAGCGCGCGATTTCGCTGCTCGAGGACCGCCCGCAGGGGCAACGGCGCATTCTCCTCGTCGTCGGCGAGGGGCAGGATACCGGCAGCCGGAGCAAGCTGGGCGAGGTGCTGCGTCATGCGCAGCTCGCGAACGTGACGATCTATTCCGTGGGATTGAGCACCACGGCCGCGATGTGGCGAACGAAACCCGATGACGGCCCTGCGCCGATGCCTCCCGTTCCGACGGGCGATGAACGGCAAGACGAAGTGAATCGCGAGATGCAGAGCGGTGGCGATCTGATGGCGTTGGCGATATGGCTGCTCGAAACGGGGAAGAATGCCATCGGGCCAAATGCCCTGGCCGTGGCCAGCAAATCTACTGGCGGCCTGCACGTAAGCACCCTGAAGGACCGGGGCATCCAGAAAGCGATGGACGCGATCGGAGGCGAACTCCACGCCGAATACACCATCGGCTATCGCCCGCCGCTGAATAAGCCCAGTGGCTATCACGAAATTCGCGTAACGGTAGACAAGCCCGGCGTCACCGTCCGCACCCGCCCCGGCTATTACCTCGCCCCACCCGATTCGTAGGAAATCGTGCAGACGACGCGTTTGGTCAAGGAATGATAATGCGCGGCGCTTCGGCTGCCGGTGAGCCAGGAGCGACACCAGCTGCCGTGCCGCCAACGGGGAAGCGCGCGCGAAGGAATTCCAGGAAGGCGCGTGAGCGCGGACGACCGTTCGTTTCGGTCCTGTTCATGCGCAAGAGAAAAACGAGCAGCTGAAACACGTCCGAGTCCTTCAGCGAACTGAATCCGGTCTGCGCGGCCTCGGCTTTGCGAAAATCCTCCAGAAAGCGCTGGATCTCGCCATAAAGCGCGAGCGGCGCCTGAGCCTCGGGTGGACGTTCGTAATAGATGCCGGTGCCGAGCGAGCGATAGGTCTCCGCAAGGCGCTCGATCGCCGTATATATCTCCGAATCGTGTAGATAGCGGCGCTGCGATTGAAAAGTAAGAATCGCCGTGGCAATGCCGGCGACAATAGGCCAGTGCTGATACACAAAATCGACCGAGAACTCGACGCCTCTGTAAGGGAAATCGCCCGGCGAGGGCGCCGGGCGGTGCTCGGCCTCATAACGATGCGCCGCGATTAGGTAAGAGCACTCGAGCGGGCAGTCTATGGTGACTTCTCGTTCGCGGCCGCAGCAAACGGCGCAGATTTTTTCACCTTTGGCGGGGCAATAGCGCTTTGGCGGGCGCTTTCCGCAGATCGGGCAGCTCATCGCTCGACTCAGTGTACCGCCATGGGTCCGCCGGGCTTGACCTTTTTCATCAGAAAGACGAGCGGGATCATCACGACGACGCACCAGCCGACGAGATAAAAGTCATCGACATAGGCAAGCATGGTGGCCTGCTGATTGACCATACTCGCGATCAGGGCATACGCCTCGTGTGTGGCCGTGGTCATGCTTGCGCCATGGGCAACGAACGTGTGAATCAGCCCGTTCAGAGTCGATTCGAACCAACTGTTGCCATGATTCAGGGTGCCAACGAGCCGCGCTTGATGGAATTGCGTGCGTCGGGAGAGCATTGTCGCGACGACGGATATACCCAGGCTGCCACCGACGTTGCGGCCCAAGTTGATCAAGCCGGATGCCGCGTTGTTTTTTCCTTTCGGCAAGAATGCGTAAGCAGCGGTATTGATTGGCACGAAAAGGCATGATAACCCGAGACCTTGCAAGACCCGGGCGAGAGCGGCAGTTCGAAAATCGATCTGCGGATCGAAACGAGTCATATAAAAAAGCGCGAAGGAGAGCAACGACAGGCCAAAAACGAGGAGCCACCGCGCGTCGTATCGTGAAAGCAGGAAACCGATGATGGGCATGGCCATCAGAATGGCGAAACCGCCCGGCATCAGCGCGAGTCCGGCCTGTTCGGCTGTGTAGCCGAGGATCGTCTGCATAAAGAGAGGCAGCAGCACCGTGCTCGACATCAGCGCGAAGCCGACCATGAACATCAAAAAATTACCTACGGCGAAGGAGCGCTCGCGGAATAGATGCAAATCGATGATCGGATCGGAATGGCGCCATTCCCAAATGACCAGCGCGATGAGCGCCGCGATTGAAACAATCGTTGTGACAAGAATGAAATGCGATGCGAACCAGTCGTCGCGTTCGCCCTTGTCGAGAACGACTTGCAGGAAGCCAAGACCGACAGCGAGCAGGCCCAAGCCGATATAGTCGACGCGGCGGCTCTTTTTCTGCTGTTTGAGATACGCAGGATCTTCAATCAGGCGGTGCGTAAGAAGTAGGGAAATCAAGCCCACCGGAATATTGATGAAGAATATCCAGCGCCACTCGAAATTGTCCGTGATCCAGCCGCCGAGCGTGGGCCCGATAGCAGGCGCCAGAACAACGGCCATGCCGTAAACCGCAAAAGCCATACCTCGCTGCCGCGGCGGAAACGTGTCTGCGAGAATCGCCTGCTCGCTCGGCTGCAAGCCGCCGCCACCCGCGCCCTGCACCACGCGAAAGAAAATCAGCATCGGAAGGCTCGTCGAAAGCCCACACATCAGTGAGCTGAGCGTAAAGATGGCGACGCAACTCATATAGAAGTGCTTGCGGCCGATGAGCGAAGAAAACCAGCCGCTCATGGGAAGAATGATCGCGTTGGAAACGAGATAAGACGTGAGCACCCAAGTGCTCTCATCGACGCTAGCCGAAAGGCTCCCGGCGATGTGTGGAAGCGAAACGTTCGCGACGCTGGTGTCGAGCACTTCCATAAACGTCGCGAGCGTAACCGTGAGCGCGATGACCCACGGATTCACCGGCGCGCGTGCAACAGCCGGCGCCGGCAGAGCAACGGAGATCGCGTCGCTCACTTAAGAAAAACCTTGGGCTCGACGGACATGCCCAAGCGCAGGTAATGGTCCTGGTCCTGTCCAAGATCAAAGACAATCTTCACGGGAATGCGTTGAACGACTTTGACGTAGTTGCCCGTGGCGTTTTCCGGCGGAAGCAAACTGGTCCGCGCGCCACTGGCGCTCGCGATGCTCTGTACGTACCCCTTGTAAGAGCGCCCGTTGGCATCAACGGTGATCTCGGCCTTGTCACCGGGCTTCATTTCTTTGAGCTGGGTCTCTTTGAAATTCGCGGTGACCCACACGTCGTTGAGCGGCACTATGGTGAGCAGCTGCTGGCCGGGCTGAACGTTCATGCCGACTTCCACGCTTTTCGTTACCTCGCCATCGACGGGTGCAACGATCTTCGTATATTGCAAGTTCAATTCGGCTTGTTCGACGGCTGCCTCTTTCTGCTGCACCAGGGCGACCGCGGAGAGGGCTCGCGCCCGCGAAGTGGCGACCTGCTGGGGGCCGGTTTGCGCTGAACTTAATTCTGCCTGTGCCTGCAAAAGCTTCGCGCGAGCCTCTCCCACCTGTTCCGCAGCGGCGGCGGCCGACGCTTTTGCCGCAGCGACCGTTGCCGTACTTGATTTCGCCGCCGCGACGACAGTGTCGTACATCTGTTCGGAAATTTCCTGTTTTGCAACCAAGGCCTTATAGCGAGCGAGGTCGGACTGAGCTTTCACGTCGTTTGCCTGTGCTTCTGCAAGCTGAGCCTGCGCTGCGTCGGATTGCTGTTGCGACGCGGTCACGCCCGCTTGCGCGGCCAAAACATCCGCCTGTGCGCCGGAAACCTGGCTCGTGGTAGTCCGATTGGTGATCGGAACGTTTATGTTTTGGGCTTGAGCCTGCGCTTGCGCCTCCGCCAGATCGCCCTGCGCTTGATCCAGCGCCACCTGATAGTCCTTGGGATCGATTTCGACCAGAACTGTTCCGGCCGTGACGTACTGGTTGTCATTCACGTTGACTGCGGAAACGTAACCTGAGATGCGTGCGCTGAGAGGCATCAAGTGGCCGTCGATCTGGGCGTCGTCCGTCGATTCATAGCTTGAGAAATAGCGCCACAAGAAAAACGCACCGACTGCTATGACGATTATGGCCGCGACGAGGATGAGTTTCGCGTGCGGGCGAGCTTCAAAAAAGCCACGCTTGCGCGGAGGCGGCTCAACCGCTGAATGAGTTTCCGAAGCCGCAACAGCTGCCGGTGCTTCCTGTGTCGCATCCACTCTAGGTGCCATCGCTAACCGTCCTTATTTAAAGAACTGCTCGACGCCCTGCTCCGCCATGCCCAGGGCGCGGGCGAGAGAGATTTTTGCGTAGTTGAAGGAGTACAACGCCTCGATGTAGTTCTCGTTCGCCGATGCGACCTGCTCCTGCGCCTGAACGACTTCGACTGTGTTCGTAACCCCCGCACTAAAGCGATCGCGCGACTGCTGCAGCGTCTCCTGTGCCAGAGCGATATTGCTCTGTGCAACGTTCACTTGATCCTGTGAGGATTGCAGGTTTAAAAGCGCTGTACGCACGTCCGAATCGATCTGACCGCGAAGATTATCCAGGCGGTCGCGCGCTTGCTGCAATTGAGCGTCGGCAACCTGAATGTCACCGTGAATTTGACCCCCCTGAAAAATCGGAATAGTAACGGTGCCTCGCACATCATAGACGTTGGCTGCGCTGAAATTAGGAAGCTTCGAAGCTACGCCGTAATCGCCGGTGACCGAAACCGATGGATAGTATTCCGCCTGGGCGGCACGCTTGGAATACTCGGCCGCATGCACGTCCGCCATAGCCGCTTGAAAATCAGACCGCTGCGCGTAGGCTTGTTTCAACGCTTCGTCGACCGTCATTCCCGGGAAAGGCGAGTATGGCGACTTGTCCGTGAGATCGAATTGCTGGCCGGGCGCAAGCCCGATAGTGCGCGCGAGCGCGAGTTTCTGAATCTCGACGTCGTTCTTGGCCGCGATCAATTGCTGCTGCTCGGTCTTCAATTCCACTTGAGCGCGCAGTTCGTCAATCTGAGGCGAAGTGCCGGCGCCGACCTGATCCGCGGCCTGATCGTAAAGGGCCTGCGCCGTGTCTACCTGCGCTTGCGCAGTCTGCACCCGGGCCTCAGAGGCGATCACTTGCAAGTAGGAATATCCGACCGAAAGAACCACAAGGTCGCGCGCGTCCTGATACGTGTGGCGCGCGGAAGCGAGTTGTTGCTTCGCCGCGCGGGATTTATTGATGTCGCTAAAATTGAGCAGATTCTCTGATAGATTCGCGCGCGCATCGAAATACGAAAAGGGTCCCACCACCGAAGGAATCGTGACGCCTGGAAAACTGAAAGAGAATCCGAACTCCGCGAGGTCCACTTGGGACGTATCGATATAGGGCGATGCGCTCACGTGTGGAAGGATCGCCGCCAGCGCTTGCCACCGCTGACCGCTAGCCGAATTTATGTCCGAGTTCGCAAGCAGCAGGCCGAGGTTCTGTTTCAGGCCTCGATCGATCGCCTCCTGCAACGAAAGCGGAAGTACTCCGGGGACAAGTGGCAACGGCACCGAGCCGGTATACGAACCCTGTGCGGGGCCTCCGGCCCCGTTTTGCTGTGCCTTCAGACCGGTCGCCGTGACGGCGACACCGATCGTCAATAGAATCGGGAACAGGTTTCGGCGAATCACAACTCCTCCGATCTCGATTACGCTTTGGATGAACATCGCACCCGAGTCGACTCAGGTTCTTCAAGACAATACGGATACAGAAGCGGTTTCATATCAATCGCGAGGCTTCCTCAACTGCGCGACTGTGTCGACGGTGTTCCACCGGCCGCAAGCCAGGGACCAAAAGATCCCACACTTCTTCAGCTGTAGCACCCAGTGTGCCGGAGGGGTTCAAGGACCAGGAACACATTACTCCATGGAAGACAGTCTGGACCAAACGCCCCAGAATCGCCGGGGAAAGATCCTCCCGAACCTCGCCGCGCTCTTGCGCGAGACGAAAGATCTGTCCAAGCAGCCGTCGCGCGGTGTGCATGCGGCCCTGAAGCTCGTCGCGAACCGCCGTGCATGAAGCGTGGGCAGCGTATATCGCGCGGACGAGAGCCGGACTCTCGGCGGCTTGGCCGGCCACCCCGGCGGCGAGATCGCGTAGAATGTCCATAACAGGCCGGTCGCCCTTGCGCGCTTCTTGCAATGCGCGCTCCACGGTTGCCACGCGCTCGGCGCCATAAGTCGCCAGCACGTGCTCCTTTGTCGGAAAATAGTTGAAAAAGGTTCCCTTGCCCACATCGGCCGCCTCGGTGATGTCTTCCACTGTCGTTTCCATGAAGCCGCGCTCGGCAAAGAGGGCCAAGGCAGCGGTGAAGATCCGCTCCCGTGTTTCCAGGCGTCGGCGTTCTCGCCGGCTCGTACGAGTGCCGAAACGTGAAGGCTGCAATCTCGTTTTTACATGCCTCATGGCTGGCCTCCTTCTGACTTCCGGACGAATACGACTCTAAGTCATATTTGGTTTGTAGTCAAGAAGGCTAGCCTTCTCGGCGGGTTACCGGCCACCGCGCTTACTTGGAACGATTTTTAGGGCTGCGTTGGTTGAGCGTTTCGATCAGGAGCTTCGCGGATGCAGGGACAGGCACTTTGCCGTGCAGGGCAATGTCGCGGGCGTCCAGCCGCTCGCCATAGACGAGATCGTTGGCATCATTGTCGGGGCGCAGCGTCGAACCTTCAAGCGACACACCCGCGAATAATCCGCGGGCGCGAGAATACGTAAGCACTTCCGCACGCATCGTCACATCCGTGTCGGCTTCGGCGTCCCGGCCGACCGGTCCTGCGGCAGCGGAGGCGTCGCCGCCGAGTTTCACTTTACTGGAAAGAATCGAGCTCGCGCCGCGCGGATTCATCACCAGCAGCACAAAATCCGTCGCTTGGCCGCCGATCTGGAATCCAAAACTCACGCCTTCCAGCGCCATCATCGTAGGAGCGCCCCACGGGCCCTGAAAGTCATCGCCGCTGCGGCAGGTCATCGCCCCGCGGCCATAGCTTGCGCCGACGATAAAGGCGCCTTTCACGACTGACGGGATCACGATCACACAATCGGCTTTATCGAGCAAGTCCTGCGGAATGTCGTCGGGAATGTTGACGATTTCCTTCATCACCTCGCCTGCGTCTTGCAGACGCTCCTCGTCTTTGGACTTGTCGTCGGCTCGTGCAGACGATGGAGCGAGGAGAACGGGCAAAGCGATAAGGGTAACCAGTGCGAATATTGCGGGCAAGCGCCTCTTCATCAAGCCTCCTTAACAGGGCATTCCGATGATACGAAGGTGGCCAGTGTTCATGCAACCCCGTGGCGGCTCAGAACGCGTTTTGCGCGGCGCTCGGCAGGGGTTGTGCGAATGGCATATAATTGCGGTTTGAAACTATCATTCGCGAAATTCGATCGGGTGCGTCCAGTCGTCTCCGTCAGAAGTTTGTGCGCCCGCCGAGGTGTGTTGGTCGGACTTGCAGCGTTCGTTCTCGCCGGCGGCGCTGCCCTTGGCAAGACCTCTGCTCGCACTCGAAGTAACAGAGAAGGGCAAGATGACGGAGTGGCGCAATTTAGTGCGCGTGTTGATGCGGCCCTGTCCGAAGCGCGCGCACAGAAAGCGTTCTGGGGCATCCTCGTCGCCGATCGTGACACAGGAAAAACGCTTTACGAGCTAAATGCGAATAAGTTTTTCGCTCCCGCCTCGAACGCGAAGCTTTTTACGACTTCATTGGCACTGGCCACGTTGGGTCCCGATTACCGGTACAGGACGACGCTGGAATCGAGTTCCCCGCTTTCGGCCGAAGGCAAACTTAGCGGCGACTTGATTCTTGTCGGCCGCGGCGACCCTGATCTTTCCAATCGCGTGTTCCCATACGACCAGAAGGCCGAACGGGATGGCGCTCCGGAAAAGGTAATTGCGGAGCTCGCGGACGCGGCAGTTGCGAAGGGCCTCAAGGAAGTCGATGGTGACATCGTTGCGGACGACACCTACTATCCATACGACCCCTATCCTGCAGGTTGGGTTGTTGGCGACCTCTTTTTCTCGTTCGGTGCACCGGTCAGCGCGATCGATTACAACGACAATATCGTCGGCATCGATGTCGTTCCAGGAGCGAAAACCGGAGATGCCGTAGAACTAGACGTGCAGCCGGTTGCTGCGCGAGAGGGCTTTGACGCGCAGGTCGCGACGAGTGCGTCGGGGGCGAAGCCTGATTTGGCTGTCGTTCGGGAACCCGGCCCGAATTTCATATTGCTGCGAGGCACGGTGCCGGCCGGCGGCGCTGCGGTCCACCTGGAACTTGCCATGACGCAGCCGGCAGAGACGGCCGGGCGTTCCTTGAAAGATTTGCTCGAAGCGCGCGGCGTGATTGTGCGGGGTGCCGTCCGCGCTCAGCATTCGCCGCCGCCTGTGGTGGACGCGCAGGGTCTGCCCGGGCCGCCTGACGCACCTCAAGACCCGCAGCCGAATCGCATGGTGTTAGCAGAGCACCTCTCGCCGACCTTGCTCGAAAGCATCCTTCTTACGAACAAAATCAGCCAGAATCTCCATGCAGAAATGTTTTTGCGGGAGGTGGGACGCCAGAAATACGGCACCGGATCGACCGCGGCCGGCCTTTTCGTCGAGCGCGATTTTCTCCACACAATCGGCATTGCCGATGGAGACGTTGTGCTCACCGATGGCTCCGGTCTTTCGCCACAGGACCTTGTCACGCCTCAGGCCGTTATCACCCTGCTCCTTTACGCGAAGACGCAGCCCTGGGGCGCGGATTTCGTCTCGACTTTGCCAATTGCCGGCGTGGACGGCACTCTGCAGAATCGTTTCAATGGCGGCCCGGGCACGGGACTGATTCACGCCAAGACCGGCTCGATCGCAAATGTCCGTGCCATCTCCGGTTACGCCACCTCGCTGCGCGGTGAGTCGCTGGTGTTCTGTATCTTCGGCAATAACAATCCCCAGCACGGCACGGATGCCACGCTCACGATCGATGCCATAGCGGCCGCGATGGTCGATTCTCTTGGACCAGCTGCTTCCTCGCCAAAGACGACCACTTTGCGTCACGAGAGGCATATCGTTCACACTTTCGCGGATTGATTCGCGCGACTGATTTCCACAAGGCAAAACCGATACAATTCTCGCTGAGGTTTCTGTGTCCACCCCTGCCGCAAAACTGCTCGAATTCGACCAGCTGAAGGAAATTGTCAGCGGTTCCACGACCTGCGCGCCCGGCCGTCGCTTGGTAGAAGCGCTTGCGCCGCGGCAGCATCGCGAAGCTCTGGAATCGGAATTTGCGCTCATTCGCGAAGCCATGGGCTGGCTGGAGGCCGGGTCTGATCTGGGGTTTGCTTCGTTAGCCGATCCTGAAGCCTGGCTCAGCCGTCTCAGCGTTCCTGGCGCCGTCCTGGAACCTGCGGAGCTGCTGGAAGCCGTTTCACTCATGGAAGCCGCGGCAGGAGTGCGCCAGGCTTTCAAGGCCGAAGGGTCGAAGTATCCGCTGATTGCTGCCCGCGCCGAGGCGCTCGCGGATTTTCGCCACATCTCGTCCCCCATTCGCCGTGCTGTGATGCCCAACGGTGAAATCTCCGACGATGCTTCGCCGCAGCTAAAACGTATTCGCGCCGGCATGATCGACGCACGCAATAAAGTGCAGCGATCGCTCGAAGGCGTGCTGCGGGCGCGGGGAGAAACTGCGGGCGAAGGATACGTCACGCTGCGAAACGATCGGTATGTCATCCCCCTTCGAGCCACGGATCGCCGCGCCGTTCCGGGCGTTGTCCACGGAGCAAGCGCCACAGGCCAAACGATCTTCCTGGAGCCGCTCGAATCCATCGAGTTGAACAACCGCCTCGTACAGCTGCGCGAAGACGAAACGATTGAGATCGCGCGGATTCTCGATGACCTTACAGCACGTGTTAGGGCCGGCCTTGTTCCGTTGCGCGCCGCTGCGGAGAATATCGCATATCTTGATTCTCTTTTTGCGCGCGCGCGTTTTGCGCGGGGCTTCGACTGCACGATTCCCGTGTTTGCTCAAGATGATTCATTGCGATTGGAGAAAGCCCGCAATCCGGTTCTCGATGCGACTCTCCGTCGCCATGGCCGTAGCGTTGTTCCGCTGGAAATCGCGCTGGGAGTCGAGGCCGGCGGCACGGTGATGGTCATCAGCGGCCCGAATACGGGTGGCAAGACAGTCGCGTTGAAAACTGTGGGCTTGGCGGCATTGTCCGCGCAATCCGCGATACCGGTTGCGGCAAGCGAGGCTCTGCTGCCGGTCTTCGATCACGTTCTCGCCGATATCGGCGACGAGCAGTCCATTACGGCCGACCTTTCAACGTTTTCCGCACACATGCTTAACTTGAAATCGATGCTCGAAGTCGCCACCGATCGCTCCTTGATCCTGGTCGACGAAATGGGAACCGGAACGGCGCCGGACGAGGGCGCGGCGCTTGCTGTTGCTCTGCTCGAGGAGTTTCGGCGCCGTGGAGCGCTGACGATCGCCACCACCCACCACGATCGCCTGAAGACCTATGCCTCCTCGACGCCTGGAATTATCAATGGCGCGATGGAATTCGATGCCGCGAATCTGCAGCCCACTTACAAGTTGCTAACGGGAGTTCCCGGGACATCCTGCGGCATCGACATAGCGCGCCGTCTCGGAATTCCTCCGCGCGTGATTGAACACGCCGTGGCCGAACTTTCCCCCGAAGCGCGCGAAGCGGGCGACTTGATTGCTTATCTTCATCGCAGCCGCGACGAACTCGATCAACTAAAGCGCGGAACACGTGACGAAGCTGCGCGACTCGCCGCTGAACGGCGCGCCTTGCAGACCGAATGGGTCGAACGCCAGAAAAAACGCATTACCGAGCTGGAGAGGAATTTTCTGGAGACCCAAAAGCGCCTCGAACGCGAAGTGGCTCGTTTGGCGGAGGAGATACGGGACCACAACCAGCGCGCTCGAATCGAAAAGCAGTCCGTCCGGCGCATGGGCAAGCTTGCAACAGACGCTCGCGCAGAAACCGATGCCGCTGTGCTCGAGACCCTGGCGGCTTCTCAGGCCGATCTGGGTATTGTCACCAAAGAGGTATCGAAGCCGGTCGAGCCCGGACAGCTTTCAGCAGGCCAACGCGTTCACGTCCGAGGTTTCAAGCAGCCCGTTATCTTTCGACGCTTGGATGGCCGGTTAGCCGAAATCGAAGCCGGGCCGATGCGCATGAAGGTTCCGGTCGAAGATATCGTCAGCGTAGACGAATCAACCGCGAACACTGGCGCGAGCCGCGCGATTTCCGTGCATGCCTCGCCCGGCGAGGCCGACGAGATCAATGTGATCGGCTGCACCGTCGAGGAGGCCTCGCGCCGGGTCGACAAGCTTCTCGATCAGGCCGCGCTCGCGGCCAAACCCTCCGTGCGCATTATTCACGGTCACGGCACGGGCGCGTTGCGTCGAGGTCTTGCGGAATTCCTCTCGGCGCATCCCCTCGTGGATTCCATTCACTCGGAAGCGCAGGATCGTGGCGGCACGGCAATCACCGTCGCGGAGTTGAAATCCTGGCGGTAAAATGCGTTGCAATGCCTGAGTCGGGATCATTTGCGGATCGCGTGAAGCAGCAGGCGGACATCGTCCGCGTCGTGGGCGAATATGTTCGCCTGAAAAAAGCCGGCAAGGATTTCACCGGGTTGTGTCCTTTCCATCAGGAAAAGACGCCCTCCTTTACAGTGAGTCCCACAAAGCAGATGTATTACTGTTTCGGCTGCCATGAAGGCGGCGATATCTTCAAATTCGTGATGGCGCTGGAAAGGTGCGACTTTCCCGAAGCAGTGCGCACCGTGGCCGAGAAATGTGGAATTCCAATACCGCGCCCGCGCGAACGTTCGCCCGAGGAGCGCCGGGAAAATCAGCACCGTGCAGCTATCATTGAGATCCATCGCGAAGCCGCCGCGTTCTTTGCGCGGCAGCTGCAATCGAGCGCGGAGGGAAAAGTCGCGAGCGCGTATCTCGAAGAGCGCGGGCTTGACCGCGAGGCGATCGCGCGGTTCGGCCTGGGCTTTGCCCCGCACTCCGGTGACGCCCTTCTGCGCGCCCTTAAGCCGAAATATCCCGAATCGGTCCTCGAAGTCTCCGGTCTTCTTTCAAAAAATGAGAGCGGGCGTCTCTATGATCGTTTCCGCCGCCGCATCATGTTCCCTATCGCGAATGACTCGGGCAAGGTGATTGCGTTCGGTGGCCGCTCCCTCGGCGACGACATGCCGAAATACCTCAATTCGCCCGAAACGCTCGTCTATTCGAAGAGCAATGTTCTCTACCATCTTGACCGCGCGAAGGAATCTCTGCGGCAGAACGATTTTGCGATTCTCGTCGAAGGGTACATGGATGCAATCGCGGTGGCCCGAGCCGGATTCGCAAACGTGGTTGCAAGTTGCGGCACCGCGCTGGCTGAGGCGCAGATCAAGTTGCTCGGCCGCTTTACGCGGCGAATTGTGGTGAACTACGATCCGGATGCAGCCGGACAAGCCGCGACAGAACGTTCTTTGACGCTCCTGCTCGAAAAGGAATTTGATGTGCGCGTCTTGGCGCTGCCGGGCGGAGCCGACCCCGACAAATTTCTTCAGCAGCAGGGAGTTGGCGCGTATCGCAAGCTGCTTTCGCAAGCGCCCGCGTATCTCGATTACTTGATTGGCCGAGCCCGCCGCATGGATCAGACTACCGGTGAGGGCAAGCTCGCCGCACTCAATTTCCTGATGCCATTTGTGCAGCGCATCCCCAATCGCCTATTGCGCTCGGAATGGGCTTCGCGTATCGCGTCCGAACTGCGTGTGGATGCGCCCGTATTGCGTGAAGCGCTGCGCCGCGCAGCCGTGGAACGGCGCAGCGAAGTGAAGCCGCGAGCCGAGTTGCTCGCTCCGGTGGTCAAACCTGCGGAGCGCCGGCTCATTCAAATGCTCGTGGATGCGACAGGGTTTCGCGAAAAGCTCGCACAGGAAATTGCCAACGCGCAGTTGCATCGTGGCCTCGAAAGCGAACGTATTTTCGAGGCTCTGATTGCTCGCGCGTCCGAGCCGCTGGACGCCGCCGCGATTGCAGGCGAACTTGGTGACCGGGACCGCCAATTGCTCTTCGAGATTATCTTCGACGAGTCATCGCAAGCAGCCTGGGAAGAAGCCGAAAGCTGCCTCAACGTGTTGCGCAACCGGCGCGTCGAAGAGGAGCTGGCCGTGCTGCAAAAGAAGATCGAGGCGAAACCGCCCGCCGACGAACTCGCGCAGCTCCTCAAGCGGCGCATAGAAATCCAGCGCAACCTCGCACTTCAAAAGGCGGCTGCCACCCGGGCCTAAGCACCGCGGGTCCGTTCAGACCTCTTAATCCGCTTCGTTGTTAGCAGCGCCTTCGCCGTCCGCTCTCTAGGGCACCGATTCCGCGCGTCTGGGTACTGTGAGTACTGGTAAGATATTGACAAGGCTGGCCAATTGTGCTAAACTGTGCCCGGTGATTTGACAATGACCGAGCTGACTGAGCAGAGCGATCTGGTCCCGAAGGCCGATGAGACGCCACGAAAAAATGTGCCGGAATTCTAATCGAGAAAGGGCGATTAGGAATGAGTCTATGTTGCTGAAAATAAATGGGTAAGGAAACTTCTAATCGAGAAAAACTGCTATTTTCGCGGCACGAATTCTGATTCCAGCGCCATCAGCCAAAGCCGCTAAATTGCTGCCGTGGGTTGCCGGTCGGAGGAGGGGGAATCGACCACTTGTCGCGGGGCGCGGCGCATTGCCTCGATGAAGACGTGAACGATTTCCGGATCGAATTGATTCGCCGCGCAGCGTTCAAGCTCTGCGAACGCGTCCTCCGGAGTGCGCGGTTTTTTGTAGGTACGCTCGGAAGTAATCGTGTCATAGGCATCCGCGATCGCGATCACACGCGCGCCGTAGGGAATCTTTTCGCCCTCGAGGCGGTCCGGGTATCCCGAACCATCATAAAACTCGTGGTGATGCCGGATCATTTCGCGGATCTGGGTCATTGCCTGCAGCGGCTCCAGAATCCTTGAACCAAGCTCAGTGTGGGTCTTCATGGTTTCCCACTCGGAGACGTCAAGCGGTCCTGACTTGTGCAGGATGTTTTCGGGAATTCCAACCTTTCCGATGTCGTGCAGCATCGCAGCCAGGCGGATTTCTTCGGTTTCGGCAGGCGTCATGCCCAGTGCCTGCGCAATCATCACAGCATAGGCGGAAACTTTTTGTGAGTGGCCGTTCGTGTATTGATCCTTGGCGTCGATGGCGAACGCCAGTGAAGTCACGGTGTCCACCACGGCCGGAGGCAATCCGTCCGCGGGGTTTCCGCCGCCTTGTTCTTTGAGCGATCTGGTGAACTGTTCGAGCCGGCGATGAATCTCTTCGAAGGCTTCGGGCCCGGTCGAAAACTGGCGCTTTAGTGTGACGCCGAGATATGCTTCGAGCACATCCTTTTTCCATCGCTTGCGGTCCAAAGGATCGCCTTGCTCGGCCGACGAAACGGAATTGCCTCCCTGGTGCTTCGAAAGATACATCGAGGAATCGGCCACTTGGATGAGCTCCTGCGGTGTCGAGCCGTGTATGGGGAAGCCGGCGATGCCGAAGCTCGCCGTGATGTTTTTGTCGCGCAAGATCACGTCTGCGGCAATCCAGCTGCGCAATTTGGACGCAAGCTGCCGGGCCGATTCGACGGTCGTTTCCGGCATCAAGATCACGAATTCGTCCCCGCCGTAGCGCGCGACCACGTCGGAGCGGCGGCAATGTTCCTCGAGAATTCGTCCCACGCGCTGCAATACGACGTCGCCCTCGAGATGGCCATAAAAGTCGTTCACAAACTTAAAGCGATCCAAATCCATAAGCACGAGTGCAAATGGCCGATTCGCGCGTGTTGACCGTTTCCATTCTGCGGAGAGCGCCTCCATGAGGAAGCGATGAGTCTTCACGCCCGTAAGGCCATCGGTTATGGCCTGCTCCTGCGCTTTCTGGAAAGCCAGGGCGTTGTGTAGAGCGCCGGCAAAAATGTCGGCGAGCGTGCGCAAAATCAGCACTTCCTGCTCCCCAAATTCCGAAGGTTTTGCGGACTCTACATAAAGGACGCCTAGCAATTGTTCCGCGTAGACGACCGGCAGTGCGATCGAAGAAGCAGAACCTTCCAAAACCGTCTTCGGCGTCGAATTGCTGGCCTCGCGCACCTTCGCGATTTGGCCTGTACGCGCGACCTGCCCGATGAGACCTTCGCCAAGCGATACACGCTTGCCCATCGCGTCGCGGCGGGCCCCCGCCTCAGCCTGGATGACCAGTTCTTTTGCGGAGTAGTCGAGAATGGCGATCCCGATATGGTCGTAAGCGAGGCTGTTGCCGATTTCCGACGCAATCTTCGTCAGCATTTCGTCGGGATTAAGCGTGGTAATGGCGTGGCTCGAAATGTTGTTGATCAACATCAGTTGCTGCGAACGTTTCTGCTCCTCGGCGAAAAGACGGGCATTCTCGATCGCGATGCCTGCTTCGCTGGCCAGGACTCGAAGCAATTCCACGTGTCCGGCGTCGAAAGCTCTCTCCTGCGCGCTATGAACGGCCATCACGCCGATCGCGCGATCGTAAAGAATCATCGGCACCGCACAAATCGAGCCACGGCGGCCGCTCGCTTCGAATCCCAGATTGCGAGCCTCATCCGCGAAATTTTCCCGGATCAGCATCGACTGGCGCGTGCGCGCTACATGTTCAACCAGGTAATTGCCGGCGGGCCGAGACCGCTTCGGTAGGCGGGCGCCGTCGATCACCTCGATCTCGAAGTTCACCTCCTGCGATTTGCGATCGTAGAAGGCTATGAAAAAGCTGGTAACCGCCATGAGTCGCCGAATTTCGGAATTGATGCGGTCGTAGAGCAGATCGAGGTCGAGCGTCGAGCTGAGCGCACGGCCAATCTCGTTCAGGATGTTCAGTTCCTCGCTGCGGCGCGATGTTTGTTGAATCAAATAGCTGTTCTCGACGGCCATGCCGATCTGGTGACCCAGTGCCAGCAGCAGCCGCAGTTCCGCGGGGGTGAAATCGCGATGATCGGGAGTGCCGAGCAGCAGCACGCCAAAGACGCGCTCCTTCGCTTGCAGGCTGATTCCCACGACGGTGCGCAGTCCTTGGCCGAGCAGCAACTCGCGAATTCGCCGAAAGCTGCCCTCCTTCTCGAGGGCCTCATAATCGGAATCGCGCGCGAGCTCGCGCAGAACCACCAGCCCTCCCAGGCGCGCCACAAGTCCAATGAGGTATTCGTCGAGCTGGCTTTCCTGTGCGGCAATGGAAAATGTATTCTGCAGCCCGGTCACGACCATCGATGCCGGCGCATTGCTCTCGCCCTGGCGCATGCACAGAGCGCCGGCGGGAATCCGGACCACGTTGAGGACGCGATCGAGCGCCTGCGCGAGCATCTTCTGAATCTCGCCGCCCACAAAGCCCGAAGTTGCCAGATTCAGGCTCGAAAGCGCCAGCATATTGCGCTCGACTCGCCGGCGTTCCTCTTCGTAGACGGCCATGACCATCAGCACAGCCGCGAATAGGCTCGGCAGGATGGAAAACGAGCCCAGGTTGACTTGCTCCAAAAACGGTAACCGTGCCTGAAACGCCATCGCTAAGCACAGTAGGGCCGTGCCCAAAAAAGTTACCGCCAGCAATTCGTCCGCCCGCGACTCCTGTCTTCTACCTTCATGCCAAAACGTGCGGGCAGTGAGGAGCAGGACGAGCGCGACGCCGACTTTAGGAGGAGCGAACGCTAGGTGGCCGGCGGCCCATACACCGGCCCAAGCCGCGCCAATCAGCGCAGCGGCGCCAATCTCCCGCGCAGGTAGCGATTTACGGGCGTAAAGTAGGGCGGAGCCGTAGAACGCCAGAGCCGACAATGCGAGCAGCCATTCGTTGCCCGCGTTAAACCACACTGCAAAATGGAAATATACCGCGGCGAACCGCGCCGCCCAATCTGCGGAGTGGATCAGCCATGCGAGTGACCAGACGAAGAGGTAGTCCTGTCGTTTCTGCCGGTAAACGAAGAGGAAAAAAGTCGCCAGCAGAAGCGAACTGACTGCCACCACCGCGGAGCTAGCGCTCGCAAAAGTAGGCAACGAAGAGAGTCCCGTCCCGTAAAAGTTGGTACACCCAGGATAGCAGAAAACCTTTGCTTCCTCTTCGCGCGGCTTAATGCTGGTTTCGTGCGCCGCAATGCCCTAAGTGGCCATTTCACGCCACGTTAAGATACATCCAAGGGTCCTTGCCCGGTGCCGGAACGCGCGGGCACCACAGCCTAATATCCAGCCTGAAGACCAGCGGGTCAACAGTACCCGCGTACCAACCCATGCGCGATGATATGGTTGCAACGGAATTCGATTTCGTCGTTTCTTTTCGCTAAGATGGATTTTTATCCACGGCATAGGACCTAAACCGAATGACGTCAACTCGGCATCCTCGCGTGCGCTTTGCACCATCACCAACAGGCTATTTGCATGTCGGTGGGGCCAGGACGGCCCTTTTTAACTGGTTGTTTGCCCAGCGCCATGGCGGCACTCTGTTGCTCCGCGTTGAAGACACGGACATTGAGCGGAATCGGCCAGAGCTGGTCGACGGAATACTCGACGGTTTGAAGTGGCTGGGGGTCTCGTGGGACGAAGGCCCCTATTTCCAATCGCAACGTCTCGATATGTACGGCGCCGCCGCCGAACGGCTTATGCTTTCCGGCGCGGCGTACCCATGCTATTGCAAGGCGTCCTCTTATGCAGGCGGTGACGCCGCCGCGGATCAGGAGGGCGAGGGCGACGACGAAGGTCCCAAATCCCACAAATCGCTGCCTTGCGCTTGCCGGAACCTCACGGGTGAGGAGCGAGCCACCAGGGCGCGTGAAGGCATTTCGCCCGCCGTCCGCTTTGCAGTGCCGCGTGAAGGTGTCACATCGTTCGACGACGCCATTTTCGGCAAGCGCGAAGTGCAAAACGCGGAAATCGAAGATTTTGTGCTGCTCCGGTCCAATGGCTTACCCACCTACCAACTGAGCGTGGTGGTCGATGATATCGACATGCGCATCACCCACATAATTCGCGGTGCCGATCACCTTTCCAACACGCCGAAACAGACGCTGCTTTACCGGGCACTTGGAGTTGCACCGCCGATTTTCGCGCATGTCCCTCTGATCCTTGGGCCGGACCGGACACGCCTCTCCAAGCGTCACGGCGCCACGGGAGTCGGCGCATACGCGGAAGAAGGCTTTCTCCCCGAGGCCTTCCGCAATTTTCTGGCGCTTCTCGGATGGTCGCCTGGTGGAGACACCGAATTTCTGCGTACGACCGACCTCGTGCGGGAATTCGAGCTTTCGGCAGTGAGCCGCACCAATGCTGTCTTCGACCGGCCTAAGCTTGAATGGTTTAACGTCCAGTACTTACAAAAGCTGCCTATCGACGATTTGCTCCCTTTTGTGGAGCAACAGCTCAAGCTCGCTGGACTTTGGCAGGAGGTCTGGGGGAGCAGTGACCATGCATGGTTTGCCCATGCCGTCGATCTGATTCGCCCTCGGGCCCGTCTCCTGACCGATTTCTCGACTGCCTCGCGGGCCTTCTTTTCCGACGAGTTCGAATACGAGCCCGACGCCAGAGCCAAATTCTGGAAGGATGCGCGGCTACCGGCAATGCTTGCCAAGCTGGCCGACCTCCTGGGCGCGCTTCCGGAGTGGAATCATGATGCTTGCGACGGGGCCTTGCGCGGACTTGCTGTGGGCGAAGGTGTAAAGGCGGCGCTGCTGATCAATGCGACGCGTGTGGCGATCCTTGGACGGGCGGTAGCTCCCCCGCTGTTTGAAAGCATGGTCGTAATAGGGCGGGAGCGAACGACCAGGCGGCTAGGAAAGGCCGTGGTGGCGGTCCAACAATCAACCGCCTCGGCCACTACGGCCTGATTGAGAAACACTTGGTTAGCGCTTCTCTGTCGCCGGGAAAATCTCCGGGTGAACGTGGTGTGCCGCAGCGCCGGTCGCCGCAACGTCCAAGTTAACCATTAACGGCAGTCTCACCGGCGGGAGACAGGCCGTGTCGTTGCAGGCCTGATAACGCAGGGTGACTGGGATAGCCGTCGCCCCCAACGCGGCAGAGTCTTCCGCCACCAATTTTATTCGTAGCGTTACCGTGTCCGTGTAAACATTCAGCGGCTTATCCGGCGAAAAAGTGAAAGTCTTCATCTGACCCGGCGGATAAGTCGTACCGATGACGCGAATGCCGGGCGGCGGATTGGGCGTGATCGTCGTCGGAATTAGGTAATCCTCCGAGGGCTTGTTCGAATTCATATGAAAGCCTTTCGCGATGTTGACGACCACAGCGGCCTCAAACGTGGCGCCGCGCGGCACCCTATCAAGCGAAACATAGGTTTCGGGCTTCACTACCGAAGCCGGATTCGGCATAGACTGTCCTTGCGCCACATGCCGCCGCCCAAAACCTGCCAGCACCGCGATCAGTAAACATGTTCCAACCACACGCCAGCATCGCACACGACCAAGAAAGGTCATCATCGCATCAGCCCCTGTATCTCATTTTCCATGTCGCCCAGGTTAAGCCCTCCGACGATCTTTCTGGCAATCTTTCCGTCAGGCGTTATCACAAACGTAGTGGGATATCCTAGCAGTCCGCCGAATTTTGTGGTGATGTCATCGTTTCCGAGAACGATCTGATAGTTCATCGCCATCTGCTGGCCCTGAACATCGAATTTCCTGTTTTGAACAAACGGTGCCACCACGCTCTTGCCGTCTTCATCCATCGCCACACCAATCAACTCGAAATTCTTCGAACCATACTTCTGCTGGAGTGTGATCAGCGTCGGCACCTCAGCGAAGCACGGATCGCACCATGTCGCCCAGAAGTTTACAAGTACGACCTTACCCTTCAGGCTGCTGAGGGGCAGATTCGCCCCCTGCAAGTCCGTGAACGTCACGTTCGGCTCCTCAGCTAAGGCCTGATCCGCAACCCCCACGTTGTGTGACGTGGAATCCGCCACTGTGAAGCTGCGTGCTCCGGGAATGAGATTCTCAGGCTGGAAAAAGTTGAGCTTCCCCGAAAGGAAAGTGAGCTGATTTGTGAAGACGAGTGCACCGATCGCGAGCAGCAGCACTCCACTGCAAATCTCCACTGTGTGCAAGTGCTTGCGGAACCGCTGATACACCTTCAAAAAGCGACCGATCCCCAGGGCGGTGAGCAAAAAAGGAATGGCCAGTCCCGCCGAGTAGAACGCCAGCAGGAGCACCCCTTGGCCAACCGTCTGCTTAGTTGCAGCAATCGCGAGCACGCCTGCGAGAATCGGCCCGATGCAGGGTGTCCACCCAAATGCAAACGCAAATCCCATCAGGAATCCGCTCACGATCCCCGGCTGATTCCCGCCTACGTCGCGGAGATGAACATCGCGGTTCAGCCAGCGGGTCAAACTCGGGCCGATCATGAAGATCAGCGCGATTGCATAGAAATCGATTGGCGTCAAATGAAAACGCTCTGCGCCCGCCCAAAATCCGACGGCAAAGCCCAAAATCACGAGCACCGCGCCAACAGCGACTCCGGCCTTCACACCGATCTTCGCGAGCCAGCCCACCAGATGAAGGCCAAAGAGCACAATCAGGGCCCCCGCGATTGGGGCAAGCAAAGCCCGATTCCTTAGCAAGAACGCCCCGACCGCACTGGCCGAAGCTCCTAACGCTACAAATACCACCGAAAAGCCGATCACGAACGCGAAGGCGGAACTCAAGACGCCCGCACGCGGTGCCTTATCTTCTTTCAGTTGCTCGACGCCGATTCCCGAAAGCATCGAGACGTAACCTGGCACCAACGGGAACACGCACGGGGAAATAAAAGAAAACAGCCCCGCGAGCAAAGCGGTTAATACGCTGATATCCATTAAGCGTCCTTCCTTTTTAGCGTGCGGCAGGTTCTCGCTTAGAGCGCTGCGGTTCAGCGTCTAAACACCCTTGCGCCATCGAGTCTGTTAGACGCGCGTTAGTGACATTCGCGCGTCAAACGCTTAAGGAAAATCCTGACACGTGGAGCCTTAGCACCCAAGACGTACCCTCGCTGTCCTCAAACTCTGAGGGATAACTTATTCAAAATAAAGCCTGAACACAATAGAGATATTTTGGCGCCCTCCGTGCCTATCGAGCCGCGGGCCCGCCCGCTGGAACCGGAAGCAGCCGTTCGAGCCGCTTGTGGTGGCGGGCCTGAATCTCGGGGAGGCGCAACCGCACTCCAGCCGGTGGCACCGCCCGCACGCGAAGTTGTGACAGCTCGGAGGCCCGAAACTGCTCATGACGCCCAATCGAGTCACAATTGCCCGGGTCGGCGCAGGGTTCGCCGCCGTGGGCCTATTTAGTTTCTTCACGAAGTCGCCCGCCGCCAATCTTGTTGCTATAGCCCTGACGGTTACCGCTATCGCCCTCGATGGTCTGGATGGCTACCTTGCGCGTGCACACAATCTTGCAACACCCTTGGGCGCACAGCTCGATATCCTTGGTGATCGCGTTATTGAAAACCTGTTCTTCACGTTTTTCGCCGTCAGCGGTTTGATCTCTTTGTGGGTTCCGGTGGCATTCTTCGCGCGGGGCACGGCCACGGATTTTCTACGAGGGCTGGCCGCGCGCGCGGGACAAACCGGTTTCGGCAGCGATGGAATGCTGAGATCTATTTGGGGCCGGATCCTCGTCTCATCCAGATTCAGCCGTGCCGCGTATGCTGCGCTGAAGTGTCTCTGCTTCTGCTACCTAGGGGCATTGCTAACTTTGTCGCACTTGTCCCCGGTGTGGACGAAATCCCTGCCGCTCCCTGCTCTCTCTCTGGCAGGGCGGATATTAGCGGGTTGTTCCGTGTTCGTCTGTCTCATTCGTGCGATTCCGGTGATTTGGGAAGGCTGTCGTTTCCTGCCGCAGCCGCAAAAGTTGCCAGTGGTGTTGAATTCGAAACCATCAATCATACCCGGCGGCGCGCAATGAGTGCATCGCGCGGCATCGCCGCATTCTTCGATATTGACGGCACGCTGCTTCCTTCTCCGTCGCTCGAAATGCGGTTTGCCTCGTGGCTCTATGCGCGTGAGTTCGTCACTTCATGGCAGATCGCGACTTGGACAGCCGTTTCGTTGGCGAGCCTTCTAACGGGCGAAGCCGCGGCGTTCAAAGCCAGCAAAACATATCTCACTGCCCTCCCGACCTTTCTCGTTCAAAGATGGGAAGCCTCGCTCGGTGCTGGTGCGCTCGGTACGTACCCACAAGCGGCCGAACGAATCGCTTGGCATCTCGACCAGAATCACCGCGTCTTCCTTGTCAGTGGGACATTGGCCCCTCTTGCGGACGTCTTTGCTAGACGGCTGGGCGTGGCGGTCGGACTGCACGCTACAAGCCTCGAAGAGATAAACGGTCATTTCACTGGACTTATAAGTGGGATTCGTATTAGCGGGACCGAGAAAACGAACGCGCTCGAGCAAAGAGCAAACGAGTACGGCATCTCGCTCGCCGATAGCTACGCATATGGAAATCATTTCGACGATCTCCCCATGCTACGGTCTGTCGGCAATCCGGTCGCCGTAAACCCGACGTTTCGACTGAGGCATGCCGCCAGGCGGCAGCGCTGGCCCATCGCCAGCTGGAACACTTTCCGATCGGCGTCAACAACACCAGAGAATGCCCTTTTGCCCGAGGAGTCCCGTTGAAACGTTCTCTTGAAATGTTTCCGATAAATATCGCTCCGGATTCCCCAAGCGGTTGGAACACACTTCAGGAAAGATACTCAAGCCGGGCAACAAAGTGGCTTTGCGAGGTTTTCTCCGCCTATGGGGCATTTGAATGGCTCACATATGCATACGTCGCATGGCTCACGGTTATCACCGCTGTCTTTCATCGGGACGTCGTGCGCCCAGCACGCGATCTCTCAATTCAAGCCGTGATCGCCTTGGGTATCGCACAGCTCGCTTGGGCAGAAAAGCGGTGGCGGAATTCTTTACTGCACTTCGCTCGTCATTGGTATCCCCTGCCGCTTTACGTTTTCTTCTTCGAAGAACTCCAAGGTTTGGTTCACGCTGTTTTTCACGGATGGTTTGATTCTTACCTCGTTGTTTTCGATCACTCCCTGTTCAGCGTTCATCCGTCGGTTTGGCTCGGGCAATTTGCCAACCCGACGCTCAACGACTTCATGCAGTTTTCGTACATGACATACTTTCTCTACCTTGTGATCCTCCCAGCCCTGCTCTACGCAAATCGCCAATATGCAGCTTTCTGGACCGTTATGTGCTCCACGGCACTCGCGCATTACTGTGTTTACGTCGTCGCGGTTCTGCTCCCGGTCGAGAGCCCCTTTTACTCTCTTGCCGCGCTCAATAAGACCGCGCTCTCTGGTGGTTACTGCACAGCGTTGATCGGGCTGATCGAACACTTCGGCCGCGTGCGCGGCGGAGCTTTTCCCTCGGCGCATGTTGCCGGTTCCATGGTTGCGATTCTCGCGTCGTGGCGTTATCGGCGATGGCTTTTTTGGCTGTGCGTGCCGTTCTTCATAAGCATGTGTGTGGCTACGGTCTACGGCCGCTACCATTACTGCGCGGATGTGTTTGCGGGCATGATCGTGGGGGCTATCGCGTTTCGGATCGGCTCAGCCTTGCCGGTTCGCACACAAGGCCAAAGCGGGCCAAACCCGGATCGCAAGTGCAGAGGTTCTCAATCCAAAGCCGCTCTCAGAAGATTTTCTCGGGCCGGCGCAAATTCCCGAATGACCCGAGATTCGCAATCAAAAATACGAACCGATATTGCGACTCGTCGCGAATCGATCCAAAGGAGAAGCGGCGATATTCCACGCCAAGCCCGCAGCAGCTCGTGTTATAAGAGACTTGTAGGATTTGGTCCTGAAACGATGCCTGCGTAAAGTCATAGCTGGCCCCGATTGTGGCGTTCCATCCTTTCCGGTTCGTATCGCCGTATCCTAGAAGAGTCCTCACTTGATTTGACCGTGGTTGGAAATTTGGGGGCGGGGTCGGCAGATCTCCCGGCAGGTCGATCGTCGAAAAATGCGCCAGTGTAAGGAACGATTCTCTGTATGGCTTGATCTTCAGTAGTGTTCCGAAAGCCGTGGCCCGGCCTCGCTTGGGATCAAAATCAACCCGAAACTCCGTGTCATAGCGATTGTTAGTCGCGAATCGTAAATCGCTCACGATGGGCGAGAAACGGTGCAGTGTGTCATCAAACGCGAAAGGCGTAAGTGAATCCAGAGCCTGGAACACATTCCTCTGGTGGACCGTGAAAGCGCCGCCAAATGTGGGATCGAAATAGTATTGCTGCGAGATCCGCCAGCTTAGGATTTCCTGCTCGTCGCCGCTTTCTGCCTGCCGGTAGAGTCCCTGTTCGATTCCGTACTGCACGTCATCGGTATCCGTCAGGGTTTCGTCGTCATCGAAACGTATGAACCGGGCGAAATCGTTCACTCCGTTTACATAATGGTAGAGAATCTCCGGTTCGATTGTGTGCTTCCACTTAGTCCCCCGTATAAGCCACAAGCGCTCAAGTGTCGGCGGGCGCACGTCGACGTAAACTTCGGTTGTGTTTCTAAAGAAACCCGCGTCAGCATAACCACCATTCAGCAATCGACCGCCGTAATACGTGGACCGGAATGTGAAGCTAGGCGTCAGACTGAGCCATGGCCCCCAGCGCAAAGGCATTGTGACACTGGGGGCAAATTCACTGCGCCCCACGAAATTCGGAGTCGAAAATGGGGTAGCCGTATCTCTCCGATATTCCTCGCCCGCAAAGGCGTCAAACGAGAAATAGAGCGGTATCGACGACCAGATCGGGCGGTCTACCGAACTAAAAGTCGCGATGGGCGCGCTACGCAGTGTGACGGATGTTTGGGGCGTGGCCGTCAGGTAGTTTTGATAACTCAGTGTGGCAAGATCGACGTTGAATCCATTGAAGCTTTTCGTCACAAACGCAGTATTCGGCACTTCCGAGTTTACCGCTTCGGTGAAGGTTTCCGAAAACGCAAGGCGAAAGGTCAGGGAGCTGAGCTGGTCCAAATCCGCCGCTGCGCGCCATCCGTCCGGAAGAGGGGACGTGAACAAGAGATGCTCCTCTCGCCCACCCTGATTGATCTTGGTTCCATTTGCTTGGGGCAAGCCGCGGTCAAGAACTCCAAAGTAATTAGCCGTTAAATCTGCGCCCGCCCACGGCTTCATGCGCACCCGTCCGTTTTGCGCCCAGCCCCGCTTGCTGAAATAGGAAGCGCCAATGGTCGTATCGAGCCATTTAAAAGGGGCCCAGTAAAATGCATCTCCCAGCACGAGGCCTTTGATCGTACTGTTGCTGATTTCCGGGACCATGAAACCCGACGTCCGCCCTTTTTCAACCGGTAGCGTTGCGTAAGGAAAATAAAGAACCGGGACCGACAAAAGGCGAAAATCGCCTCCTTCGATCTGCACCGATTGTTGCATTTTCACGGTGACATTCGTGGCGTAAAACTTCCAGATTGGCTTGGCCGGGTTGCACACCGTCAGCCATGCATCGTGGATCACATACGTATTTTGGTCGAGCCGGTCGGCTTCTTCGGCGTCGAAATATAAGGGATTCGGGCTGATCAGAAGCGTCGGCGTCGGCCGTCGCTGTATGGCGAAAGTGGCGTGGACATGCTCGAACTGGCCTCGTCCGGTGCGGGGATCGTACCTGGCCTGAGCAGCTTCAACGTGCTGGGTCCGATAATCAAGCTGCACATTCCCGCGTGCAATCACCGTGCCCGTTGCATTGTCGTATTCCACTTGGTCCGCCCGCAGCCGGGCCTGCCCGCATTGGACGTCGACGTTTCCATCTGCCTCCAGAATTTTACCGCCGATGTCACGCTGCTCGTCCGCCTGAATCGTCACCTCGGTACAAGCAGGCGCGCTGGATAGCAATTGTGACGGATGCTGGCCAAACGAAGCCGAAGGCGTGCCAAGAGCGAAGAGGATTGTAGCCGAAATAGTGGCTAAGAGAGATAACAAGCCAGGAATGCAGCGGTTTCTGGGAAGCGGTGGATTTTGCATCGTTTATGTTGCGAACCGGAGCTGAAAATTGAGCCTAACATGCGTCCTTCGCCCAATGCCAGCAATGTGCCTCCTGCTCGCGCACAATCATCCGAACCAATCGCACCGAAACGGTCGCCATTTGGACGCCGAAAGCCAGCCCCTCGATACCGTGCCGCGTTTTTCATTGTGGTATGATTGCGGGGTTCCTCACTGGAGCCTCCGCGGCGCAAAACGTACCAGTGATCAGAATCTGCTCGAAGTGTGGCGCTCTCCTGATGGATGACGCGGAGCCTTGTTCGTTTTGTGACGAGTCCACCGACAACAGTCCCGAAATCCCACAGCCTGTCTCCCCGGGCGAATCCGCTGTAGATGAGGGATCTGAGCCCGAGTGGCGGCGGGAAGTCGGACGTCGATTGGCCGAGTATCGCGCGCGCCGTGGCACCGTGGCCCGGCTAGAAGCTCCCGAGCCTCCTAAAGAAAAACAGCAGGTCGAGTTGCCCTTTCGCGAATCGTCAAGACGCACGATTCGAATCGAGGTCCCGAAGGAGCAGCGCGACCGTTCGGCGCTTTCTCGCCCGCGGACTCTGGCGCGCCTGCGCCCTACCGAACGGCTGGAAATCCGCATCCAACCAGAGTTGGACTTTTCGTCAGCTGACAGTCAGCGGGCGCACCCGCAAAACGCGCTGGTAGCCGTCGCTACGATCGGTCAACGGCGCAACGCGTTACTGCTTGATGCGATTTTCATCTCGTTGACCTGTGCAGCCTTTGCTGCTCTTTTCCTGGGCCTGATGCGAGCGATGGGGGGCAACGTCGTGCTCGACCGGATCGATGCCTTCGTTTCCGCGCCGATCCTTTATCTCTTCTACTCACTCTATTTTCTTCTTTTCACAATCTTTGCGGGAGCTACCCCCGGCATGCAGTTCTGCCGTCTCGCAATCGTTCGCCTCGACGGGCACTTCCCCGATACGAGCCAACTTGCTTGGCGAAGTTTCGGCTACCTTCTTTCAGGAGCGACGCTCATGCTCGGCTTTTTCTGGGCCCTCTGGGACGAGGATGGTTTCACCTGGCAGGACCGTATCTCCCAAACCTATGTCACGCCTTCAGCCCCGCTTGCAAATTCCCACCCACTCGAAATTCAGTGCGGTGATCGGAAACCGGTTCGCCGATAGCTCTCTATATTGTAAAAGAGACCGAAGGACGTCGGAATTCAGCGTCCCAGAGCGGCCGAAGCCGGCGCGGCGCGATTGGCGACCATCGATATGCCATTGAGGATCGTATCGACAACAGTGTCCTCACCAATCGCTGAGTTAACCATTAGGTGGAAGCGGTGCCGGTCGGGCCATTCGACGCCGAAGTACTGCTTAATAAAAGCGGCGCGGTCCTGATCCACGGTCTCAGCCAAATCGGCGGCCTCGGCTTCCGATTTTCCTTCGGAGCGAAGCCGCTTCACCTTGGCTTGGAACGGCGCGTAGATGAAAACGTGGAAGGCGTCTGAGCGGTTCTGCAAGTAATATGCGGAGCCGCGTCCCACGATCACGCACTTTCCGGCCTCGGCGACCCGCTTCACCACGCGTTCAGCCACTTCCCGGATGCAATCAGTATCCGCGATCATGAGTCGCGGCGCGTTTTGGCTGCCTTCGTAGCTTCCGCGCATAAACGCGCGCATGAGTCGGTAAAACAGTGGATCTTTCTTTTCCTCGTGCCTCTCAACTACCTTGCAATCGCAGTTCATCACCCGTGCAATCTCATTGGTGAGAAGCTGATCCCACAACTGCCAACCCAGCCGCTCGGCCACGCGCCGCGCAATATCCGGTCCCCCGCTTCCGTACTCGCGTTCGATGGTGAGCACGCGGATCATCGATTCCTACGACCATTCGATAGGCTGCAGCGACCGACCGCTTGTCGCGAGACCCATGCATTATGTACCAAACCTATTCCATTGCAACAGGGCGGCCACCCGGCTGATTCTTCCGGAGGGCGAAGGACACGACGAACATAACGGCCGCCAGCCCTGCCAGGACCAGAAACGTGTCGATATAGGCCAGTGTAGTCGCTTGTGCGATCACGGTCCGATAAAGCACTGCGAGGGACTGACGCACAGCAAGCGTCGTGTTCGACCCTGAAGCCGCAAGCCGCGACGACAAGGCGCCAAGTCCACCGTTGAACGCCGGGTGACCGGCCACCAGATTCTGAACAAGGTAGTCCTGGTGCACCTGCGCCCGCCGCGCGATCAGCGTCGTTACCATTGATGTCCCGACGCTGCTTCCTATGTTGCGCATAAAATTGATCAAGCCAGCCACGCTGTTGCTCTTTTCCTGAGGCATGCCGATATACGACGTGATGTTGATCGGAACGAATAGGAATCCGAGTCCCGCCACCTGCACAACTCGCAAGATAGCGGCGCTCCGAAAGCTGATCAAGAGATCCAGGTCCCGGGTCGAATAGTACATCGCGAAGGCCAGCACCAGCCATCCGGTAGCGACCAGATACCGCGATTGGACTTTGGTTGTAAGAACCCCCACGATCGGCATCATGATCAAGAGCAGCAGCCCGCCTCCCGAAAGCACGAGTCCCGCCGATTCAGCCGTATATCCCATGAGCGACTGAAGAAACAGCGGCATCATCACCAGACTCGAAAACAGCATCGTGCCGAGGATGAACATCATCCCGTTGGCGCCGAGGAAATTGAGGTTCTTGAAAAGGCGCACGTCAACCACTGGCGTTTTGTAAAACCACTCCCATATTGCTAGGCCGATTAGACCGCCCGCTGCAAGGACAGCCAGAGCGAGAATGAAGTGAGACCCAAACCAGTCATCCTCCTGCCCCTTGTCGAGCATGATTTGCAGCGCGCCCACTCCCAGAATGAGCAGCGATACGCCGATGTAGTCAATTCTCGCAATCGCTCCCGATACCCGCTTGGCCCACGGCGGATCGTCAATCAGCCGCAGCACCAGCAACAAGGCCAAAATGCCGACGGGTAAATTAATGAAAAAGATCCACCGCCACGAATAGTTGTCTGTAAGCCAGCCGCCGAGAGTTGGTCCAATGGTTGGCGCAACAATCACCGTTACGCCGTAAAGCGCAAATGCCATTCCGCGCTTTTCCGGTGGAAACGTGTCCGCCAGAATTGCCTGCGCGATCGGTTGCAAACCTCCTCCGCCTGCACCCTGAAGCACGCGGAAGAAAATGATCGCACCCAAACTGGGCGCGATTCCACAGAGCAGCGAACTCAAGGTAAAAATCGTTAGGCACATCATGAAAAAGCGCTTGCGCCCAAAGACCGTCACAAGCCAGCCGCTGATCGGCAGCACCACCGCATTCGAGACGAGGTACGAAGTTAAGACCCACGTACTCTCATCGTTGCTCGCGCCCAAATTCCCAGCCATATAGGGAAGCGCGACGTTTGCGATGCTCGTGTCCAGCACTTCCATGAAAGCTGCCATGGCTACAACCACAGCGATCAACCAAGGATTGAATGCCGGCTGCCAAACCGCGGGAAGTGGCGCGGTGAGCTCGGCTTGGCCGGCGCTACCGACTGCGACACCGTCGAAACTTTCGGCTTGGCTCGCACTGGCCATGAGGATTCTCGTTGGATCGAAAGCGCGCTAAAACTGAAAACCGGGAGATGTTGCTTGAGCTGCGGTTCCCCAAGGGGAACCGGTTGTGTGGTTCAGTTGCCCGAGTTACCCGGGCAAGCGGTTGGATGTCGCCTCTGGCGCCTCGGATTCATGGATTGTACGCAGGTCCGTCACCGGTAGCGCTCTCTACCCCTTCCTTCGCAGCTCCGAGATGCACAAAGCTTGTTCCGTTGCGCCGTGGCTCGTTTCTGATCTCGCTTGGTCCCCGGGAATGAGTCGATCTGCTCCGACTCGAAATTCAATCCCGATTCACGAGCATAATCGTAAAACCGTCGTAACCTTTGCTGCCAACGGTTTGAATCGCCGTCGCGCTCACTCGCGGCTCGGCAGCAACCATTTGGTTAAAGCGCCGTACTCCTTGAACATTCGCATCCGTACTCGATGCGTCCGCCACCGCGCCTTTGCGGATCACATTATCGGCAATGATGATCGTGCCGCGTCGCGCAAGACGCAGCGACCAGGCGAAGTAATCGGAATACGAAGACTTGTCCGCATCAATGAAAATAAAATCAAAAGGGCCCCGATGCTCGGCCAATAAACGAGGCAGTGTCTCTTGCGCGCGCCCCAGGCGAACCTCCACGGCGCTGGAAAGGTCGGCACGCGCGATATTCGCACGCGCGATTTCGGCGTGCTTGGGGTTCGCTTCTAGGGTGATCAGGCGCCCGTTGCTTGGCAGCGCGCGGGCGAGCCAGATCGTGCTGTAGCCGCCGAGTGTGCCGATCTCTAGTATGTTTTTCGCGTTGTGGCACTTCGCCAAAATGTGCAGAAACTTGCCTTGCACCGGCGAGACGTTGATCGGTTCGAGCCCCCCCTCCTTGCTGGATTCGAGGGCTGCGTTCAGGGTGGAATCGGGTTGAAGAAAGAGATCGCTCAGGTAGTTGTCGACGGTCGTCCACAGCGGATCGGTCATGTTCTTGTTTCCCTGTTCGGCAGCATCATGCCTGCCGCGCAATCATTCTATGCCTAAACCAGCCAACACAATTCATCGCGATCCGGCCGCCCGCGATTCACGCCGTGCGTGCAACGGCGGGAGAGTGTGAGTTAAGCAAAAATTCAGAATCTCTTCAGTGTTTTTCGCTCGGAGGAGAGCCTAGCTTATTTGGGAAGGATCACCGCCAATCGAAGACTGCCCAATGCAGCCGAGCCAGCCACAACGTGCAGACGCTATCGCCGTGCGAGCCCGTCAGGTGATCTTTTTCGTTCTTGTCGGATTTGCTGTTTTCTCGATTTCGATTCGCGCCAAGCAGGCGCAACACGTCCTGCGAGCGGCAAGTCATTCGACCATGGCGTCAAAAGTGGACGCGCCGATCCCGACGGTTGCTGAAGCCGAGCCTGCGCTCCAGGTTATCGCTTACATCTCCCTTCATCTTCGCGCAATCGATCGGCTGGACGACGGTAGAGCTCGAGTGCTCATGCTTCCCTCACGATTGCTCTGGCACTCGGCTTTTGCCCACTATCGTCCACCCCCGAGCTCCGTTGCATAGCACTCACCTTTTCTGTAACCATCTTGCTTGTTGCGGCAGATAGAGTGTGGTCGTCAGGCTAAAATTATGACTCCGAAATCGCTGGAACCATGGCAGCTTGAACAGCTGCGACGAATCGAAACTTGCGTCGTAAGCAGTGCAATTGAGCGGTTTGACGTCCGCTTGCAGAACACCGGCTTTACGACTTCACAGATTCGCTGCATGTTTCCGGAGCACCCGTCCACCGCAGGATATGCGGCCACTGCGCGCATTCGCAGCGCCAAGCCACCGATGGAAAAGCGCAGCTACTACCGCCGCACGGACTGGTGGAATCATATTCTCACGATCCCCGCTCCGCGCATCGTCGTCATAGAGGACGTCGATGACCCGCCGGGATTAGGCGCATTCGTTGGCGAAGTGAATGCCAATATCCTGATGGCCCTTGGCTGCACCGCGCTCATCACCAATGGCGCTGTCAGGGACTTGCGCGAAGTGCAGCTGACCGGCTTTCAGATGTTCGCGGGTAACGTCTCGGTTTCCCATGCCTACGCCCATGTCTTTGACTTCGGAGGAGAAGTCGAATTGGCCGGTTTGAAGATCGAGCCAGGTGCTCTTTTGCATGGTGACCGCCACGGTGTGCTTACGGTCCCGATGGAAATCGCGTCCAAAGTTCCTGCGGCTGCCATTGAGATCATGCAGCAGCGGCAGCACCTCATCGGACTTTGCCGTTCTCCTCATTTCTCGGTTGAGGAACTCCGGCATGCAATTGATCAGCTGGGGTCTAAGCGGCAGTTGCAAAATAGGGAGCACAGGTCATAGCTCTCTAGTGGGAAATCTTTGGGACCGTGCAGCTCGGCCCTCCTGGAATTGACCATCGAGCAAGCCGGAATATTTATAGGGATACTGAAGGAACGGAACAATGGTGGCTCAAACAAATCAGCGAGATCGCGGAACACGATGGGTTTGCGCGGGACTTGCGTCAGCGATTCTGGTCACGGGTTGGTGCTCCGGATGCGGCGGCGTCCCGAAAGCAAATGCCAGCAGCACGGCCGACGTGCCCCACGTTGCGGTGGTACCGGTTAAGAGGCAAAACATTTCCAGCACGCTTGAGATTGACTCCGAACTCGAGCCCTTCCAGGAGATCCCTGTCTATGCGAAAGTCTCCGGTTACATCGAGAAGCTGAATATCGACTGGGGAACGCACGTCAGGCGCGGTCAACTCCTCGCCGTGTTGGATGTGCCAGAGCTTCAGCAACAGATTGAAGAGGACAAAGCCTCCATGAACCGCAGCGACCAAGATGTCGCGCGTGCCCAGGAGGAATTGAAGGGCGCCGAGTCCGCATACAAAGTCGCTCACTTAACCTATACGCGTTTGGCCGGCGTACAGAAGACGCAGCCGGACCTTATCTCGCAGGAAGACATTGACGAGGCGCAGGGCAAGGACTTACAGACCGACGCCGGCGTTTCCGCGGCCAAAGACTCACTCGCTGCGTCTCAGCAGGAACTGGCCGCGGCCAAAGCCGCGCTTGATAAAGATACAGCGCTCTTCGACTATTCGAACATCACCGCGCCGTTCGATGGCGTCGTGACTGAGATGGACGCATACACGGGCGCGCTGCTTCCGGCCGGGACGTCTTCCAATAAGGGCGATCTGCCCCTTTGCCATCTTTCACAGAACGACTTGCTTCGCCTCGTGATACCCGTTCCCGAAAGAGCGGTTCCAGACGTTCCCGTGGGACGCATGGTTTCCGTCCAGGTATCGACAACGGAGAAGTCGTTCCAGGGCAAAATCGCGCGGGTTTCGGACCAGATCGATCTGGACACTCGAACCATGCACACGGAAGTCGATGTGCCGAATCCCAATTACACTCTCGTGCCCGGAATGTATGCCACCGTCGAAATCCCGCTACAGACCCAAGACAATGTTCTAGTCGTGCCTACGCAGACGGTGCAGTCGTCGGCCGAAGGGCAAGGTACCGTGCTCGTGGTCGATAGCGACAACAAAATCGAAAAGCGGGACGTGACCACCGGAATTCAAAACGCAGCGAACGTGCAGATCCTTTCGGGACTGAAGGAAAACGAACGCGTGCTGCTTGGCGAGCAGTCGCAGTACAAATCGGGCGAGCTGGTGAATCCCGAAGTGGTGAATGCCTCGGAAGTCGAGTAGGAGTTTCTATGGCGTCATTTTCCTTGAAGCACCCATATTTCATCGTGGTCGTTTGTCTCTTCCTGTGCGTATTAGGCGTCACCGCAACCGTGAGCATGCCAGTGGATATGTTCCCGCCCATCAATATTCCCGTCGTCGAAGTGGCCACCTTCTATAGCGGTATGCCGCCGCAGCAGATCGAAGCGGATATCACCGATACTTTCGAGCGGTTCTTTACTTTGGGCAGCGGCATTGACCACATGGAATCGCGTTCGATGTCCGGTGTCAGCCTCATCAAGATTTTCTTCCAGCCGGGAACGAGCGCTACGGCCGACGTTACGCAAATCTCGAATCTCGCCATGGCGGACCTGCGCCGCCTGCCTGAAGGCACGCTGCCGCCGGTTGTGATGAGCATGGATGCGTCAAACCTTCCCGTTTGCCTTCTCACCGTCGACGGCCAGGGCCTAACCGAAACACAGCTCCACGACTACCTCCAATATCAGATTCGAAACCAGATCGCGGGTGTACCTGGCGCAACAGTTCCGCCACCCTACGGCGGCAAGTACCGCCAAATCATGGTTTATGTCGACCCATTGAAACTGCAGGCGCATGAACTGAGCCCCATGGATGTGGTGCGCTCAATCGACGCGTCCAACCTCATTCTGCCGGCAGGCGATGTCCGCATTGGCGCAACGGACTACAACCTTTACACCAATGCTCAGGTGCCCAACGCCAATGCGCTTAACGACGTTCCGATCAAGACGGATGGCGAAAAATCCGTGTTTGTATCCGACGTCGGCAACGCCGTTGATGGGTCGGCACTGCAATACAACATCGTGCGCGTGAATGGTCAGCGCTCCGTTTACGTTCCGGTCTTGAAACAGGGCGGGGACACCAACACTATTGCGGTCGTCGATGGGATCAAGAAGGCGATCACAACTCTGCGTGATATTCCGTCTCAACTGAAAACCCGAGTAGTTTTCGATCAATCAGTTTTCGTGAAACAGGCGATTTCAACGGTGATCCGCGAGTGCGTCGCCGGCCTGATATTGACCGGCATGCTGATCCTGATCTTCCTCGGCAGCCCGCGGGCCACCGCGGCCGTCTTTCTCTCGATTCCGCTGTCCGTGATGGCCACATTCTTCGTGCTGCACCTTGGCGACGCATCCATCAACAGCATGGTCCTGAGTGGCCTTGCTTTGGCCTTTTCCCGCTTGATCGATAACTCGGTTGTCGTCCTCGAAAACATTTTCAGACATTTGGAAAACGGCGAATCGCCGATGGTTGCTGCCGAGCAGGGCACGAACGAAGTAGCGTTGGCCGTGCTCGCGATTACAATCGTCACCGTTGTCGTCTTCTTCCCGGTAACGTTGCTTTATGGCGTGAGTAAGTTCCTATTCACTGCGCTGGCCCTTGCCGTCGTCATCTCGCTGTTCGCATCATACTTCGTAGCCGTTTCCGTCGTGCCTCTCTACTGCGCCAAGGTCCTGCGAGGGATCGTACATCACGAGGCGAATGTCGAGGTGGAGCAACATGCAGGCCCACGGCGTAGCTGGTTTGAAAGATTCCACGCTGCCTTCAATCGAAAATTCGAGGGCATGCTCGAATACTACGACCGGTCCGTACAAAAGGCGCTCGATAGACCTAAACTGGTCGTCTGGGGCTTCCTCGGAGTGTTTGCCCTCAGTTTGTGCCTCTTCCCTATGGTGGGAGAATCGTTTTTTCCGAGAACGGATGCGGGGCAGTTTGAAATCAACGTGAAAGCCCCGACAGGGACGAGGCTGGAGGTAACGGAAGACTACATTAAGAAGGTTGAAGCCATCATACGACAGGTAGTCCGCCCGTCAGACCTCGGCACGATTGTATCGAATATCGGCCTGAACTCCGACCTCTCGGCGCTCACCACGCCCAACTCGGCGATGCACACGGCGTTCGTGGAGGTCGGCCTCAACGAAGACCACAAGATCGGCAGCTATCAATATATGGGCGAGGTCAGGAAAAGAGTCTCGCAAGAGTTGCCGGAACTGAGCACGTACTTCCAATCCGGCGGCCTCGTCGACTCGGTCCTCAACCAAGGAGCCCCGGCGCCGATCGATGTCCAGGTCAGCGGACAGGACCTGAACACAGACGACACGATCGCGTTAAATCTTGAACGCCAGTTCAAGGCCTTGCCGGGTATTTCGGACGTCTACGTCCCCCAGGATATGGACTATCCGGCGCTCCTGGTTAACGTGAATCGCGAGCGCGCGGCAGAACTGGGGCTGAACCCGAAAGAGGTGATCGACAACCTGATCACGTCGCTTACGTCGGACGCCATGATTGCCCCGAGCTATTGGGTCAACCCCAAAACGGGCAACAACTACTTCGTGACTGTGCAGTACCCGGAAAACCAGGTGAAGACGATTCAGGAACTGAAAACCATGCCGCTGCGGGCGCCTAATCTCCAGGTTCCCACATACCTCGATCAGGTTGCGGATGTGACTCCCGAACTTACGCCAACCGAAGTGGATCATTATCAACTGGAGCCCAAGATCGATGTCTATGTGGCGCCATCTGGAGAGGACCTGAGCAGACCTTACAAGGCGGTGCAGAAGATTATCAACGCCACACAACTGCCCACGGGTATCCGTATCAACGTTCGCGGGCTGATCAACACGATGAACACCTCGTTCAACAGTTTTGCGATCGGGCTGACGCTTTCGATTCTCCTCGTTTATCTGGCGCTCGTAGCGCAGTTCGCATCGTTCGTCGATCCATTTCTGATCGTGCTTGCAATTCCGACCGGCTTGGTCGGAGTGATGCTGGTGCTCGCATTCACAAGCACGACGCTCAACATCCAATCGCTGATGGGAATCATCATGCTCACCGGCATGGTTGTCTCCAACAGCATTTTGATCGTCGACTTTGCGAATAAGCTTCGCGCCGAAGGACGTCCCACCCGCGAAGCGGTGGCTCACTCCTGCCGAATTCGCTTGCGCCCCATTCTCATGACTTCGCTTGCGACGGTCGTCGGTTTGCTGCCGATGGCCCTGAAGCTCGAAACCGGCAGCGAAGCGTATGCGCCGCTTGCCAGCGTGATTATCGGCGGTTTGCTCGTGTCCGTGCTGCTCACAATCTTCGTCGTACCGGCTGCCTATCTGCTGATTTACGAGCGCCGCGGAGCAGAACAGGTTGCGGTTGCGGTGCAGGAGGCTCAGTGAACACGATCCGCCGCGTTTCAGCGTTTACTGCTCTCGCCGCATGTTTTTGCTGTCCTGTTTTTGGGCAGCAGCAAAAATTGCCGTCTGCGCCCGTTCCGGAGCAGCGGTTGCAGCTCCTTGCTCAAACGGCCGATCCGCAGATGAGCGCTCCGCAAGCTCGAGTTGCTCAAACGCCGGCGACGATGGCCAATCAGCCGGCCGCGCAGGGGCAAACGCTCACGTTGCAGCAGGCGCAGCAAATCGCGCTGCAGAACCACCCACAGGTATTGGGGGCGGTGGCCCTGGCGGCAGCGGCGCAGGCGCAGGTCACACAAGCGAAGTCAGCCTATTACCCCACCGTCTTTGGGAGCGCTACCGGCGTGGACGCGGAGAATAATAGCCGCATCGCGGCCGGGGCGCTCAACAACCCCGTGATTTACGAGCGCTACGCCAACGGTCTTACCGTCGATCAGCTCGTCACCGATTTCGGGCGCACGCATGAATTGGTGAAGAGTTCGGACCTGCACGCCAAAGCGCAGCAGGAAAACGTGGTCACCACGCGCGCGGACGTGCTGCTTGGCGTGGATCAGGCGTATTACAGCCTTCTCCGGGCGCAGGCGGTGCTGACCGTCGCGCAGCAAACCGTAAAAGAGCGCCAGATCGTTTCCGATCAGATCACGACTCTGGAACGCAATCAGCTCCGTTCCGGGCTGGATGTGACCTTCGCGAATGTGAATCTCGCCCAGGCGAAACTTCTTCTGATCACAGCCCAAAATGACGTAGACGCCGCGCAGGCCGACCTTTCCGCCGCGCTCGGCTATTCCGATCAGCGCACATTCGCGTTGCAGGATGAGCCGATGCCTGCCGCCCCGCCGACGGACGTTGCCAATCTGCTTCAGCAGGCCTTCATGAATCGGCCGGAGCTGATCGGTCTGCGCCTGGACGCTGCCTCCGCACACGCCTACGCGACTGCCGAGCGCGATTTGTGGTTCCCCACGCTTTCGGCAGCAGGCAGCGCCGGCCTGACGCCCTACGGCGCGACGCAACTGGCGCCTCGCTACGCCGCGGCCGGCTTCAATCTAAACATCCCTATTTTCAACGGCCACCTCTTTGGCGCGCTGCGCACCGAGGCGAACCAAAACGCCATCGCCGTCGACCAAAACCTGCGCAACGAAATGGACCTGATCGCACGCGACGTTCGCACGGCCTGGCTCGACGCGAATTCAGCCTACCAGCGGCTTTCCGTGACCGACCAACTGCTCGACGAAGCCAACCAATCGCTGAACCTGGCGCAGTCCCGATACAATCTAGGGCTGAGCTCGATCATCGAACTGAGCCAGGCGCAGCTGAATCAGACGCAGGCGCAGATCGAACAGAGCAGCGCGAAATACGACTACCAGACGCAGATCTCGGTGCTCAATTTCCAGACCGGCGCGCTTCACTAGTCCACCGAAGCGGTCACAGCGACGTTTCCGACCCGTGTTTCGCTTCGCCCCAGCTTCAATTTCCGGTCATGCAAAAGGGCTGTTTTACTATCGATTAGAAATATGCAAGTGGTGCAATCACAGGACTTGCGGCGATTTCTAATCGCAGCGATATCGATTAGAAATTCCGTCTTGCGCCGACCGAACGCCGGCCGGAAGCGCCCTGCGACTTTTCGACGAAGCGCTTTTATGCATTTCTAATCGCAACGCTCGTTTACCCCCCTTCCTGACCGCGATTAGAATTTTTTTTGCCCTTTCTTTTCAGCGACTTGCCCCGATTTTTAATTATTTTCATTTGCGATTAGAAATTCTGCATATTTTGGCCGCTGGCGGCGCCTGAGCTTTCGTGGTCGCCGACCCGCTGTTCGTCGACACCCCTCCTCTCTGGTTTCCGCGCTTTTTTGCGGAATTTTTTCCGCGACTGCGCGGATTTCAGCTTCAAAAAACGGCTAAGGGTAGCATGGGCCAAACGTGATTTCTATTGTGGGAAATACGGAGTATAGGACTACCAGGACTGCGAACGGAGGCAGAGGAAACTCCTGCGCGGAGCCTAGATGCGTATTGCGGCGCGGATGTGTACCTTAAAACTGCCCAAAATGCACGGTTTTGGCGCTTAAAAGCGCCTTGTTTGAGCTTATTTTCGCGGCGCCAAAATCGGGCCAGTTTTCAGGCGACGTTCAGGTTGCTCCTGCAATGTCGCCTGAGCGCGCCAAGGGCGCCGACCGCTGTGAGGATGCCGTGAAACTCCGCCTCGCCATAATTGCGCTCCTGCTGACGGCTTGCCCGAGGGCTGTTTTTGCAGGGCCTCCATTTCAGACGGATGATCCGGAACCGGTCGATTTCCGGCACTTCGAGTTCTACACGTTTGGCACGGCGGATGGGACGGCGGTGGAAATGGATACGTCAGGCCCGGCGGTGGAATTCAATTGGGGCGCTCTGCCGAATCTGCAACTCCACATTATCGTGCCCGCGGCAGCGATTTTTCCTTCGAACAATCCGAGACTTGCGCCAGCGGGCTTTGGACCGCGCGCCTTCGGCCTGGGCGATATCGAGCTCGGCGCGAAATACCGCTACCTGAAAGAGACGAAGCACCGACCGATGATCGGCACGTTCACGATGTTCGAAGTGCCGTCAGGAAATCCGGCCAACGGCTTGGGCGTGGGCAAGGGGTGGGCGAAGCTGCCGATCTGGGCGCAGAAAAGCTGGGGGCACTGGACGACGTATGGCGGCGGAGGCGCGACCGTTTTCGACAATTCGCCCGGTTACAAGGATTTTCCATTTGCCGGATGGCTGGTGCAGCGCGATATCGGGAAGAAACTCACGCTGGGGACGGAAGGCTTCTATCACGGCGCGGAAGGAATCGCGACGGCACAAACGCGCAGCGCCACGCTGATCGACGCGGGCGGATATTACTATTTCCGAAATCCGGGTTTCCAGCTCCTTTTCTGCTACGGACATACTGCGGTGGGCCAGAGCGAGAATTACGCGTACCTCGGTCTTTATTGGACATGGGGGAACGATAGCGCGCCCGATACCAGCCGGGAGGCACGGCCGAATCCGCCCACTCTTGCGTTCACACCTCCTTTGCCGCAGACGACGCACCCATTCCCTTCATTTTAGCGAATGCAACGCAGGCCAGACTGGGGCAACGCGATTCTCATTCCGATACGAAATTCCCGCCGGATCGACGCCCGTCTTTTCGTAACACTTTATTAACAATCCTGTCACAGGGAGTTCAATCGCAGCGCATACGCTGCGTGCGCGTGAAACGTGTCTCAGGCTGGAATTGCCTCATGAAGCTGGGGCGATGCGGTTGGGTGTGGGTTCTCCGCAAGGGCTAATTCGACGTAGTCATAAGCACCGGCAGTGGGATTCGCGGTCACCCTGAGGCTCTGCTCCACGTGTAAATGCTGCTCAATTCAAGGAGGGAAGGAATGCGAGTACTTGCAGGATGTGTCGTCGCTTTATGCCTGATCGCGTCTCCAGCGATGGCTGGAGCAAACGACGGAAGCAACGCGGCAGCGAATTCGCCCGCGCCCGCGGCGGCAAACAGCGCGAATGCGAATCCGTCGCCCGCGGCGAAACCAGAGACAGTCACCACAGAGAGCGATCTGCAGCAGCTGAAGGACCTGATCGAAGCGCAATCCAAACAGCTTGACGAGCAGCAGCAGGAGCTAAAGGAACAGCAGCAGGAAATGCAGGCTCTGAAGCAGCAGCTCAATTCGAGCAACACGGCAAGCCCGGCCGGCGTGGTGGCGGCAGCACCCGTGGCTGCGCCAACTGCGGCGGCGATCGGGCCGGTGGTCGGTGCAACACCCACGAATGCAGCGCT
>DATJOL010000111.1:0-5645 GCA_035507075.1 Candidatus Aquilonibacter sp. | reverse complement strand
GGGGCCGCTGGTGAGCAGCCGCAAATCGCGGGGCGTGCGAATCGTGATTCCCCGCGCGTGCGCCATTTCTTCAATTCCGGTGAGCGGCTCTGAGGCTCGGAACAGCACACCTCCAGCTTGCCCCTCAGGCTCGCAGGAAACATTGAGGCAGTAGTGATTGCCATAAATGAAATACACATAGGCGTGGCCAGGCGGCCCAAATAAAACTTCATTGCGCAGCGTACGTCCGGCGAACGAGTGCGCAGCGGGATCGCCTTCGCCGAGATAGGCCTCGACTTCGACGATGCGGGCCGAGCGCGCGGATTTCTGACTTCCCGATGAGTTGCGAACCAGAACTTTCCCCAACAGTTCGCGAGCCACTTTTCGCGGATCACGGGCGTAAAAGGCGTGCGGGAGCGGGCTGATTTGGGGCTGGACTTCGGGTCGCGGCTTCGTCACACCGGGAAGTGTAAACGCTCAGGGCGCGCCCGTGCGTGACTGCAAGCATCCGCCCGGCACGGCGGCCGCTCCTAGCCTCTTCGCCGCGGCGACGTTATTCGGCTTATCGGAGAATGTCGTGCCCGGCTCGTATGCGAACTTCTCGTTTCTTGTACTATCGCCTGTACCAACTTTGCGAATGGCGTCGTGCCAGCCGTCATCCCAATTGATGCGGGCTTCATTTCCTTCAATGGTCCAGATGCCGTGGCTTGCGCCGAGAGTCTTGCTCGCCTCGCCGTTGGATTCCAATGTAATCAGGAAGGTGCCGCTGTTGCCGTCGCCGACCTCCCACTTGCCCACGAAATAGTCCTGCCCTAGAATCGCGTTGGACGACCCGAGGTATTCGACCCGGGCTACTTCCGACATCAGGAATGTTTGCTGATGGCCATCTTTGAAGGTGATGACCAGTGACGTCGGGCCATTCGAGGATGGCTGAGCCTTTTGAGCGTAAGCCGGGAACGAGGCCGCGATCAGGATTCCGAGAGCACAAATGCTCTTGATCAGGGTGGACATACGATCCTCCTCTTGCGGCGGATTGACGCAGGGTGCCGGATTGCAGTTGCACGCTGCCGTGCCCGGCTGGCATCGATTATCCGAGCAACTACGTTTTCGGCCTCTACGTCGTGCTCTTTGCCGATTTCAGATATTCCAGCACCTCTTCGGCATGGCCGTCGGGCTTCACGTTCTCGAAAATGTGTTCGATTTTGCCGTCCGGCCCAATCACAAACGTGGTCCGCACGACTCCCATCACTTTCTTGCCATACATGTTCTTTTCCTTGAGGACGCCGAAGGCCTTGGCGGCCTTCTTGTCGGCATCGGCTAAAAGGGAGAACGGCAGGCCGTATTTTTCCGAGAATTTCTTCTCCGCCGCAACCGTATCGGGAGAGATGCCGAGCAGCACGGCCCCGGTTTTCTGAATCTTACTGTACGTGTCGCGGAACCCGCGCGCTTCGATGGTTCAACCGGGAGTGTCGGCGCGAGGGAAAAAATAGAGGACTACAGTCTTTCCGCGCAGGTCTGTTAGCGAGAGTTCTTTTCCGTTCTCGTTCTGCAAAGTGAAGTCGGGCGCTTTATCATGAATATTCATGGACGTTCCTTACCACAGATCGAAGTTGACTCCTGCATCGGCCAATGAGAAGGCGGGCGGATCGCCAGCGCTGGTAGAGATATTACATCGGCTGATGGACGCGCACGAATTCTCCAGGATTGCAGTGTCGATTATTGCGCTTGCAGTGCTGGTTTGCGCAGTTGTGTGGAGTGCACCCGCTGCGGCCCAGGACGACATGCCGCAAATCATGCCATCGGAGCACAAGCTCCCGAACAAGAAGGATCCGGGACCGAGAGCGGTCGCTATCCTACGACTCGATTCCAAAGGCAAGGCGTCGCTGGTTCCGATTGCGATCATGATCGACGGCAAATTCTGGGATGCCACCGCGTACAAAGCCGACCCCATCCCTATGGCGCTCGAATCCGGGACGGTCTATGAAGTCGAACGCACCGGCAGCTCCCAAGGTTTGTTTACTGTCGGCAGCGCGCTCCACGCCAATGCTGTGGACGCACAGACACCGTGGCTCGGAACCGGCGATTGGGTTCCGGCGGGAACGGAACAAAAGAGTACCGTGATGACCGCCAAAGCGATACCGGTGGGAATGACCGATACCGACGCTCCCCCGCGGCTGACGCGGGATCCGGCAAAGGTTTATCCGCAAAAACAGACTCCGAGCAGTCCATCTACACCTTCGTCGAATCCGTCCGCGGCTTCATCGAAAAGCCCCAGCAGCTCGAGTGATGAACCACCGCGCTTGTCGAAACCGGCGTCGGAGGCAAACGAGGGCCCGGCAACGTCTTCCGATGCGAAGCCGGCGCAAGCCGGATCGGCGCCGAGTGCTCCAAATTCATCGACCTCTTCTTCCACGTCGAATTCCCAGTCAAAGTCCAGCGATGCGAAGACGACGAGCCACGAAAATGTCCCGGCAGACGATAGTGGAGCCGGGGCTGCGAACCGCCCCTTTTTGCGTCGCGGCAAGCCGGCGGTATCGTTCGCCGACGAGGAGATCCCAGGCTACAGCAAGCCCGGAGCGGCTCCATCGACTAAGGCCAAGTCCGAGGCGGCTGTAAAAGCGCAGGTTCCCCCCGAGCCCGTCCAGTTGATTCCCGCAGTGTCTGACGCCCACGGTCCCGATGCGCATTCCTACGGATTTGAATGGCTGAAAGGCGAGGAAGAGCAACGCCACGACCAGATGGTGGCGCTGGCCAAGCAGCAGCTGGCAATGTATTTGAAAGCGGAAAGCAAAGAAGAGATCACGCCGGAAGAACATCCTGCGCATGCCTTGCGTCGCGTAAGCGCGAAAAAACCTCCCGAGCCAGTTTTCGAGAATGCGAAGATGGTCGCCTACGATCTGTGGCTGACGAATCAGCCAATTCTCGTATTCACCGCCGAGGCACACCTGCCGCCCTCAGCTTCCAATGCGCAGACCGGGCCATATCGCAATCTGACCTATTCGATCACCATTGCCGCCTATCCGGATATCTACAATAACCTGCACAAGCTCTATATCGGAGTCACGGACAAATATCACCTTGACGTTACTCCGAAGCTGGAACTCATCGATGCGGTCGATGCTGATGGCGACGGCCGCGGCGAGCTATTGTTCCGCGAGACCTCCGATGCCGGCACAGGATGGGTGATCTATCGCGCCACGGCCGACTCGCTGTGGAAGATGTACGACAGTTTGAATCCGGAATAAAACGGGCCGGAGCCGATTAAGATTTTGACCGCTCCATTTACAATGCCTCAGGGAGCCCAGCCGGTTTGCGCCTGACACGACGCAAGTTCATCCATTCCACACTGAGTGCAAGCGCGCTGGCCGCGCTGCCAGCCGCATTTTCCGCCTGTAGCGTGTCTTCCAAGGCAGGAACGGCTCCTCTGCGCCGAGCGGCGCAAGAATTCGAGACTCCCTCTGAATTCTCTTTCCCAAAGGGATTTTTCTGGGGTACGGCGACCGCTTCCTATCAGATCGAAGGCGCGTGGAACGAAGACGGCAAGGGCGAATCGATTTGGGACCGATTCGTGCACACGCCGGGAAAGATCAAGAACGGCGCCACGGGAGACGTGGCCTGCGATTCGTATCATCGCTGGCGCGAAGACGTTGCGCTCGCCCGCGCGCTGAACCTGAACAGCTATCGTTTTTCGCTTTCCTGGCCGCGCCTTCAACCGAGCGGATCCGGCGCGGTGAATGCCAAAGGAATTGACTACTACAGCCGGCTTGTGGATGCGCTGCTCGAGGCGCGCATCCGGCCCTTTGTCACGCTCTATCACTGGGATCTGCCACAAGCTCTCGAAGACGCCGGTGGATGGCCCAATCGCGATACCGCGGCACGTTTTGTCGACTACGTGCAGCTTGCCGCACGGGCGTTGGGCGATCGCGTTTCGGATTGGGTCCTGTTCAACGAGCCTGATGCTTTCGTCGATCTTGGATATCTGGAAGGAACGCACGCCCCCGGCCGCAAGAGCTTGCTCGATTTCCTGCGCGCCACGCACGTGGTAAACCTGGCTCAGGGCGAGGGATTTCGGGCGCTGAAAATGGTATGCCCCACAGCGCGAGTGGGCACCACGATCTGGATGTCACCCTGCGAACCGGCCACCGATTCTGCCGAAGATAAGCTCGCTGCCGAACGAGCCCACGCTTTCGTGAATAAATGGTTTCTCGATCCTGCGCTGCGCGGGCGCTATCCCGACGCCTTCACTTTGCTTCCCGAACGCGCTATGGGAATTCGCCCCGGAGATATGGAGAAGGTTCGCGCCCCGCTGGATTTCATCGGCGTCAATGTCTATGTCCGCACTATTGCATCCGCACCCACGGGACTGGAACGCCTCACGAACCTGCAGGACTGGCTTTTCCCGGTCAAAATGGAAGGTGGCCAGGCCGGCCCTAAAACTGAAATTGGATGGGAAGTCTGGCCGAAAGCTTTGTATGACATCGTCATGCGCATCACGCGCGATTACAACCGGCCGGCCATTGAGATTACAGAAAGCGGCTGCGCCTACAATGATGGCCCAGATGCGAACGGCGAGATTCACGACCAGCGCCGGATTTCCTATCATCGCGAATATATTGCCGCGCTGGCGCGGGCGATAGGAGAGGGTGCAGACATCCGCAGCTATCATGCCTGGAGTTTGATGGACAATTTCGAATGGGCAGACGGATACAGCCAGCGCTTCGGTTTCAGTTACGTAGATTTCAAGACCCAGCGGCGCACAATGAAAGATTCGGGACGGTGGTATGCGAAAGCAGCGGGCGAGAATCGGATCTAGCGCGTGTTGGCTCTTCTGAGCGCGCTACCGTGTCGTGCGGAACAATAGGCTGACTGCTACTTCCCTTGCATCACCAGTTGGCCATCCTCAACTTTGAGCCCGCCAACATTGTTGGGAAGCTTCAATCGGTCGCGTTGTTCCGCGAGTTTCTTCTGCAGTGCCGGATTGACCAATGACACCGGAACGCTGAGATCGCCGACTTTGAACTCGGTCGGATCGAAAGTCGCATAGCCGCCCTGCTGACCGAGATGGCCGGAGATGGTGATCCAGACGTCTTTGCCTGCAATCTCAGTCAGAAATTGTCCGTGCACGAGATCGCCGTCGAAACTGATTTGTTGGTCCTTGATCGGCGGCGCGTCGCTGCCGATGTTCGAGTCCGCGGTCAGTCCGGCAGCGCCCGCAGTTCCCAGAGCCTGCGCCAGCACGGCGTTGATCTCGTCGGAATTGAGGTGGGCCTCGGGCTTACCGCTGGCCATGTTCGAAGAACCTTGCGTTGTCGCGGTCGATGGTGCTTGGGTTGGGGCCGAAGCATCGGGCGGGCTCTGCTTCGCGGCGTCGTTGAACTGCGCCATCTTTTCGTCAAAGGATCGAGCACGTTCTTCGATCTGTTGTGGAGTTTGCCGCTGGGCCACAGGCGAAGGCTTTTTCAGGACCAGAAAAATCGCGACCAGAGACGCGATGAGCGTGGCAATGCTGATGATGCGGTCAATTTTGACCTTCATGAAGGCATGCTAGCCCTTGGCAGAGGAAAAGGCAGATGACGGAAGTCATACAGCAGAATGCGTAGACGTCAGACCGGGTCTGAGACCAGCCCCACGTCCTGCAGCTCTCACTTGTCCCTTTGCATCTGTCG
>DATJOL010000110.1:0-2208 GCA_035507075.1 Candidatus Aquilonibacter sp. | reverse complement strand
CGCCGCTTGCGCGAGCAATTTCTCCGCGTCCGCGACGTTCAGCGTGAACGGCTTGTCCACCACGACGTGCTTTCCCGCGCCGAGGGCCATGTGCGCCAGCTCGTAATGCGTGGTGTTGGGCGTCGCGACCACGATCAGATCAATCGTGGGGTCGGCGCAGGCTTCCTCGGTCGTGCGCAGGACGCCGACGTCCGGGAAGTCTCGATGCACCTTCGCCGCATCGCTCGAGACGATGTGGCTCAGCCGTATCCCCGGCGTCGCCGCGATCACCGGCGCATGAAACGTCTGCCCCGCAAATCCGTACCCGACAACCGCTGCGTTCAGCGGTCTCGCTTGGCCCTTCTCCTGATTTTCCGTCGCGCCCATGTGTGGTCCCCGGCCTCTTCCGGCGAGAAAGAATATCATCGCGCGGCCTCTGCACGCATCCGGGGAGGACGAATCCGCGGCTTCGGTTTCGACCCGCCGCGCACCCGCCCGCGAAGCACGCGCCACGACGCCGCGCTCCGCATGCTCGACGCAAAATTCCGGGGAAGCGCTCCGCAGCCGCGGCGCCTGCGCCCGGCGCCGGGGCATGGTAGTATCCGCGTGGGTAGAGGCTCGACCGTGCCGGCCGCCTTACACACACTTTCGTCATTCATCCTGCCGTTAACGATGGCCGTCGTTGTCTACCGGCTTCTTACGCGGAAGCAGCGAAAGCGATTGATCCTTACCTGCTTCCGGCGAGGCGTGCAATTCGTCGGGGACGCGCTAAGCGGTGTGCTCGAAGCCGGCGCTTACACCTGCAACCCCTACCAAGAGGACATCACCGTGGACAGGCGCCCTCACCCCGTCTGGATCGGGCGTCTCTCGTTTCAGGACGCCGTCCGGCACGGCCAATCGGCGTGACCATACCCGGTTCTCCTAGCCCGCGACTCAGGAGCGAACCGTATGAGCGTAGATGAACAAATCCAGCGGTTTATCGCCGGCCAGCCGGAGCCGAAGCGGTCCGACCTGCGCGAGTTGCATCGCCTCACGCTCGCAGCGGCGCCCGGATGCAAATTGTGGTTCTCCGATGGCAAGGATGCGAAGGGCCATACGGTTTCGAACCCCACGATCGGGTATGGACTCCAAACCATCCAGTATGCGGATGGAAAGAGCAAAGAGTTTTTTCAGATTGGCCTGAGCGGAAACAAATCCGGAATTTCCGTCTACATTCTTGGGCTCAAAGATAAGAAGCACCTGGCCAAAACCTACGGCAAAAAGCTGGGCAAGGCGAGCGTGACCGGATATTGCATCCGGTTTAAGGCGCTTGGCGAAATAGACGTCGAAACGCTGGAAGCGGCAATACGATTCGGGCTTGCCGGAGGGAAGGAAAAAGGCAAGCCGAAGAAATAATTCGCGAAATCATCGTCTGAGCGCCGGGTCATTCGGCGAACCGGACGGTTCGTTCCGCGCGCCGACGCAAGGCAAGGATTCAGAGCCGGAGCACCCGTTCCCGCGTCGCCATGAATTTCCTGGACGAGGGCGCTGGGATTTCTGGTATAAGGTTAGCCCCTATAACGCCGTGATCCACTGGAAAGCAGGACGCATCACTTTGCCGGGACTCGCACTCGCACTGGTGTGGATTGGTGTGGGCAATTTGGTGGACCAACAAAAGGAGAGCGAAAGGCTCCTCGCCTACAATCACCATATCAAGACGGCCGTCCAGAGCATTGACCCGTTTGCCCTTGCCACCGCGTTTTACTACCGCGCCGGGTGCGGCATCCGCGGCGACTGCGTGAAATGCCCGTCGGCCGGCGAACGCATTCTCACGGTCGATTGCGGCGACCGCGAACCCTACAATTTCAGCAATCTCCTGCGCGGCGGCGTCCCCGAGCAAACGCAGCATTCGAACAACTATTTCCTCGGGCTGCTCTCGATCCCCGCGGCGGTGCTCTTCGCGCTCAAAAGCGCCTGGGCGGGGGGATGGCTGATCTTTTTGCCGGGCATCGCATCGGTTCTCTTGGCGTTTGCCATCATCGTGCGTTACACGGAGCTGCCCTGGATCTGGGCGTTCTGGAGCGTGTGGCTGACCGCCGGCCTGATTCTGTACTTGTTCCAGGTATTTTTTCTGGCCATCGGCCATTGGATCCACGGACTCGTCGGCGTGCTTTGGTTTATCGGGTTCCTCCTCGGCTCGCTCGAGCTGTTTCTGAAATCGCGGCACGCTTCCGAGTTTCTCGAACGCCG
>DATJOL010000109.1:0-4226 GCA_035507075.1 Candidatus Aquilonibacter sp. | reverse complement strand
GTGGATGAATATGGCGTTATCGGCCATCAGAGCCGAGAGTGCGGGAAGATCGGCGGCCATGCTGGCATCCTGGAACTTCTTTTGCAGCGCGAGAATCTGGGCTTCGTTGAGCGCGCCTTTCCGAGTGGCCGTTTGCGCGCGAACTGACGGCTCCGCGAGGCTGGAGACGAAGAGCAGCGTCGCCAACGCCAGCGCGGCGCTGACTCTTGCGACGCCAATCGAGACGACACCCACATTTGCGCGCTTCATGAGCTTCTCCTAAGATTTGCCAAGTTATCGCTGGGAAATCCGGATTTTACACCGGGCGGGCAGAGGGACCCAAACGCGCTGTTGCGAGAACTGGGCAAGCGTTGCCGGAGCGAGGCGGCAACTTGCGGGCCGGCACCGGTTGCGCCGGGCCAGCGCTGCAAAAGCGCCGACCAAGTCGCTTGAATGGCGCGGATTAGGAGGCGTGTGGCGGCGGAGGGCTTTGGCAGCCGTCATGCAGTGACTGCTATCGGAGCGGCGGCTCAAGCTTTTCGATCCCATGCCGATGTCGCACCGTGCAGGGCGACCCGCGTTCATACGGGAGGAATGAATATGTCGGTATCAGGAATCCTCAGCAGCGTGATCAGCAGCGTGCTCGGTTCTCAGGCGCAGGGCGCGCAGAGCAACAGGCAGCAGTTTCAGCAAGAATTTCAGCAGCTCGGGCAGGACCTGCAATCTGGAAATCTTTCGGCCGCGCAATCGGATTTTGCGACGCTGCAACAGAACGCGCCGCCGGGAAGTCCGCTTTCGAATTCGAGCTCGTCGACGCAGGGGAATAATTCGCTAACGAATGCGTTCAGCCAACTGTCGCAGGATTTGCAGGCCGGAAATCTTTCGGGTGCACAGTCGGATTATTCGACGATTCAGCAGGATTTTCAGAGTTTGCGACAGGGCGAAGGCGCGCACGGGCATCACCATCACGGCGGTGGGGGCGGCGGAGAGGCATCGGCGATCAACCAGGAGTTTCAGCAGCTCGGGCAGGCACTGCAATCGGGGAACCTGGCGAATGCGCAGCAGGCGTACACATCTTTGCAGCAGGATTTCGAGCAATTCTCGGCGGGGAACAATTCCGCGACGCAGAATGGTTCGTCGGGGCAAAGCACTGCGCCGAACATTTCGGTGACTGTCTAAGCGGGGAGAAGAGCCGGCGAGACGCCGGCGCTACGGCGAGGCGCGCAGAAACGAAGAATCCACCGCTGAGACGCAGAGGGCGCGGAGAACTTTGCGCCTTCGTGTCGCGCTTGCCTATCGGCGGCTTCCGAACGTCATACGGGCGCAGAGGACCAGAAGCACATCCATCACCCAAACTGCGGGTTCGGGATGACAGCTCGGGTTAGTGGCGTGAGCCTGCTAGTTGATGGCCCATGGTGCTGCGGCGCGACGGCGCCGTGCGAATCCTGCCAGCGCGACGAGGCCGAATAGCAGCAACAGCAAAGAACCCGGCTCCGGAGTGACCACCAGAAATTCCTGCGGCGAGTTTGCCGGGCAAGGCCCGCCATTGCAGTTCGTGGCTGTGCCGGCGACGGGCGTATAGACGAGAACGTTGGCGAAGTCGGCCGGAGTGAGATTCTGGGTGGCGATCGCATTCTCCGCCGTAGTGATCCAACCTTGCGCGGCGCTCAGCGTGGCGGCGTCCGGGTCGGTGCTCGTCAAATAGGTCTGCACCCCCGTCTGGTCCAGCACGAGCCAGATGGCGTATGAAATGTCTTCGGCGTCCGTGGTGTTCGTTGTCGAGAGGAGATCCTCGGCAAGCCAGGCCGCAATTTCATAGTTCTGCTGCGCGTTCGGCTCCGACGCCCATTTTGCATTGCCCGCCAGATTCGCTACGGTTGAAACCGTCGCGGACCACGATTCGTTAATAAATGAATCGTCGGCAAAATCGTCGCAGAAAATCGGCGTGTTGGCCACGCCGCCTACCGTGCCGGTGTAGGGGCTTGTGTAGATGTTGTCCAAAACATTTCCCGAACCTGCGCTCGTGAGGGTGATCGTAGTATCGGCATGAACCGGAAGAGCCAGCATTGCCATTGCCATCAGAAGCGCGAGAAAACCCAGGGTCCTTGTCATGCGTAAGGACGTAGCATTTCGGGTTCCCTATTAGAAATTCGGGCGGGCTCGTAACCGCAATGCAATCAAGCATGATGGAGCGACAAAATGCGGCACTTTGCGAAAATGTGAAAGCGATGTCACAGAGACGCGAAAAACAACGTCACTGCATGACAGTTCCGGGCGGACTAGAACGAGCGGGTAAAATCCCGCGACTCAGTCCCCGTTGGCGGATGATTTTGGAGCGTAATATCCGGTTCGCGTGCGGACCACAACTTTTCCGGTCCCTCTCGGCGCAAAGACACGAACCTGGACGGTGCGGAACGTGCCGTCTTTGGAGCTGTTGGTGGGATAGTAGCCGATCGTATATTGATTGCGAATCTCGTGAGCCACCTGCTCGCAGATGGGCGTCACTTGTTCGAGATTCGCGGGAAAGTACGCCTCGCCGCCCGTGGCTTCGGCAAGCTCGGTGAGCACCTTCTTCGAGTGACGGACCATCCTTTTGTCGTTCTTCAGATCGTCTTCGCTGAACACCCCGATCGTGTAGATCGTGGCGTTCGATTCTTCGGCGGCCTTGATGGTGTCTTCGAAAGTCATGCGGCTGGCGTCGTCGTCGCCGTCGGTGACGAGCAGCAGAACCCGCTTGTCCTTGTGGCCCTTCTTGAGGTGATTGAGCGAGCCGATCACGGCGTCGTAGAGGGCGGTGCTGCCGCGAGTATCGATTCGCGCGAGCGCATTCTGCAAATCCTTCTGATCGCTGGTGAAATCGCCGTCGGTATCGAGGTAATACTCGTCGTTAAAATTCACGACGAAGGCTTCGTCCTGCGGATTGCTGGTTTTAACGAAAGTCATGGCGGCGGCGTTCACCTGCGCGCGCTTCTCGCGCATGCTGCCGCTATTGTCGATCACGAGGCCCATGGTGACGGGAATGTCGTCGCGCGAAAACAACGAGACGTTCTGCGGGATCTTGTCCTCGTAGATCTGAAACTCATTGCGATTGAGATCCGGAACGAAATCGCCCTTCTCGTTGGTGACGGTAACGTGCAAAACGACGAGATCCACGTCGGACTTGAGGCGATGCCCCTCGGGGGTTTGTACGGGAGGCGGAGGGATGTTGGGCGCCGTGATAGGAGGGATCGGGTCCTGCGCTTTCGCAGCCGGAGCTGCGAAGGCCGCGAGCAGCGCGACGAGCAGAAGGCCAAGGCCGCTAATGGCCCAGCGCGAAATACCCGCTTTTTGCGTATACGGTAAGCGGCGGAAGACCCTTGGGAGGACGGAGCTTGACCTTGATTTTGCGCCACTTCCCATCGTGGGCCGCGTTGCTCGAACGATATCCAAGGACATATTGATTGCGAAGCTCCATGCTGATTTTTGTAGCGATATCCGGGAGTTCGTTGAGATTCCCGACGGTAAATTCGCGCCCGCCGGTCATCTCCGTCAGGTCTGCCAGAAGCGAAGGACCGTTTCGCTCTTCCGGAGTCGGCCCGCCGTCCGGTTCGAAGAGGCCGATTGCGTAAATCTGAACGTCGGCCTCGCGGACAAACCTGCGAATTTCATTCTCCGAATACCGACTATGATTATCTCCCCCATCCGATATGATGAGCAAAGCTTTCCTGGCGTTGTGTGCTCCACGCATCTGGCTCAAGCCGAGGTAAACGCCGTCGTACAGGGCCGTGAGTCCCTTGGCGCTGGTGAATAACAGGCGGTTTTGCAGATCGTCGACGCTCGACGTGAATTCGCTGACGAGCTGTGCGCGATCGTTGAAGTTCACGAGAAAAAATTCGTCCTGCGGATTCGCCGTGCGGAAAAACTGCACCGCCGCCTGGCGCGATTTGTCGATTTTGTCGGCCATGCTCCCGCTCATATCGAAGATCACGCCGATCGACACGGGGACATCCTGGCTGGAGAAGTCGACGACTTCCTGTTCGACGCCATCCTCGAAAACGCGAAAATTCTCACGCTCGAGCCCGGTGACGAGGCGGCCCAGCGGATCGGTGACGGACACGCCGACGAGCGTGAGATCCGTTTCGATCCGAAGAGGATGCCCCTTTTTTATTTGCGGAACCGGAGGAGGAGCAACTTCAGGGCCGGGGCCTTCCTGAGCGAATAACTGGCATGGGCAGCAAAAGAGCGAAAAGGCAAGAACCGCGCAAAGA
>DATJOL010000108.1:0-23483 GCA_035507075.1 Candidatus Aquilonibacter sp. | reverse complement strand
CTGATTATTCAGCATGGCCGCCGTGAACGCGGCCAGATAATGGCATTTCAACCAGGCGCTGGCGTAGGCGAGCAGAGCGAAACTTGCCGCGTGCGATTCGGGAAATCCGTACAGAGCAAATGAAGTGATGGAACGGATGATTTTTTCCTGGACTTCAACGGAGAGGCCCTTTTTTTCCATGCCCGCCTGCAACCTTTTCTCCACTTCCTTCATGCGGCGTTCGGAACGCTTGAAACCAAACGCGCGGCGCAGATCTTCCGCTTGGCCGCCGCTGAATCCGGCGGCAATCATGGCCATGCGCAGTAACTGCTCCTGAAAAAGCGGCACGCCGAGCGTTCGCGACAGCACCGGCTCAAGATCGGGATGAAGACAATCGATTGCTTCGCGGCCCTGACGGCGCTTCAAATAAGGGTTCACCATTTCGCCGACGATCGGGCCCGGGCGAATGATCGCGACCTGCACCACAATGTCGTAAAAACATTTGGGCTGCAGACGCGGCAGGCACGACATTTGGGCGCGGCTTTCAATCTGAAACATGCCGATCGTGTCGGCTTTCTGTAAGGCGGCATAAACATCTGAGTCGTTTGCGGGAAGATGCGCGAGATCCACTGCTTCTTTGTAATCGTTGCGGATGATGAGGATGGTATCTTCGAGAACGGCCATCATGCCGAGGCCGAGCAGATCGACTTTGACGATGCCCATGTCCGCGCAATCGTCTTTATCCCATTGCACGACGACACGGCCCGGCATGGTGGCCGGTTCAAGCGGCACCACGGAATCGAGTTGGCCCTGGCAAACCACCATTCCACCGGAATGCTGGCCGAGATGACGCGGCAAATCCTGAACCATGAGGCACAAATCAAGAAATTTGCGGATGAGATGGTGGCCGAGATCGAGACCGGCGTCGCGGAAATGGCAATCGAGCTTGTCATTTTCATCCTTGAATTCCCATGCGCCGACCAAGGATGAAAGCTTATCGAGCATTTCAGCCCCGATCGAAAGCGTTTTGCCGATTTCGCGAGCCGCGGAACGGCCGCGATAAGTGATTACGTTGGCGGTCATGGCCGCGCCTAATTTGCTGTAGCGCTCGTAAACATATTGAATCGCACGTTCGCGCTGATCGCCGCTGGGCAGATCAAGATCGATGTCCGGCCATTCACCGCGCTCTTCGGAAAGAAACCGCTCGAAGAGCAGTTCCATGCCGACCGGATCGACAGCCGTGATCCCCAGCGCGTAACAGACGGCGCTATTAGCAGCCGAGCCGCGACCCTGCACCAGGATATTTTTCTCGCGGCAGAATCGAACGATGTCCCAGACGATAAGGAAATAACCGGAAAGATCGAGCCTTTCGATGAGCGCCAGTTCGCGGTCGATCTGCTTTTGCGCGCGTTCGTGCCGCGGACCGTAACGCGCAATCATGCCGTCGTGCGTGCGGTCACGCAGGAATTGCATCTGCGATTTGCCGTCGGGAACCGGATATTTCGGAAATTGATAGCCCAAATCCTTGAGAGTGAAGTTCAGACGAGAGGAGAGAATTTCGGTGTTGGCGATCGCTTCGGGAAGATCGCCGAAAAGACGTATCATTTCCGCGGGCGATTTCATGTGGCGTTCGCAATTACGCGCGAGAAGGCGTCCGGCTTCGGCGAGCGTTGTGTGATGGCGGATACAGGTGAAGACGTCGAGCGCTTCGCGCTGTTGGGGCTGCGCGTAGCTCACGCCGTTCGTAGCCAGCAGCGGCAAGTTCATCTTACGTGCTATCTCGACGGCCGCTTGATTGCGCGCCTCTTCATTCCGACAGAAGTGACGCTGCAATTCGACATAAACATTCTCGCGGCCAAAGATTTCACACAATTCGCGGACACACGCGGCACCGCTCTCGATTCCGCCCTGTGCGAGCGCATGCGCCAGCGGCCCTTCTTCGCCTCCTGTGAGGCAAACAAGCCCAGTGGCATATTCCGCGACTTCGTTGGCCGAGACGGAACCTTTGCCTTTAGCCGAGCGCAGTTTCATGCGCGTGATCAAGCGGCACAAGTTTTGGTAACCAGCGCGCGAAGAAACGAGCAATGGATAGCGCCAACCCTCCGTTGAAGTCACTTCCGCTCCGACATGCGCGCGCAGCCGGTTTTTCTGTGCGGCAAGATAAAACCGCGGAGAACCATACACGCCATCGCGATCGAGCAACGCTACGGCGGACATGCCCCGTTCGGCGCAAACTGCGGCCAGTTCTTCGGGCACGCATGCGCCTTCGAGAAAACTGAATGCCGACCGGGCGTGAAGTTCAACGTACATCAATCGTAGATGCCTCGCACGAACCAGCCCTGAACGATCGAGTCAAAATAAAGCCGGTAGAGCCCGTGTTGTGGACATGATGCGGGGCTCTTTGCTTGCCGCCCGGGCGGAATGTGGAAGCGAATTTCGAGATCCCATTCGTCCTGGTGCCACTCATCTTCGCGCCACCAATCACCGGAGCTGCGCCAGGGTCCGGATGCAGCGAGAACCTCGCCGTGCGCGCCGCGAAATGAAACGCGTTTCGGCCGGTCCGCATACAATTGAACGCTTGCGGGCAGCGGCGGGCGGAACATGCGGAAACCGATGGCAGGCTTTGAATCGGCGAAATCGTGTGCGCGCGTGGCTGGCGTTTTTGCTAAAGCAAGTGCATTTGCGGCTACTGCGGCTTTGCGGAGCGATTTTTCCCCTTCACGCGAAGGCGCGAAAAGGTTCATGCGAAATTCGCCGGGACGATGCGTATTTACCAGCTGCGGCGAACCGATATTGCCGTCGCCCACGAAGTTTGTGAGCCTCGCGATGGTCAGCTCGAGTTTTGCGATATCAGGAGAAGGAGGCACAAACAAACCGGTTTGCACGGCGCGGGGCTTGGCCGCCTCTGCCGATATGACAATTTTCAGAATGGGCGCGGATGGCGGATCGCCCTGCAATTGCAGCCGCAGCAGATTCAAAAGCATTTTCGAATCCCGCATCGGCACGGGCAGCGTGAGCGCCTTTTCATACATGCTCGATTTTTTCTTACGGCGGGAATCGTCATTGCGGATTTGCACGTCTTTTCGGCCGACTGGATCGAGCGCGAACTGCACATGAACGGCGTTGGCGGCAAGCGAACGCGCCGTCAATCGCATATAAAGGCGATCAAGCAAGCGGCCCAGCAAAAAGGAGAGCGGTTCGAGCTCTTCAACGGAATCTTCAAGCTCCATCTCTTCTTCAAAAGTAATGCGAGGCTCAGCAAGAACCATCGCGCGCGCGCGCGCGCCTCGCGCCCATTCGTGCAGTTGCACGCCTTGCTGACCGAGGCGTTCGGAAACCTGCAGCACCGGGAGAGCCGCGAGAGCTTCGCAGGTGCGCACGCCCCACAGCTCGAGCGTTTCCAGAATTTCCACCGATGCGCCGAGCACGCTTACCGGCAAAGCGCCCAGCCGTTTCGATTCTTCGCCAGGAGCGATCAGTGTGATGCCGCGAAGGCCGCGCGCGGCATGAATCGCTGCTTCAAGATTGGAAGCGATCGCAACATGAGCCGTGAACCCAAATGCGACAACCTGTTGCATCAATAAATTCGCGATATTTTCGTCGGAGCCGAACAGAGAGGCGAGCCCGGCGACATCGATGACCAGAACGTCGGCGGCCGTATCTTCGACGCGCGGTGAAATTGACCATGCAAGATCGAGCAACGCGGCATGCGCCGCTATTTCCTGCGCGAGAGAACGGAGCCGGATCTGCAGGCCTTCAAATTGTTCGGCGAGCGTGCGGGTCATGCCGATTTGAATTCCCATGCACGCTGCAGTTTCATTTGCGGCGACAACATTCCATACGGGCGGTGCGCCTTCCACGAGAGCTACGGGGGCGCCACGCAGGGGCGGTTCGGCGCGAATGACGGCTTGCACCGGAAAATTGGGAAAATGAATCGCAGCAAATGCCATGACGACCTGATTTCACATCCGATGAGGATTGCAGCGAAATTTTGCGTCTACTTCTGCTTCGGATCGGCGGGCCAGCTGCCGTCCGGAATGCCCCAACTTGTTTTGGACTCGAACACGGTTTCCAGATTGTGCGAAGCGAAGCGGCGATGATGTTGATGGCCGGGATCAGGGGAAATGCTCGTGGCGCTTGCGGATTCGAATTTCGAACGCCTGAGCCCCGCGCGTATATGAAAACCATCGAGCAGAGAGCCGTGCGGCGGAAAATCAGAAGCATCGGACGTAGCGGTCCAGCGCGATGAATCCATGCCGAGGCTCAATACTAATGAAGCGCACGTTTTGGCGTGCGGTTCCTGCTCCAGCAAAAGCAAAATCGTCGGCGTGTCCTCCACCGTCTTGCGAAAGCGAAACCACGCATTCAGAGGCACGTAACGCACGGTTTCGGGAGGAACGTCGCTCAGGTCCAGCGCGATCAGCCCAAATCCGCCGCCTTGCAGAAGCAGGTCCGTAGCGCGTAACGCGTGGTCCACATTCTGGCATCGCACCCATAGCAGGTTGTTCAGCTTTACACCCGCCGCTGCGGCGGAATGCGGATCGAAGGCATCGCGGCTATCGATCAATGCGCATGCTTCCAGCTGCGCCGTTCGCAAGGCGAGAGCGGAAAGCAGAATGCTCGTACGGCCTGAACAATGCGGGCCGCAAATTTCCGTCAGGCTGCCCCGCGGCAAGCCGCCTGCAAGCGAATCGATTTCCGGAATGCCGCTGGGGACGGTTTCGCAAATTTTCCGGTCGCGATAGACGAAGGGAGCGGAAATCCGACCTGCCAATGCGGATTCGACGGCCAGGCGCAATGTAGCGGCGGTTTTCATGTTCGCTTTTTGTTCGCCACAGGCGATTTTGCACTCGCCCCTTGATGCTTGTCAAGTTCCGCTGGCCGAAGCGAGAGAACACCTTACACGCGCTAGACACTGACCCTTATCGATTTCACAGCGACAGCTTTGGCATGATATCGACATGCCGAAGCGCACTTCGGGGAATCCTGACGACCCGGCGCAGAAAAAAATCCCTTCCACTCCCAGTTTGCAAGGACTCGCGAGAATCGCGAAAAACTGCAAGGCGTGCGAACTATGGAAGCGCGGCACGCAAACTGTGTTCGGCGAAGGCGAGCCGGATTCCACGGTGATGTTCGTGGGTGAAGTGCCGGGCGATCAGGAAGATTTGGCAGGAAAGCCGTTCGTGGGGCCGGCCGGCAATCTGCTGAACAAGGCGCTTGCCGAAGCGGGAATCGATCGCAGCAAAGCCTACGTGACGAATGCTGTGAAGCACTTCAACTGGGAACCGCGCGGCAAGCGGCGCATTCATAAAAAACCGAGCGCCGCTGAAATATCTGCGTGTCGGCCATGGCTGGATGCGGAAATTTCGCGGCTGAAGCCGAGAGTGATCGTATGTCTGGGCGCCACGGCCGCGCAGGCATTGCTTGGGAAGGATTTTCGCGTCACGCAACACCGCGGCCAATTCATCGATTCGCCGCTCGCGCCTTACGTGGCGGCCACTGTGCATCCTTCCTCTGTATTGCGTGCGCCGGACGACGAAACACGGCATGAGGAAATGAAACGATTCGTCGCTGATCTGAAAAAGATTGCGAAAGTCATCTCCTGAGGCACATCGCAGAATCATTGCTCATCGTTCCACGGCCAATGCGACCGCGTTTCCGCCGCCCAAGCAGAGAGCTGCGATGCCGCGCTTTAGATTTCGCCGCTGCAATTCGTAGAGAAGTGTTACCAGCACGCGCGCTCCGGACGCACCGATCGGGTGCCCAAGCGCAACAGCGCCGCCATTCACGTTTACCTTCCCGGGATTGAGGTGCAGCTCGCGCGTTACGGCAATGGCAGCCACCGCAAACGCCTCGTTTAATTCGTATAAATCCACGTCTCTGTCGCGATCCCACCCCGTCTTTTGCAGCACTTTTTCGACTGCCTCGACGGGCGCCATCATCACCCATTTGGGTTCTATGCCGCTCGCGGCCTGTGCCACGACTCGTGCCATTGGCTGCTTGCCAAGCCGGGCAGCCGTTACTTCGCTTGTGACGACCACGGCAGCTGCGCCGTCATTTGTCCCTGGTGCGTTGCCTGCTGTGACGGTTCCGTCCTTTTTGAACGCCGGCCGCAACTTCGCGAGCGCTTCCATGGATGTGTCCTCACGCGGTGATTCGTCGGTCTTGATGACGAGAGACTCGCCTTTCTTCTGCGGAATCTCAACTGGCACGATCTGCTCGGCGAAAAAACATGACTTAATCGCGCGTACTGCTTTGCGATGGCTCTCGAGCGCGAACTGATCCTGCTCCTGGCGCGAAATCGCATATTTCTCGGCCACGAACTCCGCCGTTTGGCCCATATGGTAATTTCCGTAAACGTCCCAAAGCCCGTCGACGATCATGGAGTCGAGTACTTCCTGATTTCCCAGCCGATAGCCCGATCGCGCGCCTTTCAATAAGTATGGGCAGTTCGACATTGATTCCATCCCACCGGCCACGACGATTTCCGATTCGCCCAACATCACGCCTTGCGCGGCCAGCGTCACGGCCTTGAGCCCCGATCCGCACACTTTGTTGATGGTCATTGCGGCAACGCGCGCGCTCAATCCGCCACTCAGCGCTGCCTGCCTTGCCGGATTTTGGCCAAGTCCCGCCTGAACGACGTTGCCCATTATGGCTTCGTCCACATAGCCAGGACCGACGCCTGCGCGCCGCACTGCCTCGGCGATGGCTTTGGCGCCCAATTCGGTGGCGCTGAGAGGCGAAAGCCCTCCCAGGAATTTGCCGATCGGCGTGCGGACGGCGCTCAGAATCACCGCCTGTTCGGTTTGCGCCATTGAAATTCTCCTCGCAGAAGATGGTCTGGAGCCAGTATAGGCGCGCAAAAATCGGCACGTCAATTTGGCCGGCGTGCGGGAACTGAATGGATCCTCTCACTTTCCGGGCAAGCATTCGTCGGGACTTGGGCTGCTGCAGGACGATTAAGATAAACTCTATAGCAAAACCGCAGGGCTTTGGAATATGGAAACTTGCGTCCGCCTAATGCTCCCGGCCGTCGTGAATGTTTCTATACAAGGTAATGCGATTCGTTTTCGGAGGACGATGTGGCAAATGCACAGATTCAAAAGATAGCGGTCGTCGGTACGGGCTTGATTGGCGCGAGCTGGGCTGCGCAGTATCTGGCCAGCGGTTTCGACGTGGTCGCGGCGGATCCCGCCCCAAATGCGGAGGCCAACTTACGCAAGGGCATCGACGACGCATGGGAATTGCTCACGGCCATCGGCCTTGCTCCAAGTGCCAGCCGCGAACGGTTAAACTTCACCGTCGATATCAAGGAAGCGGTATCCAAAGCCGACTTTGTGCAGGAGAACGTCCCGGAGCGCCCTCTTTTGAAAAGCAGAGTGTTCGCGCAGATGGACGAAGCCGCCCCTCCCGAGACGATCCTTGCCTCAAGTGCATCCAGCATCACCGTCGATGCCATGCAGTCTGCCTGTAAGCGGCATCCCGAGCGTTGCGTGCTGGGACATCCTTTTAATCCCCCGCACGTTATTCCTCTGGTGGAAATCGTGGGCGGCGCTAAGACATCCGAGGCGGTCATCGAACGAACCATCGCTTTCTATGCGTCTATCGGCAAGAAACCAATTCGGCTGCGCAAGGCTCTCCCCGGTCATGTGGGGAACCGGCTTCAGCTGGCTCTCTATCGGGAGGTTCTTTATCTTATCCAGCAAGGCGTCCTTAGTGTGGAAGACGCCGACATCGCCGTGTGTTACGGCCCGGGGCTTCGTTGGGGTCTGATGGGCCCTAGCCTGCAATGGCATTTGGCCGGCGGTTCCGGCGGAATTCATCATTTTGTCGAGCACTTTATGCGTGGTCTCACAGACCTGATGAAGAAACTTGAGATGCCTGACGTGACCCCGGAACTCACGCAGATGATCGTCGATGGCGTGCTGAAGGAAGCAAACGGTCAGTCCGTCGAGGAGCTGGCTCGCGCCGAAAACAAGCTCGTGATGGAGCTCCTCGCGTTGCGCGCAAAGGCAACCGGAATCCTGCCTTAACATCCCTGTATCCTCTGGGTTCGAACTCCAAGCTACAGCCTCGGGTGCGTACAGGTCTGTTGTATTACCCTTTCTTTGTCCCCCCGTACAGTAGTTCGCCCGTAGGTCAATCCCTACACTGGCCTAGCTATGCGAAGAATGCCCGTAGGCAACCCAGCCATGGCGTTCCGGCACAAGCGCGACGCGCTGAACGCGGCCCTCGCCTTGATTGTTTTTCTCGCGACTGTAAGTCTTTCAAGTTGCGCCGGTTACACGACGAATGCTTCGAGTAACAGCGGCAGTGGCGCCGGAGGATCGGGTGGCGGCGTCCTCTCTTCTTCGCCTACGAGTGTCAGCTTTGGAAACGTGGCAGTAGGAAGCACGGCCACGCAGAACGTCAAGATCACGAACACGGGGACAGGGGCCGTCAATATCTCCGGAGCCTCTATTTCTGGGACTGGCTTCACGGTGGTTAGTGGCAGCGGCTCCGCCTCTTTGGCCGTAGGAGACAGTGCAACGGTAGAGGTACAGTTCGCGCCGACATCAACAACTCCGGCAAGCGGAACGCTGACAGTAAATAGCGACGCTTCGGACGCTACCTTAGCGGTCGGACTGACCGGTACAGGACTGCAGGCGCAAATTTCAACCAGCACGACAAACGTTAATTTCGGGCTCGTCGCAATGGGTAATACTGATTCGCAGTCGATTCTTCTGAAGAACAACGGGAATGAAACGCTGACTTTCTCCGGGATTAGCGTCTCGGGAAGCAGCGCTGGTTTCAATTATTCCGGGCTCAACACATCCACCACAATTGCGGCGGGTGGGAGCGTGACATTTGATGCGACGTTCGACCCGTCGTCCACGTCAGCAGCAAGTGGCTCGATCACCCTGACGACGAACGGCTCGCCTTCTTCGCTGGTTATCGATCTTTCTGGAACAGGTCAGGCGAGCACGCCATCTCTTAGCGCGAATCCGACGACCCTGCCATTCGGCAATGTTCTCGATCAAAGCAGCCAGCAGTTGACGACTTTGGTGACCAACAACGGGAACGCAAACGTGACGATCTCCGGGGTGACGGTGGCAGGTGCTGGGTTCAGTGCGAGCGGCGTCGCGAACGGCACGGTTTTAACGCCCGGACAGTCCGTCACGCTGACGGTCACCTTTGCTCCGACTTCGGGCGGTTCCGTGAGCGGCGCCAGCGTCAGCATCGCGAGCAATGCGGCAAATTCCCCTTTGAATGTTGGATTGAGCGGGACGGGCATGCACTCTGTTGTGTTGAGTTGGGATGCCAGCCCGACGAATGGCGTGACGTACAACGTCTTTCGGGGAACCTCCTCGGGGGCAGAAGGAACCACACCAATCAATCCATCTCCGGTCTACTCATTGAGCTACACCGACACCAACGTCACTCCGGGAACAGATTATTACTACTATGTGGAAGCCGTCGATTCGGGCGGCAGCAGCACCCCGTCGAACGAAGCACCCGCCGACGTGCCGAACCCGTAGCGGCATCTCCTCTTCACAAACAGTCTCCTGGGCCCAACCCGCGGTTCGTCCTTTTCAGAGTGTGCTTCGGCGACAGGCGCGCTGGGGATGGATGTTTCGTTCTTTGTTCCCGGCAAACTTTTAGCGAACAACATTTCAGCACGTCTAGCTGGAGACAAGTGCATGCAGAAAATCCTGTAGCACTAAATCGGACAAAGGGACAGTTGTTCTCCATCACCGGACAGGTTTTCCGGTCTCCCTTTCTCCCGTCTCACGTCCAGTAGAGGCGAACGATGCGGCCCTCTAAAGTGTGCGCATCATGCGAAGAGCGAAAACTCACCGCGAGGGCGTCGCGTTTAAGCGCCGGGCAAATTCCAGTCAAGGCGCTGTTTTAGTCACCGGCCTTCTGGTTCTTTTAGCGGCGATGAGTCTTGCAAGCTGCGCGGGTTATACGACGAATGCATCGAGTGGAAGCGGCAGCGGAGCCGGCAGTTCGGGCGGAGGAGTATTAACCGCGTCTCCCACAAGCGTCAGCTTCGGCGACGTAGCGGTTGGCGCGAATGCGACGCAAAGTATCACGGTAACGAATACCGGAACGGGTACGGTCAATATTTCCGGCGCGACGGTTTCGGGAGGAGTGTTCGCCGTCGTGGGAGGGGATCCTTCGAGTTCTATCGCTGTAGGAAAGAGCGCAACGGTTCAAGTGGAGTTTGCGCCAACCTCGATGACGCCCGCGACTGGCGCCCTGACGATTGCGAGTAATGCGACAAATTCCAGCCTGGCCATCGCGTTGACGGGCACCGGGCTGGAGGCCATTCCGTCGTTTTCTCCCGCTTCTTTGAATTTCAATAATGTCACCGTAGGCCAGACCAGCTCTCAAAGCGTCACATTGAGCAACAGCGGGAACACGAATCTTTCCTTGAGCGCGGCATCGATTTCCGGGACCGGCTTAAGCATGAGCGGGCTTGCGATCCCGGCCACGATCACTCCAAACACATCAGCCACATTCAGCGTGCAGTTCACGCCGCAATCGACCGCCGGCGTGAGCGGAAGCATTCGCTTCACGGACAACGCGCAGGATTCGCCGCAGACGCTTACGATAACGGGGAGTGCCGTGGCGGCAGGGAGTACGTTGACGGCGAATCCCGGCAGTTTCAATTTCAACGATGTGCAGGTTGGAAACAGCAGCACGCAAACCTTTACGCTGACAAATTCGGGGACGTCGACGATCACGCTCGACAGCATTGCCGCGTCGGGCGCCGGATTCAGCGTGAGCGGCATCACTTCCGGCCAAACGATCGCCGGGGGCGGCTCGACGACACTGACGGGGCAGTTTGCTCCCTCCGTAGCGGGAGCGGCATCGGGAACAATCACAGTGACTTCAACCGCGGCGAATTCGCCACTGGTAATTGCCCTCAGTGGAACCGGAACTCAAGCCGCACTGACCGCCAACCCTTCCAGCATCAACTTTGGAAGCATACTGGACGGTAGCAGCGCATCTGTGAATGTAACCCTCAAGAATTCCGGGACAGCGAATCTCTCCATCACCCAAGCCGCGGCCAGTGGTGCCGGGTTCAGTATGGGCGCGCTCGCTCCGCAAACCCTCACGCCCGGCGCAACCGCCACCTTTGCAGCAACATTTGCGCCGACGACGAGCGGCAATGCTAGCGGTAGCGTTTCGGTCACGAGCTCGGCGCCAGGTTCTCCGCTGGTGATTGCCCTCAGTGGGACTGGAACTGCGGCTCAACCACAACTCAGCATCAGCCCGTCCCCGGTTGCGTTTGGGAACGTGAATGTGGGGAGCAACGCAACTCAAACCGTGACCTTGACGAATCCGGGAAATGCCACCTTGAACATCACGGCGACAACGATCACGGGCACGGGCTACACCATGAACCTGCAGCCGACCTCGATCGGTGCGGGTGGGAATTCGACCTTCACCGTAGCCTTCACACCGACGGCTAGCGGCAGCGCTTCGGGCAGTGTTTCGATCACGAGCAACGCCCCGGGTTCTCCCGCCACGATCGCTCTCAGCGGGACAGGCTTACAGGCCGAGATTGCAGCAACACCATCGAGTGTGGCGTTCGGCACCGTAACCATCGGCAACACAAATTCCCAGCCGATCACGTTGAAAAACAACGGCAATAGCACGTTGACGTTCTCGCAGATCAGCGTCACGGGCGCCGGATTCAGCCAGACCGGACTGACGACCTCGACCACAATTGCGGCAGGTGGAAGCTCCACATTCAACGCGACATTTGATCCTTCGTCGACGGGCGCGGCAAACGGTTCGATCAACCTCACGACGAACGGAACGCCGTCCTCGCTCGTGATCAATCTCTCCGGGACGGGCCAGACCGGCACCAGTGCTCCAACGATCACGAGCGCAACGACATCGAGCGGGACAGTTGGGACGGCGTTTTCCTATCAGATTGTCGCTACGAATACTCCAACCAGCTACGGCGCAACGGGTCTTCCGACTGGCTTGAGTATCAATACCAGCACAGGCCTCATCTCTGGCACGCCGACGAGTGCTGGAACTTCTTCGGTCACCCTGAGCGCGACCAATAGCACAGGCACCGGCAACGCCACGCTCACGCTAACGATAGCCATCGCCGCACCTGCGATCACGAGTGCGACGGCGGCAAACGGGACAGTTGGGACTGCGTTCTCGTATCAGATCGCGGCAACTAACTCGCCAACCAGCTATGGCGCGACGGGCCTTCCTGCTGGGTTGAGCGTCAATTCCAGCACTGGGCTTATTTCCGGCACGCCGACGGCGGCTGGAACTTTTTCGGTTACTCTAAGCGCGACCGATAGCACGGGCACCGGCAACGCCACGCTGACGCTGACGATAGCGAGCGGACCGCAGCTCAGCGTCAACCCGACTTCGTTGGCGTTTGGCAACGTGAACGTTGGCAGCAACTCAAGTAAAACCGTGACTTTGACAAACTCGGGCGGCGCGACCCTGAATATCACCGCGGCTACGATCAGCGGTGCGGGTTACACCATGAGCCTGCAGCCCACTTCGATCGGTGCAGGCGCGAATACGATATTCACTGTTACCTTCATACCCACGACGGGCGGTAGCGCTTCGGGCAGTGTTTCGATCACGAGCAACGCTCCGGGTTCACCTACAACGATTAGCCTGGGGGGCACGGGTCTGCAAGCGCAGATTTCTGCAAACCCGTCGAGCGCGGCATTCGGCACAGTAACAGAAGGAACGACCGATTCGGTGCCGGTCACTTTGACGAACAACGGGAACACCACGCTCACATTCTCACAGATCAGCGTCACCGGAACGGGGTTCGGTCAGACGGGACTGACGACATCCACCACGATCGCAGCAGGCGGGAATGTGAGCTTCAACGCGACCTTTGATCCTTCGTCCACGACCGCGGTGAACGGCTCGATTACGTTGACCACGGACGGAACGCCTTCCCCGCTGACAATCAGCCTGTCCGGAACGGGACAGGCCTCGACTCTGTTGCTTGGCGCGAGCCCGACAAGCTTGGCTTTCGGCAATGTACTCGATCAAAGCAGCAGCCAGTTGACTACATCGGTGACCAATAATGGCAACTCGAATGTCACGATCTCCGGCGTCAGCGTCACGGGCGCTGGCTTCAGCGCCAGCGGCATCAGCAACGGCACGGTTTTGACGCCGGGACAATCTGTGACACTGACGGTGACGTTTGCCCCGGCATCGGGGGGGGCAGTCAGCGGTAGCGTGAGCATTGCGAGCAATGCAACCGACTCGCCCGCCGGCGTCAGCCTGTCCGGCACGGGAATGCACTCCGTCGTGCTTAGCTGGGACGCCAGCCCGACCAATGGCGTTACTTACAACGTCTTCCGTGGCACGTCATCGGGCGGCGAGGGAACGACTGCGATCAACCCCTCGCCTATCACCTCGTTGAGCTACACCGATACCAACGTGACTCCTGGGACGGACTATTACTACACAGTAGAGGCGGTCGATTCGGGCGGCAGCAGCGCGCCTTCGAATGAGGCCGTAGCCGACGTCCCGAATCCATAGGCGGACGGATACTGGGAGGGCAGTAAAGTGCGTGGTTGAACTCGTTCTGGCAGAAGTAAGACGTTCCTCGCCCCCGGAGAGCCGCCCTTTCAGAGACTCGCAGGAACTATCGACTGGAACGCGACGGCTTCGGCCTGGCAGACATAAATAGCATCGGTGAGACCTTGAAACGATCGCCGAGGCGGAAAGCCTGGTTCACGTTAATTCGTCGGTCGCCGCCGAGGATTGCCGATACGCCGCTCTCGCCATCGAGCAAGGGGGCCAGATCTTTCTGGCGCAGTTCATTCGCCGACATCAGTTCCTTCAGGATTTCAACCGGCTCGACAGCTTCAATTGGATAGTGCTCGTCTTCATATTTCTCGATCAGGGTCACGATAACACTGGCGTATTTTTTTATCATCCGCCGTCGCATGGTCGGAAAGTTCCAGTTCAGTTACGACTCTAATGTAATAGCGATGCTGCGCGTCGGACGTAATCATCACCGGTGCCGGTCGATCCAGTTTGTATTTTTCGAGGACAGTCATTTGTCTAGCCCAGCTGAATGGCGGACGCGTTGCTTCTCTGCGATCTCGGGCAAGCATCGAAAGCAGTTCGAGTATTGCGGCGTTCGGTGCGGCCGTCGCGTTGGCTGATTTCGTGGTGAAAAAGGCACGCATGTCGTAGGATATTCCTTCCGGACATTCCCTCGGCACGCGAGGCGACCGATTGATCAGAGCCGCCAAAATTGCAGTCCTTGTGGCAATCGTCTGTATTGCTGCCCTAGGCGCGTTATGGTTCGCCTTAAATGCGAAGGCCTCTACATGGGATCCGAAGGCGGCGGCATCTTATCTTGACCGGCGTGAAGCGGCATGGGCAGCATGGCCCGGCGCCTCGCGCGACCAAGGAACATTCTGCGTTTCTTGCCACACGGCGATCCCCTACGCCCTCGCCCGAAGCTCACTTAGCGCCAAACTCGGCCAAGCCGATCCCCCTGCCGCCGAAACCGCTCTGATCGCTGACGTCACCAAGCGAGTGCGAGAATGGAACGAAATCAAGCCGTACTACGGGGGAATGGCGGACCAATCGCGCGGAACAGAAGCCGTGCTGAACGCTCTGATTCTGGCGAATCGTGACGCGCAAGCGGGCCAGTTAAGCGGCGACACGCTTACGGCATTCGATCACATGTGGGACACGCAACAGACCGGCGGAAGCGCGAAGGGAGCATGGCTCTGGATTCAATTCGGGAATCAACCGTGGGAAGCTCCGGATTCTGTTTTTTATGGCGCCTGCTTGGCGGCTGTGGCCACAGGAATCGCTCCGGACGAGTATCGAAACAATCCGGTCATTCAGCCGAACATCCAGTCGTTGCGAGACTATCTCGAGCGAAATTCGCCCGCCCAACTTCCTTTCAACCGCGCCGCCTTGCTTTGGGCCTCAGCGAATCTGCCGGGCTTGCTCACAAACCCCGAGCAGCAGTCCTTGATCAACGAGATGCTCGCGAAGCAGCGGCCCGACGGTGGCTGGAGCTTGTCATCGTTGGCCGGGAGCTGGGAACGTGATGACGGGACGCCATTGGTTGAGGACAGCGACGGCTACGCTACGGGGCTCATTGTGTTATCGCTGGAAGAATTGGGCTTTTCAAAGCAAGAACCACACGTCGCAAAGGGGCTCTCATGGCTCGCCAGTAACCAGCGAAGTTGGGGGGGAGGATGGGTCGCCTACTCTCTCAATCATCGCAGGCACGATCCGTTTTCCATGGTTTCCCAGTTTATGAACGATTCCGCGACGGGATTCGCAGTGATGGCATTGACCTACGGCAATTCGTCAACAGAACCTCAGCGCTCGGCAGGAATGAGTAGGGCTCCATCACGCTCAAACGGGGCATTCTTGATGTCTAGAACTGCGTCTGACTAAGTCGAATGGATTTAACGCGGTCTCCTAGCCGGGCGCGTTGGGACCGGCAAGAAAACCGCCGTCCAGCACGAGCGACTGGCCCGTCATGAACGAGGCTTCGTCCGAGCACATCCAGACCACTGCCTGTGCGACTTCCTCAGGTCGACCAAAGCGTCCGACCGGATGATAGCCGAGAACCTGCTTGTGAACCGCCGGGGTGACAAAAATTCTCTTTAGTAGCCCGGTTTCAATGAACGCCGGACAGATGGCGTTGATGCGAATGCCGCTTCGAGCGTTCTCCAATGCCGCCGCTTTCGTTAATCCGACAACACCGTGCTTGCTCGCTGTATAGGCGGCGGCTCCAGCGAAACCTATCATCCCCATAATCGATGCCATGTTGACGATAACTCCGCCTTGGCCCTGCTTCAGCATCTGCCGAATCTCATATTTCAAGCATAACCAAACGCCTTTGAGATTAATTGCAATCGTCCGGTCCCAGTCCTGTTCTGACTGTCTCGCAACTGGCGCCAACACGCCATCGACGCCTGCGTTGTTGAACGCGACATCAAGCCGGCCAAACTTTTCGGCCACGGTTCGGACGAGAGCTTCTACCTCCGCCTGCTTCGACACGTCCGCCTGGACAAAAAGGCTCTCGCCACCGGCCTCTTGGATCAACTCAACCGTTTGTTGCCCTTCCGCTTCACGTCTGGCCGCGACAGCAACCTTTGCACCGGACTTCGCAAATAGAACGGCCGTATCGCGCCCGATTCCCGATGTTCCGCCGGTTATGAGCACAGCCTTGCCTGCCAGTCCCGTTGTCATGTATTTTCCTCGTGGATGGAACAATACGTTCGATGAAAACGGCCGATGCTGTCAAGCCTGTTTCTCCACTTTGGATTTACGCAGGAACACTAGGCGGAGACCAGCCGGAGGCGCAAACCAAATATGTTTTGCCGATCACCGGATGTCCCTGAGTACAGTATAGGTTGGAGATAAAGGAGACGTGATGACGGAGACGGTCCGGAAGTCCAGTGTATCCGTAGAAATCGACGACAGAATTATTGGCACGTGGAAGCTGGTGTCAGCGTCAAGCACGACGGCTTCCGGAGAAAGGGATGAGGCGCCATACAGGCCTGGCGCAACTGGCTTTCTTACATACACTGCAGAGGGCCGCGTCACAGCGCTGATCAGCTATGGCGGGCGAAAACCGCTTGGTATGGCCGCAGGAGCGGAAGAACAGGCCGAGGCCTTTAAGACATTCTTCGGATACGCCGGAACCTACGCGCTCAAGGGAGACACGGTAATACACCACATCGAAGTCTCCTCGATCCAGAATTATGTCAGCAGGGATCTTATTCGAACTGTTAAGATCGAAACCGACCGAATCATTCTTACTACGCCGCCCACACTCGTAAACGGAAAAAATCAGACGGTCGAATTGATTTGGCAGCGCGTATAAGCCCCTAGCTTTAAAACCTGCCGCTGCTCTCCCTTCCCGCGCGTTTTCCCGTATCACACGGTCACGGGAAGAGTTTTCAATCCTCTTAAGCCAAACGTGTCCGCCCATTCAGGGCGTGGTCCCGTGAGCTTCATGCCCGGAAAGCGCTTCACCAGACTCATAATCGCGACCTGGCCTTCAAGGCGTGCAAGCTGGTTCCCTATGCAAAAGTGCGGTCCGGCGCCGAACGCCAGATGTTGATTATTCAGACGCTGCAAATTGAGTTGGTTAGGCTCCTTAAATTGCTTGGGGTCACGGTTGGCCGCGCCAAACATGCAGAGAACCGTCCAGCCCTTTGGTATGCGCTGGCCGCAAATTTCCATCTCCTCCTTGAGCACTCGCGCCGTGAATTGCACGGGGCTCTCAAATCGGAGAAACTCCTCGACCGCCGAACGGATCATCTCCGGATTCTCGCGCAATTTCGTGGCCTCCCGAGGATGCTTCAGTAACGTATACACACCATTGCCGATCAGGTTTCGCGTCGTCTCGTGGCCGGCAAAGAGCAACGCAATGCACTGCGCATATAGCTCTTCCTCTGTCAGGGCGTCGCCTTCCTCCTCGATATCAATGAGCAGGCTGATAAGGTCATTACCTTTGTTGCGCCGCCGATCGGCAACTGTGTTCCGAAAAAACTCGGTCATGGCGATCAGAGCGTCTTGTGCTGCCTGCGCCTCTTCCAGGGTGCGGTTTGGATTGCCTCGAAATGCCGCGATGGCCCGCGACCATTCTTCGAATCTCCCATGCAAGGCCTCCGGCACGCCCATCATTTCCGATATCACACGGACGGGCATAGGATTGGCAAACTGGCGCATCAGTTCGACTTCAGACCCATGGTCAAGTGGCCTGAGCATCCGCTCCACGATGTCTTCCATTTGAGGGCGCAGCCCTTCCAAAGCAGCCTGCGAAAACCCTTTGTTCAAGAGCTTCCGAAGGCGGGTATGCTCTGGCGCGTCCATAAAAATCAGCCATAAGCTGAGCATGCGAGCCAGCTCTTGAAACTCAGATTGGCGGCTGAGCGGCAAGGGCAATAGCATCTGTTGCGCGCGCTTCGCCGAGCACCTCGGATCCTTCGCGACGGAAGCACATTCCGCGTGGCTGAAGACGGACCACACCGCCCACTTGCCGGCGACCTCGACGTAGTGAATCGGACCCTGCTCGTGCAAACGAGCATAGGTCGGATAGGGATCTTGCACAATTTCGTCCGTGAAAAGAATTTTGCGTTCGGGAGCGGCAACGTTGCTCATCTTCCACCTTTTAGCGCGGCTAAAGCCCATTCAGGAGACGATACTCCAGTTTAATACGAGCGCACTACATCTACGAGACTCGACTCAGGGCGTGTACGACGGCAGTAACTCGTCGGGTATTTCGCGAAGCGGTTTGCATCTTGAATCTTTTTCGGAGACGACGGGATTATTTGTGCCCCACTCGATCCTCAATTCGGGGTCTCTCCAAAAGAGACCATATTCATCGGCGGGATCGTAGAATTCGCTGCACTTATATAGGAATTGAACCGACTCGCTCAAAGCTAGGAAGCCGTGGGCAAAACCCGCTGGGATATAAATTTGATTCTGTTCCGTGGCGGAAAGAATCACACTGGCCCATTTGCCAAATGTCGGAGACCCACGGCGGATATCTACCGCTACATCGAATGCTTCCCCTTCAACTACGCGGCATAATTTCGCCTGCGCGTGGCGAAGCTGGTAATGAAGACCACGAAGCGTGCCTTTCGCGGACCGCGAGTGATTGTCCTGAACGAAGGTATCGGTAATCCCGGCTTCGGCGAACTTTCGTTGATGATATGTCTCCATAAAGAACCCGCGTGCGTCCGAAATGATCCTGGGCCGCAGTTCCCATACGTCCGGCAGGGCGGTCTTGATGCGTTCCATCCGAAAGAATCCTTTGAAGTCAACGAAAACAAGCTTTCAGAGCTAGCGGTTTGGCGATCGGTGCGCTTTCCCGTCCGGTTGAATCGCGTCGAGTGAGGAATCGCGATTCTCATAATATTTTTCGTAATAAAGCCTGTACTCTCCGTCGCGAATGCCGGCAATCCAGTTCTTGCTTTCCTTATACCAGGCGATCGTCTGCCGCAGCCCGTCCTCGAGAGGTATCAGAGCTTTCCAACCAAGCTCGCTTTCGATTTTGTCGCATTTCAGTGCGTACCGGCGATCGTGGCCGGGCCTGTCTTTCACGTAGGTGAGCAGCGATTCAGGTTTCCCCATCGCCGCAAGCAGCTTACGCGCCATAGCGAGATTGTCGACGATATCCAGTCCCCCGATGTTATAGACCTCGCCGATGCGTCCGCGTTCAAGAACAGCCAGAATCCCGCGGCAGTTATCTTCCACATGCAGCCAGTCGCGCTGCTGTTTACCGTCGCCATAAATCGGGAGCGGCTTATCGCTCAGCGCATTAGTGATCATCAGCGGCAGAAATTTCTCAGGGAATTGATAGGGCCCATAGTTGTTCGACGATCGTGTAATCAGCGCCGGGAAGCCATACGTGCGCACATAGGAAAGGACCAGCAGGTCCGACCCGGCCTTCGAAGAAGAGTACGGGCTGCTCGGACGGATCGGCGAATTCTCATCCGCAAAAGCGCCCGCCTGCATGTCGCCGTAGACTTCGTCCGTGGAGATGTGCACGAACCGGGAAACATTCAATTTACGCGCAACCTGTAGCAGCACAAACGTGCCTTTGACGTTTGTCTCAATCGAAGCAGCCGGTTCGTAGATGCTCCGGTCCACGTGCGACTCGGCGGCAAAGTGAACCACCGCGTCGCATCCGTTCATAGCTGCCTCGACAGCCCCGCCGTCGCAAATATCCCCTTTTACGAACTGGTATTTTGAATTGCCTGCGACCGATTCAAGATTGGAGAGATTCCCGGCGTATGTCAGTTTGTCGTAGTTGACGACAGCGTAGCCCGTCTTTCCCAAGACGTGCCGGATGAAGTTCGATCCGATAAAGCCTGCGCCGCCCGTCACCAGGATTTTCATCGCGAAACTTCCTGCGGGCGGGCGCTCAGTCCCAGCGTGAGTTTATTCGCTCCGGTTTCGGCGACTAAATTGTTTGCTCGCAGCAACGATTCAAACGTGCCGGCGTCGGTCCACCAGCCCCCGAGCACCTCGTAGGTGAGCTTTCCTTCTTCGATGTAGAAATTGTTGACGTCCGTGATTTCAAGCTCGCCGCGCCCGGAAGGCTTCAGCCGCCGGATTTTTTGAAATACCGTCGCATCGTAGAGGTAAATTCCGATCACGGCATAATTGGACTTGGGTGCCTTGGGCTTCTCTTCGATTCCGATCACGCGTTCGCCCGAAATCTCGGCCACTCCGAACCGCTGTGCGTCCGTCACTTCTTTGAGCAGAATCTTGGCTCCGTCCTTCTGGCGCCTAAAATTCTCCACGGCCTGCCGGATATTGTTCTCGATGATGTTGTCGCCCAGGATCACGCAGATCGAGTCTTTGCCAGCGAAGTGCTCAGCCAGCCCCAACGCTTCGGCGATTCCGCCCTCCCCTTCCTGGTAGGTGTAGTTGATGTGCTTCAACCCAAAATCGCGCCCGTTCCCAAGAAGTCGTAGGAAATCGCCCGCGTTCTTCCCCCCGGTGACCAGCAGAATCTCCTCGATCCCCGCATTCACGAGCGTTTGGATCGGGTAGTAGACCATGGGCTTCTCGTAGATGGGAAGCAGGTGCTTATTGGTTACACGAGTCAGAGGGTCCAACCGGCTGCCCGTACCGCCCGCCAAGACTACACCCTTCATAGTTCAGCCACTCCTGTCCGCAACCGGAGAAATGATCAGAAGAATGCACCCAATTGTCACATACCCGCACATGACGCGCCAATGGGAACAGCCGACCCCTGTAGTCTTTTGAGCATGATGAAAATCACGTCAGGACGAAATAGGATGTCTATGATTTTGTGCTATTTAGATAGATTCGCTTCGTAACCAAGGCGGCCGTTCACTACCCATCCGTTGCAACTTACCGGTCCGGGGTCTGATCCAGCGACGCCTAATTCGGCTTGAAGCAAGCCATCGCAACCCCCGGTGCGAGGGCGACGTACGCGGTGTTCACGACGTTCACGCCCAGTTTTCGAACGCATCCGCGCACAAGATCCGACTGTTGTGCGATCGAAGCCTCGCGGAGCGCCGTCTGCGACCGGCGTTCCCTGCAAAACCCCACATTCCGAGTTTGTGACGCAGCCTGTTTGAGTTTCGGCTGCAGCAGTCGATAGTTGTTCCCTTCAGCCATTCCCAAGAAACCTTAGAAGGTCGCAAGCGTTCTTGCCTCTCGTTGCCAGAAAAACTCTTCAATTGCAGCATTTGACGAGCGCCTGAACCCACCTCTTTTCATATGGGTAGCTGCTGCTTAGTCACGCCCGCGACATGACAAGGAACGCGCCACCGAAGAAGTAAGAGACGAAGAGATACCAGCGCATGGTTCCTCTCTTGCCTAGAATCTTCAGGGAAGCAGCACCGGAACTACGCCAGGATGATAGCACGCGGCTGAACGCGGAGAGAGCCAGGCCAGTGTGCGCTGCTGCGACTGTTATCGAGAAAGGCGTCACATTTTTTCGGCGCTTGTTCTCGCGGAACGGGCGACTAAACTAGATCACATTTCTCTATGGGGCCGATTCACTCATCCAAAAGCAAAGTCTTCCGCGCTCGTGCTACCGTCGCTGAGCAGTTCCTAGGCGAATCGACGTGCGGAAACTTTTGCACACAGGCAGGGTTGGAATATTTCTCTTTCCCGCGTGTATGCTCGCGCTTGATGCAAGCCCACACCTGCCGCAACAGTTCCTACGAGATGATGCGTACCACGTGGGACTTTCTGCAGCAGCATCCCGACACCGTGGCGAAGTGCCTGCGTGTTTCGTTAAAAGGAGCTGGCGGCACTATCTTGACGATCCTGCTCGCGCCCACGCCGTCATTGCCAAATTGAACCCGCCGCTGAACCTGGATTGTACGCAGTCCCCGTTGAAGGCACTGCCGTTGCAGGCGACGCACCGAGCGAGGCGGATCTCGAATAAATGACACACCCTGGAATTCATTCCGAAAAATTAGGAGCCAAATTCGACTGATGTACGATCTGTGTCTTACGACATGATCAAACGGCAGCTGTCCGAAGAATCTGGCAATTTTCCTCCAGCCGTAAAGGTATTCGCCAGCAGCGCTAGCGCCGGCAGTTATGGCTTGCAGCGCGAAGTTCTCTCGCCAATGGAGACTCTTGCGCAATCCATTTCCACAATCGCGCCCACCGCAACGCCTGTTGCAACGATTCCGCTGGTGTTCGCTCTCGCGGGCAACGGAACTTGGCTGGCCTACGTGTTCGCTACGATCGCGGTCCTTCTGGTCGCGTGGTGCGTAGGGCGCTTCGCCCGTTACTCCTCCTCCCCTGGGTCACTTTATTCGTACGCCTGTCTGATTCTGCCGCCTTGGCTGGGAGCGACAGCCGGCTGGAGTTTGCTGCTCGCCTATGTTGCGACCGGTTCAAGCGTAATTGGAGGCTTTTATCATTACGCGAACGTCATCCTTCGCGAGACAACCGGGCACAACGTTTCCGTACTGCTCCTGGCTACAATCGTTAGCGCAAGCTCTGTATGGATTGCCTGGCGGGACGTCAAAATCTCCGCGCGGTTGATGCTGTGGATCGAAGCTGTTTCCATCACTCTGATCGTGATCGTCGTCGTACTCGTGCAGGCACACCGCGGCTTGCATGCAGATACGGATCAGCTTCACTTGCGTGGCATGACGGGTAGCGGATTGCGGCTCGGCTTGGTACTTGCACTGTTCAGTTTTGTGGGATTCGAGAGCGCGACGACGCTGGGAGCGGAGGCCCACAGCCCATTGAAGACGATCCCGCGCGCCGTACTTCTGAGCTCGATCCTGGCAGGCGCCTTTTTTGCCCTTAGCGCCTACACCGAAGCGCTTGGGTTCGGCATGGCGGGGCGGGACCTCGGAACGAGTGACGCCCCATTTCACCTGCTGGCGCGCATCGGTGGCATGCCCGTACTGGGTTCCCTGATCGACCTAGGTGCGCTCGTGAGCATGTTCGCTGGAACGCTCGCCTGCATCACGGCAGCCGCTCGCGTGCTTCTGCTCATGTCTCACGACGGCCTCACTCACGATTCACTTCGCTCGACCCACGCGCAAAACAAGACGCCCAGCGGCGCGATTATCGTCACGGGTCTGGCAGCATTTCTTCCTGTCGCCGTTCTCGCTGCAACGGGCGCGAGCGGGCTCGACGTTTACGGCTGGATGGGTTCGCTTGCGACCTACGGGTTCATCGTTACCTATGGGCTGGTCTGCTTCGCGCTCCCCCGCTATCTGCGCGATCATCATGGGGTCGTGAATGCGTCAACAAGAATAATCCCGTGGCTCGCGTTTATTGCCATGGTGCTTGCACTGGCTGGGAATCTATATCCAGTACCGCAAGGACCATACGGCAAGTTACCTTACGTCTATCTTGGATATGTGGCTGCCGTGCTTTTGTGGTTTGTCTTTCGCTCGCGCGCGAAACCGCCGCTAAAGGCGGACTTTGGCGATGCAGCTGCGAAGAAGTGAATTGGATTCACAGGTTCGTTTCCCTTTTTGTTTTGTTGTCGGAGAATG
>DATJOL010000107.1:0-18312 GCA_035507075.1 Candidatus Aquilonibacter sp. | reverse complement strand
CCGCGCGCAAGTGTTTGTTTTGAGCGACACCAAGTCCTTCGGGTCCACCGCGGTCAACGAATTCCGTTTCAGCTACTTGCGTTCCGCCAATCATCTCTTTTCGCCGCAAGGAGGTCTCGGGCCTTCGCTCACTTCCCTGGGGTTCACGGCTCCCTCCGGGTCGGGCGCAACTTTCAACGGCGGCGTCGCTCCGATTGCTCCGGACCTCCAGGGCGTTCCCTCCATCTCCTTCGCCCAGCTCGGTCTGAATATCGGCGTGCCTTCGGACACCACCCGCCAGTTCAATAACACCTTCCAATGGCAGGATGGCTTCACGAAGATCATCGGCACGCACAGCATCAAATTCGGCGGCGGGTTTCACTACGACCAGATCAACGACCGCAACTTCTTCGGCGAAAATGGGGACTACACTTTCGACGGCAGCGAATCCGGTTCCGACGTCGTCGATTTTCTCCTCGGCGCGCCTGTGAATTTCATTCAGGCCAGCGAGCAGATTCTCGATTCCCGCTCGAAATATCTGGGCCTGTACGCGCAGGACAGCTGGCGCGTGACTTCGAACCTTACCTTCAACTACGGTTTGCGCTGGGAATTCAGCCAGCCCTGGTACGACACCGAGAACAAAATCGAAACCGTCATCCCCGGCGTTCAGTCCGTGGTGTTTCCGGGCGCGCCTACCGGCTATCTGGTGCCCGGCGATCCGGGCGTGACGCGCACGCTGGCTCCCACGCGGTATCACAATTTCTCACCGCGCCTCGGGCTCGCTTATTCTCCGGGAGCCGATTCGGGATGGGTTTCGAAGATCACCGGCGGTCCCGGAAAGATGAGTATTCGCGCCGGCTTCGGCATCTTCTATACGTCGGTCGAAGACCTGACGCAATTCCAGGAAATCGGCGATCCGCCTTACGGACTCTTCTATGTCAGCCCCGGCACGATCCCGTTTGAGACTCCGTTCGTGGATCGCGCATCCGGCACACCGGGTCCACAACGGTTTCCCTTCACCTTTCCTCCCAGGAACGTGAGCGCCAAGAATCCCGACACTACGTTTGACTGGGCCGGCGTCGAGCCGCTTTCCGGCACGCTCGCCTACAACGTTCACAACGTTCTTCCACGCACGGAGAATTACGAGTTGTCCGTCGAGCGGCAGTTCGGATCTGACACGGTCTTGAGCGTCAGCTACGTGGGGAATCAAGGTCACAAACTGATCAGCTTGATCGAATCGAACCCGGGGAATCCTGGTCTTTGCCTGCAGTTGATAGCGCTGAATGCTCTGACAAGTTCCGGTTCTCAATGCGGTGGCTTCGGCGAGGGACAGCAGTACATTTTGCCCGCCGGCGTGAATTACCCGGCCAGCGCGACACCGAACGTCCAGCTGATTCCTGCGTCCAACTGTGGCACTGCGAACCCGGCCAACAACTGCGTCGTGAATACCACCTACACCGTCCTCGGCCCCAACTTCGCGGACATTCCTTACGAGTCCACGATCGCGCAGTCCTCCTACAATTCGCTGCAGGTGAATTTGAAGCACTCCAGTGGCCTCTCCACCTTCTTGTTCGGATACACCTACAGCAGGTGTATGGACAACGCATCGGGCTTCCAAGAGGGGCTGAATCCATTCAACCCGCGACTTAGCCTTGGCCTTTGCGCCTTCGATGTGACAAACAATTTTGTGGCAAGCTATGAAACGCGATTGCCCTTCGACCGCGCCTTCCACGCAACCTCCGGCTTCGCCAACAAAATCGCTGCTGGTTGGGCGGTATCGGGCATCACGACGTTCGCCTCAGGCCTTCCTGTCACTCTTTCCGAGCCCGACGACAATTCGCTCACCGGCACGCAAGGCGGTGAGGCCCAGATCGACCTGCCGGACTTCGCGGGCGGGAGTGTCCTGCAAACTACAAATCCCCGAAAGGGCGGCACATACTTCAATACGAATCTTTTCAGTCAAGAACAGCTTGGGACGATCGGGAATTCGAGGCGGCGCTTTTTCCACGGTCCGGGCTTGAACAATTGGGATATGGCGCTGATCAAGGACACCCACTTGACCGAAACAAAAACACTGCAATTCCGGTTTGAAGCGTTCAATGTCTTCAACCACGCCCAATTCTCCGCCAATGGGTCTTCGAACTTCGGCGTGGTCACAGGCAGCGGTTTTGGCGTCATCAGCGCAACCTACGGCCAGCCGCGCATTTTGCAGGCTGCTCTGAAATTCCTTTTCTAAGCGGGAGAGGAAACCTGAGCCCGGCGGAGTCGTGAAGAAACGCTCCACATTTTCAACGGCGCCTCATTCGAGAATTTCGGATGCGGCGCCGCGCTTGTTTTCGCGCCTTTCGCCCTACCTGTTTCTTGTGGCGCTTTTCTGCGCATCAATCGATTTCGCAACGGTCCGCGCCGCGCTTACCAGCGGCTCTCAGAAGCAAGCTCGCTCTTCGTCTTCGACAAGCGTAGGCCGGCAGATTTTCTCCTCCACATGCGCGGGCTGCCACGGGCTCGACGGCCGTGGCGGCGAACACGCTCCCAACATCGCCACGCGCCCGGAAATCCAGCGCCTCACCGACCAGCAGATTTTTCACGTCGTTCACGATGGCTCCAGCCCCATGCCCGCCTTCGGCACCATGTTTAGCGCAGCACAGATTCGCTCCGTCGTCCAGTATCTGCGCTTCCTGCAGGGCGCGCGCGGTCCCGCTGCGATGCCCGGCGATCCGCAGGCAGGCAAGGCGCTTTTTTTTGGCAAGGCGGGATGCAGCGGCTGCCACATGGTCCAGGGCGAAGGCGGCTTCATCGCAGAAGACTTGACCGATTACGCCGCCACGAAATCTCCAGCCGAAATCCGTGCTGCGATCGTCTCTCCTGCTCCCGACCTCACGCAGCGCAGCCACTTGGCCACGGTCACCACCTATTCCCGCGTAACAATTCAGGGTCTGGTGCGCAACGAAGACAATTTTTCACTGCAATTGCAGGCGCTCGATGGCTCGTTTCACCTGCTCGACAAATCCGATATCCGCAGCATCGCCTACAGCGCGAATTCGCTGATGCCGTCGGACTACGCGACGAAGCTCAGCTCGCAGGAAATCGACGCCATCGTCAGCTATCTTATGTCAGCGGCGCCGGCGGCTCCCTTGACGCCGCCAAAGCACGAAGATTGAACGTAGCAAACAATCAGCACTGATTTCTTTCAACGAGGCTCTTGTGAAAACACACTCGCGAATCACATTGGCACTGATCGCTCTTCTGCTGGCGGGCTTCTGCCTGTCGCGCATCAGCGCCGCGCCCGCGCCGCGCACATTTTCCTTGCAGGCCAATTCGCCGGAATTCTGGCGCCTCGTCGCCAAGGACGCGAAGCTCGTCACGCTCGCTTCCGGCTTTGGATTCACGGAAGGCCCGGTGTGGGATTCTTCCGGCTTCGTCTACGTGAGTGATGAAACGCTCAACAAGATTTTCCGCGTCTATCCCGACGGCCACCGCGAGACGCTCATCGAGCTGGGCGATCCCGACGGCAACACGTTTGACGCGCAGCATCGCCTGATCGATTGCGCCAGCGTTCTCCGCGCGATTATCGCCATTTCTCCCGACGGAAAATACACGGTTCTCGCCGACCATTTCGAAGGCAAGAAATTCAACACCCCGAATGATGTCGTGATCGGCCCGGACCGTGCGATGTATTTCACCGATCCAACGCTCGATTTCTCTGCAGGAGAAAAGCAGGAAACACCGTTTCAAGGTGTCTATCGCCTGGATGCGAAGGGAAACGTGGAACTGCTCACGAAGGATCTCTCGCAGCCAAACGGCCTCGCGTTTTCACCGGATGGAAAACGCTTCTATGTCGACGATAGCGAGCAGCGCAACATCCGCGTTTACGACTTCAGTCGCGACGCAAAATTGACGAACGGCCACATCTTCGGCGAAGAGCCCGGTGGCAAGGACGACGGCGTGCCCGACGGCATGAAGGTCGACCGGCACGGACATATCTTCGTGACGGGGCCGGGAGGGATTTGGGTTTGGGATTCCGCGGGGCATCATCTGGGGACGATCGAAATGCCGGAGCAGCCTGCCAATTTGAACTGGGGTGATGCGGATTATTCGACTCTCTACATCACGGCGACAGCTTCTGTCTACAAGCTCAAGACAAAAGTAAAAGGATTCGTACCGTACCTCGCCGCATCGAAATAGCCGCCGCGCGAGTCTCGCAACACCTCCGTCACGACCCACAGCGCGAGGAAACCGAGCCTTTGTAGCGGCCGCCTTCAGGCGGGCGCATTTCCTCTCGCCGTCAGGGCCGCCTATTCGCCATCGAGATACTTCACGAACACTACTTCGTTCCTCGCCTCGTTGTAGAGCAGCTCGTCCACGTTCGCCTGCGCCAGCAGCAGCCCGAATCCTCCCGGCCGCAATCCCTTTTCGCGCCGCACCTCGTCATGGCTGGTCGGATCATCCGGCGAATAGGAAATCGCCGCATGGTCCAGTTCGTTCACCTTGAATCCCGGCCCCGGATCGGCAATGCGGTAAAGCAACATTCGCTTTGCTCGCAAATACGAAATTCGCACCTTCCGGTTGGGGTCGAGCTTCCCGCCCCACTCGACCGCGTTCAGCAGCAACTCGTGAAACGCCTGCCCCACCGAACGCCGCACTTCCTCCGACAGCCCCGACTTCAGTTGCGACATGAAATTTTCGATCCGCTCGGCTGCTTCCAGCGTGCACGGCACCACAAGCTCCACCCATTCCGGCCTCGCCGACAGCACCTCGATCGCCATCGCGTCCGTTCCCTTGCCGAGCGTCTCCTTCAGCAATGCGACCAGCACTTTCGGGTCGAATGGTTTCGCGATGTATTGGTAGGCTTGCTCGCGGATGGCGTTCAGCACCGTTTCCGGCGCGTCGTCCGAGGTCATCACGATGATTTTCGGGCGGTCCTTTTGATTCTTCAGCGCCGCCAGCACTTCGATGCCGGTCTTTTTCGGCATCCATACGTCCAGCAGCACGAGGTCGAATTTCCCGCCCCGGATTTTGTCAAGGGTTTCCTCTCCGTCGGAGGCCGCGACAACCGTAAATTTCTCTCCGCGAAGCGTTTCGGTCAGCAGCAGCCGGGTGGTGCGGTCGTCATCAGCCACGAGGATACGGGGCACGGGGAACCTCCATGGGCAGGCCATGCTACGTCCGCTGCCCGGCCAAGTCAACGACAGCGAAGTGCTTAGAAATGACACAGTTCCGTGCCAGGATTGCCTACGACGCTGCGCGCCTCTGTTGCCCTTCGCGCAGATATTCCGTGATTCTGGCAAGCGCCTTTTGCAGCGGTTCCGTATCGCCGCCAAATCCAAACCGCACGAAGTGTTCCATCCCCATCAGCTCGCCTGAGACCATGAGGACCCCCTTCTTCGCGCGCAAGTCCTCGACGAACTTCGCCGAATTTCGCCCGTCGCGGAATCCCGCCCAAGCGATCGCTCCTGCTCGCGGTGCGATGTGCGAAAAGGTATCTCTTTGCGACGCCAGCCAGTCGCGAAGCACCGGATAGTTTTTCTGCAAATACGACCGCGTCCTCGCCAGGATCCAGTCGCGCCGCGCCGGCGCGAGCGCCACCGACGCAAGCCGGTCGGAAAGCAGCGACGGGCCGATGCTCGTGTAGTCGTGCCGACCCCACAACGCTTCGATCGTCTTTGCCGGGCCGATCACCCAGCCGGTGCGCAGGCCCGGCAGGCTGAACGCCTTCGACAGGCTCGCCGTGCAGAGAACTTTGCCGTAGCTTCCCCAAAACGACGGCGTCATCGGGCCTTCCAGTTCCGCGCCGCGATACACCTCATCCGCCAGAATCCAGGCTCCCACGCGCGCGGCAGCCTCCACGATTCCAGCCTGCATTTCCTTGCTCAGGACGCTCGCCGCCGGATTATTCGGGTTGCAAACGGCGATCAGCTTTGTCTTCGCCGTCACCAGCCCGCGCAGTTCGTCGAGGTCGATGCCCCAATTCAATCTCTCGCGCAGCCACAGCGGCTTCACCGTCGCGCCAAACGATTCGGCCAGCGCGTCGATCTGCATGTAATTCGGCAGCATGAACACCACTTCGTTGCCCGGCTCGACCAGAGACCATGTCGAAACAAAATTTGCTTCCGAACCTCCGCACGTCACCAGCACGTTTTCGGCTTTCGCTCCCGGATACATCTCCGCGATGCGCGAGCGCAGCTCTTCGCTCCCGTTCGTTTGCGGATACACCTGCGGAATTTCGAGGATTTTTGCCAGTATGGCCGGATCGCCCACCAGCTCCGCGGTTGTCAGCGGATGAACGCCGCTTTCCGATATGTTGAGTTCCACCTGGTTTTCCCAGATGGATTGCCACCTCTCGAGTTCGAACGGCTTGATTTGCATTTCACTGCTCCGGGCAGGTTCCGCTTGGATTAGTCCTCAGTCCGCTGAATGTACGCGATTCCTGCTTTTTTCCCAAGCGAATTTCCGCAAATGGCCGTTGCCACGCCGGTGCCCTCGCGAGAGAATGCAGCCTCTTGCGGCGTTGCGTGGACTAGCCCGCTCCGCGTCAGCAAAACGCGCCTCGAAAAGGACTCCATCCCTATGACGGAACCCCAGCGCCCGCCCACACCCGAACTTATCTTCGAAACCCTGAACGCCTATCAGCGCACAGCCGCGCTCAAAGCCGCGATCGAGCTCGACCTCTTCACCATCATCGGCGAAGGCGAAACCACTGCAGCCGCCATCGCAGCGCGTTGCAGCGCCGCCGAACGCGGCATCCGCATCCTGTGCGACCTCCTCGTCGTGATTGGCCTGCTCACAAAACAGGACAGCCAATACGCTCTCACGCCCGATTCCTCCACGTTTCTCGACCGCCGCTCGCCCAAGTACGTCGGCTCTTCAATCGGATTCATGCTCCTCCCCAAAATGGTTGAGCCCTTCGACAATCTGATCGACGCCGTTCGCCACGGTGGAACGGTGATCCCAAAAGAAGGCATCGCCAAGCCCGACGATCCTGTTTGGGTTGAGTTCGCGCGTTCGATGGCTCCGTTGCAGTCGCTTCCCTCCGAGGCCCTCGCCCGCTATTGGAGAAGCGTTCAGGAGGAAAAAGGGAAGATCCTCGACGTTGCCGCCGGCCACGGAAAATTCGGCATCGCGTTCGCGCGCCACAATCCCGAAGCGCAAATCTACGCGGTCGACTGGCCGACTGTGCTCGACGAGGCGAAGGAGAATGCCCGCGCGGCGGGCGTCGAAGGCCGCATGCATTTCCTGCCGGGCGATGCGATGGACATTGACTTAGGGGAAGGTTACAGCCTGATCCTGCTCGCGAATTTCCTGCAGATTCTCGATCCGATTCGCATCCATTCGCTGCTGCCGCGTCTGCGTTCGGCGCTCGCGCCGGGCGGCTGTGTGGTCACGCTTGGTTTCATTCCGGATGAAAACCGCGTCACGCCGCCGGGCGTCGCCGCGTTTGCCATTATCATGCTGGCCACAACTCCGGGCGGAGACGCGTATACATTTTCGGATTACGATCGGATGTTTCGCGCGGCGGGATTTTCTTCGAGCGAGTTTGTCGCGCTGCCGAAATCGCCGCAGCGCATCATTGTTTCGCAAAAATAGGCGCCGCGAAAATAGCGCCTTTCCACCGGACGCAAAACGCAGCCGCCGCGCCCCACTGGCGCGCTATTTGCTTCCCGGATGCGTAAACGCGAGCGAAAGCAGCGTGTGCTGCTCCATCTCATGCGCCTTGTGCGAACCGGTTGCCGGGCTCGCGCTAGCCGAACGCTTCACCGACAGCACCGGGCGTCCGTGCGCCAGCCTCTCGAGACGCGGCAGCAGAAACGCCAGCGCGCCCATGTTGGCAGGCTCTTCCTGCACCCAAATAAATTCACGCGCCTGCGCGTGGCGGTCCATCTCCGCAGAAAGCTCCGCTTCGGGAAACGGATAAAGCTGCTCGAGAAACACGATCGCGGTTGTCGTATCCTTCCGCTTTTTCCGCTCCGCCAGCAGTTCGTGTCCGATCTTCCCCGTGCACAGCAGCACGTGCGTTGCCGAGCCGTCGCCGCTGTCGGGAATCACGGGACGGAATCGCGCCGCGCTCAAATCCGCGAGCGATGACGAGGCCGCCGGATTCCGCAACATGCTCTTCGGCGTGAACACGACCAGCGGCTTGCGCCAGTTGCGCAGGGCCTGCCTCCGCAGCAGATGAAAATATTGTGCGGCCGTCGACGGCTGGCAGATTTGAATGTTGTCGCGCGCGGCCAGTTGCAGGAACCGTTCGATGCGCGCGCTCGAATGCTCGGGTCCCTGCCCTTCATATCCGTGCGGCAGCAGCAGCACCACTCCCGAGAGCAAATTCCATTTGTCTTCACCTGCAGCGACGAACTGGTCGATGATAATCTGCGCGCCGTTCGCGAAATCGCCGAACTGCGCTTCCCACAGCACCAGCGCCTCGGGATAATCGCGGCTGAAGCCGTATTCGAAACCGAGCACCGAGGCCTCCGAAAGCGTCGAATTGTGCGCCTCAAACCAAGCCGGCGATTTCGCCACGTGTTCGAGCGGAATGTAATCTTCCTCGGTCTCGATGTCGGTCAGCGCCGCGTGCCTCTGGTTGAACGTCCCCCGCCGGCTGTCTTGCCCGCTCAGCCGCACCGGAACGCCCTGTTCGAGCAGAGTGCCGAAGGCCAGCGCCTCCGCCATGCCGAAATCGATCGGCCTTTTTCCGCGCGCCATTTCCAGCCGCTGTTCCAGCAGTTTTTTCACTTTCGGGTGAATGTGAAAGCCCGCCGGATACATCGTCAAGGCCTCGCCGGCTTGCGTCAGCCGCTCGCCCGGAACTCCCGCGTCCACTTCCATCGATGCGTTGTAGCGCCCGCCGCGAAATGCATCCCAATATTCCGGCAGCTTCCGCATCGGCGGCGTCTTTTCCAGTTCGAGCGCCGCTTTCTGCGCTTCGTCCAGTTCCTGCTGCACGCGCGCGACGATCGGCGCGCCATCTTGCCCGGTTTTCTCCGCGTAGATCTGCCACAGCGGCGGATGCTCTTCGATCTTGCGGTAGCGCAGCGGCTGCGTGATCGTCGGGTCGTCCACTTCGCTGTGCCCGTGCTTGCGGTAGCCGATCAGGTCGATCACCACCGGCTCGCCGAACGTGTAACGGTAATCGAGCGCCATTTTTCCGATGCGGACCACCGCTTCCGGATCCTCCGAATTGACGTGCAGGATCGGAATCGGCAGCCGCTTCGCTAAGTCGGAAGAAAATCTCGAGGAGCTCGAATCGCGCGGAATCGTCGTGAACCCGATCAGATTGTTCACGATGATGTGCACCGATCCGCCCACCGTAAATCCGTGCACGCCCGCCATGTTCAGCGTTTCCGCCAAAATTCCCTGCCCGGAAAACGCCGCGTCTCCGTGCATCAGCACCGGCACCACTCTCTTGTGCTTCTCTGGAGGGCCCAGCCGCGTCTGCTTCGCGCGCGCCCGACCGACCGCCACCGGATCGACCGCCTCCAGATGGCTCGGGTTCGAGACCAGATGAATGCGCACCGTGCGGCCGTTCGCCGCCGCAAAATTCCCCGTCGCTCCCATGTGGTATTTCACGTCGCCGCTGCCCAGCACGCTTCGCGGATCGACGTCCTCAAACCGCGCGAAAATCTCCGCCGCAGGGCGTCCCACCGTATGCGCCATCACGTTCAACCGTCCGCGGTGGCTCATCGCCAGCACAGCCTGCTCGGCGCCGAGTTCCGCCGCAGCGTTCAAGATCGCGTCCAGCAGCGGCAATAGGCCGCATTCGCCTTCAAGTGAATACCGCTTCGTGCCCAGATAGCGCGTCTGCAGCACCTGCTCGAACACTTCCGCGCGCACCAGCAATTCCAAAATCCTCGCGCGATCCGGTTTTGCAGGTTCCGCCTCCATGCGCGCCTGCATCCAGGCGCGCCGTTCGGCGTCTGCAATGTGCATGAATTCCGCGCCGATGCTCCCGCAATAGACCTGCCGCGCCGCGTCGGCTTCCGGACCGGTTACATCAAGTTCCGCCATCTCGACCGGCTTCAAATCCCCCAGCGGATCGATCTGCGCCTGCAAATATCCCCAGCGACGGAACGAGTCCCAGATGCGCTCTTGCTCTTCCTTGGCTCCTGCGGTTTCGACGATGGATTGATGCCTGCTCATATAAGTCCCCTGAATATGTTGCCACCACCCTCAATTATACCGGGTCGCGCGCCGCTTGCGGCAGTCGCTGCTCGATTGAAAAACAGTGATGCCAATCGTGAAGGTCGGCCGGCCAAGTCTGTCGAGCGGTTCAGCGCAACTGCGCCTGAAAACCCGCTTGGGCGAAGTGCTGATCGGGCGTGAGCGCTGCCATCAAATGCTCGTCTTCCATAATTAAAAAGCTCGCGCAATCGGTCAGGCTCCAGCCCTTATCAGCCATCTCCTGATACCGTCGGAGAGATCTTGCGAACAGATGGCTAGTCTGAGGTAAAACGATCACGCCCAAAGAACATTGGAGTGATTCCGTTATCTTGGCCGCAGCTTTGCGCATATGGGGTCCGGCTTCGCTGAAGCTGTTCAAAAATTCTGTGAGGACCATTTCGCTCGTAACGATATGACGGGGATCCATGCCGCGAGACGCCGCAATCGCCTTCGTATGGAGGCTGTCGTGGGTATTTAGCAGCGCGATCCAGTAGCTAGTGTCAGCAAACACCCTTTCCATTAGGGTGTTTTCTGACTGCCGTACAAATACCGGTCAACATTCGAGGCGAGATCGGAGGGAATCTTGGCCCATTCTGAATCGGGCACTTGGCGCGCCACGCTTTCAAAGAACTCAACGATATTTCCATCGTGGCTAGATAACGAAAGCACATTCTCCTTCTCGCGCTCTCGAAGGAGTTCGAGCCCCTTGCAAATGACTTCGTCGGCCGAACGGTATTCTCCGCTGCTGATTTTTTCCGCAATCAGGCGTTCGAGTTCGGGGCTCAATCTGACATTCATGGCTGGTTCACAACCCCATTTTAACAGATAAACGATATTGGCGGGTCGGTGTGCTGGAATAGCAATGTGCTAATTCCAATCCGGAAAACAAATTGAACTCACACGCTGCGGCGCAAACTGAAAAAACTGCGCTACCCACTTTTCCAATCGCCGAGCATCTTACGCACCAGGACGAGCTGCCCCAAATGATACGCATTGTGGTCGGCCAGGAGCAGAATCTCTCGCAGAATCGTCTGCCCTGAGCCATGCGGAATTTTCGCGAACAAATCTGTTTTCGGATCCTTCACCAGCCTCTCCATTTCTCTTCGGTCCTCTGTCACCTGCTTCGCGCTCTTCGCCCACGCCGCAGCGCTCGGCGGCGCAGAATCTTTTGGCCAATATCCTTCCGGCCAAGGCGGCGAGACGTGTTTCGGATTCCGCGAAAATTGCAAAATATCCAATTGGGCCAGGCGTATGTGTTCCAGCAGCTCCCAGGCTGAATGCGGAGAACCCGCGGGCCTGGTTCCGTAGTGTTCCGGAGGAAAACTCTTCACCGCGCCTTCCCAATCCGCGTGCGCTTCGCCCCAATCCAACATTTTCGCCAACTGTTCCCGCAGCGCCTTTTCGTTCATCGGCTTCTTCTCCTTCGCCGTCGTCTTCACCCCCGCCATACGCAAAAGACTAAGAGTTTCGCGCCGGTGCGTCAATTGCCCGCAGCCGGCGGTCTGCGGTGCGGCTCGCCATCGCCGGCTGCACGGGATTCTTGCGGCGCGCTTCCCGCCATCGTATGATGCGCGCCACACGCCGACCAAGGAGCGTTCCATGACCGCGTTCCAGATTTCCCGCCGCGATTTTTCTTTCGCCTTTGGAGGCTCGCTGGCTGTTGCTGCTTCTGCGTTCTCCCAGCGCCATTCTATTGACCTCTCCACGCCGGAAGCGCCGGGAACGATTCGCATCAACTTCAACGAGAATCCCTACGGCCCGTCACCTATGGCTCTGGCCGCGCTTTCCACCTGTGGGCACATCGCTTCGCGGTATCCCGACCGCTCCGCCGCCACGCTCACCGCCTCGATTGCCAAGCTGCACGGCGTTCAGCCCGAAAACATCGCCCTGGGATGCGGCTCGACGGAAATCCTGCACGTGGTGGATTTGACCTTCGTCGGACCCGGCAAAAACGTCGTGGTCGCCGAGCCGACCTTCGAGGCCGTTCTCGAGTACGCGCAAGCGTTGCACGCCAATCCTGTCAAAGTCCCACATACGGCTGATTACCGCCACGATCTTCCGCGCATGGCCGCGCAGTGTACGTCGAAGACCGGCGTCGTTTACGTTTGTAATCCCAACAATCCCACAGGCACCGTCGTCTCCCGCCGCGAAATCGCCGAATTTCTCCCGCAAATCCCGCCCACCACGCTCGTCCTGGTTGATGAGGCCTACCACCATTTTGTCGAAGATCCCGCCTATCAAACCTCGGTCGATCTGATTCCGCAATATCCCAATCTCGTCGTCGCCCGAACGTTTTCAAAAATCTACGGGCTGGCAGGGATGCGCCTCGGCTACGCCGTCGGCAGCAAGGAAATCATCGCGCAGATATCGCCCGAACTTCTGATCGCCAACGGCAATGCCGCCGTTCTCGCCGCGGCCGCCGCCAGCCTCGCCGATCAAGCTTCCGTAGCGGCGACGCGCGCGAAACTCAATGCCACCCGCGCATGGTTGTGCGAAGAGATGAAAAAAGACGGGCGCGCCTACATTCCTTCGCAGGCCAATTTTGTGATGATTGATATGGGCGTCGACGTGAAGCCCATCGTTGCGAAATTCAAAGAGCAGAAAATTCTGGTCGGGCGTCCGTTCCCTGCGATGCCCACTTTTCTCCGCGTTACAATCGGCACGCAGCCGGAGATGAAATCCTTCGTCGCGGCTCTGCGTCAGATCGTGCCCGCCTCAGCGAGCCGCGCCGCCTGATTTTTTCTCGCTGGTCTGGCGATCGGGGGACATCAGGCGCGCTGCTGCGTGATTCGCTTTCTCCGAAAACTGAAAAAACCCTCCCCGAACTTTTTCCGTTCGGAAAGGGTCCCGTGGCGCATCCTCTTCCAGGTGAAACTTTCCCGGCGACGGCCTGATTCCAACTCCCAGGCCACCTTACCGGCGGTTCTTGCCGGGCCCTGCCCCTTGCCCCCCGGCCTTTCCCGTCGCTATGCCGTTGCGCCCGGAGCCGCCATCGTCCGCCGCTGCTGAAAACACTCGCGGCAATAGACGGGGCGCCCCTGCGTCGGCTTGAAAGGAACGGTAGTTTCCTTTCCGCACTGAGAGCAAACGGTCTTCGTTTCGACCCGCTGGACGGATCCCGAACCTTGCTCGCTTCCCGTCGCGCGGACCGACTTGCAGGCCTTGCACCTCTTGGGCTCGTTCTTAAAACCCTTGTCGGCGAAAAACATCTGCTCGCCGGCCGTGAAAACGAACTCCCCCCCACATTCGACACACTTCAGGACCTTATCGTGGTATTCCATGCGCTGCTCCGTGACCCCTTTGGGTAAGGAGAGGCACCGGACTGCTCTGTATCCGCACACTCGTCCGCAGAACGGGACACGCAGGGCTTGCCTGCCTGTCCCGCACTTCGGCCGATACAAAGCTGTGGACTTGGATCCTCGTGATGCGGTCTGTTAATCCTGCTCACGCCGTTGCTTTTTACGGAGACGCTTACGCGAGAGGGCTTCTTTGGCGCGGCGCTTTTCGCCGGGCTTCATGTAGTAACTGTGCTTTTTGATCTCCTTGATAATATCTTCCGACTGCACCTTACGCTTGAAGCGACGAAGAGCGTTTTCCAAAGACTCTCCCTCTTGAATGACAACTTCGGCCACGCGTATTCACCCCCGTTCCCCTTTGATCCTTAAATTGTCGGTTTGGGTTCGCACCAGTGTAACCGGTTTACCTGCAACCGGCAATTACCCATGCTTCTATCGAAGGCCTTCCCCCAAGTCAAGAAATAAATTGACCCAGCGTCATTTTAGCGGAAAAAGATTACTCGTTGATAACCCAGCGCCCTTTTCCTCGCTCAGCCTCGTCCTTCCCCGGTGCATCCTTAGTCGCTTCCCGGCGCCTTCTTGGCTCCGCACTTCGGCCGCGCGCCCGCTTCTCTCTTGGCGTATCCTCTGCTTGCGGTAGAATGGGCTTTCTTCAGATCCCCTTCTGTCCGGGAGAGATCCGAAATGACATCCATGCGCAAGGCGCTTGGCGTCCTTCTCGCCGGCGGCCAGGGCGAACGCCTCTGGCCTCTCACCCGCGACCGCGCTAAGCCCGCCGTCCCATTTGGCGGCGTTTATCGCATCATTGACCTCACACTCTCCAACTGCCTGCACAGCGACCTGCACCGCGTCTTCGTCCTGACACAGTACAAAGCTCTCAGCCTCAACCGTCACATCCGCCGCGGCTGGTCCGTACTGGTGGGCCACGGCTGCTTCATCGAGGTCCTTCCTCCTCAGATGCGCGTCTCCCAGCACTGGTATCAAGGCACAGCCGACGCCGTTTACCAGAACATCTATTCCATCGGCAGCGAGCAGTCGAACTACGTCTTCATTCTCTCCGGCGATCATATCTACAAAATGAATTACCAGAAGATGCTTGACCAGCACGTTGATGCCGGCGCCGATGTTACCGTCGCCATCCTCGAGCTCGCGCCCGAGGAAGCGTCGCGCCGCTTCGGCGTCCTCGAAACCGACGCCGACTGGCGCATCATCGGCTTCGAGGAGAAGCCCGCCAATCCCAAGCGCTCGCGCATCCATCCGGACAAAGTCAATGCTTCCCTCGGCATCTACCTCTTCAATACCCAGCTCCTCGTTCCCGTCCTGATCGCCGACTCCGAAGATCCCGCTTCCACGCACGACTTCGGCAAAGACGTTCTCCCGCGCATCCTCGATAAGTACCGCGTCTTCGCCTACAATTTCAGCGACGAAAGCCGCAAAGACACCTCCTACTGGCGCGATGTCGGCACCGTCGACGCCTATCACGAAGCCAACATGGACCTCGTCGCCGTGACTCCCGAATTCAATCTCTACGACAAGGGCTGGCCACTGCATACTTGGCAGCAGCAATATCCTCCGGCGAAATTCGTCTTCAATGATCCCGACCGCATGGGCGTCGCCACCGATTCCATCGTTGCCGGCGGTTCCATCATCTCCGGCGGGCACGTTGACCGCTCGGTGCTCGGCTACGATGTCCGCGTCAACAGCTATTGCGAAGTCGAAGACTCGATCATCTTCAACCACGTGAACGTCGGCCGCCACTCGCGCATCCGCCGCGCCATCATCGACCGCCATGTCGATCTGCCCGAAGGCACCGTCATCGGCTACGACCTCGAGGCCGACCGCGCCCGTTATTCCGTCTCCGACGGCGGCGTTGTCGTCGTCGTCCGTCCCGAATCTATGCTCGAAGAACCCGAATAGCCTTCCCCGTTCCCGCTCGCTTCGATAAAATCCCTAAGCATCATAAACGCCATCTTCACCCGGCTTTGTTTCGCCGCTTCTAAATTCCAGGAGAACAATTCTCATGTCTACCAAGATCGCTAGCATTCGTGGCCGCGAAATACTCGACTCCCGCGGCAATCCCACGGTCGAAGCCGATGTCCGCCTCGAAGGCGGCATCACGGGCCGCGCGGCGGTGCCGTCGGGCGCATCCACCGGCGAGCACGAAGCCATCGAGCTGCGCGACGCCGATAAATCGCGCTATCTCGGCAAAGGCGTTCTGAAAGCCGCCGGGCACATCAACTCCGAAATCGCCAAAGCCGTCGTCGGACTCGATGCCTCCGACCAGCGTGCTCTCGACGCCCGCATGATCGAAGCCGACGGCACGCCGAACAAATCGAAATTCGGCGCCAACGCGATTCTCGCCGTCTCCATGGCCGCTGCCCGCGCCGCTGCAACCGCCGCCGGAAAACCGCTTTACAAATATCTCGCGCAGTATTCCACCGACCACTCCGCCAACACGCTTCCCGTCCCGATGATGAACATTCTCAATGGCGGCGCGCACGCCGACAATTCCGTCGACGTCCAGGAATTCATGGTCATGCCCGTGGGCGCGCCCAGCTTTCACGAAGCCCTTCGCTGGGGCGTGGAGGTCTTCCACAATTTGAAAGCTGTGCTGAAAAAAAATGGCTACTCCACCGCCGTTGGCGATGAAGGCGGCTTCGCGCCCAATCTGAAATCCAACGAAGAGGCGCTCGAGCGCGTCCTCGAAGCCATCACCGCCGCGGGCTACAAGCCCGGCGAGCAGATCGCTATCGCCATCGATCCCGCCGCCAGCGAGTTCTACGACAAGGCCTCGAAAAAATACGTCTTCAAGAAATCCGACAAATCCGCCCGCACCTCCGAACAGATGGCGGAATTCTGGGCCGGTTGGGTGCGCCAATATCCCATCGTCTCGCTTGAAGACGCCATGTCCGAAGAAGACTGGGCCGGCTGGAAGGTGCTCACGAAGGAGCTCGGAAAGAAGCTGCAGTTGGTCGGCGACGACATCTTCGTCACCAACCCGAAAATCTTCGCCCGCGGCATTTCCGAAGGCATCGGCAATTCCATTTTGATCAAGCTCAATCAGATCGGCACGGTCACCGAAACCATCGAAGCCGTCGAGATGGCCCGCAAGGCGAAATACACCTCGGTCGTCTCGCACCGCTCCGGCGAAACTGAAGACGCCTTCATCTCCGATTTCGTCGTCGCGCTCGGCACCGGCCAGATCAAGACCGGCTCCGCTTCGCGCACCGACCGCATCGCCAAATACAATCAGCTTCTGCGCATCGAGGAGGAGCTTGGCTCCGCCGCCCGCTTCCCTGGCCGCAAAGCTCTCGCGGTGTAGTCGCGCCTGCGAATTAACGTATCCATCCGGCGGCACGGGAGGCGACTTGGGTGGCGCTCAAAATTTTCCGGCCCCTGCTTCTGCCGCGCCGCTGTCGCCGGATGAGACAACAATGGCGGCGCTGGCGCACATTCTGCAGATCGTCGGCTGGTGGATTGCGCCGCTGATTATTTTCTTCATCAAGCGCGAATCGAAATTCGTATCGTTTCACGCCATGCAGGCGCTGCTGTGGCAGATTGTTTTCCTGGTCTTCTACATCGCGGGCTTCGCCGTCTGGTTCGGCTTTTTTATCATTGCCATTCCAAGAGCCCAAAGACTGCCTCACGACCAGTTTCCGGTTTTTCTTTTTCTTCCGATGTTCGCTTTCTGGGGTGTGCTGATGCTGATGGTGCTGGCCAACCTGACGCTCGCCATTGTCTACGGCATCAAAGCCGGACGCGGCCAGTGGGCGGACTATCCACTTCTCGGACGGCTGGCGCGGCGGATTCTCCACATGCCGGTGCAGCCTGGATCGGTTCCCGCGTTCCAGACTCCGGCTCCGCAGGGGTGAGCCATTCGCGCCTATAACCTTGCTCTCATCGGCTTCGGCAACGTCGGCAAGGAATTCGTGCGCCTGCTCCTCGCCAAACGCGATCTCCTCCGCCGCGACTACGCGCTCGAATGGCGCATCACGGGGGTCGCTTCGCGGCGCATCGGCTGGATCGCCGATCCCGACGGCCTCGATCCCTCCGCGCTCCTCGGCGACAAGTTTCCTGAAATGCCCGCCTGGAAACGCCCGCAGAATTGCCGCCAATGGATCGAGCTCGCCGACCCGCAAGTCTTCTTCGAGGCCTCTTCGCTCAATCATCGCGACGGCCAGCCCGCCATCGACCATATCCGCGCCGCGCTCGAATACGGCGCGCATGCCGTCAGCGCCAACAAAGGCCCCATCGTCCACGCCTATCGCGAGCTTCGCGATCTCGCCCGCGCCAAAAACAGAAAATTCCTTTTCGAATCCACGGTCATGGACGGCATGCCTATTTTTGCGATGTTTCCCCACGCGCTGCCCGCAGTTGAAATTCGCGGCTTTCGCGGCGTCCTCAACGCCACCACCAACGTCGTCCTTACCGAAATGGAAAATGGTCTTTCGCTCGAAGAAGGAGTTCGTGCTGCCCAGCGCATGGGCATCGCTGAGACCGATCCCTCCGCCGATCTCGACGGCTGGGACGCCGCCGTGAAAGTCGCCGCGCTCGTAATCGTGCTGATGGATTATCCGCTGCGGCTCGATCAAGTCGAGCGCACCGGCATCCGCGCGCTCACCACGGAGCAGGTCCGCGCTGCGCGCCAGACGAATCTGCGCTATAAACTCGTCTGCGGCGCCGATCGCACGCCGGAAGGCGGCGTCCGCGCCAGCGTCCGCCCCGAACAGTTGCCGCTCTCCGATCCGCTCGCGCATCTCGAAGCAAATTCCTCCGGTCTGCGCTTCGATCTCGACGTCTTCGGCCTCTCGCTCATCGAGCACGAATACGATCGCGGCGCTCTCGCCCCCGCCTACGGCCTCCTCGCCGACTTCCTCCGCATCGC
>DATJOL010000106.1:0-4486 GCA_035507075.1 Candidatus Aquilonibacter sp. | reverse complement strand
CATGCGTCCATCGCGCAAAGTTCTGCCGCTGTTGGGAATCATGATTCTGGCGGGAGCGACCGTCCTTTGGGCCGGCATCACGGGAAGCATCTCGGGAATCATCACGGATCCAAGCGGGTCGGTGGTGCCGGGCGTCACCGTAACGGCCACCAACACGCAGACGGGGGTCCAGGCGGCCATTCAGACCGATAGCAAAGGTTTTTACAATTTCGCTGAACTGCCGATTGGCGACTACACCATCCAAGCCGAGGAAAAAGGATTCAAAGAGTATCTGAAGAACGGCATCCACATCGACGCCAATTCCGCCATCCGTGTGGACATCAAGCTCGAGATCGGAACCATCGCGGAAAAAGTGACGGTCACCAGCAACGCGGTCCAGGTAGAAACGCAAAGCACGCAAATGGGTGAGGTCATCGACAGCCAGAAAATGACGGCGGTGCCTCTGAATGGCCGCGACTTTACGGATCTTCTGAACCTTCAACCCGGAGTCGTCCCATCGCAGTATGCCGCCCAAGCACCGGGCCTGAATGACCGCACCGTTTCCGGCAGCAATTCATTAAATTCCGGAAACCAGTCCATCAACGGCCAGCGCGAAGCCGCCAACGGTTTCATGATCAACGGTGCGAACGCGAACGAGGGCAAAAACAACGGCACGGCGGTGATTCCGAACCTCGATTCCATCGAAGAGTTCCGCATCATCACCAACAATTTCGATGCCGAGTACGGCAACTACAGCGGCGGCCAAGTCAACGTCGTCACCAAAGCCGGCACGAACCAATATCATGGCGACCTCTTCGAATTCAACCGGAACACCGCGTTCAACGGCAGGGATTGGTATGCTCCCAATATCGGCAAGCTGATTCAAAATCAATTCGGAGGCACGATTGGGGGTCCCATCAAGCGGGACAAAACCTTTTTCTTCGCCGACTATCAGGGCACACGTCTGATCGACGGGCAGACCGCGACCGCATTCGTTCCCAGTCTCGCGGATCGCCAGGGCAATCTCGCCGACCAAGAAGGCAGTCTAACAGGGACGGTTCAAGGCACGGCATGGGCGCAAACTCTCACGACCCGTCTTGGGTATCCTGTAACCGCCACTGAGCCTTACTTCTATACGGGTTGCACGACAACGGCTGAGTGTGTCTTGCCTGGCGGCCAACTCTCACCAACAAAATTCTCCCCTGCTGCCGCCGGCCTGCTGCCATACATACCCCAGCCCACGCCCAATTTGCCTGCCAACGCCAATTATAATTTCGCCACGTCAGCCGCAGAGCAGAGACTCCGCGACGATAAAGCCGGAATTCGCCTTGATCAGAACACCTCGGATTATGGAGTGATCTCCGGCTACTGGCATGTGGACGACGACACGAACAACACTCCCTATCCCAACGGCGGCGCGAATGTCCCCGGCTTCAACGCGCTCAGCAACAGCCGCGCCCAGATCTTTGTTCTCGGCGACACGAAGTCCTTCGGCTCCACAGCAGTCAACGATCTTCGCTTCAGCTATTTGCGATCGGCGAACCATCTTTTCACGCCACAGGGCGGTTTGGGCGTCTCTCTCGCCTCTCTCGGATTTACGCCGCCGGCAGGATCGGGCGCAAACTTCAACGGCGGCATCGCTCCCGTTGAACCCAGCCTGGAAGGCGTCCCGTCCGTCTCTTTCGCGCTGCTCGGTCTGAATATCGGAGTGCCCACGGATACCACTCGGCAGTTCAACAATACGTTTCAATGGCAAGACGGCTTCACGAAAATTATTGGGACTCACAGCATCAAATTTGGCGGCCAGTTTCACTACGACCAAATCAACGACAGAAACTTCTACGGCGAGAATGGGGCCTTTACTTTCGACGGCAGCGAATCGGGCTCCGATATCGTCGACTTTTTGCTGGGAGCGCCTGCGCAGTTGATTCAGGCCAGCGAACAAATCCTCGATTCTCGGTCAAAATACATGGGTCTCTACGCCCAGGACAGTTGGCGGGTGACGCCGAATCTTACGTTCAACTACGGTTTGCGGTGGGAGTTCAGCCAGCCGTGGTATGACACGCAGAACAAGATTGAGACTTTGGTCCCCGGAGAGCAGTCCGTCGTTTTCCCCGGCGCTCCCCTCGGATGGGTCGTCCCCGGCGACCCCGGCGTCCCCTCTACTCTGGCGCCCACGCAATACCATAATTTTTCGCCCCGGATTGGAATCGCTTACTCCCCCGGCGCCGATTCTGGCTTGATCGCGAAAATTACCGGTGGCCCCGGCAAAATGAGCATCCGCGCCGGCTATGGCATCTTTTACACCGCCGTGGAAGACCTGACGCAATTCCAAGAGATCGGCGATCCGCCCTACGGCCTCTTTTACGTTAGCCCGGCGCCGCCACTTTTTGAGACTCCGTTTATCGATCGTGGCTCGAACAATTCGGAAGGGCAGCGCTTCCCATTCATTTTTCCTCCGACGAACGTGGGGCCCAAGAATCCCGACACGACTTTCAACTGGGCCGGGGTCGAACCACTTTCCGGCACGCTCGCTTACGATCCTCACAACGTGCTTCCGCGAGCGGAGGATTACGAATTGTCCATCGAGCGGCAATTCGGCTCCAACACCGTCTTGAGCGTCAGCTACGTGGGAAATCAGGGACACAAACTCATCAGTGTGATTGAGGCCAATCCCGGCAATCCGACCCTTTGCCTGCAACTCATCGCTTTGAATGCCTTGACCAGCTCAGGGCAACCCTGCGGCGACTTTGGCGAGGCCCAACAGTATATCTTGCCCCTCGGCGTTGGTTACCCTTCGGCTGCCAACGCGAACGTTGAACTGATTCCCCCGGGTCAGTGCGGCGGAGCCACCGGCGTCAATTGCGTGGTGAACTCCACATACACCGTCCTCGGGCCGAACTTCAATGACGTTCCCTACGAAGCCACGATCGCCCAGTCGTCTTATAACTCGCTGCAAGTGAATCTGAAGCATTCCAGCGGCCTCTCGACCTTTCTGATCGGGTACACCTACGCCAAGTGCATGGACAACGCCTCGGGGCTGCAAGAAGGTCTCAATCCTTTCGACCCCCGGAAAAGCATCGGCCTGTGCATTTTTGATGTGACGCAGAATTTCGTGGCGAGCTATGAGACGCGTCTCCCATTCGATCGCCTCTTCCATGCGACTTCCGGCTTTGCGAACAAAATTGCCGCAGGCTGGGCCATATCGGGCATCACGACCTTTGCCACCGGACTTCCCGTGACGCTTTCCGAAGCCGATGACAATTCGTTCACCGGGACGCAGGGCGGCGAGGCTCAGATCGATCTGCCCGACTTTTCCGGGGGCAAAGTCCTGCAGACCACCAACCCGCGGAACGGTGGCACATACTTTGACACCTCCTTATTCAGCCCCGAAGCGCCCGGAACGATTGGCAATTCGCGCCGGCGATTCTTTCATGGTCCGGGCTTGAACAATTGGGACATGGCGCTCATCAAAGACACCAGCTTGACGGAGACCAAGAGCCTGCAATTTCGTTTCGAAGCTTTCAATATCTGGAATCACGCGCAGTTTTCCGCCAATAACTCTTCAGGCTTTGGCGTTGTCGGCTCTTCCGGCTTCGGCCAAATTACCGCAACCTACGGCCAGCCGCGCATTCTGCAGGCAGCTCTAAAATTCTTGTTCTAAGGAATCGCGCGAGATTTCGCCTGCGGGCAAGTCTTGAACATTCGTTGCAAACACGCCGCGGCCCCCTCTGCGGAAGACCCGATGAGGCCGTTACGCTCATGGGGAACTTTTCTCTTCCTTGTTTGCTCCCCGGCGTTTTTATCGGCGGCGCTTTCCTTCGCGGCTCCCCCATCCAGCAGTGCTGGAACACCTCAGACGAAAACTCGTTCTACTTCACCGGCAGGAACGGGCCGCACAATCTTCACATCCACCTGCGCGGGCTGCCATGGGCTCGACGGCCGCGGCGGCGAGCACGCTCCGAATATCGCCACGCGCGCGGAAGTGCAGCGCCTCACCGATCAGCAGATCTTTCACATTGTCCATGACGGTTCGGCCTCGGGCGCGATGCCCGCATTCAGCGCCACTTTCGACGCCGCCCAGATTTACGCGGTCGTGCAATACCTTCGCGTGCTTCAGGGGGCCCATGGAGTTGCGTCACTCCCCGGAGACCCGGCGACAGGCAAGGAAATTTTCTTCGGCAAAGCCGGTTGCAGCGGATGCCACATGGTGCACGGCGAAGGCGGCTTCATCGCCGACGATCTAACAGACTATGCCTCAGCAGAATCGCCGCAGGAAATCCGCGCCGCAATTGTCTCTCCCACAGCGGATATCTACCGTCGCGATCGCCTCGCGACCATCACCACCAAGTCCGGGGAAAAGATCGCCGGCCTGGTCCGCAACGAGGACAATTTTTCCATGCAAATCCAATCGCTCGACGGATCGTTTCATCTCCTCGACAAATCCCAAGTCCAAAGCGTCGCCTACGATCCCGCTTCCCTGATGCCCTCGGATTACTCGACCAAA
>DATJOL010000105.1:0-24180 GCA_035507075.1 Candidatus Aquilonibacter sp. | reverse complement strand
GAGTGATTTCAATTCGCGTTCCTCATCTGCAGTCAATTTCAGCGTCGCCTTCGGTCGTCCCGTGCGCATGCTCCCTCCTTATAGAGCAATACGCACAGCCCGCGCTATTTCTTTCACTTATTTCAGTTACATAACACTAGTATTTCGCCTACATCTCCTGTAATAGATAAGCGACGTTCGCTTAGAGGTATTTCCGTATACCCTCGTAAGGAACACACCTGCATACTTTTGCTTGTAGCGGCAGTTGGGGTCAGCGCCATGAATAGAACGGCGGAAGGTGTCTTCGATACGTACGCGGCGGCGGGGAAAGTGGTGCGCGAACTGGAGCTTTGGGGAATCAGCGGCGAGCAAGTGGAAGTGGTGAGCCACGCAGGGCATGATGTGAGCTTAGAGGGCGTGCCACAGCCCCAAAATCAAGATGCTGCTTCGTCCGGCGACAAATACACGTTAGTGATCGTAAGACCCTTGGACGATAAAACAATGGAGCAGGCCAAAGATCTGATGGACCGGTATGGCGCAAAGCTCTTCCTCTGGCATATTTCAGCGCATGGCGCACCCACAGCGCGTACAACGTCGGGAAATACTTCAGGCACCGAGACGACCGGCAACGCCCTGGAGGATTTGCCGGGCTGCGGCGGAAAGTTCAGTGTGCGTGGCGAAGGTTCACCGCAGAGTCGGTGCAAGGGTCACAACTAAAATCCCAAATTCCTTACGAAAGACAAGGTCAAACACGGGCGCTAGCCCCTTGGGAAATTTCTGAAAATGCGTTCAGGCGCGGACTTCCCAGGTATCCCCAGCGCGAAGAAGCTTACCCAGATCGCCCTTGCCGCGCTTTGACTGGACCTCGGCCAATTGATCGTTGATCAGGTCTTCGTAGCGGGGAATATGTTCCCAAGAGCGCAGAACACCGATAGGAGTGGGGAAACCCGGACGTTCTTCCATGTGCGCGAGCAGAAAGGCGTATGCGGCGCGAGGATGTTTCTCGTCATGGACGAGAAGATCGGCTTCGGTGATACCGTTACCTAGCTGGACGACCTCGAGATCGAACCCATTCATTCGTATACCTTTGTCGCGGTTCTTCCCGAATACCAGCGGTTTACCGTGCTCGAGCATGACGATGTGTTCGCTGCGGGCTTCCTTTTCGGTCAAATCTTCCCACGCTCCATCGTTGAAGATGTTGCAGTTTTGCAATATCTCGGTATAGGCGGACCCGCGATGCGCCGCGGCCTTTTTCAGCGTGTCCTTCAAGTGCGCCTGGAAGACGTCAACGGAGCGGGCGACGAATGTGGCTTCGGCGCCGATTGCGAGCGAAATCGGGTTAAACGGACGATCCGAAGTCCCAAATGGAGTGGACTTAGTTTTTTTGCCGATCTCCGAGGTCGGTGAATACTGACCCTTCGTGAGGCCGTAAATGCGATTATTGAAGAGCAGGACCTTGAGGCCGACGTTGCGGCGCAGCATGTGAATCGTATGATTGCCGCCGATGGAAAGAGAGTCGCCGTCACCTGTAGCGACCCAGACTTCCAAGTCAGGCCGCGCAATTTTCAGGCCGGTGGCGATGGCAGGCGCGCGGCCATGGATCGTGTGGAAGCCGAAGGTATTCATGTAGTAAGGGAAGCGGCTCGAGCAGCCGATGCCCGAAATTACCACGAATTTCTCGCGCGGAATGCCCAAGTCCGCGAAAACAGACTGCACAGCGGAGAGAATCGCGTAATCGCCGCAGCCCGGGCACCAACGAATTTCCTGGTCGGTCTGGAAATCCTTTTTCGTGTAAACCGGCAGAGTGGCCGTACTCATGTTTGCTCCTAATCTTTCATAAGTGCCGTGCGCAAAGCTGTGCTGCCGGCGCCGGCCCTTACCCTAGGATTTCTTCGATTTTGTGCTCCAGTTCGGATTGCTTGAACGGCTTGCCTTGAATTTTGTTGTACCCTTGTGCGTCGACCAGATACCTGGCGCGGAGAAGCATGAGTAGCTGGCCCATGTTCATTTCGGGCACTAGCACCCTATCGTAGCGGCTGAGGACTTCGCCTAGGTTTTTCGGCAGCGGATTCAAGTAGCGCAAGTGGACATGGCCGATACGATGGCCGCGCGCGCGTTGCGCCTTCAACGCCGCAGTGATTGGACCTTGCGTCGAACCCCAGGCGACAATCAAGAGATTCCCCGAAGCGTCGCCTTGCGGAACGACGTCAGGGACTTCCTGAACGATTGCCTCAACCTTTGCGGCACGGGTCCTAACCATGTGCTCGTGGTTCAACGGTTCGTAGTTCACATTGCCGGAAACGTCCTGCTTTTCCAGTCCACCGACACGGTGCTCAAGACCGGGCGTGCCCGGAATCGCCCAAGGGCGCGCGAGGGTTTGCGGGTCGCGGCGATAAGGCTTGAATCCCTCGGCATTCGTTTCAAAGTGGACGGGGATTTCCGGCAACTCCGAAAGGTCAGGAACCTTCCAGGGCTCGGCACCATTGGCGAGGTAGCCGTCAGAAAGCAAAATCACCGGAACCATATACTTAATTGCGATACGGCTCGCTTCGAGAGCCATCCAAAAGCAATCGCCGGGCGTGGCTGGTGCGAGTACGGGAATCGGCGCCTCGGAGTTGCGTCCGAAAAGGGCCTGGAGGAGGTCGGCCTGTTCCGTCTTTGTGGGCAACCCGGTCGAGGGGCCGCCACGCTGAATGTCGCAGATAACGAGGGGCAGTTCGACGGCCACGGCAAGCCCAAGAGCCTCGGTCTTGAGGGCCATTCCAGGGCCGGAAGTTGTCGTCAAGCCCAGCGCGCCGGCATACGCCGCGCCAATCGCGGAAGTGATGGCGGCGATTTCGTCCTCGGCCTGGAATGTGATGACGCCGAAGTCCTTGTACATGGAGAGCTCATGCAGAATGTCTGACGCGGGCGTGATCGGATATGATCCGAGGAAGAGCGGAATTCCAGCCTTTTGTGAGGCGGCGACGAAACCAAGCGCGAGCGCGACGTTGCCGCTGATATTGCGATAAAGGCCGGGCGAAAGCTTCGCAGGCGGAATCTCGTAAGTAATCTGGAAAGCTTCAGTAGCTTCGCAATAGCTGTAGCCGGCCTGCATCGCCAAATGATTCGCGCGAACCAGCTCCGGTTTTTTGCCAAACTTTTTCTCGATCCACCTCAGTGTTGGCGTCATGGACCGGTTATAGAGCCAATAGCACATGCCGAGCGCGAAGAAATTCTTACAGCGATCCATGCTCTTCGCGTCGAGGCCGAGGTCTTTCAGGGATGCGCGGGTCAGACGGGTCAGCTCGACGGGGAAGAGGCGGTAAGCGTCAAGCGAATGATCTTCCAGCGGATTCGAAGTCATCTGTGCCTTGCGCAGATCGGTCTCGCCGAAATCATTCAGATTGACGATCAGGATGCCGTTCATTTTCAAGTCGGGCAGGTTCATTTTCAGCGCGGCGGGGTTCATCGCGATCAGAGCGTCCACGCTGTCCCCGGGGGTATACACGTCACTCGATGAGAAGTGGACTTGAAAACCACTGACACCGGGAAGGGTGCCCGCAGGGGCCCGAATCTCAGCCGGAAAATCGGGTAAAGTGGCGAGATCATTGCCGTAAAGTGCGACGGTGTTCGTGAACTGGCTGCCGGTGATCTGCATTCCATCGCCGGAGTCGCCGCAGAAGCGAATCACGGCTTGATCGATCACCTCACGCTTCCGCGCGGTCGTTGAAGTGGGCGGAACGATAGTGCTTGTGGCCATGGTGTTAGCGATCCTGTCTATTTAGACGAAAGAGTTTCAGGGTGCGTTGCGGAGCCGCCCCACCACATGCGTGCGACCCCCACCGATGAAAAAGCGTAGCACATTTTATCCTGGTTGGATATGACGCACAAACCGCGTTTTGCGGGGTGCAACAGTTAAAGTTCAATCCGTAAATCGAGGGTCGAAACGCGGGAGGTCCTTTTGCCGCAAACCGTGGCACTATATTCGGTTGCTGCGCGCCGCGGGAGCGTCATGGGCTACGTTGAGAAGAACCTGATCGACGGCGAGAAGCTGGTTTACGAGACAGGTGTTCACTGGAGTGTGCTCTTCTGGCCGTTTGTTTTGGTGATTCTGGTGACCGCCAGCGGAGTTGCTGGCTTCGTCCTAGGACATTTCGCGGGCAAAATCGAGGTCGGGACTTTGCTGATCGGCTTCGCGTGGGTGTACGCGCTGTATGCGGTCACGCGGCGGAGCGCAACGGAGATCGCAGTTACGAACCGCCGCGTGATCATCAAAACGGGAATGACAAACCGGCGGTCACTCGAAATCATGTTGCCCAAGGTCGAGAGCATTGGTATCGAGGAGCCGACTTGGGGTCGGATTTTGGGCTACGGGACCATGGTGATTCATGGGACGGGCGGGACGCCGGAGCCGTTCGACAAAATCGCGCACCCCTCGGTCTTTCGCAAGCGCGTGCAGGAACAGATCGAGCGTGTGAACAAAACGTAGCTCACGTTATTCCTGCAAATCGGCAAGCACGTGGGAAGCTTAATCCGTCGAATCCTGAGTGACGATATGGACATCGACGGCGGGTGCGTCGGCTAAGAATCGGTTGATCGCGTGCATATAGAGCAGGCTGCGCCAGCCTTCGAGCGCCGAGCGGCCGAAGATGACCTGCGTCACTTTCTTATCGCGCACAAAGGTGGCCGCGCCCTCGGCCACGCTCTTTCCCTTGATGCGCACGGTTTTCGCGCCCAAGCTTTCGGCGAAGCGCATGTTTGCTTCCAGCGATTTCTCGTCGGTCGCGCTGGTCTGGCCATTTACCTCCACGTACAAAGCGTAAAGCTCGGCATCCATTCGGCGCGCCATGCGTGCAGCCCGTGCCACGAGATATTGCGCGCGCGGATTCGCGCTGATGCAGACGGTAAGACGCTCACGAACACCCCAGTTCTGCTGAATCTCTTTTTCCTCGAGGTAATTAGAGAGGCTGCGGTCAACCTGCTCGGCTACCTGGCGAAGAGCGAGTTCGCGCAGGGCGATCAAATTGCCGCGACGGAAGAAATTGCGCAGCGATTGTTCGATTTTCTCGCGATGGTAGATGTCGCCGCGGCGCATACGATTGTGCAGTGCCTCGGGAGTTAGGTCTACCATCACTGTTTCATCGGCGAGGCGAAAGACCCAGTCGGGCACAGTCTCGCGGATCGTAACGCCGGTGATCGCCTGCACGGTAGGCGCGACGCTTTCGATGTGCTGGACGTTAACGGTGGAGATAACGTCGATCTTGGCGTCGAGTAATTCCAGAACGTCCTCATAACGCTTGCGATGCTTGCTGCCTGCAATGTTCGTGTGGGCAAGCTCGTCGACAAGAGCCACGGCCGGTTTCCGCGCGAGAATCGCGTCCACGTCCATCTCGTCAAAGAGAGTTCCCTTATAGTCGAGCTTTTTGCGCGGAACCATCTCAAGCTGCTCGGCCAGTTCGGCCGTGCCCTTGCGCCCATGGCTCTCGACGATGCCGATCACCACGTCTTCGCCGCGGCGATTGCGGCGGATGGCCTCGCTCAGCATCGCAAATGTCTTTCCGACGCCCGGCGCATAGCCGAGGAATAGCTTCAGCGAGCCTTTAGTCTTCTCCTGCGGCTGGGTTGCTGCCAGCCACTCTTCCGGGGTTTTCGGCATGCTCGTATTCTCGTCTGGTCGACCCCCAAACGCAAAGGCTGCGCTAGAATGGCGTGATGCGCGTTCCCATCCTCGCTAGAGCCCTCCAATTTGTGCTGGCATTGCTGCTGATTATTGCCGTCACATTTGTATATCGGGAGATTCTCAGAGTAAACGCCACAACCGTCGCCCTGACGTACCTGCTGGCGATTCTGGCGATTTCCACGTTTTGGGGTATGGCCGTATCGGTCACCATGTCTGTATTAGCCATGATGCTTTTCAATTTTTTCTTCTTACCGCCGGTTGGCAGGTTCACGGTGGCCGATCCGCAGAATTGGGTGGCGCTATTTGCGTTTTTACTTGTTGCAGTGCTCGCCAGCCAACTCTCCAACCGCGCGCGCCAGCAGGCAGAGGCGGCATCGGCCCGGCGCCGCGAGATCGAAAAGCTCTACGGCTTCAGCCGCAGTTTGCTCGAGTCCGGCAACGTGATGGAATTGCTGAATCGCATTCCGGCGCAGATCGTGAACTCATTTGAAGTGGGCGGTGCGGCAATTTACCTGGCTGAAAAAGAGAAGGTCTACCGCTCCGGGCCGGCGATACCGATGTTGGAAAAAGACAACCTGAAGAGCATGACGACGCGCGACGAGCCGGTATTCGATTACGCGAATGGCCTGTGTTTTATCTCCGTCCGCCTGGGTTTGCGTCCGATCGGTAGCCTCGGCATTTCCGGCGCGCCGGTTTCACGCGAGACGCTCGAAGCGATCGCGACATTGATCGCGATCGCCATGGAACGCGCGCGCGCCGTGGAGCAGCTGGGGCAGACCGAAGCAGCGCGAGAAGGCGAGCAGCTGCGGACGGCCTTGCTCGATGCTGTGACGCACGCATTGCGCACACCTCTTACGTCGATAAAAGCATCGGTCACGAACCTGCTTTCGCAGCATAACCTGAACGGAGACCAGCGCCGCGAGCTGCTCACGATTATCAATGAGGAAAGTGATCGCCTAAATCGCCTGGTAGGAGAAGCGGGCGAAATGGCAAGTCTCGATGCCGGAGAGGTCGTGTTGCGCCGGGAACCGCGCGATGTGCAGGACGTGATTAATGCCGCCCTCGCCGAATGCAAAAAGAATCTAGGGCAGCGGCAGGTTGATCTGCGGGTTCAATCCGGCTTGCCACTCGTTGTGGCAGACGTGGCGCGGGCGCGCGAGGCATTGGTTCACTTGATCGATAACGCGAATCGCTATTCGCCGGCCGGCCAACCGATCACGATTACCGCCGAGCGAAACGGCGATTTCGTCGCCATAAGTGTTGCAGACCGCGGCGCGGGAATCGACAGCTTGGAGCAGGCGCTGATTTTCCAGAAATTCTATCGCGGCAAAGACCAGCGTTACGCGATCGAAGGCACGGGAATGGGGCTGCCCATCGCGAAGGCGATTGTGGAAGCTCACGGAGGCACCATCAGCGTCACCAGCCAGTTAGGGCAAGGCTCAGTCTTCACGTTTACGCTTCCGGCTGACCGGAGCAGAGCGACGGCAGCATGATTCCCGCGACGATTTTGGCCGTTGATGATGAGCCGCAGATCCGCCGCGTGCTGCGCACCACGCTGAGCGCACAGGGCTATACGATTCTCGAAGCCAAGAGCGGCGAAGAAGCGTTGGAAACGATCCGGCGCGAGCGAGTGGATTTGGTCCTGCTCGATGTGAACCTCCCGGGGATTTCCGGCCTCGAAACATGCCGCGAAATCCGCAATTCGAGCGATGTTCCGATCATCATGCTGACGGTGCGCAACGCGGAGCAGGATAAAGTGCAGGCGCTCGACGCGGGCGCGGATGATTATGTCGTAAAGCCATTTGGCTCGGACGAACTGATGGCTCGTATCCGAGCGTCGCTCCGGCGCACCGCCCCCGGTGACACGCTTCCTGCGTTTGAGGCGCCGGACCTCAAGATCGATTTTTCCAAGCGCATGGTAACAGTGCGCGGAGATAACGTCCGGCTTACGCCGAAGGAGTTTGAGCTGTTGCGCCATCTTGTGGCCAACCAGGGTAAAGCAATTCCGCATCGGCGGCTGCTGCAAGCGGTATGGGGGCCTGACTACGGCGACGAAACCGAATACTTGCGAGTTTTCATCAATCAGCTCCGTAAAAAAGTCGAGCCCGATCCCAGCCATCCGCGCTACATTCTTACCGAGCCTTGGTTGGGCTATCGTTTTGAGCGTCCGCAGGAACCTGTAAGGAAACCGCGCCGCGAAAAGTAGTTTTTCGGGCGCTCTTCGAAACCTCGCACCGGAATCCATACCTAACTCATCTTCTACTTCGGAGGCGGCGTCGAATGCCCGAAGCTCATCGCGTAGTGATCCTCGGTGGCGGATTTGGCGGCTTAGCTGCGGCTGTGCACCTGAAGCGTGCACCGGCAGAAGTGATCCTTGTTGATCGTCACAACTATCACCTCTTTCAGCCACTTTTGTACCAGGTTGCCACTGGAACGCTTTCCCCAGCGAACATCGCGTCGCCGCTGCGCACCGTGCTGAGAAAGCAAGAAAACGCGAGTGTGTTGCTGGCCGAAGCGACGGGCGTCGATGTAGCGCGCAAGCGTGTGATGCTGAGCGATGGAGCGCTTGATTACGACACGCTGATTGTCGCGACCGGCGCAACGCACCAATACTTCGGCCACGATGAATGGGAAGAATACGCACCGGGGCTGAAAACGGTGGAAGATGCGACGCACATGCGGCGGCGCATCCTGCTGGCGTTCGAGGCTGCGGAGCGGGAAACGGATCCGGAAAAAACGAAAGCTTGGCTTACGTTTGTCATCGTCGGTGGCGGACCGACGGGCGCGGAATTGGCGGGCGCGCTCGCGGAAATAGCAGACGATACTCTGCGGCATGATTTCAGGCGAATCGATCCGCGAAGCACCCGGATTTTCCTGATCGAAGGAACAGGCCGCATCCTGCCGAGTTATCCTCCCAAGCTATCGGCGGCGGCGGAGCATATGCTCACGAAGTTGAAAGTGACCGTGCGGACCGGCGCTATGGTCACGGGTGTTGCGCATAACTCCGTGACCTTTCGCGAAGGCGACCGCACCGAAACAATTCCTACGCGGACCGTCTTGTGGGCTGCGGGTGTGCTTGCGTCACCGCTCGGAAAGCAGATTGCCGCGGAGACGGGTGCCAAGGCCGATCGCGCCGGTCGCGTGCAGGTCGAGCCGGATATGACCGTTCCGGGCCATCCGGAAATCTTCGTCATTGGCGACCTTGCAAATTTCAGTCACCAGACCGGTAAGCCTCTTCCCGGCGTGGCGCAGCCGGCGATTCAGGAGGGAACTTACGTTGGCAAAGTGATCAAGGCAAGGCTGCGCGGCCGAAAGGTGCTTGCCCGATTCCGGTATTTCGATAAAGGGAATCTGGCCGTCATCGGCCGTGCAGCAGCAGTCGCGGATTTGAATTGGCTCCGCCTTTCCGGTCTACCGGCGTGGCTGATTTGGGTGTTCGTGCACCTGCTTTACATCGTGGAGTTTCAGAATCGGCTGCTCATCGCGCTGCAATGGGCCTGGCTATATATCACGTGGGGGCGCTCGGCGCGCCTGATCACCGGCAAGAATCCCTTGCCCCTCGACCTGTGAATCGCAATTGCGGGCGAGCCCCAAAACCGACGTCGGGACGAAAACCTGTGGCGCCGCAGTTTAGTTGCTGCATAATAGCGCGGAGCCGGGAACTTGCCTTTCGGTACCAGCGGTTCTGGTGCATCCGAAGAGGCGACGTGCGAGGGCTCAGTGAGGTTCGAGGTTCCTACACACAACCAATCACTCATCCTCGCGGAAATTTGTCGGGGCGCGCGCGAGGGAAAGCACTTTGGTCAATATTCGGGAGGGAACTCATGAAGAAGAGACTGGCAGTTTGTTTTGCGGCGTTGGCCATGTTCGCCGGGGGCGCTATGGTGGCACAGCAGGCACCCAGCCGTACGTTCACGGGCGAGATCATGGACAGCAATTGCGCGAAGGCAGGCCATCACAATATGGGCGTCAGTGCCAAGGAGTGCACGCTGGCTTGTGTGAAGGGCGGCGCGAAGTTCGTGCTCTACAATCCCAGCACGAAAGCGATCTACCAACTCGACGACCAATCAAAGCCGGAAGCCTTCGCGGGCGATAAAGTGAAGGTGACGGGTAGTTACGACCGTGCAACCAAGACGATCCATGTGACGGACATTGCAGCCGCCTCCTGATGGATTGGGTACCCCCTATAGCAAAAAAGGCCGGAGGGTTTCCTCCGGCCTTTGCATTTTTCAGAAACCTCTTGTTTTATAGCAGCGTGAAGCAGCGAAAGCTTACCAGCCCCAGCAATACGCCCAGAAAGCACCCGGCGAGCACATCGCTGAGGAAATGCATGCCGAGGATGATCCTCGACGCAGCGATCAGGAATGCGGCCGTGAGCAACACAGCAAGCAATTGTGGATAAAAGAGGCCGAGCGAAGTCGCCACGGCAAAGGCCGTGATCGAATGGCCCGACGGAAAAGAGTATTTATCTGGCGGCAGAATCGAGGCCCAACAGTGCGGCTCGATTTCGCAAGGCCGTTTGCGGCGGCTGGAATGTTTCAGAGCACGAAAGATGAAAATCCCGGCCACGGCTGCCGAGCCACCCGCCCCGATAGCGAGAAATCGCTCGTCTCCGCCGAAGAAGGCAAGAATTATTCCTATCCCGTACCAGAGCCAGCCATCTCCCCCTCGGGTCATCGTGATCATGAGGATACGGAACCAGCGGGGCGCGCGCCAACGATGAACGCGTCGCATCAGCCGGTGATCGTTAGACTCGATCTGATTCCAAACTGCCTTTCGGACCGTCATCGCGCCCTCCTAATCGCCGCTTGCTGCCCGCTGCGAAAATGCTAGTTGGCCCGGATGAATAGGATATGAATAAGGAGTTGCAGGACGAACCCGTTTGGGTCGTTCCGTATGATCGAGAATCTTTGCCGCCCAACGGCGGTTAAATCCTGCTTCTTCAAAGTAATTGAGGGCGGTCGCGAGTGGAATCAGCAGACCGATCGGGGCGAGTAATCTGGTCCACGCCTTTTCGCGCATAAGGGCGGCGGTTATGATCAGCACGTCTCGCGTGAGGCGAGTAAAGCTGCCCGAGTCGCCCGCTACTCGCCCCATCCCCTGCCGGAGACCGGCGAAAAAATCATCTTTGTTTCGGGCTCCAGGCACTTCGGTGTAAGCAGCTCCTACGGAAGGCATCGCGTGCGCGTCACTGCCTCCGATGCCGATCTTATTCCACTTTCTGGCCAGTTCGCTCGCGCTGCCGTTAGCGCTTTCGAGCATGTGGCTGTTGTGAATCTCGATGACCGGGAAGTACTCCTCAAACCATGAGAAATCTTCGAGTTCCCGCCGCCCTGTGAGGCTTGAAAAGACGTGGTTTATACTGAAAAAGAGCTTCCGTTCGGTGAGATACATCACGAGCGAAAGGATATCGTTTCTCCTGCGCAGGAGCTGTTCGTGCTGGCGCTCATGGAAGTCATAGACTCCAATATGGACTTCCGTACCGCTGGGCATCCGGCACGTCAGCTCCTCGCTCAGGAAGAAATCGGGATGGCGGCGCAGGCGTTCCGACCCCTCGATGCAATCGTGGTCGGTGAGTGTGAAGAGGTTCATCCCACGCTGCCGGAGAGTGCTGTAGACTTGATCGGGATCGCTATAGCTTTCCCGGCAGAACTTTTTGACGAAAGGAGTAGTGCACTGTCCCGAGTAGTAAGAGTGGACGTGCATATCGCACTTCACGACCACCAGTCTAGGTTTTGAATATTACTGCGAGATGACATTCCCGCTAAACTTCTGAAAATACAGGGAGTTATCTTTTTCGGCACATAGTTTTCCACAATTTATGCAATTGTAACATGGAGTAGCCCTTCTCTTGCCAGAATCGCCGCGCATGGATCGGATTGAGTTCTGCTTCTTTGATGCTGGCGGAGGCCATCGCGCCGCCGCCACCGCCTTGCAGATGGCCATCAAGTCCCAGCAACTTCCGTGGGATGTGCAGCTTACAAACATCCAGGAGCTTCTTGACGAGCTGGATATTCTGAAAAAGTATTCCGGAATCCGCATTCAGGACTTCTATAACCGCATGCTCGCCACGGGTTGGACGCTCGGCAGCGCCCAATTACTTAAGGTGCTGCAGTTTACTCTCCGCATGTACCACCGCCCAACCGTGAAGCTATTTGAGAAGCTTTGGCGCCAAGCGCAACCGGATATGGTTGTGTCTTTTGTGCCGCATTTCAACCGCGCCATGTGTGAGAGCTTGGCTGCGGTTTACCCGGGCCGCCCTTACGTCACAATCCTCACCGATATCGCCGATTATCCACCGCACTTTTGGATCGAGCGTCAGCCTCAATACCTGATTTGCGGCTCGGACCGGGCCGTCGCGCAGGCCAAAGCGCTCGGTCATGCCGACGACAAAATTTTTCGAGCTTCGGGCATGATTCTGCACCCTCGGTTTTATGAACCACCGGTTGCCGATCCCGAGGCGGAAAGGCAGCGGCTGGGTTTGCGTTCCGGTCTGACCACGGGAATCGTTCTCTTCGGCGGCCAAGGTTCGAAAGCGATGCTCGATATCGCCGAGCGTCTTGATCGTTCGGGCTTGCCGCTGCAACTGATCCTTATCTGCGGTAAGAATGAGAAGCTTGGCGCAGCACTCCGCGCACGCAGCCGGAGAATGCCGGTGTTTGTCGAAGGATTCACCACCCGCGTGAACTACTACATGCAACTGGCCGACTTCTTTATTGGGAAGCCGGGGCCGGGAAGCGTCAGCGAAGCTCTCGCGATGAGATTGCCTGTGATCGTCGAATGCAATGCGTGGACTTTGCCTCAGGAACGCTACAACACAGAGTGGGTGCTCGAGAAAGAAGTCGGGATGGTCCTTCAGAATTTTCGCCACGTCGAGAGCGCCGTTGCGCAGCTGATTCAACCCGCCACTTTGGCGCGCTATCGGGCGAACGCGGCTGCTCTGCACAATCGCGCCGTCTTCGAGATTCCTGACATGTTGCAAAACATCCTGGAAAAATCGCGCGCGACGACTTCAGCATCTGCGGTGATCGCGTAAGCCACGAACCTCCTTTCTCGGCCATCACCGCGTGCGCCCCATCTTCTCTTCCGTGCTGGGTTATTATCATGATGCGAGGCGCGAATGAATCTGCATGACAACACGATCCTGATCACCGGGGGCGGCACCGGCATAGGCCGCGCGCTTGCCGAAAAACTCCACTACTACGGAAATCAGGTGATCGTCGCGGGCCGGCGCGAAAACGTGCTGCGCGATCTTTGCGCTGCGAATCCCGGTATGGAATATTTCGTGCTCGATGTTGCTGACGCGGCATCGGTAGCCGGCGTTGGCGCCAAGGCGGCGCAGGAATTCCCGCGCCTCAACTGCGTGGTGAATAGCGCAGGCGTGCAATCGCGGGGCGTGAAGTTTGGGGCCGAAAACGGCGCCAGCTCGTTCAATGACGCTGCGATGTTCAGCGAAATTCAAACCAATCTCAGCGGTACGATTCGCATGTGCGCCGCGTTCATTCCGCAACTGAAAGGCAAGGCCGGCGCTACGATCATCAACGTCTCCTCCGGCCTTGCCTTCGTGCCGCTGGCGTGGATACCGATCTACTGCGCCACAAAAGCCGCCGTGCATTCGTTCACGCTTTCTCTGCGCCGTCAGCTGCGCGATGAAAGTATCCGCGTGCAAGAACTGATCCCTCCCTACGTAAAGACCGATCTCGGTGGGATGCAGACCCAGCCCGTAAATTTCCGTCCGTCGATGCAGCCGATGCCCTTGGCGGATTTTACCGAGCGAGCCGTCGAAGGGCTCGTGGGTGATTTGGATGAAGTAATTGTTGGCGGCGCGGCGGGGCTGGCGGCCGCCGGCGGCTTGGAAAGCGCGAAAACTCTATTCGCGCGGATGAATCCTTAAAAGCGCAAGGTGGTTCGGCTCGATGTCAGCAAGAATTGAAGTGAAAAAATCGGGAGATGGTGCTTACGATGTCCGGGTGATCGACGGCAAATCCGAAACGTCGCATCGCGTGACGCTTGGCGCGCCCGATTACGAACGGCTCGGCAAAGGAAAGGTCACACGAGAGGAGTTGGTCGGTCTCTCGTTCGAATTCCTGCTGGAACATGAATCCAAAGAGTCGATCCTCGACCGCTTCGATCTGACCGTCATCTGGCGCTATTTTCCGCAATACGAGCGCGAGATCAAGAAGCGAATGGCTGCAGCCTAAGGCAACGCCTGTTCGTCCAAATCGTGCGCCTTAATAATTGAGCTGGCGATACTCGAACGGCACATGAATCACCGCCTCCAGATCCACGGGCACACCGCCGCGAGATCCCGGGCGGAATTTCCACTGTGCCAGCGCCTGCATTGCCGCCTTGTCGAGTCGCGGATCGAGGCTGCGCACCAGCTGGATGCTGTCGACCGTTCCGTCCTTGCGAATGATCGCGTAAAGCACCACCTCGCCCGTGATGTGCTCGACCATCGTTTCCGGCGGATATCTCGGATCAACCGTATAAATTGGCTCTGGTCCGGAGAGAGTGGTGTCCGGTTTGGCAATGTCGCTCGGGTTTTCGCCGAGCTGCGCGAAGTTGAAAAGCCAGCTTCCGCGCGTGCTCGTCGTATCCGGCGTGCTCACGTGCATGCTGAATCTCTCACCGGAGAGCAAATCTTCCGGCGGCGCACCCGGTGGCAGCGCTGCCACGTTTGCAGGCCCTGTCCGCACGCTGCGAGCCGTTGTTGATTCGCCAGGAGCCGTGGGCCGCATGCTCAGATCCAAGTGGGGCGTGAGACCTCCAATTCGCGCCACACCTCCGTTTGACGGCTTCTCCGTTGCGTTACTTACGCTAATTGCGGCGGGCAGCGAATCCGCATTCGCGCTGGACAAGGAGGTGCTTTTCGAAGTTGTGGCGCCGTGCTCCGCGCCTCCGGGCGTTCCCGGGCGCTTTCCATCCGGCGAAATCGCCACATTTGCCGCGAGATTCCCCTCGGGGAGTTTCACGTCACTCTTTGGCGGTGCAGGCGCCGCGGAGATTGCGATCAGCTTCCGCACGTCGGCGGGATTTCCGTCTGTCTGCTCGTGGACTTCAGGCGCGGCAGCCACGGTGAGTTCTGCGCGAAGCGATGCCTCGATTCGCGAATTCGAAGGCAGCGGAGCCGGCGGCGCCAGGCGGACGTCGCCGCTGCGCGTGAGGTCCGTCTGGTCTGAACTGCGCATGGAGTCGGCAATTTGCGGCGCGAACACAGATTCGCGCCGAATCGTTCGCCGTGAAGCAATCACCGCCGCTGAAGGAACGGGCGCGGGCGGCGCCAACTGAGGCACATCCGTTTGCGCAATCGATTCGGGCTCCGCCATTTTCGCCGCGTTCGCGATCTGCGGCGCGGCCACGGAGCGTCCCTGCACCCGGCGCAATTCAGGCTTACTCTTGCTGGTCGAATATTCAATCGTGGGCCGCAGTATTTCGGGAGCGGACCACTGCACCACGTTCGGCATCTGCTCCATGACTTTCGGCGCTTTCATCGAAGCTTCCGGCTCGATTAATGTTTGCCGCGGATGCGTCAGTCGTACGGGCACCGAGAGTATCGTCTGATGCGGGTTGAATGCGTCGGCGCCACTTTGCGCCTGCTGTGGCGCGCTATTGGCGCGGCGCGGCGGCGTGCTCGATTTTTTTTCGGCGCGCGCGGGCAGCGTGATCGGCGGCAAATCGGCGGGTAGGTCCCAACTCAGTTGCAACTGCATGGGCACGGCGTCTGCTTCTGACGTGGGCAGAAATCCCCAGATCGGCAAAGTGATCAGCCAAATCGCGAGAGCATGAAAAACCACGGCGACGAGAAACGGGCTGCGCGGGCGATACGCGCGAATCCATTCCACGCGCAGGTGCTCGCCGCCAGAAACGGCTTCCTTGCCTGCAGGCTTCGGCCCGGTCAGAACCCCTCTCAAACTCGTGCGAAACTCTTCCCAGCGGGGCGTCCAATCGATGCCGAGATCGAGCCGCGGCAAACGCGAGTGCGGCGGTGCGCTAACTGCGTAATCGTCGACAGACGTATCCTGCATGAGCAGCGGCATGAGTCTCGGATTATACCCGACTGTTTCGATGCCCGCTCTAAGGCAGCGGCTGCCAGCGAACGCGCGCTTTAAAATTATGCGCCGGTCTGGTCCCGCGGATCTCCGGTCCAAAATCGCCGAAGTGGTGCCCCCGGACCTAAGCCGCAGCGGCAAGCTTGTAAAAACTGAGGGCTGCGTCGCCTTGCTCGATCAACCGCGCGCGTTCGATACGCTCGAACCAGTCCGGCAACTCCAGCTTAACGGAATGTTCCACAAGCACACGGCTTGCGGGCGCCAGCAGATGTGAGCCGTCGATGAATTCCAGCGTGCGCTTATACTCGTCCGCGCGGTCATAAGGCGGATCGAGAAAGATAAAATCCGCGACAAGTCTCCGCACGGCCAGCTTTTCGAGAGCATCCAAAGCGTCGGCGGGGATCAATTGAACGTTGCCGTCGAGTGCGAGCGAAGCGAGGTTCTGCCTCAGCAGGCGCGCCGTCGCGGGATGCTTTTCTGCGAAGATCACTTCTCGTGCTCCCCGGCTTGCGGCCTCGATGCCGACCGCGCCCGTCCCGGCATACAGATCGACGAATAGAGAATCTTCCACGGCCGGTCCGAGCACATTGAATAGAGTCTCGCGAAGTCGATCGCTGGTCGGCCGCAACCGCAAAAAACCCGGGCCTTTCAATCTCCGGCTGCGAAATTTTCCCCCGATCACCCGCATGCTCACCCCACGGTCGCCAAGTGGTACCGCTGCCGCCAGGCCGGGCTCAAAATGTCCAGCCTGGCCGCCACTTCTTTTGCGCGGCCTTCGTTTTCGGCAAGCGCAAAGGCTTCGCGCCTTGCGAGCTCCAGAATTTCGTGGTCGCGCAGCGGCTGTGCAAACGAAAACGCAGCATCGCCATGCTGCCGCGTGCCGAAAAATTCACCCGGGCCGCGCTGGCTCAGGTCGCGCTCGGCGATTTCGAAGCCGTTCGTGGTGGCGACCATCGCCTCGATCCGTTCGCGTGCTTCGCCTTTGATCGTCTTCGGCGCTACCAGAACGCAATGAGACTTTTCCTTGCCTCGTCCGATTCTTCCTCGCAGTTGGTGCAGTTGCGCGAGGCCGAAGCGATCCGCATGCTCGACCACCATCGCCGTCGCATTGGGCACATCGACGCCAACCTCGATCACCGTCGTCGCCACCAGGATGTTCAATTCCCCGCGGCGGAAGTGCTCCATCACGGCATCTTTTTCTTCACTTTTAAGCCGACCGTGGAGCAGGCCCACGCGCAGCTTGGGGAACACCTGCTTCGCCAACCGTTCGTATTCCGCGGTTGCGGCTTTCAACTCGAGCTTCGATTCCTCAATCACCGGGTAGACCACATACGCCTGCCGCCCATTGGCGATCTCACCGCGTAAAAATTCCCATACGCCGGTGAGCCGGTCTTCACTCGCCCAGCGCGTCTCGATCGGCATGCGCCCCGGCGGCATCTCATCGATCACTGAGAGATCGAGATCTCCGAACAACGTCAGTGCTAGTGTGCGCGGAATCGGCGTGGCCGTCATTACCAATACGTGTGGCGCGACGCCTTTCTCCATTAGCTTTTTGCGCTGCAAAACGCCGAACCGGTGCTGTTCGTCCACAATCACCAAACCGAGCTTCTCGAATTTCACGCCCTCCTCAATCAGCGCGTGCGTCCCCACCACAAGCTGCGCCTGGCCCACTTGCGCACGCAAGGCGGCGAGCTCGCGTTCCGCTTTCGAGAGCCCGCCCGTAATCAACTCCACGCGATATCCGGCGGGCTCGAACACGCGTCGCGCCGAAAGATAGTGCTGCACCGCCAGAATTTCCGTTGGCGCCATCAGCGCTACCTGGCAGCCGTTTTCAATAGCGATCGCCGCAGCTTCCAGCGCAACAATGGTCTTCCCGCTGCCCACGTCGCCTTCGAGCAAACGGTGCATGGGAAAGGGCCGCTCAAGATCGGCGACAATCTCAGCGAGCACGCGTTTCTGCGCGCTGGTCGGCTTGAAAGGCAAAATCCTTTTCAGCGCGGCGCGAACCCGGTCCTCGCGAACGCGCATCGCAATTCCGGTCTGTCGATGATCGTTCAGCTTCCGCATCGCCATTGACAGTTGGTAAGAGAAAAATTCCTCGAAGATCAACCGGATATGCGCCGGGCTGCGGAAGCTGTTTAGCTTTTCCATATCCACATCGGGCGGTGGGAAATGCGCATACAGCAACGCTTCACGCCGGGAAGGGAACTTGTATCGTTCGCGAATTTCCTTCGGCAGCGGATCGGGAATTTCAGTTTCCAGCATGCCAAGCAGGCCGTAGACTACGCGCCGCAGCATCCGTGAACTCAGGCCGCCGATAGCTTCGTAGATGGGAACGATACGTCCGACCTCGGTCGAGTCCGCTGCCGTGTCCTCGTTTCCGAGCAGTTCCATCTGCGGATTGATCATTTCGATCCGCGTCGGGCGGTAAAAGTCATACTCCGCCTTGCCGTGCAGGACGAGCCGTTGGCCTTCCTTTAGCCGATCCTGAAGATAAGTTCCGTGAAAGAACTTCGCGTGCATTGTTCCGGAGCCGTCGCGCACTGGCAGATGAAAGATAGCCGCCCGGCCGCGCGTAAACCGCACCGTTCCGCCACCCCTCGGAGCGACCTCTGCCAAAATCGTGCAAACCTGTCCCGGAACAATCTCGGCGATGGGAGTGAACCGGATGCGGTCTTCGTACCGGAAAGGCAGGTAATTCAGCAGGTCGCCGACGGTCGTAATTCCGCGCTCGGCTAATGCGCTCGCACGCTGCGGCCCGACGCCTTTCAAATACATCACCGGACTGCTGAGTTGGACCTTCGACTGGACCATAACGGGGCGGCTGCCATAATATGGGTGGGGGGCTCTCACCGGCAAGCGAAGGGCGCCGATGAGCTGCTTGTTTGGAGTAACACGCTCATATGGCGCGGCAATTTCTTGGGGTCACACCTCGCCGATGGTTGGAATACCTGGTCGCAATCCTGATAGGGAACGCCATTTATTACTTCTCTCTGATGCCCAACCTCCCGCAATGGCTGCGACATCGCGGTTTTCAGACGGACTGGGGCACCGTGGTTGACCTCGCCGTCTGCGCAGCCGTTTATGGGTTGATTCGCCTCGCTTTGAGCCTATAATTGCCACGCTTAGCGCGCGAAAATGGCGCATTTTTGCCTGCAACGAACGGCTCTTCTTTCGCATCTCATAGTAAATAGAGAGGTTCTGGGCCTTTCAGTTGCGGGAAGCAAAAGCCGTGTAGTGCTAACAAAAGGCTTAGCGTTTCGTCTATGAAGATGAAGCCCAAGGAAGGATTCGTCGGCGACCGAGGCTCCCGCGGCATCGATGATCTGGCCGATCGATTTACCGCCAGCGCTCAGCCGGCAATACCCACGATGGGAACGAGCATTGCGCTTGAGGCGGATGCGCGGCAAGCTGCGGCTGCAAAGGTCGCCGAAGAGCATGCGTTAGTCCGCAAGGCACAAGAAGGCGACCGCCAGTCGTTCGATGAATTGGTGCGCCGTTACGATCGTGATGTGCTGCGCCTGGCGATGAATATCGTCCATCGGCCGGAGGATGCTCGTGATATTTACCAGGAGACCTTCCTGAAGGTTTACCGGAACCTTCACCGCTTCCGTTTTGAGTGCAGTTTTTACACCTGGCTTTACCGGGTTGCCACCAACGTCGGTTTGGATTACCTGCGCAGGCGCACTACCCGCCGCGAGGATCAGGCGCCGGTGCCCGAAGAGGCGGATGGCGGCACGACGCGCGACTTTTTCGATCGCCAGCCGCAAACCAATCCTTCAACGAACCCGGAGCGCCAGTTGCTGGGCCGCGAAATCAACGGGCGCATTCAGGAAGCCATGAAGCGCCTTTCGCCCCGCGAGCGGATGGTTTTTGAGATGAAGCATTACGAAGGAATGAGGCTGCGTGCTATCGGCGACGTCCTCGGCACGTCAGAAGAAACAGTGAAGAATTCGCTCTTCCGCGCCACGCGCAAGCTGCGGGCGTCGCTGGAGAGCCTGAAGTAAAAGCGAAGTTGAGTTGGGGCGAGACGGTAAGCTGAAAAAAATGGCGCGCGAGCACAATTGGGATTTCGATCCAGACATGAACCAGGCCGACGGACCAATCGATAATCGTCCCTGCACCGAATGGGAAGAATTCATCGTCCTGCTCGCAGCCGGTGAAGAAATTTCAACCGAGCAGCACGCCGAGTGGATTGCGCACTCCGCGCAATGCGACCGCTGCTCCGCAACCCTCGCCCGTGAGCGCGAGCTTCTCTCGATCCTTAGCGAACATCGCGGCGAACCCGATGCATCGCTGCTGGCGAGCTGCCGCGCCGGCTTGGATGATGCAATCGATCGCGAAGAGGAGCACGGCTGGCTGCGCCGCTCTCTAGGTTTTGTGCTTCCCGCTGACTGGGCTGGTTCGTTGAGCAATCTCGTTTCCGTACCCGCTTTGGGCGCGGTCGCCCTTTTACTGGCGGGTTTTTCGGGAGGCCTTCTGCTCGGCCCTCGCGTATTGCATCGAGTGACCGCGCCGGATGATCAGCCGTTCGCAACCGTCACAGGCTCTCCCGCCGAACAGCCGCCGCCAATCGTAACCACGAAAACTTCGCCCGCGCTCGCCGCTCTCGATCTCCACAGCGCGGATGTGGCGGGCATCAACGTTTTGCCGTCGTTCGGCGACGCGCCTCCACAGATCCAGCTGCAGCTGAAAGAGCAGCAGCCCGTCACGATCGAAGGCACGGTCGACGACGACAACGTAAAAGACGAGCTGATCAATATTCTTCGCAGCGGCGATCGGTTCTGCCCGGACATTCGCCTCGACGCGGTCGATTTACTTAGCTCGCGCACAGATGATCCTGACGTCCGCTCCGCTCTGTGCCATGCGGTGCACAAAGATAAGAATGCGGCCGTCCGCCTGAAGGCTCTCGAAGCTTTGAACGGCGCCGAGCCGCAGGATATCGTTCAGCAGACGCTGCTCGATGCTCTTGTCGACGATCAGAATCCTGGCGTCCGCGTCGAAGCGATCAATTCGCTGCGCGATATGGTCGCAAAGGGCGAAGTCGACTCGACCGATAAGATGCTCTCCGTTTTGCAGGACCGCATGCAGAACGATCCCAACGCTTACATCCGGCTCCAGAGCGCAGCGGCGATTCGCGATCTGGGGCCTCGCGGAAAGTTCTAAGCCGTGCCGCGGTCGTGGCGCTTCTCCGGGCGCCTTCCCTTTGCGTTTCCTTATATCGGTTTTAGCGTAGCGGCGCTTTTTGCTGCAGCCGCGCTTTTCCTTCCGTCACGCGCTTCCGCTCGTCACCCTGATAAGGCAGAGCAAAGCGCAGCGCCGCAATCCACGAACTCGCAAGTTTCCCCCGCAGCGAAAGCGCGACCTTCGCGGGATTTTTCCGGCTCTGTGCGGACACAGTATGCTGCCCGTCTTCATCTGCGAACCGACTTGGGAAGCATCGTCATCCATACGCACGATTCGCCCACTGTCGATTACCACGTCCACCTTGAGACCGATTCCACCGCTAGAGACGCGGATCGCTTGTTGAAGAGCTATTCCCTTCGCTCGGTTCCCGCTACAGATGGCGTAACGCTCGTAGGCATCACGAGCACGCGGCTTCCCGCAGGGCGGCTCTGGGTGACGCTCGAACTGACAGTGCCCAGGAATTATTCAGTCGATGTTTCCACCGGCGTTGGGAATATCACGGCTGACGATCTTTCCGGTCGCCAGACGCTTCTCACGCAGGGCGGGAATATCATCACGGGCAATATAAACGGCAGCGCGCACCTCACGGCGGTTGCCGGGGGCCACATCAGCGTGAAAAACGTCACCGGCGAACTCGTCGCCGAGACCGGCGGCGGCCACATCACCACCGGTGCCATCGGGGGCAGCGCCTACCTCCATACTCATGGCGGTCACATCCGCGTCGATTCAATCGGCGGCTCGGCTCGCCTCGTCACCGACGGAGGCAATATAGCCCTCGAACACGCTGGCGCGGACCTCTACGCAGAAACGGCCGGCGGCCAGATCCAGGTCGGCGAAGCCGCAGGCCTTGTCCGCGCCAAGACGGACGGGGGCGGCATCCGCGTGGTCCGTAGCGCCGGCCCCGCGAATCTGCAGACGGCCGACGGCAGTATCTACGTGACGCAAGCAGATGATTCGGTAAAGGCCTCGACGGGAACCGGGGGTATTACCGCCTGGTTCGTGTCTCCGGGTAAAGATTCCGGCGATTGCGACCTGCAGTCAGGCAAGGGCGACATCGTCGTCTATCTTGGCAAAAAAACGCCGGTCACGGTTGACGCCCAGGTGCAAATGGGGCAGACGCATGGCTTCATCATCGATCCCGCCTTCCCCTTGGCCGTTCATTACGACGACGGCGCAAGCGGCGGGCGCATCGCTTATGCAGACGGCGCGCTCAACGGCGGCGGCGAGGTGCTCCATCTTCGCACCGTGGCTGGAAATATCCGGTTCGTCCTGGGCGACACGGACCAACAGATGCAGATGTATCGCCAGCAAATGGAAGGTCTCCAGAAGCAGCTCGAGGCGCTTGAGCAGAGAGTCTTCCTGTCACCGCAACGCTAAGCGGCCGGCGGCAGCGCTGGTCTGCTCGGGATCAATTCGGATGCAAGTGTCCGGCGACTGTTTCGCAAGGGGTGGAAAATGACGACGTTGCGTCAACTGTTGGTTTTCGATCGCTTTTCCAGGCCGTTTTCGAGCGCGCTGCGGCGCATTATTCCGCTTGCGGTAGCTCTTCTCTTCATCTCCCTTCCGAGTTTCGGCAACGCCGACCAGCTCTTCGATAAAGTCTATCCGCTACCCGCCGGCGGCAATTTCCAGCTCGATAACATCAACGGCTCAGTCCAGGTGGATGGCTGGGACCGCGACGAAGTCGAAGTGAGCGCTGTTAAGACTTCGCAAAACAGCGCCGCCGACCTCGACCAGGTCCAGATCGACGTCCAAAGCCTGCCGGGCCAGATCGCGGTGCGCACGCTTTACCCCACGAGCGCGGGCAATGGCGTCACCGTGGAGTATCATGTTCACGTGCCGCAGCGCGTGTTGCTCGAAGCCATCAAGACCGTTAATGGCAGCGTTTCCGTTCGCGGCGTGCGAGGCGGCGGCGATCTTCGCTCCGTGAATGGCGACGTGAAAGTGACCGATAGCGCCGGCCGCTTCAATGCCAAGACCACCAACGGCAACCTGACGCTTCAACTTCGACACATCAGTAACGGCGCGCCGATGCATATAGAGACGGTGAACGGCTCGGTGGTGCTGACGCTGCCTTCGGACACGCGCGCGAACCTGAACGTGCAGAATATGAACGGGGATTTCTCGTCGGAGCTGCCGGTGACGGCGGCGACGGCTCCCTCGACGCTTGGCGCGTTTCGGGCGAGGCTCGGGGCCGGAGGCGGAGAAATTTCGCTGCGGACGATCAACGGCGCAATCCATCTGGTCCGCGAGCGGCCGGGGGCGTAAGCGTCTTCGCCTTTTCTGCACTTTCGCCGAGGCGAAAGGGTGCTGTTTTTCTATCGATTAGAAATTTGCAAGTTGCTGAATTTGCGCTGGTTACGCGAATTTCTAATCGTAATTACTATCGATTAGAAATTCCACGTTTCGCTCTCTGCGTCGGACGACGCACACCTCTCCTCTTTTGTTTCCGCGCTTTTTTGCGGAATTTTTTTCCGCGACTGCGCGCATCTCAGCTTCAAAAACAATCGAAGGGTAGCATGCACAAGCCGTGATTTCTATTGTGGGAAATACGGAGTACAGAACTACCGGGACCCCGGAGGGCCGCGGCGGATGGTATCCGCCCCGATTATGGCACCTTAAAATGGGCTAATTTGCACGGTTTTGGCGCTTAAAAAGGCTTATTTTGCGCGTTTGGCACGGCTAGTTTTGGCGAGGCAGACGGAGGCGGGAGTAAAGAGAGCGACCGGGGAAATGCGGGCAAGGAGTTCCATTATGGGAACGGCCCATTGCGGAAAGTGTGTATTTGGCTACGCGGGGGACTTGTGCAAACTACGTCATGGTATTGTGTTTGGGGTAGCCCCAGGCAAGTTCGGGATGGATCGAAAGAGGACAGCGGCTTCAGGGGCTAAAGCCCTGTTTCACGCGCGCGGTTACGGCGGGGCTGAAGCCCCGCCCTTCCAAAATTGGCGGCCGCGGGAACGTTCGAGACGCGGAACCGAAAACCCTCAGGGCTGCCCGCACAGACCGCGGACGACCTGAGAGCCGGCGGGACAAAAAAACGCCAGTACGGAGAGTGGCGGTCCCGGGAACGGCGTGACACCGGAGAGCCGGCGATGCCGGCGTTAGGAAATGAGCGAGAGCGTTATACAGGTTGAGAAGCTCGGCAAGCGGTTCCACATCGGGAAGCTGAAGGCCGGGAGCACGCTGCGCGACGCTTTGGCGAACGCGGCGAAGTCGCCTTTTCGCCGTAAGGCCCACGATGAAGAGACGATGCTCTGGGCACTGCGCGATGTGTCATTTGAGGTGAAGCAAGGCGAGGTG
>DATJOL010000104.1:0-36222 GCA_035507075.1 Candidatus Aquilonibacter sp. | reverse complement strand
GCGGCGGCCAGGACGCCCAGGCCCGCCAGGGAAGCGATTTCGTGCCAACTCGAGAGGTATTTATTCACGGCAATTCTCACGTCGCCTTCGCCAGATCCGTTTGGCAAAACCTGCGAAGGAAATTAAATCACGCACCCAATTTAGTCCTGCGAGGCGACGACGGTGTTACGGAGCGTTCCGATGCCGCTTACGGCCACTTCAACGGTGTCGCCCGCGCAGAGCGGGCCGACTCCTTCAGGTGTTCCTGTGGCAATCACGTCGCCGGGCTCGAGCGTCATCACCTGCGCTATCCAGCGGATTATAGCATCCAGCGAAAAAATCCAATGGGAGATGCTGGCCGACTGTTTCCTAATTCCATTCACGAAAGTTTCGACCGTAGCGGCAGGGTCGAACTCGGTTTCGAGAAACGGGCCGAACGGACAAAACGTGTCGCTGCCTTTTGCGCGCCACCATTGGCCGTCTGGCTTTTGCAGATCGCGCGCGGTCACGTCGTTGAGGCAGGTGTATCCCGCAATGTAGTTTGTCACCTTCTCTGAAGGTTTTACGTGCTTGCATCTCTTGCCGATGACAACGGCTAGTTCCCCCTCGAAATCCACACGTTTTGAAACGCTCGGCAGGACGATTGCCTCGCCCGGCGCAATCACGGACGACGGCGGCTTGAGGAAGATTAGCGGCTCCTTGGGGAGTTCGTTGCCCAATTCTGAAGCGTGCGCGGCATAGTTTCGGCCAACGCACACGATTTTCGACGGCGTTGACGGAGCAAGCAACTTTATGGCGCCGAGCGGCCATTGCCGGCCGGTTCGCTCGCGAGTTCCCCAGATTTCGCCGCGAACTTCGGCAACGATCTCGTTCTCGACAATTCCTGCATGCGCATCAGCTGGGGACGCAGCGTCACTAGGAACGAACCGGCAGAGCTTCATCGATGGCTGGAGATCGCGCCGGCACGGGGACGACGCGCGAGCGGATGGTGCCGAGCGTGGAGAATCATCGCGCACACCCAAGCTGCCACGGAGAGCACCGCATAGACGATCGCCCCCTCGATAAGGACCTCGAACGGTGTCCGCTGGAGCACGTTGAAGAGATTATGAAAGTAAAGACCCGCAAAATCATACCCAACCGCGAGCAACACCCATCCCGTCATCGAAGCCACGAACATCTTAACGGGACGGTTCAGGAACCGCAGCACCGGCAGAAGCATGATCAGTACGAACAGGGCATAAGAAGCCGCATTGCGCTCGAAAGCGTACGGCTCAAGCGTAGGAACGCGGTTGGCGACCACCAGCGCGCCGAGCATCACAACCACGAGCATCGCTCCGGTATACAAGCCCGCGATCAGCGCTGGGCGCAGCGATGAAGCCGGTCCGCGATCGTTCACAAATCCGGAGGCTGTTTGAGACGATGGATCTGCATTACTCACGGTGAAACCTGATTTCCGGCCGACGAACCCGCCGCGAGCGGAAATCGTGCTTCCACGGCGGCGCTGGGGCCACTCTCGTTACCGGTGCGGTCCACCGCAGTTACCGTGTAATAGTAAGACCGGCCGGGGACGCCATTCATATCGCTAAATGCCGGCGTTGGCAATAGGCGTTCGTTGATACGTGTGCCAGGAACGCTAGCCTCCTCGCTACGATAGACGTTGTAACCTGCCAGATCCGTTTCAGGGTTTATCCCCCAGGAAAGATCGACATGTGCGGGCGCGCTGCCTTCGCTGGGCACAGGGGTTGCCAGCAATTGAGTCGGTGCGCTCGGAGGGTAGACGTCACGGAGGGTGACCGTCGCTAGATTTGAATCTGCGGATTCGAGAGGCTTACCATCAGCTTGGATCGTACTGCGTACCGAGTACACATAGGTTTTGTCCTTCTGCACATCGGTATCGCGATATTCGGTGGTATCGGCATCGCCGATTTCCACCAGCGGTGAGGTGAGCTGCGGAGTTTCGCTTGTGGAAGAAGCAGACGCTCCGGCAGCCGCGGCGGCACTTTGATTCGGCTCGACGCCTGCGGTGGGGGTGTTTAGCGCGTTTGTGGCGGTAACAGTTGGTGGCGTCGGGGCGTTCGCCCGAAAGACATGATACCCGCCAATCGCAGGCACATCCCCGGTGAGATCGGTCCCCGGCGCTGTCCAGTGAAGCACGATCGCCGATCTTACACCTTCTGCGTGCAAGTCCGTGATCGGGAGCGGTGCCGGGTAAATATCAAGATTCACGCGATTTGAGTCAGCCGACTCCTTATCATCCGAAACGCTAGTGCGGACCATGTAAGATGCAACGCTCTGTTGATGGCTGGACAGAAAATCACCAGCCGTGAGGGAATCAACATAGCGGAAATGATTGCCCGTTATGTACGAGGGTACCAGCGCCGCCGGAATGGTGACGAGCAGAGCGAGTTGTGGTGCAGCCGCAGGCGCGGACGAGGTCACCGGCGGGACGGGATGGATGGCGCGATAGACTTCGAACGACGGTGGCTCGCCGAGCGTGCTGTGGTCGACCGTTTCCTTCGGGACGCTACATGTGAGCACCACGTCATTCCCGGATTGGCCGGCGGCCAGATCGCTGATCGCAACCGGTAAAGCAGGTTTGCGCTCAACCGGCTCTCCGGGCGAGGCGCACCCGGCCAGCATGGCGAAAAGAACGACCGCGGCGGCAAGAACTAATGACAGGGAAGGCAGGTCGTATCTTGCGCGAGGCTGGGCTGCCGACGAGCGCGTGTCCATTGGTTAAAGGATGTAGCGGCTGAGGTCTTGGTCCTTCACAATATTCGCAAGCTGCTTGGAAACGTAGGCGGCGTCGATTCTCACCGTCTTTTTCTTCATTTCCGGCGCCTCGAAAGAAATCTCTTCAAGCACTTTTTCCAGAATCGTATGAAGCCGCCTCGCGCCAATGTTCTCCGTGTGCTCATTCACTCTCGCTGCAAAACGGGCGATTGCCGCGATTGCGTCGTCTGTGAACGTTAGCTTCAGCCCTTCCGTATCGAGCAGTGCCATGTACTGCTTCACGAGCGCATTTTTGGGCTCAGTAAGGATGCGGGTAAAATCTCCCTCATTCAGCGAGCCGAGCTCGACCCGGATCGGGAATCTACCTTGCAGCTCTGGGATCAGGTCCGACGGCTTTGTGGTGTGAAATGCGCCCGCCGCGATGAAGAGAATATGGTCGGTGCGCACCATCCCGTAACGCGTGTTGACGGTGGTGCCCTCGACGATCGGGAGAATGTCGCGCTGCACTCCTTCGCGCGAGACGTCCGGCCCGTGGCCGCCTTCACGCCCGGCGATCTTGTCGATTTCGTCTATGAAAAGAATGCCCATCTGCTCCACGCGATCCACCGCAATCCGCGTCACGTGGTCCATATCAATCAGGCGATTTTCTTCTTCCTGAATCAGATAATCGAACGCCTCGGCAACCGTCATCTTGCGCTTCTTTTTCTGCTGGCCGAAAACGCCGGAGAGCATGTCCTTCATGTTGATGTCCATCTCTTCGACGCCTTGGTTTGAAATAATTTCAAACGCAGGAATCGAGCGCTCGCGGACCTCCACCTCCACCAGCCGCTGGTCCAGCTTTCCCTCACGCAATTGAACGCGCAGCTTGTCGCGTGTACGTTGCATTTGCTCGCGCCGTTGGGTGTCATTGACGCCCGGCGCCGCGCTAGGAACTGATTCGGAAGAAGGTGGTGGCGCAGACGGAAGTAACAGGTCGAGCAAACGCTCTTCCGCAGATTGTTCGGCCCGCTCAGCGACCTCGTCCAACTTTTCCTCGCGCACCATATCGATCGCGGTTTCGACTAGGTCGCGGACCATGGACTCCACGTCGCGCCCGACGTAACCCACTTCCGTGTACTTCGACGCCTCTACCTTTACAAACGGACAACCCGCCAGCCGCGCGAGTCGGCGCGCGATCTCTGTTTTCCCCACGCCCGTGGGGCCAATCATCAGAATGTTTTTAGGCAGGATGTCCTCGGCAAGCTCAGGCGCAAGCTTTTGTCGGCGGACTCGGTTCCGCAGCGCAACAGCCACCGCTTTCTTGGCAGCGGCCTGCCCCACGATGTATTTATCTAGCTCGACGACGATTTCTCGAGGTGTTAGTTCGTCAAATGATGGCAGAGATTCCGCCTCTGCGGGCTGCGATTCTCCGGTCAAATAGATCACCATAATCTTGCGTTTTCCCCGGCGCAGCGGCCGGCGTTCACAACTCTTCGATGCTGAAATTTGCGTTCGTGTAGATGCAAATTTCGCTGGCTAGGCGCATCGCCTCGGCAGCCACTTCCTTGGCGCTCAGCTTCGTGTGCTTCACCAGCGCGCGAGCGGAGGCGAGCGCGTACGGGCCTCCCGAACCGATGGCGCAAACGCCGTCGTCAGGCTCGATCACATCCCCATTTCCAGAGAGCAAAAATGTTGATTTCAGGTCAGCCACGAGCAGCAACGCATCCAAATGCCGCAGCGAACGATCCGTCCGCCATTCCTTCGCTAATTCCACGGCGGCTCGCGGCAGGTTCCCGTGAAACTCTTGCAGCTTGCCCTCGAATCGCGAAAAGAGCGAGAGAGCATCCGCTGTGCTCCCCGCAAACCCGGCCAGGATTTTCTCGTTGTAGAGGCGGCGAACCTTTTTTGCGTTGTGCTTGATTACGCTCTCCCCCAGCGTCACCTGGCCATCCCCTGCCACAACCACCTTGTTATCCTTGCGTACCGAAAGAACCGTCGTGCCGTGCATCCGCTGCACGCTTTGCTTACTTTGCATCCGGCGATTATACCGCGCAGGGAAGCAGATAGGCCACATGCACCCGGGAGGTTGCGCGGAATATCGCGCTTCGGCTTGCCGTGACTCCCCGATCGTGTTCTCATCGCAGTGCCGACTGCAATGCATTGGGACTATGCGATCATTCTCGCGTTTCTTGCCGCCGTCCTGCCGCTGATGGGCAAGTGGCGCGTGGAAAGCATTCTGCGCCGCGCGGGGATAAGTCAAGCCGAACGGTTACGCCTTTACGCTTCGACGATCGCATTTCAATGGCTGCTCGTTGCCCTCATCTTCTGGCGAACAACGGTTCATGGGCTTTCGCTCGCGACTTTGGGTCTGGCGATTCCCCAGCCCTGGCTCACTGGAGCCGTTTCCATCGGCCTGGTCGCGCTGGTTTTGATCAATCAGCTCGTCAGCTTGCGGTTTGTGGGCGGCCGCCCGGAAGAATTGCATGGCAAGCTGGCTCAGGTAGCGTTGGGGATCTTTCCACGGGATAACATGGAGCGGCTCGTGTTTGCCGGTGTCGTGGTCACCGTTGCGATTTGCGAGGAGTTAATTTACCGGGGGTTCATACAGACGCTATTTACCGGCATCTCTCGCAGTGGATTTGCGGGCATCATCATTTCAGCCGCAATGTTCAGCTTCGCGCACCTCTATCAAGGCAGGCGCGGCCTAATTGCTACACTGATAGTAGGGATCGTCTTTTCTCTAACGCGATTCTATACGGGATCTCTAGTTCCGAGCGTAGCTGGGCATTTTGTGGCAGATTTGATTGCGGGTTACATGTTGCCTGGAAAGCTTCGCGAGGCGCTCGCCATCGAATCCGCTCGCAGCAGTGCATAGAACGTCCGTTGAATCAAAGGCTCCGCATGACACCGACTAACCTCGGCGACGAGTTCATAAGAGAGACTCTGGGCCCGTACGGCATCTGTCCGGATCACAATCTTTGCTCGGGCATTCGCACATATATAGGCACTCTGCTGCACTGGAACTCAAAGACCGCCTTGACCACGATTGTTGACCCTGAAGATATCTTGCGGGTCCATTTTGGGGAGAGTTTTTTCGCGGGCGAAACGACGGGGATCGTGGAGGGTCGAGTCGCCGACATCGGTACCGGGCCCGGCTTCCCTGGCATACCAATCCGTATGGTGAATCAATCGGTTGAGTTGGCATTGGTCGAGCCCGTCGCAAAAAAGACAGCATTCTTGCACGAAGTGGTGCGGAAGCTCGGGTTGTCGGGAGTCGACATCATTCGGTGCCGTATGGAGGATTTGCCGAATGACATTGGGAAATTTGACGTTGTGACATCGCGCGCGTTGGGGAATTACGATGATTTGCTGCAATGGTCTAAAGTGAGACTTTCCCAAAACGGAATCGTCGTTCTTATGATCGGCGAGGAAGAAGCGGAGAGGCTTGCCCGAAAGAAAGACTGGCACTGGAGTAAAAAGTCGATCATTCCCCGGTCGAGGGGTAAATTCGTTCTCTCGGGCTCGCCGAAACTCTAATTTGAGTATTTGTTTCACGTGAAACACAGATCCGCTAAGTCGACCCATGACCTCCCGCAGAAAATGCCGCGGCAACTGGGACCCACTTCAGCGCCTACGCTTCGCACTCGCGTTCCTCCAAGAGAAATCTCAGCTGCGGACGCCTCCTCGACAGAAGAGGCGGGACGCATCGACAAAGGAAAACGTGACCTGTTCCACGTGAAACGATCGGTCACCCGGCTCGGCCGATAACCCGTGCTCCTGCTGTTCCACGTGAAACATGTTGCTTCCTGGAGAAGAGTTCTGTTACATTTCGCGGTGCTTCTGGGGGACTTCTTGGCACGAATCATTGCCATAGCCAACCAAAAGGGTGGAGTTGGCAAGACTACCACTGCGGTCAACCTCGGCGCATCCTTGGCTGCGTCGGAGAAGAAGACTCTAATCATCGACTCCGATCCCCAGGCCAATACGACGAGTTCGCTTGGCTTTTCCAAGGATCCTGCGAGAAGGACGCTATACCAAGGTATTATCCTGGGCGAGCCGCTCGAACGCATCGCCATTGACGCCCAAATTGAGGGACTCGACCTCATTCCTTCTGACAAAAACCTTGTTGGCGCTGCGGTTGAACTCGTGTCCATGGAAAATCGCGAGTATCGCTTGCGCGACGCGATCAAGACTTTGCGCGAAAAATACGAGTTCATTCTGATTGACTGTCCACCATCGCTTGACCTGCTAACCCTGAACGCGCTCGCCGCCGCAGACGCCGTTCTCGTGCCGATCCAATGCGAGTACCTGGCAATCGAGGGAGTCTCGGAGCTACTGGACACCCTGATGAGGCTCAGGAGGACGATCAATCCAGCCCTCGAGATTGACGGCATTCTGCTCACGATGTACGACGACAGAACCACACTATCGAAGCAGGTTGCCGCCGATCTGAGGAGCTTCTTTGGTGACAAGGTCTTTGAGACGGTGATTCCGCGCAACGTGCGGCTGGCTGAGGCGCCAAGCCATGGAATGCCCGTCATTTTCTACGACATACATAGTAAAGGCGCCGAGAGTTATATCCAGCTTGCCAGGGAGGTCGTCACGAATGTCCAGAAACGCGTTGGGACGGGGACTCAGCGCCCTGATTCGGGAACCGGAGCCGCAGCCGCAGCTTCCGCCGCAAGTGCAGCCGCCGGCGCCAGCGGTACCGGCAGCATCATCAGCAGCGACAGCAGCGGCACCGGCACGGATTCCCGCTGAGGGTCTGCTGCAAATTGACATTGACCTGATCGATCCAAGCCCTTACCAGCCCCGGACCCACTTCCGCGAGCAAGCTTTGGAGGAGTTAGCCCAATCGATTCGTGCGAGCGGGATCATTCAGCCTCTCGTCGTTCGACGCGTGGGCAATCGCTATCAGCTTATCGCCGGAGAACGACGCTGGCGAGCGGCCCAGCGTGCACCCATTGGGCGCGTGCCGGTCGTTTTGCGCGATGTTCCGGAGGAGACCGCTCTGGAAATGGCGCTCGTCGAAAACCTGCAGCGCGAGGACTTGAACCCGATTGAACAGGCCCGCGCATTTGAACGGCTCATCGAGGAATTTAGCCTCACCCAGGAAGAAGTTGCGGAACGGACCGGCAAAGACCGGGCGACGATTGCCAATGCTCTGCGCCTGCTGAAGCTCGAGGAAACCATTCAGGATATGTTAGAGGAGGGGCGTCTGTCGGCTGGGCACGCGCGAGCGCTTTTGGCCATCAATGATCCGAAAGAACGCTACGACTTGGCCCGACGGATCGCCCGTGGAGGCATGACAGTCCGGCAGGTCGAGCGCCTCGCGTCGCGCGCGTCGAGGACACGAACGGCTCCTACGGTGACCGTCGTCGATCCGAATACCAAGGCCGCAATCGAAGATATGCAACGGAAGTTCGGCACAAAGGTGTTCATTATGCCTTTGCGTCCGAGCCGTCCTGGGCAGTTGATTTTTGAGTACTACGACCCCTCGGACCTGACACGCCTATACGACCAGCTCATGAGAGAATAGCCTTCGGGAAACCATGAGCTGGAGCTGGATTGATCGAAAAAAGCATGAAGCCGGGGAGTGGACCGGCTTCCTCGAGCGCAGCGTTCGGCTGGAGGGTAAGCTGGAGGCCGAAGGAACCTTCCGGATCGACGCCGGGATGAAGGGGACGATTGTCTCCCGCGACACGCTGATTTTGGGTGAGCACGCGTTTGTCGAGGGCGAGATTGACGGAAACATCGTGCTGATCGCGGGGAGATTTTCGGGTAAGATACGCGCGCGAGGGCGCGTTCAAGTGCAGGCAACGGCGATTGCCACCGGGGATATTCGGACGCCCTGCCTGATGATTGAGCCCGGCGGCGTATTTGATGGGACGTGCCTCGTGCCGTCTGCGGATGAGGACGCGCCGCCCCTCAATGTGCTGGTTCGATCTGTTTCGCTGAGCAACGAAGTTCCCGCCTGAAGGTTTCAGCTCTCAATCTCGATGGTCGGACGTGTGTGTGCGGCATGCTAAGATCGGTGCGAACCGAAAAAATGCCTTGTGAATTCAGAGCGCGGCTTGAGACAGCCTTTCCTCCCTTTCTAGCCTGCCGTAGCCAAATTCCCCTGTCTGGTTTCTCAAGAAACGAAGGAATCGAATGATTCGGGCGCGCCGGCCGCAGCTTACCGTTTTGGATTTCTCGCCGTCTTATCGTTGATATGGATCCGATCACACACGGGATTGCCGGATCGCTGCTGGGAAAGAGCTTTTTCTCGAAGAAACAGGCCCGCGTAGCGATCTTTGCGGCGACGCTGGGCGCTGTGTTCCCGGACATCGATACCGTAGCCGATGCGGCGACGCACGATCCATTGGCAATTGTGAAATACCATCGCGGCATTACCCACTCGTTTGTGGGGCTTCCGTTTTTTGCAGCAGGGCTCGCGTGGCTTACGCGGGGCGTAGGAAAAAAGCTCGGCATCGAAATGCCGTCATGGCTCACCCTCACGTTGATTTACGGAGTTGGGATCGCAAGCCACATCCTGATGGATGCGACTACGTCGTTTGGCACGCGAATGTGGGCGCCCCTCTCGCAGAGACGGGTGGCGTGGGACCTGATCTTTATCATCGACTTGGTCTTCACGTCGATTCTGCTGGTGCCCCAGGTGGAAGCATGGATTTACAGCGACCGGGACAAGAGTCGGCGGCGCGCCCTCTGGATGTGGATTGGTTTCAGTGCCGGTGCCTGTGCCGGCTGGGCGACGGCGCGCGTGGCCGGATTTCCTTTTCACGCGTGGCTCATTGCCGCGTCAAGCGCGGTGTTTGCAGCTGTTTTCTTTGTTCCAGGGTTGGGCGCCAACGGCTGGGGATTCGGAGTCAAGCGAGAGGCGTGGTGCCGAGCGGGGCTTTGCCTTGCGTTTGTATATGTGTTTGCGTGCGCCGTGGCACACCATTCGGCGATGAAAAAGATCGTTGGGTTCGCCCGGAATAATCACATCGCCGTTGTGCGGATTGGTGCGTTGCCGCTTGCTCCTTCGCTTCTCGATTGGGGTGTGGGCATACGGTCGGTCGATGGGGTTTATGAGTCGCAATTTGACTTGCGTCATGCGAATAGCGCGGTGATTGCGTTCAGGCCGGATTCGCCCCCGAACATTTATACGGCTCGAGCGCTGGCGCTGCCTAGTGTTCAACTTTTCTGGAGGTTTTCGCGGTTTCCGTCTATCCAAAGCCACAGGCAGGGACAAGAGCATATCGTCGACATCGGAGAAAATCGGTTTATGAATCAGCGAAGGGGACCGCAGCCCTTCACTTACCGCGTCGTCTTCAATGCAGCCGGGCAGGTGGTTGAAGAAGGCCTTTTAACCGATGGCATGCTCCTGCGCCGCATGCATTCCGTGCAAGCAAACAGTTTGCAGACGGAGCCGTCACAGTGAAAATTCTGATTTTCAGCGACATTCACAATAGCCGGAAAGCCCTGCAAAACGTGGTTGCTCGCGACGCCGATCTCTACATCGATGCAGGCGACCTGGTGAGTTTTCAAAAGGGGCTTGCCGAATGCGGCGAGGCTCTCAAGCCGCTGGGCGAACGCCTTTGGATACTGCCTGGAAACCACGAAACGCATGACGATATGCGCGAATTATGCTCCCGTTACGGCTTCGTTGATTTTCATCGGCAGATTAGGACCCTTGAAGGCTCCTCCGGCAAGACGTATTGGGCAGGCTTGGGATACAGCAACATCACGCCCTTCAAAACACCCGGTGAATACTCCGAAGACGAGATTGCGCAGGCGCTTGCCGCATTTGAAGGCCGCAAGCCGCTTTATCTCGTGATACACGTGCCGCCCTACGGAACGAAGCTCGACGAATTTGCCCCTGGAAAACACGCAGGCAGCACGGCCTTACGCGAGTGGGTGGACCGCGTCCAGCCGGTTTACGTTTTTTGCGGCCACATTCACGAAACGGCTGGCTTCACCGATACGATCGGTGCGACGAAATGCACGAATGTCGGCAAACAGGGCGTGCTCTTTGAGATTTGATCTCCTGCGGCAGAATGTCAAAATTCAGCCGAGAGAATGCATGCGCCGGACTATCTGGCGCAGAGTCTCTGGGCTTCGCCCCTCCTGAAATAGGCGGATCGCCGCGACGCCTTTTGCGCCCGCGCGAAGGCACCGCTCCGCATTGGATTCATCGATGCCGCCAATGGCCAGCACGGGAATGCTGACAGCGCGGCAAACCTCGCCGAGTCGATCGACCCCCTGCGGCTTGCCAAAGCGCCGCTTTGTTGGCGTCTCAAAAACGGGCCCGAAGAAGATGTAATTCGCGCCAGCCGCTTCCGCGTTTTTTGCGTCTTCAACGCCGTGACATGAGACTCCAAGCAAAAGTTCAGAAAAAATGCCGCTGGTTTCTCGCCATTCCGTCACGGCGTCTGCGGGAATCGTTTCCGCGCCAAGATGAACACCGCGGGCCCGAGCAGCGAGCGCCACGTCGAGCCTGCCGTTGACAATGATTCGAGCGGAACCAGCGTGCTGCGCGAGTGCGACCGCTTCGCGCGTCAGGCCCAAAAGAAGCTTTGCGGAAAGATCCTTCTCGCGTATCTGAATCCAATCGGCGCCGGCATCGAGTGCGACCTTGATTTGACGAAAAATGCGGAGTTGACGTTCGCGCGGAAGAAATCCATGCCCGTCCGTGACATAGCAGACGACGGGGTGCTCAAGGTCGCTTCGCAACGGCAGCCGCTCTGTGACGGAAAGATTCGAGGGCGAGGAAAACGTTCATCACGCCCAGCCCGGACACCGCGCCTCTGAGATAGGCGCTGCGAAGAAAAGCACCCAGCGCGGGAAACTGGATCATAAAGTAGTTCGCCTGCCAGAACTCGGACCATGGTACCAGGATCAGCATCAAGCCAAGTTCGAGCCAAACCAGCAGGAGCAAAATGCGCAAAAGTCGATTCATTGCCGGAAAGAGAATTATGGGAGATTATTCGCGGAACAGCAACCCTCAACGCCGCTGAAGGCTTGCGATATGGTCGGCCACGTCGCGGTAATCGATATTCATCGCGTAAACCTGGCGGAAGCTGTCGAGCGCTGCGTCAGAATCGCCGGCTTGCTCCAGAGAAATGCCGAGGTCGTAACGCAGCGCCAAAACGGCCTCCTGATCGAGGCCGGGAGTCTCTAGAGCGCGTTGATACCAGAGCGAGGCGATTTTAGGTTCGCCCTTATCGCTGAATGACAGTGCAAGAAGCGTGGAACAGTTCATTGCATAAGGGAACGGTTTGCCCTTCTGAACGGCCTTGGCGACTTTCTGGAATTCTCCGATCGCTTCGTCGAGCAGGCCCATTTCGCGATACGCGATGCCCAGGTTGTAGTGCGTTTCGAGATCTTCGTTTTCGTCTGCGCCTTCCTCGCCAATCTCGTTTCGGAATTCCTGAAAGACTTCCGAGAGCTGGTTGAGTGCTTCGGCGGTCACCGGCGGCACAGGCTGCGTTCGTATGGGTGGCGGCGGAGCCGTGACGGGAGCAGTCGTGGCCACAATCTCAGAGGCCGGGCGCGTTTTTGGCGCTGGCGTAGAGCCAATCGGATGAGGCGCACCTTCCGGCTCCGATGCTGGCGTCACATCATCCAGCTCGGCGACGAGCTCGCTGATCAAGTCGTCTGTGGTTTGAACGCCCGCCTTAGCCGGGCTCGGTTCTTCGACTAACTCGAAATCAAAATCCGCAGCCGGAGCGGCCGGTTCGGGCTCAGGGGTCGAAGCCGACTCGTTGGAGGGTTCCACAATAGGGTCAAGTTCTTCCCGAATCGCAGGCGCCACCTTGAGTTTGGCCTCGGGCTCAGCCTCGAACGCAAATTCAGGCGCGAGTTCCGCGGCGGATTGCTCCTCCGCAGCTAACGGCTCCAGTTCCACCGTCTGGGAAGCAGGCGTTTGCCCATCTTCACTGGCAGGGGCTTCGGCGAGAGGCTCTGGTGCGGGTTCTTCCACATCCTTGAGCATCGCTTCCCACTCATCCGAAAGGTCCACTTCCTCGCCAACCTGAGCGGGTTCAGCCGCCGGAGTTTTAACCGGCGGCGGAGCATGCTGTTGCCCCTTCTCATGCTCTTCATCCAGAGGGACAATCGCGATCTCGAATTCGGCCGGCCCGGCGTGCGTCGGCCCCGCGGAAACCGGCGGCGCGGCATGCGGTATTGCTTCCTCCACAGCGGCTGTTGTGCTCGCCGAAGCAGTCGGCTGCGGCGGCAAAGCGGGTGCGGGAGGCAATTCCTCCGCGCTCATTCCAGCCGCAGTCTGGAAACGCAAGCGCAACTCGGAGAATCGCTCGGCGTTATGCGAATCCCCGCGCTGTGTGTAAATCTGCTCTAGCTGCGAAGCGAGCTCTGCGGTTCGGCGCTCATTTCCGGCGCCAAGGTAGAAATCAAGCAAACGCTCGATCGTAGGCGTGTGGCGTGGCGCGCGCTCGAGAACCGTCTCGAGCAAATGCGTCGCCTTCTGCGTAAGGCCATAGCTCGAAAACAGGTCCACGTCGGTCAAGGCCTGAGCGATGAACTTCTGCGTGTCCTCGTCGAGGGCCTCCTCGGGAAGCGGCGGAGGCGACTCGGGCTCGACAGGCGTGGGCGATTGTAATTTTGGTGCAGGCTCGGGCTCCGCTTCCAATTCGGCCGCCACGGCAGCCGAAGCCGCGGCGGGCGCATGGCCACTGCGCGCGCGCAGCTGATTTAGCTTTTCGACGAGCCGTTCGTCGTCCTTATTTCGGTCGATCAGCTCTTGCAGGGCAGTTTCAGCGCGAGCGTAGTCGCCAGTCGAGGAGTAGAGGTCGACCAGCTTGGTCAGGGCGGAGCTTAACCTGAAAGGATCGCTCGTCGTACGGCAAAAATCGGCGAGAGTTTCGAGCGGTCCGGGATCGCCCGGCAGACGGTCTGCCACGCTTGAGAGCGACTTCACATATTTATCCTGCTCGCCCACCTCGATCATCGGATCGCGAAGCTCGGCGAGCAACGGCAAAGCCTCGGCCATTTGGCCGCTCTCAATCAAGGAATCTGCCACGCGATGCAGCAGCGCGCAGTGCGAGCTTCCACGAAGGAGCTGGTTGCGCGCCCGGTCGGAAGCCTTCTCGATTTGCCCGGCCTTCAACTCGAGATCGACGATTGTATTCGTCACTTCGCCGCCGGCATCGGCCTCGGGGTGCTTTTCGAACGTCGCGATCGCCTCCTCGGTCTTGTGCAGGGCAACCAGGCACCGCCCCTTAAAAAGAAGAGCTCCTGTATTCTCTGGGTCGACGGCGATGGCCCGCTCGGCGAGCTTCTCGGCTTCGTCGGTTTCCCCGCGGTCCAGCAGACGGTGCGCATAGTTCAGGTAGGTCTCCGCGGCTTCTTTCTTTTGGCCGAGGACGTTGTAAAGCTCGGCGAGCCGCATCTGAACGCGCGGGCTTTCCGGCTCAACCTCAAGCAGCCGATGTAAGACTTCGACGGCTTTCGGAGCCCGATTCGCTTTCAGGTGAGCTTCGGCTATTTGAAGGTAAAGAGGCCTTGCCTCGCTCAGCACACCTTGCTGGACGTAAAGGTCGGCAAGCCGCTCGAGAGGCGGCAGCTCATTGGGGGCGAGCTTTGCGATCTTTTTGTATATCGCGATCGCCTTACTGTTGAAGCCGTCCGTCAGGTATACCTGGGCGAGCCGCTCGAAATACTCGATGGCGTTGGGCATGTCGCCCTGGCGCGCATAGAGGTCGCCCACGGTCATCAGCGTTGCCTGATCCTTAGGATCGTGCCGGAGAATCTGGCGGTATTCGCTGATGGCTTGGGCGACTTTGCCCTGGTTCAGATATTTCAGAGCGCTTTCGAGCGCTTTGTTTTTGTTAAAAGCCATGTATTTTCGGCAAGCGTGGTCCCCGAGGATCAGAGCCCTACGCGCTACTTGCGACTGAAATTGAAGGTTAGCATGCGGAAAGGGCAAGTCAACGCAACCAGACGGGCGTGTTGAGGAAGGGGATAACAGGGCGAAACCCTGGGGCGGAGTGGGTACTACTCAAGCGTCCGGCAGAGACTCGGCTTCCGGTGCGATCAACGGCAGCGCATCCTGCGTAGCGGCGGACGCCCAGCAACCTGCCTCGCGGACCGGGGCGTAAGAAAAGCGATGGATTGGCGTCGGGCCATGGCGCCGTAGCGCGTCGAGATGGTCGGGGGTCGCGTAGCCCTTATTCTGGGCAAAGCCGTATTGGGGATATAACTCGTCCAAACCGGCCATGAGTTCGTCGCGATAAACCTTGGCCAGAATCGAGGCTGCCGCAATCGAGACGGATCGCGCGTCGCCGTGAATCAGCGCGCGCTGCTCGATCGGCAGGTCAAGCTCCAGGGCGTCGAGAAGCAGGTAGTCGGGGGAAGGACGAAGCTGCGAAACCGCCGCCACCATCGCTTGCCGGCTCGCCTGATAAATGTTCCACGCGTCGATGCGCGCCGAGTCTATTTCCGCCACGGCCCAGCAAAGAGCGTGCTGCCGGATTCGGGAGGCGAGTTCGGTTCGGCGGTCAGCGGTGAGTTTCTTTGAATCATCCAAGCCGACGATACGTCGACGGGGATTAAGGATCACGGCCGCGGCCACCACCGGGCCGCAGAGCGATCCGCGTCCTGCTTCATCCAATCCAGCGATGCGGATCCATCCGAGCTGACGAGCCTCGCGTTCGTACCGAGCCGAGCAGAGCCGCGACATCGGCGGCGATTCTAACACACGGTGTCGCAAATGCATTTTGTCTTCATGTCGTGACTGTGGAAAAAATACGGTAAAAAATAAAGGCCCGCGCCGGACAGACCGTGGCGGGCCAAAATCCAAGACCGCTCTTATTCGGCGGACTTGCCGGCGGCGACCGCTTCCACTTTTTCCGCTCTCTTAATGCGAGCCGCCTTGCCCTTCAAGTTACGAAGATAATTCAGCTTGGCGCGTCGTACGCGTCCCTGCCGCACGACCTCGATTGAGCTGATCATCGGTGAATGCACCGGGAAAATCCTCTCCACTCCGATGCCGAAGCTCACGCGCCGGACCGTAAAGCTCTCGCCGAGCAATTCCCCACGCCGACCCATCACCACTCCCTCAAACGGCTGAATGCGTTCCTTTTCTCCTTCGCCTTCCTTTAGGCGAACGTGAACGCGAATCGTGTCGCCCGGACGAAAAGGCGGAAGGTCCTTGCGAAGTTGGGACTCCTGCACCTTGGCGATTATCGGTTTCATGACTGTTTATTCCCTGCAGACCCGCTCAGGTGGGGCCAGCACACAACGCACAATCAGCGATTATAGCGACTTTGGCCTTTTGCGCCTACTAAAATTGCTCCGATGTGCCGCCTTTTCCCATCTCCGCCCGCTGGGGCTGAGTGGCACCAGAAATAAGGTCCGGGCGATTTCGCATCGTTTTTTCCTGCGCCCTTTCCCGGCGCCAGCGGCGAACCTGCTCATGGTTTCCGCCCACGAGGACTTCGGGCACATCCCATCCCCGAAACGATTGGGGGCGTGTGTAATGCGGAAAATCGAGCAGCATGCGTGTTGGCGTAGTCGACGCGCTTGGCTCAGCTTGAGCTAAACAAGGTTGACCCAGGGCCGCACTGAACGATTCATTCACTGCTGAATCTTCATTGCCCAAAGCACCCGGAATCAGCCGCGTCACAGCGTCCACGATCGCGGCAGCGGGTAACTCGCCGCCCGAAAGCACAAAATCACCGATTGAAAGCTCATCTGTGGCCAGATGCTCCGCCACGCGTTCATCAACGCCTTCGTAACGGCCGCAGATCAGAATGAGCCGGTCCAGAGCCGCGAACCCGCGGGCTGTTTCCTGGCGAAACGGTTGGCCCGCTGCCGAGAGCAGCACGACGCGAGACTTAGCAGTGGATTGTGCGTTGCCGCCCAAGATAGATTCCACCGCTTCGAATATCGGTTCGGGTTTCAGCACCATCCCCTCGCCTCCGCCGAAAGGGCGGTCATCAACGGTGCGATGTCGATCGTGGGTGAATGAGCGAAGGTCGTGAACGTGCGTTTCGATCAGGCGCGATTCGCGCGCTCGGCGCACGATCCCGTAGTCAAAAGGACCGGCAAAGAACTCCGGGAAAATGGTGATCAGGTCGAAACGCATCGCAGCGCGCCGCCTTCCCTGCGCGACAAGGGCCTACAGTCTACGATAGGCCGCGCAAGTTAGGAATCCACGTTTAGATCACTCAGGCCTTCAGGCAGGGACACAGTGATTCGCCGGGCTGCAGTGTCGATGTTCGTGCAGATGTCTTGCGCCAGCGGAATCAGAAGTTCGCGGCCAGGCGAATCGATCACGAGGTTCGGCGCGCCCGCAACCTGCTCGCCGAGAAATTCAACTTCACGGACGCGACCCAAAACACGGCCGTCCACACCGACGATTTCGCAGCCCACAAGGTCTGTCACGTAGTAGTTTCCCGCCGCAAGGGGCATTCGCTCGGCGAGCGGAATTTGCACCTCCAGGCCGACCAGTCGTTTGGCGTCATCGATGGAGTCGGATCCGTCGAAATGGAAGATCGCCTGCCCGCCCCGGCTTTTGCTTAGCCAGCAGGACCGAACCTTGCGGCGCTCTACGCCACTAAAGCCCGCGCGGGCCTTTTGATCGAACAACTCCGCGGACGTTAAACGCTTGAGGCGTTCCGGGAAGTCTGTGAGGATTTCAGCGGCTACTTCACCGCGCCGGCCATGCGGCCTCAGGATGCGTGCAACCGTGAAGTAGCCCGCTCTGGTGTCCACCTATTCCAGGATCTCCAGGGTGTATCTTTTCTTCAGTTTCATGCCCGCCGCTCCCAAAAGCGTTCGGATGGATTTGGCGGTTCGTCCCTGTTTTCCGATTACCTTGCCCAGATCTTCGGGATGTACCCGCAGCTCCAAAACTGTTACTTGTTCCCCTTCGATTGCTTTTACTTGAACCTGGTCCGGATGATCTACGAGTGCTTTCGCAATAGCCTCCACCAACTCCCTCATTACACTTCCTCCACAGCTTGACGCGCGCAGGAGAGAAGTACCTACTCGAGCGTGTGTACGAGCGACAGAAATCACCTACGATTGTAAGATGTTGTCAGGCAGGCTTACGGTTGCGCAGGAAACTCCGCACCGTGTCGCTCGGTTGCGCGCCTTTGCTCAGCCAATACTGCACGCGCTCATCCTTGAGGGATATCGTGGCTGGCTTCTTCGACGGGTCATACGTCCCCACGATTTCGACGAACCGGCCGTTGGCCGGCCGAGTTTTTTCCGTCACCACCACCCGGTAGAACGGATGCTTTTTTTTCCCGATTCTGGAAAGACGAATCATCAACACTGGCAATTCTCCTCGATACGGCGAACCAAGTATAGCTAACCCGCGCCAGATCACCAATTGCAATTTACGGCTCAGGGATGTGCGGCCAGAGAATTCAGGTGATTACTTCATGCGCCAGAATTGAGGGGCGGGTTGCAGAAACTCGACGCCCACGCGAGCCTTGCCGCGCTGCCGTCGCCCGATGTAAACGACCCGGCACTCCTGTTCGGCCTGATTACGCATGTTGGTCAGGAAAAGCCGCTGCCCGCGGCCCACTGCATTGGCCAGAGCCAGCAGGCATCCTTTTTCGTTTGCGTCGATTGTTTCGGATTGCTCGTGGAAGGGCTGCCTTTCCGAGTCCGATCCATAGACGAGCAGGGTAGCCTGATGGGCGTGGCGAAGTCCGCTGCGGCGATCGGACGATCGAGGGGGGCCCAGCTCGTGTTCCTCCGAGGCGGGCTCGTGTTCCATCTCTTCCACATCGGGGACTTCCTGCCCGGTCAGGGCTCGGCGCTCGCGTTCAGCCTGTCTCAAAGCTTGCCAGATCCGGCTCATCGCAGGTCTCCCAAGTCCCTCGCGGTGCTGCCGAGACAATACCCCTAGGGGGACCCTCCGCAGCGAAAAGCTTGCGGAAAATGTCCTTTTAGTAAACGTTTTGTGCCCCCGGCGGCTGGATCCCGGATGAGCCGATGCGAAGCGCCGATTCCCTGGCGTGCCCGGTTGGCCGCTGTGCTCGTTTCGCCAGTTAGCTGATACGCCATCGACGGCAAGCTAGGTACTGCTGTCCGGCCGGGCCAACGGGCAAAATGGTTCTAGGGGTCACCTGGAACCAGCCTTGACGATGCCGGTCCGCGACTCCTCGGAACCTTGTGAATCGGGAGGGCGTATGAACAGGCGCGCGGGGCTTTATCTAGGCTACCTGCTCCTGTTTGCCATCTGCATTTACGGAGGCGGCTGCAACGGCTGCGAGGGCGCTCCCAGCAACTACTATCAAGTGTCCCTCACGACTGCGACGCCCATCATTCTGCAGGGCGGAACAGCCGCCATCACGGCGACGGTTGCCCATGACCCGAACAACGGAGGGGTGTCCTGGACGCTGAGCGGCGTAGGAACGTTGACCGGTGCCACGAAGACATCCGTGACGTATTCCGCTCCGGCCACGGTTGCCACACCAACGGTCGTGATGGTAAAGGCCTCCTCGGTCGACTTTCCTTCTTCAGTTACCTCGACCAGCATCACCGTCGAACCCACACCATCCATCACGACGACCTCGCTACCTGGCGGAAACTACGGTTCGCCCTATTCGGCGACGATTAACTCCACGGGTGGCGTCCCGCCGTTCACGTGGTCGATCACCGCAGGGGCCTTGACGCCCGGATTGGCGCTTGGGTCGAGCAATGCTTCGTCTGTCGCGATCTCAGGAACGCCCACGGCCCAGACAAACTCGAGTTTCACGATCAAGATTACCGATTCGCTCGGCGACTCGGCTAGCCAGTCGCTGTCGATTGCAATCGGCGCGCCACTGCCGCTGGCGGTCTCGACGACGACGCTGCCCGACGGTTCTCTGAATGTCGCATATCCAAACACCGTTCTCGCAGCTACTGGCGGAGTGCCGCCGTTTTCATGGTCGCTCTTTTCCGGAACATTCCCTCCAGGGCTGACCTTGGGTGCGGCTGGCACTATTTCGGGCATCCCAACCCAGACGGGCACGTTTAGCTTTACGGTCCAGGTGGGCGATTCCGAAACGCCTGTGGTGACTGCGACCAAGCTCCTTAGCATCACAGTGAACAACCTCGGCGTTCTCAGCGGAAACTACGCCTTCGACTTCAACGGATTCAACTCGAGCGGCGATGCCGTTGCGGTCGCCGGCAGTTTCACTGCCGATGGCAAAGGCAACCTGACAAACGGCGTGGAAGATGTGAATGCGATCGGTGGATCGCCCAAAAATCAAGCCTTCACTGGATCTTACACTGTAAGCAACAACAATCAGGGACTCCTGACCTTCTCCAGCCTGACTGGAACGCCCGCGTATTCGTTCTCCATCAACGCGGCGGGGACTCATGGGCGCTTGATCGAGTTTGACGCGAGCGGAACGCGCGGGTCCGGCGACCTGGAACTACGCAGCCTGAGTACGTGTACCGCAACGACGTTCAGCGGCTACTACGCGTTTGGCCTTACCGGCGAGCAAATGGCGGTGACGGGTATATCGTCCGCCGGCCCGGACGTGATGGTCGGCAGTTTCGCTGCTACCGGCGCCATTTCGCCCAGCACGCAAGGAAGTTTTGGGCCCGGTGAACTTGACGCAAACACGCCGGTGCGCGTGACGACAGAAGACCAAACGGTCGCTGGCACCTATGCGCCAACCACCCAAAGCACGCGATGCTCGATGACTCTTTCTTCGACCGTGCAATCAAACATGAATTTCAGCGTTTATCCGGTATCGGCTTCGGAATCGTTTCTGATTGAGACGGATACCGTCAACTCGACCACTCCGATGCTCACGGCTGGCACGATGCAGCAGCAGACCGGGGCGCCATTCCTGGCCGCGCCCGGAAGCACCTTCACCGGTACCAGTGTTGCAGCCCTGACAGGAAGCTATCCCAGCGGGAATGCATACGTGCCGGACGTGGGCTTGATGGTGATCTCCGGCACCGGTACCAGCAGCTTCACTCTGAATGCCGCCGAGAACCTGGGAGGCAGCCTGCCGGTGTATCAAGCTCTCGGGGCCAATTTCATACAGGCGGACACTTACGGGCGCGTTGCCACGAACATCGTTACGCCGCCATTTGCGCCCGTCTTCTACATGATCGACCAGAACACGGCCTACTGCATCGGCGAGCTGACAGCTGCCTCCAGCCAGCCGAATCCGTTCTTTGGCATTGTCCAGCCGCAATCGACTGGGCCGTTTACGGCATCATCCATTTCCGGAACGTTTGTGGAAGGCACCGCCGCGCCCGCGGAATCTCCCGTGCAGGACGTGGCGGGCACGGTGACGCTTGCGAACACCACGAGCACGACTGGCACGGTTGCTGGGACGCAGGATCAGAGCACCTCGCAAGCGAAGACACCGGGCGAAACAGTGAGCGGCGCCTATTCGATCGTCAACTCAACTTTCGGCACCGGCACTCTTTCGTTGACGAGCCCTGACATGGCCACAGGGCTGTTCGTGACCGTCTCTCCAACCGAAGTGCTGATGATTACGACCACAACCAACGACACGAATCCCGCGATTTTCATCTTCGAACAATAATCAGGGGCAACGTGTCGCGCGCGAATCGGCACGTCTGCGCTGAATCCTCATAGCCACTCCTCGTATCCGATCATTGTGTGCAGTTTGCGGAAAAGAGATTGCATGTACTGCCGTTCTCTGGCAAAACTTTCGTGACCATGGTTGGCCAATCTCCCATCGACATTTCCACGCGGCACTTGGGAAGCGTTACGATTGTCGACGTAAACGGCGATATCACCCTCCGCAGCACTCCCGAACTCCGAAAACTTCTGCTTGAAGTCCTGCGGGAAAAGAACACCGCGCGCGTGCTCGTCAATCTCTCGCGGGTACGCTATATCGATAGCGCGGGTATCGCTTCGCTGGTTGAGGCATTGCGAGTCTCGCGCGATACGAATCGAGGTTTCGGGCTTTTCGGGCTCACGAAGGCGACGCTTCAGGTGCTCGAGCTGACGCGGCTCACCAAGGTCTTCGACATATACGCAAGCGAAGATGACGCTGTACGCGGCACGAGTTCTCCTCCGGGCTGAGCGCGCACGCCGCCCTTTGTATACGCGCAAAGCAACGATAAGATCGAGTACCTTCGAATATGCCCCTCTTGCAGACGATTGGCGCATCGACCGTTGACGGCTTAGCGTACATCGGTAACCTCGCGCGCCTTACCGGGGGCGCCTCACGGGCGGTCTTCATCGAGCCGTTTCGCGGCCGCAAACTTCGCCTCAGGAGCGCTGTCCATCAGGCGATGGCCGTCGGTGTTGAGGCGGTTCCCATCGTTTCCCTGATTTCTTTTTTCGTCGGAATTATCCTGGCGCTGCAAGGTGCTTATCAGCTGCGGAAGCTGGGCGCATTGCAGCTCGTGGCGAGTGCCGTCGCTCTGGTCGTCACTCGCGAACTGGGTCCGCTGATGACTGCGATCATCGTGATCGGCCGCTCAGGATCGGCGTTTGCGGCTGAAATCGGCACCATGAAGGTGAATGAAGAGCTCGATGCGCTTGAAACAATGGCGCTCGACCCGGTTCATTTCCTCGTCGCGCCGAAATTCCTGGCCATGATGTTGATGATGCCCTGCCTCACCACCTGGGCCGACTTCATGGGCGTTTGCGGCGGCGGAGCATTTGGTGTAGCCTTCGCGGGCTTCACTTGGACCAGCTATTTTCGAGCCACCCTCGATTCGCTCGTTATGCGGGATATCGTCACCGGACTGATCAAAAGCTTTTTATTCGGCATTGTGATCACCGCGGTGGGCTGTGAGGAGGGAATCTCGACGGGACTCGGTGCTGAGGAGGTCGGCCGGTCCACGACCTCCGCCGTGGTAAAATCGATTTTTCTCGTTATCGCCGTAGACCTGATTTTTACGGCCATTTTCTATTTCACCGCGCCGCGATGACCGCTAAGCCAAAACAGACGAGTGTCGAACAGGTTTCCGCGGGGCCGGTGATTTCCGTGCGCAATCTGCGCGTGAACTATGGCGAAAGGGAAATCCTGCACGGTATCAGCTTTGACGTTCAGGCGGGCGAGACGCTCGTGATTCTGGGCGGCTCCGGATCGGGCAAAAGCACCTTGCTCCGCGCTCTTGTCGGGCTCGAGCAGCCGAGCGGCGGCCAGATCCTGATTCAGGGTCTGGATTTCGCAAACATCTCCGAAGACCAGCGCGACGAGATGCGCATGCGAATGGGCATGTCATTTCAAAACGGCGCCCTCTTCGGATCGATGACCGTTGGCGAAAACGTCGCCTTGCCTTTGCATGAGAACACGGCGCTCGACGGCCCCACCATCGAAATCATGGTCCGGCTCAAGCTCGACCAGGTAGGGCTATCGGGATTCGAGAACTACGCTCCCTCGCAACTCAGCGGCGGCATGCGAAAGCGCGCGGCCATTGCACGCGCCCTGGCTATGGACCCCGAAATTCTCTTCTTCGACGAACCTTCGGCGGGACTCGACCCGATTATCGCAGCCGGCATCGACCAGCTCATTCTCAAGTTGAAGGAAGTATTTCGCATCACGATTCTGGTCGTAACACACGAGCTTGCCAGCGCATTTCTGATCGCCGATCGCATGATCCTGATCGACAAGGGCAATATCGTTGCAAACGGCACGCCTGACGAGCTGCGCGCCAGCAAACATCCTCGCGTCCGCCAATTTTTGGATAGGGTTCCCGAAGCCGAAATCACCGGGGAGATCGATTATCTGCAGATGCTGACGGGAGAAATCGCCCCTCCGCGAAAGTAACGGCGACTATGAACACCAAACGTGAACAGGCTCTCGTCGGACTCTTCGTGCTGGTAGCCGTAGCGTTGCTCACCGCCACAGTTTTCTTGCTTTCGGGCACACTGGGTGGCAGCACCGTTCGCTATCGCACGTATTTCAACAATGCCGGGGGTCTGGGCCCCGGTTCAGAGGTTCGTTACGCTGGCGGCCCGCCGATTGGCCGCGTCCAGAAAGTTCAAAGCGATCCGCAAAATCCCACCCGGATGGAAGTCGATTTTTCCGTGCAATCCGGCGTGCCCGTAAAGACAGACAGCGTGGCCGCGATCACCAGCAATAGCCCCCTAGGCGATAATTTCTTGGGGATCGTCCCTGGCACACTGTCCGCACCCCCGGCGCCGCCGGGGTCGACCCTTAAGTCCACGCAATACGTCGGGTTCGCTGACGTCGTGGGTCTGATCGGCGATCTGGGCCCGAATGCGAACGACCTGGTGAAAAACCTCAACGACCGCACCACGGAGCTAAAAGTGACGCTTGACCGCGTCAACGACCTCCTCAACGCGCAAAACCGCGCCAACATCGCCGCCAGCCTTAGCAACGTCCGCGGAATGCTCGACGAAGACAGGCCGGCCATCCATTCCACGATTGCCAACCTGAATGAAACCACCGTCAAGCTCGGCCCGCTGATTGACAATTTCCAAAAAGCGTCCCAGCAGGCAAATGACACTCTTTCTCACATCGATTCCGCCATCGCTGAAGATCGTCCCGATCTTCGCCAGGCCGTCGCCAACCTTCGCCAGGCGCTCGGCTCGGCGTCGACTCTCACCGATCAGCTCAACGACACTCTCAACGCCAACGCCGAGAATCTCGACGAAATTATCGATAATCTCCGCAGCATCACCGAAAATCTCAATTCCTTCACTGAGACAATCAAAGCCCGCCCGTACACTCTGATTCGCTCCTCGGGAATCAAGCCGCGCAAGCCGGGCGAACAGACGAGCCCATGATCGGAGCCGCAATGCACCGGTTTCGCCAAATCTTGCTGGTCGCGCTCGCGGCTGGAATCGCCGCGGGGTGCGGCATTTCCCGGCCCATGAACTATTACGTGCTGGAGACTCCGACCCCTCCCGAGCAGCCCGCGGAGCCCGAGTTCCCAGTCACTCTTCTCGTAGCAAGAGTCACGTCTTCGGAGCTTTACCGCGAAGACCGTCTCGTGTTTTCATCCAGCCCGGTTGAACTGGGAACGTATGAGTACCAACGCTGGGCAGAGCCGCCCGTAGACATGATCCAGGACGAGCTGATTGCTTCGCTGCGCGCCACCGCGCAATTCCGCGCCGTATCGCGAGTGGCGAGCAATACGCGTGGTGACTACGTGCTGCGCACCCATTTGTACGCGCTTGATGAGGTCGATAAACCGCAAATGGCCGCGCACTTTTCTATTCAACTCGAACTTTACGATCTGAAGTCCGCGTCAACGGTCTGGAGCGATTCTTATTCGCACGATGAGCCCGTGAGCGGGAAAAAAGTCGACGATGTAGTCGAAGCGCTCAACCAGGATGTGAAAGACGGCATGAACCAGGTCGCTTCCCACCTCACGCAATACTTCGCGAGCCACCCGCCCGCGAAAAGCGGTCAGTAGGCCCAGCGCATTAACACAGCTCCGGTCGTATAGCCCGCACCCACCGTGATGATCAGCAAAAGGTCGCCTTTTCGCAGTCGCCCCTGCTTCAGCGCGTCGGAAAGACCGAGAGGTATGGTGCCGGCCGTCGTATTCCCGAAGCGATCGATATTCACCAGCACTTTTGAATCATCCACGCCGATGCGCTCCTGCATCGCGCGAATGATGCGCAGGTTCGCCTGATGCGGCATCACGAGCGCTAGGTCGCGAACGGTCAATCCATTGCGTTCCAGAACCTGCGAAGCCAGGTCGCCCATCCTTCGCACCGCGTACTTGAAAACGCTCTGCCCTTCCTGATGCACGTAATGCATCCGTTTTTCCACCGTGGCAGCCGAGGCCGGATGCAGCGAACCGCCGCCCGGCATGTAGAGATTGCACCCGCCGGATCCGTCCACGTCATGCGCGAAATCAATAATTCCCTCGCCATCCGAAGCCGCGGGCTCGAGCAACACCGCGCCTGCGCCATCGCCAAACAGCACGCACGTGGCCCGGTCTTTGAAATCGAGAATCGACGTCATCACGTCGGCGCCGATCACCAGCACCTTCTTATGCGCACCGCTCCCCACGAACTGCGCGCCCACCGTAAGAGCGTAAGCGAAGCCCGAACACGCCGCCGAAAGATCGAACCCCCACGCATTTTTCGCGCCTAGATTCTCTTCGATCAGGCAAGCCGTTGCCGGAAAAAACATATCCGGCGTGACCGTCGCCACCACGATCAGTTCGATCTCCTCCGGCGAGACGCCCTTCTGCGCCAGCAATTGTCTTGCGGCTTCCGTTCCCAGATGCGAAGAGGCGACGCCCGGGTCGGCATAGTGCCGCTCCCGGATTCCCGTCCGCGTCCGGATCCACTCGTCGGTGGTATCGACGATTTTCTCCAAATCGTGATTCGTCACCACGCGCGGCGGCACATAGCTGGCCACGCCCGTTATTTTCGCCGCAATGCGCTTACCCATTCCGTCTCCGTGGTGCGTCGATGAACAGTCCGCGATTGTAAGCATCCCGCCAGGCAATAACAAGCAAAAGGCCATAAAAGTGTCTTCGTGGTTCCAAATGTTCGCACGAATTGTGTATTCTGATCAGCCATGTCAAAACGTCCAAAGCCGATTGTACTCACCGTTCTCGATGGCTGGGGCTACCGCGCCGAAACCAACGGAAACGCCATCGCCCTCGCCCGCAAGCCCAATTACGACCGGCTCCTGAAGGATTTTCCCAACACCCTGATCCACACCTCCGGGCCGTTTGTCGGCCTGCCCGAAGGGCAGATGGGCAATAGCGAAGTGGGGCACATGAATATGGGCGCGGGACGCGTCGTCCAAATGGACATTACGCGCATCGACGAGCTGATTTCCACCGGCCAATTTTCCCGGCAACCATTGTTGCTCGAAGCCATGCAGCGCGGCCGGGAGCGTCAGCTTCATCTCATGGGCTTGGTCAGCGACGGCGGCGTTCATTCGCAACTCGAACACCTTTATGCGCTGCTCCGAATGGCCAAGGAACAGAAGGTTTCCCGCGTCTTCGTTCACTGCTTCACAGACGGCCGTGACACTCCTCCGAATAGCGGCATCGACTACGTTCGCCGGCTCGAACAGAAAATGCGCGAATACGGCATCGGCCAAATCGCCAGCGTAAGCGGGCGCTATTACGCGATGGACCGCGACAATCGCTGGGAGCGCATCGAGAAGGCATATCGCGCCATGGTTCACGGCGATTCGCCCGTGAAATTCACATCGCCGGTTGATGCCGTCCGAACGAGCTACGAAAAAGGCGTCACGGACGAGTTCATCATTCCCGCGGCGATCGTAACTGAAGCGGAGCCGGGAAAGCCGTCGGCCCCACGCGGCCTCATCCGCGATGACGATGCCGCTATCTTTTTCAATTTCCGCGCCGATCGTGCTCGCCAGATGACCCGAGCTCTCGTCGAACCGGGTTTCCCCGAAATTGTCGACGCCGGCCGCCCGAAGAATCTGCTCTACACGGGCATGACTCAATACGACAAAGCTTGGCCGTGGCTGCGATATGTGCTGCCGCCCGAAAAGTTGGAGAACATACTTGCTGCCGTGTTTGCCGGGCTGGGTTTCAAGAACCTGCGTGTGGCGGAAACTGAAAAGTATGCCCACGTCACCTATTTTTTTAACGGTGGCGTCGAAAAACCTTTTGCCGGCGAAGAGCGCGTTCTCGTTCCCTCGCCGAAAGTCCCAACCTATGATCTAAAGCCGGAGATGTCTGCCGCCGGCATCGCGGACGCAGTGATTCACGCCATCGAAAAAGGTGATTTCGACGCGATTATTATGAATTTCGCGAATGCGGACATGGTGGGGCATTCCGGCAAACTCGAGCCCACGATCAAGGCGTGCGAAACCGTGGACGAGTCGCTTGGTCGCATTTACCAGTCGCTGCGGCCTCGCGGCGGCGCATGGATGATCACCGCCGATCACGGAAACGCCGAGACGATGATCGATCCGGTGACGGGCGGGCCGCATACGTATCACACCACGAACCCGGTGCCGTTCATCCTTGCCACTGAGGATTCGCGTTTGCAATTGCAATCGGGAGGATCGCTGCGTGACATCGCGCCGACGCTTCTCGGCGTGCTCGGCCTCGATGAGCCCCGTGAAATGACCGGCCGCGACCTTCGCGCGCTGAGCCGTTAAAATTTCGCGGAGCTCAGTTGCCCACCGGCATATCTCCTGGCTTGGGCGCCATGTAGCCGGGCCGCGCATAGACAACAACCTTGTGTTTCTTGCCCTTCTTATCGTTCAGCATCAGCGGGTCGCCGTTCGCGTCCACCACGGAGACAACCAGCTTGTGATATCGCCCGTCCTGCGGAGTAGTCGGCATGAATCCAATCGTGTATTGATTCCGCAGAAATGCCGCAACCGAACTGAAGATTCCTGGAAGTTCTCCGGAAAACCGCGGAAACCACGCGTAACCGCCCGTCATCAACGCGAACTGGTTCAGTTGGTTTTTGGCTTGCTCGTAGCCGATAGGATCGCCGCCATAAAGATCGTATTCCTCGCCTGTGCCCACGCAAAAGACGGTTACGTCCGTTTCCTTCATCAGGTTGTAGGTCTCGTCCAGGCGATGATGGCTGATCGTGTCAAAACCCCTGCTGATCAGCAGAATCGACTTCTTGCCCTTCACATCCTTCAGTTCGTCGATTGTGCCGAATAGGGCGTCGAAGAGGGCCGATTCATGAAAGGCGGGGAATCCATAAGCAAGCTGTCGCAGCGCTTGGTCCACAGCGCCCACGTTGTGCGTGAAATCCACTTGCAGCGTGGAACGCAGATCGAAGGTTTTCAATGCGACCCAATCCGTAGGTTTTAGCTGCTGAAGAAATGCGTCGGCCCAAACCGCATCCTTGTATCCGAAGTAGCCGTAAGCCTGCGCGCTGTATTCCATCAATATCACGATCATGATCGGAGCATCGGTCGGCGAGAAATTCGTCACTTGCTGCTGGACTCCGTTGTCCGTGATCTCAAAATTTTCCTTTTTCAGGCCGGTGACGATGTTCCCGTCTTTGTCGGTCACCACGGCATCGATGTTCACCAGGTTCGACTGAACCGAAATCTCCGACTGCGAACTCGGTGGCCCCTGGCTCTTGGGAGGCGCCTGTTTTTGCCCGTTCGGGGGCTTTATCGGTTCGGGCTCGGCTGGCGCGGGCGCCTGCGGTCCCTCCTGGCGAGCGAACGCCGTCAGCGCCTTCGGTGGAATCCCTAATAAAACTATCAGCAGTCCGAGCAGGGCGGCCCGATGCCAGGTCATGAATCGCATACTCACCTCTCGGCTTTGGATGCGCCCAAAGCCTTCGCCGGATGGTTCTCGTTTCGCACGCGGAAGCCCTTCCCGGGGGCAAACGCTTCGCGGTCACATGATAGTATGAAACATTCCGCTGTGCGAATCACTCGCACACGCATACGGAGGCGAACCGAATGCTGCGGCTGAAGTCGCTGGTTCCCATGCTTCTCCTCGCAGGTCTCTTCGCCGCACCGCAACTCCCGGCGCAAACGGCACAGGCGCCCATGCCTTCCCAGGCGATGATTCAACTGGGCAACGAGGCCACTAACTGGCTTCAGGACCTCATTCGCATCAACACCACCAACCCTCCCGGCAACGAACTGGCTGCCGCCAAATATATCGGTGCGATCCTCGATAAAGAGGGAATTCACTACGAAATCTTCGAAACGGCTCCCGGCCGCGGCTTTATTGTGGCGCGTCTATCCTCTACCCCTGTGCCGGATCCTGCCCGCGCACTTCTGCTCATGGGGCACCTGGACGTCGTTGGTGTCGACCGTTCGAAATGGACAGTCGATCCCTTCGGCGGCGTTATCAACGGTGGCTATCTCTATGGCCGCGGCGCCGTCGACGACAAAGCGATGACCATCGCCAATCTGGCCACGTTGATCGAGCTCAAGCGCACAAATGCTCACTTGAATCGCGATGTGATCTTCCTCGCCGAGCCTGATGAGGAGGACGGCGGCACCCAGGGGATGCAGGTAATCGTCGACAAGTACTGGGACAAAATCGCGGCCGGGTTCGCAATCAACGAAAGCGGCCAGGTGGCTATGAAGGACGGCAAGGTGCAATACGTTGGCGTCCAGGTGAGCGAGAAGGTTGCCGCCAACGTAGACGTGGTCGCAAAGGGCACTTCAGGCCACGCTTCGATTCCGCTGAAGGACAATCCCATAGCGCATTTAGCGGCTGCCATTACAAAAATTTCGGCCTACGAGCCGCCCGCGGAATTTGACTCTGTGACGCGCGCCTATTTCGAGACGCTCTCCAACGTCGAAGACGAAGACACCGCTAAATGGATGAAGGTGTTGGAGACTCCTGACCGCGGCGACCATGCCGCCCGCATCATCTCTGACGAGAATCCCGTCTGGGCCGCGATGATTCACAACACTATTTCGCCGACCATTCTCGAAGCCGGCGTGCGCCGCAACGTAATTCCTGCGGAGGCCAAAGCCGTCCTGAACATTCGCCTTCTGCCGGGAGACTCGCTCGAAGTAACGCTGGCGAAGCTCACATCGCTTGTGAACGATCCCGAAATCAGTTTCAGCATAGAGCCTGGGACGAGCGAACCCGCGCCTTCCTCGTCCGTCACCTCGGATCTGTATCAGGCAATCACCCATGTCGCCGCCACGGAATTTCCCGGTGCGCCGGTCACGCCGTATCTCTCCACCGGCGCCACAGACTCGTCATTCCTCCGCGAGCGCAATGTCCAGGCTTACGGTCTGCTGCCCTTCCCGCTCACGGAGGCGGACCGATTGACCATGCACGCGGATAACGAGCGTATCCCCCTCGATTCTTTCCACAAGGGAATCGATTTTCTTTACACTGTCGTAAGCGACTTTGCCGTTGAAAAGTGACGTGAAATGGCTGAGCGCAGGGCCAAGATAGTCTGTACCCTGGGACCCGTAAGTTGCACGCCAGCGATGATTGAGAAGCTGGTCGCCGCCGGGATGGATGTTGCCCGCCTGAATTTTTCTCATGGCACTCACGAAGATCATGCTGGTCTGATCGAATCCGTCCGCCGAGCCGCGGAAAAGCATCGCAAAGGCGTCGCCATTCTCGCCGACCTGCAGGGACCGAAAATCCGCACCGGCTTGATCGAAGGCGGCGCCCCGCTGCGCCTTCGTTTCGGCCAAAAGTTCTTCATCACCACGCGACGCGTAAAGGGCACGCCCGATGGCGTCAGCACCAGCTTCCGCGGCCTTGTCGGCGCCGTGCGCAAGGGTGACAACATTCTTCTCGCCGACGGCGGCATCGCGCTCCGCGTCATTTCCGTCCGCGGCCAGGATGTGACCTGCCACGTCGAGAATGGCGGCGCGCTCGGCGAGCACAAAGGAATCAACCTGCCCGGCGCGAAATTAAAAATCCCTTCGCTTACGAAAAAAGACGTGGCCGATCTCCGTTTTGCCCTCGAAGCAGGCGTCGAATACATCGCTTTGAGTTTTGTGCGGACCCCCAAGGATGTGGAAGCGGCAAAAGCGCTGATTGCAAAAGCCGGCAAAAGCACGCCTGTAATCGCTAAGCTCGAAAAGCCCGAAGCCATCGACCATCTGGACGAAATCCTCGCTGTCGCCGACGGCGTCATGGTCGCGCGAGGCGATTTGGGCGTCGAGATGAGCCCTGAAAAGGTCCCCGTCGTTCAGAAGCAGATCATTTTGCGCGCTCGAAACGCGCTCGTGCCCGTAATCACAGCCACCCAGATGCTCGATTCCATGGAAAAAAATCCCCGCCCGACGCGCGCCGAGGCTTCCGACGTCGCAAACGCCATTTTCGATGGCAGCGACGCGCTGATGCTTTCCGGCGAAACCGCCGCAGGTCAATACCCGCTTGAAGCCGTCAGCATGATGGACCGCATCATTCGCGAGGCGGAAGCGAACGTCTTCGACCCCGCCCGCCCTTCGCGCTTCACCGAACTGCGCATCAGTGAAGTCATCGCCGAAGCAGTCTGCCACGCCGCCGAAGAGCTCAAGATGAAGGCCGTCGTCGTCTTCACCGAGACAGGCGCTTCCGCGCGGGTCGTTTCGAAATATCGCCCGCGCGTTCCGATCGTCGCGTTTACGCCGAATCCGGAGGCTTACCCGCGCATGGCCCTGCTCTGGGGAGTGATTCCCCGCCGCACGCGCAATCTGAAAAATATCGATGAACTAACGCGCGAAGCCGAATCGCGCCTGCGCGAAGAGGGAATGGTCGAACGTGGCGACGTCGTCGGCATCATTGCCGGTACGCCGGTGGGAGCCCGCGGCTCGACGAATCTGATGCGTTTGCGCCGCATCGGCGCCGTTCCCAAGCCCAGCAAATTCTGAAAGGCGAAGCCGATCGGCGCGCATGATTTTCCCGATCCGCCGTCCTATCGCGACTCCGATTGCCTGAAGAGTGAATCTTCTCCCGCTGCGGCCGCGCTGCTCGCCGGAGCCGGCAAAGTCGCCACCACTGTCGTTCCCGATGTGCTCGAGCGCAGTTCGATCGCGCCTCCCAGCTGCTCGATCCGCTCCCGCATGCCTCGCAGTCCCACCCCCATGGCGCCGCCGGCCGCGAACGCCGCTCGCTTCTGCGCCGGAATTCCTTTCCCCGAATCAGCCACTTCCAGCCCGACAGTATCGCGCGAGCAGAAAAGCCTCACCGCAGCGCTCTTGCTGCCCGAGTGCCGATGAACGTTCGTCAGCGCCTCCTGCACAACGCGAAAAATAGCAATCTCGGACTCCGGCGGCAATCGCCCAAACTCCGCCGAAAGCTCCAGCTCCGTTTCGATTCCGCTTCGCTTTGAAAATCCTTCCACATACCACTTCAGCGCCGAGGGCAGGCCCATCTCGTCGAGCAACGGTGGATGCAGCAAGTGCGAGATCGTTCGCACTTCATGAATCACGTTTTCGGCCAGCCCCTTGCTATCCGAAACAATTTCTCTTTGCTCCGCGCTCAAGGGCGCGGACGCCTGCAGTCGCGCCATGTTGATATTCAGCAGCGCGATCAGCTGCCCCACGCTATCGTGCAGTTCGCGCGCGATTCTCCGTCGCTCGTTGTCCTGCATCTTCAGCACTTGCGCGCCCAGCTGCCTCGCGGATTCTTCCGCATCCTTCAGTTCAGACGTTCGCTCCGCCACGCGCTTTTCCAGTTGTTCGCTCGAAACTCTCAGCGCCTCTTCCCTCGCCTCCAGCTGCTCGTGTGCCGATCTCAGCCGAAGCTTCGATCTTCGATTCGTTTCGCCCGCCACGATGATCACCACGCACACGCCCACGTAGGTCAGAGCCTCTGCGAAATCCGGCACGCCCGAAATTCTGATTGAGCCGCGCGGCTCAACGAACAAAATTAACGTCCCGACTAACCCGGCCGCCGCCGCCAAAATGGACGGGCCCACGCTGAGATAAATCGCCGAAAGCGCCACAACCGCATACATCAAGCTGTAGGGAACGTGGTCTCCCAGCGCGGGATCGAGCAGCCAGCGGGCGCCGAGAGCAAGCGCCGTCGCAGTGATCACCGCGCTGTACGCAAACCACGGGTTTTCGCCCAGTTCGCGCGCTGGCTTTTTGACCGCACTTGACGATTGCTTCAGGACCGCGGGCGCGGGCGTAATGCTGTCGCTACTCGAATCGGCGTGCATCCCAGTGTTTTGAGCAGACCGGGTCTTCGGGAGATGCCCGCTGTGCCTGCTTTCTTAACTCTTGCCGTAAATTTATTTATACACCCGATAAGGCCCGTCGCCGCGGCCTTGTTTTATTGCGGGGAATTTTGATCGCGCCATATGCCGGCGAAAAAACAATACGGGGAATCACGGAAATTGCCGCAGAAAGCGCACGTCGTTCTGATAGAGAAGCGGAAGTTCGCTCACGCCATACTTCATCATCGCCAGCCGGTCCACGCCCATGCCAAACGCAAATCCCGAGAGCCTTTTCGCATCGTAATTCACGAAACCGTAGACCGCCGGATTCACCATGCCCGCGCCGAATAGCTCGATCCAGCCCGAAAATTTGCACACCCGGCAGCCCGCGCCGCCGCACACGTGGCACGTCGCGTCCACTTCCGCCGAAGGCTCCGTAAACGGAAAATAACTCGGCCGCAGCCGCGTCTTCGCCTTTGGCCCCAGAAATTCCCTCACGAAATATTCCACCGTGCCTTTGAAATCGCAAAAAGTAATGTCCGTATCGACGGCCAGCCCCTCGATCTGGTGGAACATGTACCCGTGCGTCGAATCGGGGTTATCCCTGCGATAAACTTTCCCTGGAACCACGATCCGCACCGGGGGTTTCTGCTTTTCCATCGTGCGAATCTGCATCGGCGAAGTATGCGTGCGCAACAAATAGCTCGCGGACGCCCCCTCGATGTAGAACGTGTCCATGTTGTCGCGCGCCGGATGATGCTCGGGAATATTCAGCGCTTCGAAGTTGTAATACGGCGTCTCGATCTCCGGACCTTCCACCACGCTGAACCCGATCGAAAGGAATATTCGCTGCAACTCTTCAAACGTTTGCCGGATCAGGTGCCGCGTTCCGACCGCCCGTTCAATCCCGGGCAGAGAAAGATCGATCGCGTCGCGCGCCGCCGCGGCCCGCTCAGCGGCGGCTTCGATTTCAACGCGCCGGGCATCGATGGCAGCTTCGATGTAGGCCTTGAGCTTGTTGAGTTCCTGGCCGATGATTGGTTTCAGTTCTTTCGGCGCGGGCTTTAGCCAGTTGTCGGCGATCTGAGAGAGGACGCCTGATTTGCGGCCCGTCCAGGTGATGACGAAGTGCTTCCAGCGCTCGGGATCGGACGAATCGGCGGCGGACTCATCGTCGAACCATCGTCGAACCGCGGCGAACGCCTGCATGGCGGTTTCGGGCGTTGCGTTGCTGAGCCGGTGCGCGGTTAGATCCACACTGATCATAGATTTTCCAGGCTGGATTCTGATCGTCCTAATTATACAGAGCAAGCGCCAGAGCGCCGCGCGACCTCTGTCTAGGCAAAAGCCGTCGAGCGGCTAGGTGGCGAGCTTGGGAGCTGCGGCCGGCGCGGATTTCAGATGCGCCTTCGCCGTTTCCGCCAGCGCCGCAAATCCCTCCGCGTCACGCACCGCCATATCCGCCAGGATCTTCCGATCGAGATCGATATTCCCCGCCTTCAGCCCATGAATCAATTGGCTGTAGCTGAGCCCGTTCGCGCGCGCCGCCGCGCCGATGCGCTGGATCCACAGCGTGCGGTAATCGCGTTTGCGGACCCGCCGATCGCGATACGTGTATCGCAGCGAACGGTTAACGGCTTCTTTCGCTGACCGGTACAGCTTACCCTTCGTGAGGAAAAATCCCTTGGCGTGTTTCAGCAGCTTCTTGCGGCGTGCACGGCGCTTTGTACCACGTTTTACGCGAGGCATGGTTCTCGTCTCCAGTCGCGGTCGCTCGCAGAGCGTCACAAGGCGCTCTCAAGCGATTCCGCATTAAAAATTCAACGGGAGACAAACGCGAGCCGCTCGCGCGCAGACATGCAGCCGCGGCAGCACGGGTTTGTCTCGTTGGATTGCAGCAATCGCGTCCAGCCGTATGCGAGACGCGCCGGCCGGCAGGCACCCGTTACGCGCTGCCTGGCACGGAAAAAGCATTCAAAAAATCAAAACAGCAAACAGAAATTACTCGATGCCGTAGGGCAACGCGCGCCGCACGTTCGGCACGTTCGATGGATCGACCTCGATCTTATTCGCCAGTTTGCGCTGCCGCCGTGGTGACTTCGTTCCCAGCAAGTGCCGCTTGCCCGAATGCCAACGCAGCACCTTTCCCGTCGCCGTGATCTTGAATCGTTTCGCGGCGCCTCGATGCGTCTTCAGCTTCATTTTCGTATTCTTCTTCACGATTTCCTCGTTCTAAGAGCTTCTTTCTCGCTGGCGGATTGCGAAAGCAGTCGGTTCGGAGGGCGGGGCTTCTAGCCCCGCCGTAACCACCGCGCTGTCAATGGGGCTTTAGCCCCTGAAGCCATCCCTGCTGCTTTTTTCCGCCACCTGCTTTAGCTCCTGAGATCCCCTTTTAAAGTGATTTCCGATTCAGGGCGCTAATTCCCGCCGGCAGTTTGCGCTTGCCGGCTCGGCGCCGGTGCCGCTGCGCCCTTCTTTGGCGCCAGCAGCGCCAGCAGAATGTTTGCTTCCATGCGCGGCCCAAACTCCACCTGCGCATGATCGGCGATATCGCTCATCAGCCGCGTCATTTTCGCACGGCCCACGTCCTGGTGCGCCATTTCGCGGCCGCGATGAAAAATCATCGCCTTCACTTTGTAACCTTCGCCGAGGAAGCGGATGATCTGGTTTTTCCGAACCTGATAATCATGTTCCGCCGTCGACGGCCGGAACTTCACTTCCTTGATGTGTGAACTTTTCTGATTCTTCTTCGTCTCGTGAGCTTTTTTATTCTGCTCGTATAAAAATTTGCCGTAATCAACCAGCTTGCAAACCGGAGGTACGGCATTCGGCGAAATTTCCACCACATCCACGCCCTTGTCGCGCGCCGATTTCATCGCGTCAAACAGGGACATCACGCCGAGTTGATTGCCGTCCTCGTCGATTACGCGGATTTCCCGAGCGCGAATGCGCTCGTTTACTCGAAGACCAACCGCACCTCTCTCTGCGATAAAACCACCTCCCGGCCGGCTCCTGACGCCGACCGTGTTTCTCCCAAAGTAATCGCCCCATCGAAA
>DATJOL010000103.1:0-9571 GCA_035507075.1 Candidatus Aquilonibacter sp. | reverse complement strand
TCCATCAAGTCCCAGCAACTCCCCTGGGATGTTCAACTAACGAACCTTCAGGAACTTCTCGACCAGCTCGACATTCTCAAACGCTACGCCGGGATCAGGATACAGGACTTCTATAACGGCATGCTGCGCACTGGGTGGACTTTGGGCAGCACGCAGTTGATGAAAGTTTTGCAACTTGCCATTCGCCTCTATCATCGCCCCACCGTAAAGATGCTTGAGGCGCACTGGAAGCAAACGCAGCCTGATATGGTGGTTTCCTTTGTGCCGCATTTCAATCGCGCTCTTCGCCAAAGCTTCGCCGCTGCGTTTCCTGGACGGCCGTTTGTCACCATCCTCACCGATCTCGCCGACTATCCGCCGCATTTCTGGATCGAACGCGAGCCGCAATACTTCATTTGCGGCACGGATCGCGCCGTCGAGCAGGCGCGGCGCATGGGGCATCCAGACGATCATATTTTTCAGGCATCAGGCATGATTCTCCATCCGCGCTTCTACGAACCCCCCATCGCGGATTTGCTTGCCGAGCGCGAACGCCTGGGCTTGCGCTCCGACTTGCCTACGGCGCTGGTTTTATTTGGCGGCCACGGCTCGCAGGTAATGCTCGAAATCGCCGACCGCATCGAGCGATCCGGCCTTCAGCTTCAGCTCATCTATATTTGCGGGAAAAACGAAAAACTGGCGCAGGCGCTGCGCGGGAAGAAATCGCGCCTGCCGCGTTTCGTCGAAGGCTTCACGTCGAAGGTGAATTTCTATATGCAGCTCGCCGATTTTTTTATCGGCAAGCCGGGCCCGGGCAGCGTCAGTGAAGCGCTCGCTATGCGCCTGCCTGTGATCGTCGAATGCAATGCTTGGACGCTCCCCCAAGAGCGGTACAACGCGGAATGGGTTCTCGAAAAGGAAGTGGGGATCGTGCTGAAGAGTTTTCGCGAGATTAATCCTGCAGTCGCGCAGTTGATTGATCCCGCAGCGCTCGCGCGCTATCGCGCGAACGCCGCCGCGCTGCACAATCGGGCCGTCTTCGAGATTCCCGGAATGCTCGGGCAAATCCTCGAACGGTCGCGCAGCGCTTCATCGGTGACCTCGAGTGGCGAGCTTGCGGGGAAATCAGTGTGATTCGTCACCGGCGAGGCTCGATTCTGTTGAAATTGTTTTCAGCCCGGCCGCCTTCAATTCATTGTTGAGTTTCGGCAACCGCTGCCCGCGCAGCGCGTCCCATTGTTCCAGTACGCTCTTGAGGTCCTTGTCGAATTTCACAAACGCCGCATTCGCCTGGTCGGTCGGCGCCATGTCCGCTGTGTCGAGCGATCCAGCCAGCGCGGAAAGCGCGCTGTCGGCCCGCTCTAAGCCCATTGCCGGGGCTGGCCATTCGGTAGCGCCACCTGCAATATCCTCCGCCGCGCCGTCGAAATCCTTCACTTCCGTTCGCAGTGAAGGAGAGGCCTTCGCGAACGTGGGATCTTGTTCGAGCGATTTCAATTGATCGCGCATCGCTTGAATCTCGCGATAGGCATTCGTGCAATTGGTCAGGTCCGCATCCGTCTTCAACGCGAGGGCCAGCTGCTTTTCCAAATCGCCGCTTGTCACGTGAACGCGCGGATCCATATCCACCTTCACCGTTCGGCGCAGCGTCTCGTTTCCTGCAATCAGGATCGCTTTGTATTCGCCCGGCGAGACGAGCGGTCCTTCCGGCTCCGGCAAAGTGCCTCCGTGGATGAGCGCTCCCATCGAGTACTCCTGGTGCAAAACAAGTGGTGGAGCGTAGCGCAAGTCCCAAACGAACCGGTGCATTCCAGCCGTGTTCTGCAAAATTTCCGACGGCGCGAGCCAGCGCATTTCGAACGGCGGAGGCGTTCCTGGTTTGAAGGGTTTGTCGTTGCTTGTGAAGCGGCGGACCAACTTGTCGTCCTTGTCACGAATTTCGAGCGAGAGCGTGCCCAGTGCTGGTTTCTCAAGGAAATAGTCAAACACCGCGCCCGCAGGAGGATTTTCGCCGACGGGCGTTTCATGCGGCAGAGGCGTATCCCGGTTCTCGCTTCTCCTCACGCGAACGGCATTCGCCGGATGAAAGAGATAAGCGTCGCGCGCGGGAATCGAATCCGTCCACTCGCGAATCGGCTCAACGTCGTCGAGAATCCAAAGTGCTCTTCCGTGCGTTGCGATGGCAAGATCGTTCCCATGAACGCTGATATCGTGAATCGGCGTTACCGGCAGATTCAGTTGCAGCGAATGCCAGTGCGCGCCGTCGTCGAGCGAGACATAGACGCCCGTTTCGGTTCCGGCGTACAGCAGGCCTTTCCGCGCGGGATCCTCGCGCACGACGTGCACGTAGGAGTCTTCAGGCAATCCCGTCGTGATCTTTTGCCAGGTTTTCCCCAAGTCCCGAGTGCGATAAATGTAGGGACGATAGTCGTCCATCTGGTGCCGGTCGACGGCCGCATACGCGATCCTCGCATCGAAATGCGAAGCTTCGAGGATGCTTACCCGGCTCCACGGTTGCAGCTCCGCTGGACTTACGTCCGTCCAGGCTTTCCCCTCGTTAGTTGTAAGATAAACGACTCCGTTATCGGATCCCGTCCAGATTTCTCCTGCCCGGACAGGTGAAGGCGAAATCGCATAAATCACACCACGGTCTTTCTCTCCGGAAGACTTTTCGCCGGCCCCCTTCGTGAGATCGCCGCTGATTTTCGTCCATGTCGATCCGTCATTGTCGCTTCGCAACAACATCTGCGCCGCGAAATATAGGACGTGCGGATTTTGCGGCGAGACGGCAAACGGTGCGTTCCAATTGAATCGCAGCCCGCTTTCGGGAACCTCGCGCGGCCACGGGCTGATATCTGCTGCTTGGTTGCTGTTGCGATCGAATTTCCATAGGCCGCCATAAGGTCCGCCGCTGTAGACCGTATCCGGCTCGCCGGCATCCGCGGCGACTACTCCGCTTTCTTCGCCGCCGACAGGCGCCCAATCGCGAAAGGTGATTTGGCCGAAATCGCTTCGCGAAGAAACGCCCGCGGTGCCGCTGTCCTGCTGCGATCCGTAAACGAAGTACGGAAATCTGTTGTCGGTACTGACGTGATAAAACTGTCCTGTTGGCTGGTTGTACCAGGAACTCCACGTTTTGCCGCCATCCACGCTCACGGCTGCTCCCTGATCGCTCGCAAGGATCATGCGTTCAGGATCATCCGGCGCGACCCACAGTTGGTGATAATCGTCGCCCCCCGGCGCGCCCTTCAGGGCTTCGAAATGCTCGCCGCCATCCGTCGATTTGTAGAGCGCCGTATCGGCCACATAGACCACATCAGGATTCTGTGGGTCGACAGTTACGCCGCCGAAGTACCAGCCACGCTGCCAGATCCTTGGATCGTCGCACACGCGCTTCCAGTTCGCGCCCGCGTCGTCGGAGCGATATAGCCCGCCTTCTTTTGCGTCCACGATGGCGTAAACGCGCCGCCCGCCATTTTCACGCGATATGGCAATCCCGATTCTCCCCAGCCCTTCGCTTGGAAATCCATCGCCGATGATCTGTTTCCACGTCACGCCGCCATTCGTTGATTTGTAGAGCCCGCTGCCCAGGCCGCTCACCGGTCCATACATGGCCCATGGTTCGCGCCGCGCCTGCCACAGCGATGCATAGACGACATTTGGATCTCCAGGATTGAATGCGACGTCGATTGCACCCGTGTCGCTATTTTTGCCGAGCACTTTCGTCCATGTCGCACCGCCATCGGTCGAGCGGTAGACTCCGCGCGTCTCATTCGGTCCGTAAGCGTGCCCGAGAGCCGCCACCAGTACGATATCTGGATCGTGCGGGTCCACGATCACACGGCCAATTTGCTGCGAATCCCGGAGGCCTATATTTTTCCACGTCTCGCCGCCGTCCGTGGATTTGTACATCCCGTCGCCAAACGAAATATCCGACCGCATGTCCGCTTCGCCGCTGCCGACATAAATCACGCGTGGGTCCGACGGGGCCACTGCGATGGCGCCGATCGATGCGATAGGTTCACGATCGAAAATCGGAGTCCACGTGCGTCCGGCATTCACTGTCTTCCATACGCCTCCAGCCACGCCGCCGAAAAAATATTCGAATGGCTTTCCAGGCACACCCGCCGCCGCAATCGTCCGGCCTCCTCGAAATGGCCCAATTAGTCGCCAGCGTAATTCGGAAAAATCGGGCGCGGAGGCAGTTTGCTCGGACGATTGCGTTTGGGCACCGTTTTGCGATTGCAAACCGTCTCGAAGGAACCTTGGCGCACCATTCGCTTGCGAGAACGCAAATGGCGCCAGAGTGATTGCGGTGAACATTCCGATAGTTGAAATCAGGGTCCGTTTCAATTGCGAGAATTGCGTAGGATTATCTTTTGTCTTGGCCATAAGCCGAAAAGTATAGCATCCGTGTGGACGCACTTGTCCGGCCAGTATGCGCTTGCGAAGGACGGCTCTCAGATTCGGACGTGAGCACCGAGAAAAAGCCGGCTCAGGAAGAATAATCCAAGTCCGGTGAGCACCAGGCCGTAGAGCCTCTCGAGTATTGTGGAACGGACTCGCAACGCCACGTTTGCTCCGAGATACGAACACGGCACCGATCCGGCGGCCATTACCAGCATAACTATCCAGTCGATATGTCCCAGATACCAGTGCACCAGTGTGCCGGGAACCGCGAGACACGCGGAAACCACCAGCGAACTTGCAAACGCCGCCTTGATCGGTTGCTTTAGGAATTTCGCGTAGCTCGGCGCAAGCAGAAATCCGCCGGAGTTTGCCAGCAGTCCGGAGATCAGTCCGACTCCGATTGCGACCGCAGTAAGTTGCAGTTTCCAATAGGAAGGAAGAGGTTCGTGGGCTCCGTTTGCTCCGTCATCGCCGCTCACTTTTCCTATGTCAAACAGAAAGGAGATACCGAAGCCGAGGACGAGAACTCCCGTGAGATAGAGCAGTGGCTTAGCGCCGGTGTATTTGGAGAGGATCGATCCAGCGATGGTCGAGGGGATGCCGATGATGATGCTCCACAGAATAATCGTTCGGTTCCACAGGTGGGCTTTCCAATAGGCAGCGGCCGCGACCATCGTCCCGGGGATGGTCGCTGGAAGCGGAGTGGCGACGGCGATGTAGCCGGGCGCGCCGGCAAGGCTCAGCAGCGGCGTCGCAATCGCGCTGCCTCCCTTGCCGAACAGCCCGCCAAGAAATCCCACGGCTACGCCGATGAAGAAGACTTCAAAGTAATAGGTCACAAGAAAGGGCTCGAGGAATCGTGTCCGATTGCGACAAACAATTTCGAGTTGCTGCGTTTTTCTGCAGACAGCGAACGCAAGAAATATACCTTACTTTGCTCCAACCATCGGTCGCAGGAGCGGCAGTTTGTGGAAGGGAATTTTTCCGAACAGGCCCGACGCGTCAGTTGACCTTCGAAGGGCTCTCGCAAATCTGCTTGTACAGAACGAACGCGACACCGGCCAAGGCCGCCACGGCTATTATCCTCGTGACGATGTGTGTGTTGATCGCGTGGGAGGGAGCGCCGCTGCCGGCGGGTCCCTGCGGGGTGGGTTGCGGTCCAGGACCGGGCTCGAGTGAGACGCTGTAGGATGAGCCCGAGGGGATTGGGTGAACGTCGCCGTAATAATCCAGCACCAAATCGCCGTTGAACGAAGTGACGGTCATTTCGGTAGGACTAGTTAGCGCGACCTGGCCGTAAGCAGATTTGCCGTTTGCGGCGCGCAACACTCCTTCGGGAGTTTGCAGTTCCATGCCGCCGGATGAGCTAGCCGAAAATCCGACGACGCCGCGATTCACGATTGCTTGCACAGCGCCGTTTGCCTGCGCGAGGCGCACTTCGCTTTCTGAAAGCATGTAAATCTGCCCGCTGCCGACCTTGAGACGGAGGGTGCCTCCGGGATCGGTGGAGAGACCGTCGCCCGGATAGACATTGGCTCCTGCGGCGGCGAGGGCGCCACCCAGATGAGAGTCCTGCGCCTGGATGACCATGCCGAGGGGCTGCTCACCCGCGCCCATGACGGGCAGGGCGGCCATTGCCGCGGCAAGAGCCACGGCCAAACATGCAGCCGCGGGCCTCTTCGGAAGGATTCCGCGAAAGCTCATCTCGTCAACTGTAGGATGCATGCCAATCACTGTCAATACGCTGGCGCCGAATGTGCAATGCAAGGGCCGTTTGGCCTTTGGGCTCCGGAATCGAGGGCTATGGTAACCGTCGCGGGAGGCCGCGAAGATTGGGTCCGGCGACAAGGTCGGGTGCAGTCTCGACGGGCAGTTGCAATCGCGCAACAGCCACAGGCGCGGGTGAAAATTCTCCGTCCCGTTTCTGCGATACAATGAAAGCGTCTGCGCGACCTGGAACTTTTTGCATCTGCGTGAAGGGCGTGTGGGCTCCGCGGGGGGACGCACATGATCCATCGCTTCGTGTTCCATAACGACAGGCTGGCACCGATCGAGGAGGTCCGGATGTCGCCGGGCCAGGGTGGATTGTTGAGCGGCTGGGGCCTTTTCACCACGGTGCGGATCCGCGAGGGAATTCCGTTTGCCTTCGAGCGGCACTGGAGGCGGCTCGAGCGCGACGCCCAGAAAACGCACTGCCCGTTTTTGTACGAAGAAGAGATCGTGCGAAAGCAGCTCGGCGAAGTGCTGCAGGCCAACCAAGTGCGCGAGGGCTGCGCGCGTGTGTACGTGGTGTTCAACCAAGTCGGATTTTGGCGGAGCGAGGAGAGCTTTCCGCGGACTGATCTGTTTCTGTGCTCCTCCGACCTGCCAACGTACCGCGAAACGGCGAAGCTGGCGGTGCGCGAGCACGGGAGGCACGCCGCATCGCCGCTGGCGGGCACGAAAGTGACTTCCTGGGTGAACAATCTCTGGTCGCTGCAGGAAGCGCAGCAGGCGGGATTCGACGAAGTGGTGCTTTTGAACGAGCGCGGCGAGGTTTCCGAATGCACGGCCGCGAATATTTTCTGCGTGCGCGGAGGACGTGTGGTGACGCCACCGCTGGCTTCCGGCTGCCTCGAAGGAGTCACTCGGAACGTCCTGCTGGAAATCGGCGCAACGGCCGGCGCGCCCGTGGAAGAGCGGACGCTGCTGCCCGAAGATTTGTACGTCGCGGAGGAAGTGTTTATTTCCTCGACGAACCGCGATCTGCTGCCGGTGGCGGAGATCAACGGAAACAAAATCGCGGGAGTCAACGGGCCGATTGCGCAAAAGCTGGAGAAAGCGTTTGCCGCGTACGTACGCGAATATATCGATGCGCGGCTGGCTGCGTCGCCGCGCGCCTGAAGCGCGCTTGCCTTTCCACTTGCGGCGCCTGTTGTAAGTCGCTTGAGAATTAAGTTGCAAGAAGGAGAATCGAGATGAGCCATCTCGCCGCCAAGAATTGCGTGCCCTGCAAGGGAGGCGTTCCTCCGCTGGCGGGGAAAGAACTCGAGACGCTGGCGAAGGAAGTGCCTGAGTGGAAAGTGATCGACGAGCACCACATCAGCCGCGTGTTTACGTTTCCGGATTTCGCCAAGGCTCTGGCGTTTGTGAACAAGGTTGGAGCAGTGGCCGAGGAGCAGGGGCATCACCCCGATATTTTGCTTTCGTGGGGAAAAGCCGTCGTGACGACGTGGACGCACAAGATCGACGGCCTCACGGAAAGCGACTTCATCCTCGCGGCGAAAATCGACCGGCTCTGAGCGCGAGGAGAAGCGCCCCCCTCTACTCTTCATCCTCTCCGCCCACATCGGGCATGTCCTCCATTTTTTTCGAGGGGTCGATTTCCGGCAGAGAAGCGGCGCGAAGTTGCGCGTTCAATTTTGTCAGTCGTGTTTCCTTCAATTCCTTCCAGGCCTTTTCGCTGTCCGCAAATTTCTTTTCCGTTTCCCCGGCTGCAGACTTCGCGGCAGCGGTGGGCGCGGCGTCGGCGGCTGTGACGAGACCGTAGAGCTGCAGGAATTGGCCGTGGAGCTTATCGAAGCCGGTTACGCCTGATTTTTTGGCGTCTTCTTCTGAAGAGCCGCTGAACGCGCGGGCTTCCTTTGCCAGCGATTCGATGGCTTCCGAAAGATCGCCCTTGGAAGCTTTCTTGGCAGCCTCTTCGAGCTGTTTGTTCACCGAGAGCGCCTCTTCGAGCGCGCTGTAGCTGGCTCCTGTGCCTTTTGAGAGCTGAGTGGCGAGCGCGAACTGTTCATCGAGGTCGGCGCGTGTCGCTTTGACGCGAGGGTCCATATTGACGACGAGCGGCTCGGAGTACGTTTGGCCGCTAGCGGTCAGCTTGACTGTGTACGTTCCCGGCAGCACGGCGACGCCAACCGGATAGCGCGGCGTGTCGTGCGGCACGGCGGAGATGGGATATTCGTGATGGGCCGATTCGGGCGGTGCGGTGCGCAAATCCCAGACCCAGCGGTGCAGACCCGCATCAGCTGAAAGAACCCGCTGCGGACGAAGCCAGTAGAGAGGAATCAACTGTTTTTCGAGCGCCTCCTGCGTCTCGGGTGGCACGTCGTTGCTTGCGTATTTCCGGATCAGGTTTCCCTTGGCGTCGTAAATCGCGAGCGTGACAGGCGACGAGGAATCGGCTTTCAGGTAGTAGTCGAGAATCGCGCCGTCGGGAGGATTTTCACCGGCCGGCTCGTCGGGAGGCATAGGCGTGTCGGTATTCGTGTCGCGCTGAATGCGCCAGGCGGCTCCGGGCTTGAAGAGATACGCCCCGGCCGAAGTCACGTCCGTCGAAATCTGGCGCAGCGGCGTAATGTCGTCAAGAATCCAAAACGCTCTTCCGTGCGTGGCGACAATCAGGTCATCGTCGTGAATCCAGAGGTCGCGCATGGACGTGTGGGGGAGATTGAGCTGCAGCGGTTGCCAGTGATCGCCGTCGTCGGTGGACAACCAGACGGAGGTTTCCGTGCCGGCGAAGAGCAGGCCTTTGCGGACGGGATCTTCGCGAATCGTATTCGCGGGTGAATCGTCCGGCAGTCCATTGGTGATTTTCTGCCACGTCTTTCCGCCGTCGTGCGTGCGATAGAGATAGGGCGCCATGTCGTTGATGCGCATGCGGCTGACGGAGGCATAGGCGGTCTGGTCGTCGAAGCGGGAAGCGTCGAGTTGCGTGACTTTGCTCCACGGAGTCAGATCCGGTGGCGTGATATTCGTCCAGTTTTTTCCGCCGTCGCGCGTGACCCAGATCAGGCCGTCATCCGTGCCTGCCCAGATGGTGTCACTGTTTTTGTATGAAGCCGCGAGGGCGTAGATCGCGCCGCGCTGATCGGCTGCCTTCGGATTGAGCGAGAGCACGTCCTGGACGCTTGCAGGGACGCCCGGCTTTTCGCGCGTCAAATCCTTGCTGATGACGTCCCACTTCTGGCCGCCGTCCGTCGATCTGAATAGCACGTTCGCGGCGTAGTAGAGCGTGTGCGGATCAACGGGAGAAAACAGGATCGGCTCGGTGCGGTCGGCGCGGAATTTTTCTTCGCGCACGGGAAGCGGCGTGACGTTCTCGGTTTGCCCGGTGTCCCAGTGATATCTCGAGACCTGCGTGCGACCCGCGCCATAGATGATGTTCGGATCGAGAGGATCGGGAGCGACGTAACCGTATTCG
>DATJOL010000102.1:0-23524 GCA_035507075.1 Candidatus Aquilonibacter sp. | reverse complement strand
CCCAGGACCTCACCGCCGTCACCACCTGGCTCGGCTCTCACGGCTTCCAGGTCAATCAGGTTTCCGCCGGTCGCGACATGATCGACTTCTCCGGCAACGCCGGCGAAATCCAGGAAGCCTTCCACACCGAAATCCACAATTACCTCATCAACGGCCAAATGCACTACGCCAACGCCTCCGATCCGGAGATTCCAGCGGCACTTTCACCGGTCATCGCCGGCGTCCGTACCCTCAACGATTTTCGCCCGAAGCCCATGCACCAAAACTTAGGGCAGTTCAAGATGGCGATGCCCAACCGCAAAGTAAGCCGTGTCTCGCCACAATTCACCTACACCGGCCTCGCAAGCAATAACACCATCTGCTATGAAACGAGTGCGAGCCAGACTTCCTCTCCCTGCTACGCCGTGGGTGCGTACGATTTCGCCACCATTTACAATCTGCAGCTGCCGCTCTGGAACGCGGGCTACACGGGGACGGGTGAAACGATCGCGGTCGTGAGCGATAGCAATATCAATACCGCCGATTATGTCCAATTCCGCCAGGTGATGGGCCTTCCCCCCCAAACGGTCAACCCAGTTTATGCGACCGGCGTCAACCCTGGCATTCAATCGCCGAGCTGCACCCTAAACAACGATGAAGAGGAAGCAATTCTGGACGTCGAGTGGGCCGGGGCGACCGCGCCGGGCGCTGCAATAGACCTGGTGATGGCTCCCTCTCCTTCGTCTTACAGCTGCGGCGGCGCCTCTACGACGGGCGAAGGAGCGATAGACGGCTATACCTCCAATTTTGGTGGAGACTACGCCGCCTATTACGAAATCAATCTCCCGAATCCCGATCCGATTCTGAGCGACAGCTATGGGGAGTGCGAACTCAATCTCACCGCCGCTGGCAACATGTTCTACAACTCACTTTGGCTACAGGCGAACACGGAGGGCATTACGGTTCTTGCGGCGACAGGCGACAACGGATCTGCGGGCTGCGACAACGACGAGCCGAGCTCGCCGACCCCAGCCCAGGAAGGGCTGCAGGTCAACGGCACCGCATCTACTCCGTACGACACGGCGGTTGGCGGCACGGACTTCAACTACTCGACCGCAAGCGCTGCTGGTGCCTACTGGAGCTCAACGAATACCACCAGTGGAACTTCCGCGACACTATCCGCAGATGGCCCGATTCCTGAGACTGCCTACAACGACAGCTGCACAAACCCCGTCATTATCCAAGCGCTTGAGGAGCCGAACGCGGTGAGCGCTTGCAACGGGGTACTCGGCACGGAGTTAGAGTACCTCATCGACCCGGCCGGAGGATCCGGCGGCGCCAGTTCCTGCACGACCACAAAGAACGGTGGCGAAGCCCCTTCCGACTGCGCAGTCGGGTATTCGAAGCCGCCTTGGCAAACCGGAACGGGTGTTCCCAACGACGGCGCGCGCGATATCCCAGACCTGTCGCTCTTTGCTGGGGATGGAACTGCGTCCGGAACGTTTTACATCGTCTGCGAGCAGGACGAGTTCAGCCCTCCTCAGGACTGCACCCTGCCGCAAACCTCGCAGGGCGACTATTACTTCGTCGGCGAAGGCGGCACCTCCGTCTCCACGCAAGCAATGGCAGGCATCGTCGCGGTATTGGACCAATACCACAACAACCATTACGGAAGCGTCGCGTTCAACCAGCAGCTGTATACACTGGCAGGCCAAACACCGGCATCCAGCTGCAACAACAGCGGAACAACGGCAGTGGCCGATTCCAGTTCTTGCATCTTCCGCGACGTCACGGCGGGAAATAACGCGATGCCTTGTGTTGTCGGCGACCCGAGTTGTGGCACATCGATAACAAGCCGCGTCGTGCCCGTTGCTCGCCCGTGGATTGAATTCCGCTGGACTCCTCTCGGCATCGCCACGCTCGTTTGCACCCTCTGCGCGGCGACGCTCCTTTTCCTTCTGCCGCCAGGTCGTCGGCGTTGGAGCGCCGCACTCGCTCTAGTGCTCTTCGCGGTAGTCTTCGGCACGGTCAGTTGCGGTGGCGGAGGTGGCAGCGGCACCGTGACGGGGGGCGGTGGCTCCAGCAACACGGTCGGCGTCCTCCAGGGCTATGGCACGGGAGTCGGTTATGATCGCGCCACAGGCCTCGGCTCAATCAACGCGGCCAACTTGATCAAGGCCAACGGCTGGTAATCGCAAAATTGCCTGAAATGTAGCTCGGGGCGCTCGCGCTCTTTGCGAGTGCCCCGACGCTTTTCCGCCCGCTCGCCGCGCCCGCTCCGCTTGCGGCCATCTCTCCGTGCGTCTGTTTGTCTCAAGAGGGTCAAAACTCAAGCTTCCAAAAACCACAGGGGCGCAAAACCACAACCAAAGCTAGCGAATCACAAATCCTGCGTACCCCACCACCCGCGAATAATCCCCGTTCACATCGCCGGACGTCGCATAGCGCACCAGCCACGCCCCTTTCGCGCCCAACTCCCGCGCCGCCACAATCGCGGCCACCGTCGCGGCGTACCCGCACATCGTGATCCCCTCGTTTCGCACCGTATCGTAAAGCCCGCGCGCATCCAGCGCCAGAATCCGCTCGATCGCGTGCGAATCCTTGACGCGCGTCGCCGCGTCGCTTTCGTAATGATTCATGTCCGTGCTCGCCACAATCAAAATCTGCGTGCCGGCGTTCGAGACCACGCGTGCAACGGCGCGGCCCAGGTCTTCAAGCACCGGATATCGATCCGACGCCAGCACTACGGGCACAAACCGAAACTCCCGCGGAGGATTCCCCCGGCTCGCCAGCCGCTGCAAAAAAGGAATCTGCACCTCCAGCGAATGCTCGCGCGCGTGCGCCACAGGATCCTCGCGCAGCCGCGGCTCCTCCCGCGCCAATTCCGTCGCCAGCTCTTCGTCGATTCTCGCGGGACCAAACGGCGTCAAGAAGCTTCCCTCGGTGAGAATCGCCATGGGCTGGCCCTGCGGAAAATGCCGCGGCCCCAGCAGAACGCATCGCTCCGGAATTTCAATCTCCGAATAGACCGCGCCAGCCACATGCCCCGAATACATGTAACCCGCGTGCGGCACGATACAGGCAATCGCGCGCGTTTTTTGTTCTGCGGATTCTCGCGCGCAATATTCATCCAAGAAGCGCGCAAGCTCACGCTCATCCGAGGGATAAAAGCTTCCGGCGACTGCGGGCGGCCGCACCATGCCGCAGTTGTAACACACTCGCGCCCAGCGAACTACGAGCCGCTGATCAACTGGTGCGCATTTTGGAAAATGTCGACGATCAGGAGGATTTCGAAGGCTTGCCGTGAATCTTCAACGCGACCGTGCTGCCGGGCGTATAGAGGATTTTGATCTTGTCGCCATACTGATACCCGCCGGCGTCGATGATCTTCTGCATCTTGGCTTTCACTTGGTCGCTATAGGTGAACGTATGGATCATGCGCTCGTTGCCCTGCTCGCTCACCACCATCGAGTTGCCGTCCGCGTGCAAGAATTCCGCCTTCATCCAGTTCCCGGAAGCGGTCGTTTTCTTTTTCGAGGTGATTGTATGGATCACAATGGGGGCGGTGACGGCAGCGGCCTCTGCGACTTGCGCACGCGCAGGTGCGGCCCCGAGCGCCAGAGTTGCAATCAAAAGCAAGCCGAAAACGCTGAATTTCGTCATGGGCGCCTCACAGCTCTTCGTCAAACGAAATTTTCAGAGACTTTAGAAACTTGATATCCTGCGCCGTCATCGCAATTTTCGATTCGGCGGTCTCTTCTTCCATCACGTCTTCATCCACGCGGATGCGCATCGACTCGAGAAAACGCCGGTCCTGCGAGGTCATCCGCGCCTCTTCTGAAGTTCTCCGTGCCAGCCCGATCGTTGCGTCAAGCTTCAGTACGATTTCATAGCCGGCTGCCCGTACTCCCGAAATCGCCTCGGCGATGCGGTCCGATTCCGCCACCGAATCGTTGATGGCGTGCCCGAGTTTTTGCAGCAGTTGCTTCATGCGATTGTCGAGTTCCAAGCCGGCCTCCCATAGACGACCCTGACAACGCCATTTTAGGTCCCCTTCGCGCCCGATACAAGGCTCCTGCAATCGCCTTTCCCCGAACGGTAACCCTCCGCCGTAGGCGCGGGACCTTCTCTAATTTCCTCTAGCGGCCGAAGATACCAGCCAAGTACTAGGACGGCTCGCTGTGTCAAATTTGACACATATTTATACATTGACAGGAGACGTAAACCTTTGGTAAACTATGTATCGAAACTTTCGTCATGCGAGCCGTGTCAGCAGGTGCTGATGGAGGAAGATGCGCCACCCCCGCACGGAGCGGGGCAATCGCAAAAAATGTATAAAATTCGCCAAATTCTAATCGCAAATGAATAAAATTAGAAATCGACCTAAGTCACTGAAAACAAAGGACGGAAAAATTTCTAATCGCGGTCAGGAAGGGGGGTAAACGAGTGTTGCGATTAGAAATGCATAAAGACGCTCCGGGTTCTTCGAGGGTCCAATCTGTTTGACTTTCGATAGGGGCTACGCTAGAGTTAGCGTTTGTCTCTAGTGGAAAGGTGTGTTTGGATCGATGCAGACGTATGTTCCCAAAGGCCGTGAGGCCGAAGCTTTGATGGTTGGCAAGAATTGGCTGGTGATTGACGCCGAGGATCAGGTGCTTGGCCGCGTGGCGACGCGCGTGGCCCGTCTTCTGATCGGCAAAGATAAGCCGGAATACACGCCGCATCTGGATTGCGGCGACCACGTCGTCATAATCAACGCCGAGCGCGTGAAACTCACCGGCAACAAGATCGACCAGAAGGTGTATCGTCATCATAGCGGATACCCGGGTGGGCTTAAAGAAGAGTCCGTGAAGTCGCTTTTGTCCCGGCGCCCGGAAGAAGTGTTGCGGGAAGCAGTGCTTGGAATGCTGCCGAAGAACAAACTTCGCGCTCGTCGCGCGAAGAAGTTGCGTGTTTATGCCGGGAAGGAATCGCTAGCCCGCCACGCCGGACAGAAACCCCAGCCTATCTCGCTTTAGTTTTTCCCGGCAACAGTCTCGAGCCGGTTTGTGCTCCCGCGCGGACGAGTGTCCGCTGCGGCATTTGAGGAGGGAATTTGAGTTCCACGCCGAATTCTTTGGGAAGTGGCGGCGCAAAGCAGTTTTACGGCACAGGCCGCCGCCGCGAGGCTATCGCCCGCGTCTATATAAAGGCAGGGCCGGCAAAGTTCACCGTCAACGGTCGCCCCGTCGAAGATTATTTTCGCAACGTTGCGTGGCACACGGCTGCGGTTGAGCCGCTGAAATTCACGCAGATGCTGGATCAGCTCGACGTTCGCGCGCAGGTAAAAGGCGGCGGAGTGGGCGGGCAGGCCGGAGCGGTCCGCATGGGACTTTCCCGCGCTCTCTCACTGCTGAATCCTGAGCTGCGTCCCTCGCTGCGGAAAAACGGTTTCCTCACGCGCGATCCGCGCATGAAGGAACGAAAGAAGTACGGACAGAAGGGCGCTCGCCGTCGCTTCCAGTTCAGCAAGCGCTAGTTTTGTTGCAAACGTCCCGCCGTAAGGCGGGGCGAAATTTCACGGCCGGTAAGCATCCGGCAAAAAAGGATGCTGTCTCGCCCAGCGGGATCAGAAGCATCCCTTTTCAAAGGAGGAGGTACTTTGGCAGTCGAAATTACAATGAAGGAACTTCTGGAAGCCGGTGTTCACTTCGGCCACCAGACGCGCAGATGGAACCCGAAGATGAAGGAATATATCTTCGGCGAACGCAATGGCATTCACATCATCGATCTTCAAAAAACGTTGAAAATGTTCCGCGACGCGGCCCGCTTCGTGTCCGAACGCGCCGGACAGGGAAAGAGCGTTCTTTTCCTCGGCACCAAGCGCCAGGCGCAGGAAGCCATCAAAGAGGAAGCCGACCGCTGCGGAATGTTCTACGTTAACCACCGTTGGCTGGGCGGCACCCTCACCAACTGGGTGACGCTCCAGAAATCGATCAAACGGCTAAAGCTTCTGAAAGCGATGATTGAAGACGGCCGCATGGCTGCGCTTCCCAAGAAAGAAGCCGCGCGCCTGGAACGCGAGCTCAAGCACCTCCAGCAGAATTTCGCCGGCGTTGAGAGCATGGCGACTCTGCCCGATGTAATGTTTGTGATCGACCCTAACTCCGAGGTGATTGCCGTGCGCGAAGCGCGCCGCATGGGGGTTACGGTGGTTGCCATCGTCGACACCAATTGCGACCCCGGTCTCGTGGACTGGGTTATACCCGGCAATGATGACGCTCTGCGCGCCATCCGCCTCTTCACCTCGAAGATTTCAGATGCGGTTCTGGCGGGCCGGCAATCGTTCGAACAGACACAGATAGCCGATGTGAAGGCTGCCGGGGATATGGCTGGCGAGGAATCTCCCGAATACGTCGACACGAGCGCCTATGAAGTTTACGAAAAGCAGGAAGGCGACTACGTCGAAGCCGAACCTGCCGCTGATTCAGAGGAAGTCATGCCGCCTGAGGAAGCTTCGGTCCAATACGGATCGGATGACCGTGGCCATCAGGGCTAAAAACGGACGGCTTCTCAACGAACCTGATTAGAGTCCGAACCGCATTACCCAAAACACAGAGGGAATGAGTGCATCTTATGGCGACACCTGAGAAGAATATACCCGCGCAGCTCGTGAAGGAGCTGCGCGACCGCACGGGCGCCGGCTTTTCCGATTGCCGCAATGCGCTGATCGAAGCTAGTGGAGATGTGGAGCAGGCGATCAACGTGCTACGGAAGAAAGGGCAGGCTGCGGCGGCGAAGAAGGCGCAGCGCACCACGTCTGAGGGCATCGTTGGCTCCTATATCCATGCCGGCGGAAAGATTGGCGCTATCGTGGAGGTCAATTGCGAAAGCGATTTTGTGGCACGCACAGAGGATTTTCAGCGCCTGTGCCACGATCTCGCCATGCATGTTGCCGCCACCGATCCGCGTTTTTTGCGCCGCGAACAGGTGACGCAGGAGATTCTTGACCGCGAGCGCGAAATCTTCCGCGAGCAAGCGCGCGCCACGGGCAAGCCGGAGCCGGTGATCGAAAAGATCGTCAACGGCAAGATGGAAAAGTTCTACGAGGAAAATTGCCTCTACGAGCAGCACTTCATAAAGGACGAGGGCGTCACGGTGAAGGAAATGGTGGAACAACTGATTGCGAAGATCGGCGAAAACATTTCCATCCGCCGCTTCGCCCGGTTCAAAGTGGGCGAAATGGACAGCGCGGCGCAGCCGCCGGCTTCGGAAGCTGAGGCGGTCCCGGCCGTCTGAAACTCCTCGAGTAATTGCAGAAAAGGGGCGCATTCTTTGCGCCCCGTTTCATTTTGCGGTCGCAGCTTGAGATGAGTTTGCTTCAGAGACACCCGGACGCAGAGCTAAGCTGAACAATATCTGTTAAAATGCCTTTGCCCGTTGGGCTACGGGCCAGGACAAAACGCCAAACCCATGACGAGTTCCGACGCCGCCGTGCGATCCGCCGTCACCAATACCGCGCCGCGTTACGAGCGCATCGTCGTTAAGCTTTCCGGAGAATCTCTCTCCGGCCCCGAGGAGTTTGGCATTCACGCGCAAACCATTCGGGATATCTCGCGCGAGATAAAAGAAGTGAACGACCTTGGCGTGCAGGTGGCCATCATGGTCGGGGGGGGCAACATTTTTCGCGGGGCGCGGCAGGGCGGCCTCGCGATCGACCGCGCCACCGGGGACTACATGGGCATGCTTGCGACTGTTCTGAACGGCCTTGCGCTCCAGGACGCTCTCGAGAAATCCGGGAGCCACACGCGGTTGATGAGCGCGATTGAGATGCACGAAGTGGCCGAGCCGTTCATCCGGCGCCGAGCCACGCGGCATTTGGAAAAGCAGCGCGTGGTGATTTTTGCAGGCGGCACCGGAAATCCCTATTTTTCCACGGACACAGCCGCAGCGCTGCGCGCGATGGAAATCAAGGCGCAAGTGATTTTGAAGGCCACGCGCGTCGATGGCATTTATGACGCCGATCCGGAGAAAGTGGCCGGCGCGAAAATGTTCGAGCGCATCAGTTATCTCGATGTGCTGCAAAAAGGCTTGTCCGTGATGGATTCGACCGCGATCTCGCTCTGCATGGACAACAAAATGCCCATCGTCGTCTTCAATATGAATGTGCCCGGCAACCTGAAGCGCGTCGTAATGGGCGAGCGTGTGGGTTCGGTCGTGGAAGCCGCGTAAGAATTGTCGTTTGGAGCGCCCGCCTTCAAGTGGCGCGTTACGAATTACGCCGTGCCAAGAATAACCGCACGGCTGGATAAACCACCGGCTATCTCCAAAATCGAGGAGCGTTGTTTCAAATGTCCACGCCTACAAACAGCAAGGAAGCTCTGGCGCAGGCCAAAACCCGCATGGAAAAGGCCGTTGACGATTTCCGCAAGGAGCTCGGCTCGATTCGCACGGGCCGCGCCAATGTGGCGCTCCTGGATCAGGTCCGCGTCGATTACCACGGCACACCGATGCCGGTGAACCAGCTCGGCACCGTTCATGTGCCTGACCCGATGACCATCGTCGTTCAGCCCTGGGACCCCGGCGCCGTTGCACTGATCGACAAAGCGATCCGCACGTCCGATCTTGGACTCAATCCGGCGAATGATGGAAAAGTGGTCCGCATCCCGATCCCGCCGCTGACCGAAGACCGGCGCAAGGAACTCGTGAAGCATCTGCACAAGGTTCTCGAAAATCATCGCACTGCCGCGCGCAATATCCGCCGCGACCAGAAAGAAGCCATCGAAAAGCTGGAGAAGGAAAAGAAAATCAGCGAGGACGAAAAGAAGCGGTCGCTTGAAGAACTCGAGAAGCTCACTCACTCCGAGACCAAAAAAATGGAAGACCTCTCTGCCGCCAAAGAAAAAGAAGTGATGGAAATCAAATAAAGCCGCAGACACTCAGGGCCGCGCTTCCTGCTCAGGTTTTTGATCGTCGAATCTCGGATCGGCGCGCGCTCCGGTCTTAATGTTTTGGCTTCGCTCGCATCGCACGTAAACGGATTTACTGCATGGAATCCTCGCGCCCTAGTCGAACTGCCCACCGCGTCGCCATCCGGCGCGCGGCTCATCAGGTTCTCGACGATCCCAAGGTTCTCGACGATCCCATCGCCGTCCCGATCCTCGATCCCGAATCCCGCGCAAATCTAACGCACGAACCGGTCTTCATGCCTGAAGTCGCAGCGAAATTCATGCGCGCCTTCATGGTGGTGCGCAGCCGCTTTGCCGAAGACGAACTCGCCCGCGCCATCGCGCGCGGCGCCACGCAATACGTGATCCTCGGCGCCGGCCTCGACACATTTGCGTACCGCAATCCGTATCCGGGTTCCGCGCTGCACGTCTTCGAAGTCGATCATCCCGCAACACAGCTCTGGAAACGCGAACGCCTCGCCGCGGGCGGAATTGCCGTTCCACCCTCGCTCACCTTCGCTCCCATCGACTTTGAGCATTGCACGCTGGCCGAAGGCCTTCACGATGCCGGCTTTGAGCCGCGCAAAATCACCTTTTTCTCGTGGCTCGGCGTGATCATGTATCTCACGCGCGAAGCCGCCATCAGCACTTTGCAATTCATCGCTTCGACACCGCCGGGTGGCGGTGTCGTGTTTGATTACGCTCTTGCGAGAGAGTCCCTCAATCTATTTCAGAAGCTTGCACTCGATCGCCTCATGCGCCGCGTCGAAGCTGCGGGCGAGCCCTTCCGCCTGTTCTTCGATCCGGCCGAACTCGCGTGCGAACTGCCCTCCCTCGGCTTTGCTGGTGTAGAGGATCTTGGCGTCGCCGAAATCAACGCGCGTTATTTCGCGAATCGTGCGGATGGCCTTCGCGTCGGCGGCGGTCTCGGCCGCCTCATCTCCGCGACGCTGTAGGCTCTTTTTCGTTCGGCGGCGCCGGACTCCGGGCCCGAGAAATGAAAAGAGGGCCGCGAAATTGCGGCCCCCGGGTTGAATGAATCATGAAAGATTACGCTTCGATCGCCTTTTTCGCGTACGCGAGACACTTGGCGATTTCCTCGTCCGGCGTTCCCGAAGCGCGGCACTCGTATTCATACTCGATATCGGCCGGGAACTCGTAATGCTGCGTCTTCATCAGCTGCAGAACTTGTTTGATCGGCGTATCGCCTTCGCCCCAGGGGTAATTGTCGAGAGCGATATTCGTTCGGATAGCGTGAAAATCGCTGCTCTTTTTCCGATCCTTCAGGTGAATGTTGGTGATGCGAGCGTGGTGCTCGCGAATGTAAGAGACGGCGTCGAATCCAGCCGCGGTGAAGTGGCCGATATCGAGATTCACGCCGATGTAAGGGCTAAACGACATGATGTATTCAAATGAAGCGGGCGTGGCGAATTGGATTGGGTCCGTCACGTCGTCATGGCCGTGGCCGCCCCACATGATCTTGTATTTGTCGGCATAGTACGCGACGCGCTTGGCTACGGGGACGGTTGAAGTCGAAGAGATCGCCTGAACGCCGAGGTCGCGCGCCATACGGAAGGCATAATCGATGTCCTCGTTGGAAATGTTCGCGGCCATGTTGTAGCAGAGAATCCGCAGGTCGATGCCCGCGTCGTCGAACTGCTTGCGAACGCCTTTCCACGTTTCAGGCGTGGCTGAGGCGCGCCAATCGGCGAGCTTTTTCTGCGCGTCTTCCATTTGCGCTCGCTGATCGGGCGTCATTTCGCGACCGCCGAATCCGCCGCGCCCACGGCCTTCGTTCGCGTTCGGTTCTTCGGGCGGCGCGCCTTCGGGAATCACGACCATTTGCATGTTCTGGCAGCGGGGAAGGAGGCCGTCCGCTCCGAGCGTTTGCGGGCCTTGCGGTCCGCGCCCGGCGCCGAAGCCGAAGCTCATCGCGGGAGCGCCCGCCAGACTTTCCGCATGATTGGACATCAATTCGCAGTTGCTGAGGCCGATCTTGACCATGGAAGGAATGATTTCGCTCGCCTGCATTCCTGCAAAGCTATAAGTGATCACTCCGATATGCACGCCTTCGAAATTCGAATCCGGCTTCGACTGCGCAAAAACGCTGGATCCCGACATTGCGAAAGCGGCCAAAGGAAGGCCCGCCACCGCAAACTTTCCAAAATCCCGCCGCGTAATTCGATTATCCATTTACAACTCTCCCCCCTTCGGGCTCCCTCGCTGGCGGAGCCGCGAACCGGCCAAAAATATAGCAACATGCAGCGCACGTATTCAAGCGGGGTCTCACTTGATAAAATCGAATTGTCCGCGTCTAATGATTCGATACTCGGGCGGGTGCCTAAGTGGGACAAATCGTTTCTGCCGAAAGACTGATAGAGCTGCGCCGTGGATGGCAGCGCGAACGCAAGCGAGTCGTGGCGGCTATGGGTGCGTTTGACCTGCTTCATCCCGGGCATGTCCGTTTGCTTGAGCAAGCGCGCGACTTGGCCGACGTCCTGGTGGTGGCTGTCGAGAATGACGATTCCGTTCGCGGCACAGTGAAGAGCGAGGGGCCTGTAACGCCTCAGGCGGAACGTGCCGAGATTCTCGCGGCGCTGGCCGCCGTGGACTTCGTGACGGAGCTTCACGACTTGTCCGTCAGCGACTGGATCGATCATTTCCAGCCCCACATATGTGTCCACGGCGGCGCAGCGACCGCACCTCGCTCTGCGTCTGCCCTGTACGAACGTAAGGACGCAGCCGGGGTGCAAATCGTTAGCATTCCGCGCGAACCGGGGTATTCCAGCGCGCTTCTGATTGAACGGATACAGCAATTTCCGCAATGATCCTCCCTCTGGTTTCCGAACTCCTTTCGCGGGTAGCGCGCCTTGGCGTAATCGACCACGCCGTGGAATCGCTGCGCCGCGGACGCTCCGGGCGAGCTATTTCCGGCCTCACGGATTCAGCGAAGGCGCTGCTTGCGCCGATGATCTGTTCCGAGCTCGGCAGGCCCGCCATTTTGCTCGTGGAATCGCAACAGCGCGCAGAGGATCTGGTCGAGCCGGTGCGCTGGTTTTACCGCGCATTGACCGATAAGCCCGGACGCCGCGTCACGCATCTGCCTGCGTATGAAGTAATGCCTTACGATGGCCGCTCTCCGCACGCGGAAATTGCCGAAGCGCGAGCGGTTGCCCTGTGGCGCTTTGCTTCAGGCGAACTGGACCTGCTGATCGCGCCGGTGCACGCTGCGCTGTGGCGGCTGAAAGGCCGCGAATATTATCAACGGCTTGCGATTTCGATTGCCCGCGATCAATCCATTCCTTACGACCACCTGATCAATTTTCTTGCCGGCGCGGGCTACGATCGCAAATCCACGTGCGAAATGCCCGGTGAATACGCCCTACGCGGCGGGATCATCGACATTTTCTCGCCCGAAGCACCCCAGCCGATTCGTGTCGAGCTGCTCGGCGATACGATCGAATCGATTCGCGCGTTCGACGCGAATACGCAGCGCTCCACGAACCCGATCGAGCGTGCAAACCTGCTGCCGCTTTCTGAGTTCGTCCTCGGCGCGGAAATACTCGAACATCAGCGCGTCGCGGCGGGTTCCGATTCGGGCCGCGAAGACGAAGGCTTGCCTGCGGGCTATTATCCCGGCTGGGAATTTCGTGAAATTCCACGCGAACAGCGCAACGCGGTCCTCTTTGATCTGGCGGCCGAGACCGTGATCCTGGAAGATGAGCCTTCGCTGTTAGACGCGGCGATTGAAAACTACCGGCGAGAGCTGGCCGCGGCATTTGACGAAGCCGAAGACCCTCTCGCCGAACCGCCCAATCGTTACATTCTCGATGATGAAGAGTGGCAACTCGCGCGGCAGATGGCTCCGAGACTAGCTTTTGAGCATCTCGACCTCGCGGGCGACGCGAGTCCCGATCGCTCGCTGCAAACGCAGCCGACGACAAAGCATCACGGCAATGTGCAGGCATTCATTTCCGAAGTGCGCGCCCGCATGTCCGCTGGCGAGCACGTGGTCGCTTCCGCGGCGAGCACCGGCGAGCTCGAACGGTTCGCGGACATTTGCCACGAGTATGAAGTTCCGTATCGCCTCGGCGAGCTGGAGGAGAACACAACAGTCACGCGCTTGGCCGAGGAGGGAACGACAAGTGGCGTGGGCGCTCCCGCCCTCGTGCTTGTGAAGGCGCCGCTGGCGCAGGGCGTCGTATTTGCCGATGCAAAGCTCGCGCTTTATGGCAACGCCGACCTTTTTGAAACTGTCCCGCAGCTGCAGCGTCCGCGCTCACGACCCAAAACCGCCAGCTTCTTCAGCGACCTTTCCGATTTGAAACCGGGCGACTACGTGGTTCACGCCGATCACGGCATCGGCCAGTTCGAGGGACTGCGCCAGATCTCCAGTGAAGCGGCCAGCGGCGAATTCATGCTGCTGCGCTATGCCGAAGATGCAAAGGTGTACGTTCCGCTCGCGCGTCTCGATTTGATCCAGAAGTATCAATCGCTCGGCGGAGCGCCGCCCGCGCTGGATAAACTCGGCACCACGGTCTGGGAAGCGCGCAAGTCACGCGTGCGCAAGTCGATCGACGACATGGCCGAAAAGCTGCTCGCGCTATATGCCGAGCGCAAAGCCTCAACTGGCCACAGCTTCTCGCCTGACACGAATTTCCAGCGCGAATTTGAAGACGCTTTCGATTTCGAGGAGACTCCCGATCAACTGCGCGCCATTCAGGAAGTAAAACGCGATATGGAATCGCCTCTGCCCATGGACCGGCTGCTTTGCGGCGATGTCGGTTACGGCAAGACCGAAGTCGCCATGCGCGCGGCATTCAAAGCGGTCGCGGACTCGAAGCAGGTCGCCGTACTCGGACCCACCACCGTGCTCGCCTTCCAGCATTATGAGACGTTCCGGCGGCGCTTTGCGGCGTTTCCGGTCCGGATCGAAATGCTCAGTCGTTTCCGGTCGGACAAAGAACAGAAGAAGATCATTGAAGAAGTCGAAGCAGGGAAGATTGATATTGTGATCGGCACGCATCGCCTGCTCTCAAAAGATGTGAAATTTTCCGATCTCGGCCTGCTCGTTGTGGATGAAGAGCAGCGCTTCGGCGTCGCGCATAAGGAACGCATTAAGGAGCTGAGTAAGACGATCGACGTTCTCACAATGTCCGCGACGCCCATTCCGCGCACGCTCCACATGTCGCTTGTGGGCCTGCGTGATATGAGTCTGATCGAAACCCCGCCGAAAGACCGCCTTGCGATCCAGACGACCGTCGCGCCCTTCGGCGAGACGCTCGTGCAACGCGCCATCACCGAAGAGCTCAACCGCGGCGGACAAGTCTTTTTCGTTCACAACCGTGTCGAATCGATCGGCTCGATCGCCACTCTCGTGCGCAAACTCGTGCCTAAGGCACGGGTCGTGGTGGGCCACGGCAAAATGAAAGAAACAGAGCTGGAAAAAGTGATGATGAAGTTCGTGCGCGACGAAGCGGATGTGCTCGTTTCGACCACCATCGTCGAAAACGGTCTCGACATTCCGCGCGCGAATACCATCCTCATCAATCGCGCCGACCGCATGGGCCTTTCAGAGCTGTATCAATTGAGAGGGCGCGTGGGCCGGTCGAATCAGCGCGCCTACGCCTATCTGCTCGTCCCGCAGGGCGTGCAACTCACCGGCATTGCGCGGCAACGTCTGGCCGCGCTCAAAGAATTCAGCGATTTGGGCGCCGGATTCCGCATTGCGGCGCTCGATCTGGAGTTGCGCGGAGCCGGGAACCTGCTCGGTCGCGAACAGCACGGCTATATCGAGTCGGTCGGCTTCGATATGTATTGCCAGATGATGGAGCGCGCCGTGGCGCAAAGAAAAGGCGAAGCGGTCGCTTCCGAGCGCCGTGCCACCCTCAATCTCGGTCAGGAAGTCCGGATCCCCCCGGAATACATCGAAAACGAAAACCTGCGTTTGCGCATCTATAAGCGTATCGCTGGGGTCACATCCGAGGAGGAGCGCGAAGAAGTTCGCCGTGACCTGGAAGATCGCTTTGGCCCGCCTCCGCCGGCGGTGGCCAATTTACTCGATTACGCGCTGCTCAAGGCGCTGGCGGAAAAGCTGCTCGTCGCTTCGATTGACCGGCGCGGCGATCAGATCGCGGTCAAGTTTCACGAAGATACTCCTCTCGGCCCGGAGTCCATGGTGGAATTGCTTCGCAAGCGGCGCGATTTGCGCCTGGACCCGAGCGGCATTTTATGGATGAAGTGGAAGGGCGCCGACGGCGGAGCAATGGCGGCTGTCAGAAACGTGTTGCTACAGTTACAATCGTAGGATTAATATTCGTGAGAGTGAAAGCCATGAAAATTGAACGCGCTGTCCGAAACGCCGCTGTTGCCGTTGTGTGTCTGGCCTCCATCTTAATTCTCCCAGGACGACTTGCCGCCCAGACGGACGATGACAAAGGCACCGTCATCGAAGAAATCGTCGCCCGCGTGAACAACGAAATCATCACGCTTTCCGACTATCAAAAGGCGATGGCCGAGGAGCCAAAGGAAGTGCAGGAGCAATGCTCCTGCGGCGGCGTTCAGTTACAAGCGGCCGTTGCCGACGCGCAGAAGAACGTGCTGCGCGACCTGATCGATCAGCAGCTCCTGGTTCAGCGCGCGAAGGACATGAATATTGACGTCACGACCGACGTCGTCAACCGCCTCAACGATCTTCGCAAGCAAAATAATCTCGCCACTATCGACGATTTGCAAAAAGCCGTCGAGGAATCCGGCCAGTCCTGGGACGATTTCAAGCAGCAAATCACGGATAATGCCCTGACCCAGGAAGTAATCAGCCAGGAAGTGGGCCAGCAAGTCAACATCGGACCGGATGACGTTCAGGCCTATTACAATGCCCACAAGTCCGAGTTCAATCGCCCCGAAGAGGTCGTCCTTTCACAAATCCTCTTAAGCACCGAAGGAAAGACCGGCGCTGAAATCGATGCCGTTCAAAAACGCATCGAAGACCTGCGCACACGCGCGCTGAATGGCGAAGATTTTGCCACTCTTGCAAAGCGATATTCGGACGACACGAACACCGCGGCGAGCGGCGGCGAATTGGGCGTTTATCAGCGGGACGGATCCCTCCAGAAACCAATCGAGGACGCCGTTTTCGCGCTGCAGAAAGGACAGGTCACGGAGCCTATTCAGGTGAAGAACGGTTTCATAATTCTCCACGTCGACCAGCATTACGAGGCCGGCCTGCAACCGCTTGACGTGGTCCGCGAGGAGATTCAAAACAAGCTTTATCAGCAGAGAATGGACCCCGCGATGCGTACCTATCTCTCGCAACTGCGCGAAGAAAGCTACGTCTGGGTGAAGCCGGGCTATGCCGATAGCGGCGCCGTTCCGGGCGCCACCGTGATCCAGGAAGTCGCGCCCACGCCTGACGTTCCTACGAAAAAGTCCCACAAGAAGGTGCCTCTGCCGAAGGTCAGCGGCTGATGAAGACGGGCTTCGTGCGCGACCTCGCCGACGGCCAAGCCGTAGTTTCGCTGTTTCTCGTGCGCGAGAAGGAGGTTCGCACGTCTCCGCGCACGGGGAAATCCTGGCTGCAGCTTTCACTCGGCGACCGCACCGGTACCATCTCCGCGAAAATGTGGGACAACTTTGACGCGCTCGTGACCACGTTCGATTGCGACGACGTGATCCACATTCGCGGCCGCGTAAAGACCTACAATGGTGAAAAAGAGCTCACGATCGAGCAGATTGTTCCCGCGCGCGAACACGATTACGATCTGGGCGACTTTCTTCCGCACACGAAATATGACGTGGAAAAAATGTATGCGGAGCTTCACCTGGCCGTTGCTTCGGTTAGAAATCCATGGCTGCAGCAGCTGCTGGCGAGCATCGTCGACGATCCCGAAATTGGGCCGCGGCTGAAGCGCGCCCCGGCTGCGATGTCAATGCACCACGCATATATCGGCGGCCTGCTTGAACACATCGTCAGCCTGCTCGGTCTTGCGAACGGTCTGAGCGCGCATTACGCCGAGCTCGACCGCGACATGGTGTTCACCGGCGTGGTGCTGCACGACATCGGCAAGACCGAAGAGCTTCGTTACGCGCGCGGCATTGACTATACGACCGAGGGCCGGCTGCTCGGGCATATCACCATCGGCGCGCGGATCGTCCGCAAAAAAATCGACGGAATTCCCGATTTTCCGAAGCCACTTGCCGTGCTTGTGGAGCATCTGATTCTGAGCCACCACGGTTCGCTGGAATTTGCTTCGCCCGTGGTGCCGCAGACGCGCGAAGCGCTGGCGCTCCATTTTCTCGACGATATCGATTCGAAGATGGCTGCGGCCCGCGCCACAATCGAAGCGGCGGATTCGTCACCCGCTGTGTGGACTGAGCGAAATCCGGCGCTGCGCCGTGCGCTGGCGCGTCCCGAACGATATTTGGCCGGCGCGCCTGACCAGAAAGCGGAAGCGCAGCCAGCCGTGAAAGTGGAAGTAACCGTGAAAAACGGATGAATCAGACGTTTTGCGAATTGTCCTTTTTCGGTTGCATTTTGTATTGAGCGGCCCGCTTTCGAAAAATAAAAATGAGCATGGACAATAATAATTCGCTCGATCGAACTCCTTTGCGCCGCGCGGTGCTCGACCTTGCGCCGCTCGAACTCGACTGCATGAATACGCTTTGGCCCATGGGTGAAGGGACCGTGCGCGAAATTCGCGAACGCCTTGCGCCTCGACGCCCACGGGCGTATACCACCATCATGACGATCATGGACCGGCTGGCGCGAAAGGGAATCGTAGAGCGCCGCAAAGCCGGCCGGGCTTATATCTACAAGGCCAACCTCAGCGCCGAAGACGCCCGCGCGCAAGCCCTCAGCCAAGTGGTCGAGAATTTCTTCGGCGGCTCGAAAGAAGCCGTCCGTGCCCAACTCGACGGTTTTAGCGATAAGCCGGTTGCTTTCGAGCCCGCGGAGACCGCCAAGGCTTCGTCGTAGTCTACACACTCTTCCCGACTCGCTCTCGCGCTACAATCTTCGACTTGATTTGCGATAGACTTTCAAAATGTTCCCCCAGGAACTGAAAATTCGCGACGTGCCTATCCGTCCGGCCACTATCCTTGCGCCGATGGCCGGCGTGACGGACACTGTCTTCCGGCGCGTGATTCGCGGCCTTGGCGCGTGCGGCCTGATCATGACCGAATTCACCAGCGCTGAAGGGCTCACGCGCCAATCCGCCCGCACGCTGCATTACCTCTACTTCGACGAAGACGAGCATCCAATCGCCGCGCAGATTTTCGGCGCCGATCCGGCCGTAATGGCGTCCGCTGCGGCGCTCACCGAAGACCTGGGCTTCGACCAGGTCGACATCAACCTGGGCTGCCCGGTGAAAAAAGTCGTCAAGTGCGGCGGCTCGGGCCTCCTGCGCGACTTGCCGCATCTTGAAAGGCTGCTGGGCGCCGTTCGCGACGCGGTGAAGATTCCGCTGACCATCAAAATCCGCTCCGGCTGGGACGAAAACAACATCGTTGCCGTCGACGTGGCGCGCATGGCCGAGCGGATCGGGATCGAAGCCATCGCCGTCCATCCGCGCACTCGGATGCAGGGCTATGCCGGCAGCGCGGACTGGAACGTGATCCGCCAGGTGAAGCAGTCCGTGCGCATACCCGTCATCGGCAATGGCGATGTCCGCACGCCGCAGGACGCGCTCCGGATGATCTCTGAAACCGGGTGCGACGCCGTGATGATCGGCCGGGCTGCGTCTTCTAACCCTTGGATTTTCAGGCAGATAGCGGAGTACGTCGCCACCGGCGAATACGCGCAGCCAACGGAGCAGGACCGGTATAAGCTGCTCGTGGAATACTTCCAGAGCCTGATTGCCGCCGAAATGCCGGACGCCATCGGCAAAATGAAGCAGTTTGCCACGCTCTTTACCCACGGCATTCGCGATGGCGGGGAACTGCGCCAAGCTGTCCATCATGCCGGGACGACCGGCGAAATCCTTGCGCGCGTCGATGCCTTTTTTACAGCGGATGCGAAAAGCCGCGACTCGTGAGCTTGTGATTCGTGGCTCGTGGCACCCTTCGTTCGGTCGCGAGCGCCCGCGAAATATTCATACATTTCTAATCGCGGCGCTCGTTTACCCCCCTTCCTGACCGCGATTAGAAATTTTTTCGTCCTTTCTTTTCAGCGGGTTAGGCCGAATTTTAATTATTTTCATTTGCGATTAGAAATTGCCGCAACTCGTGACCCGCGGAGACCGCGGGGGAGCAGGCCAGTGATTCGTGACTCATAGGCCCGCCCATTCGCCTTTTGTGCGCTTTAGCTCCCTTCAGACTAGCTGTTTTAATATCGATTAGAAATTTGGATCTATTGCAAATGCTTGGGTTGCGAAATTTTCTAATCGCAGCGATATCGATTAGAATTTGCCGTTTTTCGTGTGTTTCCGGGGGTAGTCTATGCGTGGGCGGAGCGGTGCGTCTGCTTCGATTAGTGCCTGCGGCCACGGTTGCCATGAGTTAAAATTGAGCAGACAGTTTACCACAGGTATACGTCAGCTGTCAATGCATAAATGTGTGTCAAATTGGAGACAGTGGGGGGGTCTAGGACCGCGCGGGGAGGCGGGGATCAAAGGCGGAGGGGCGATTTTCTGCACCTTAAAATGGGCTAATTGGCGCGGTTTTGCGCGCTAAATACGCCTATTTGGACGATTCGGCGAGGGGTTCGTGATGCAAAAAAGAACGGCGGGGCCAAAAGCCCCACCGTTCTTGTAAGTCAGGCTGTTTTGCACGGGATGGCCTTGCGGCCATCCCGTGGTCGATTGTTAGAAGATGATTTTGGCCGCGAGAGCCATGATGCGCGGCGGCTGGGTGTTGGTGAACCGGCCGAAGGTGGTGTTGTTACCGGCGGGTGTGGTAATCCCGGTCACCAGGCCACCCGAGGTCGCCTGGACTGAGGTGACTGATGTGTTCAAAGTCGTGAACTCAGTGTGGTTGAACGTGTTGTAGGTCTCCCAACGAATCTCGAACTTGCGGGCCTCGTTCTTGCCGAGCGGGAAGTCTTTGAACAAGGACATGTCGAATTGGTTCGTTGTTGGTCCGAAATAGTTGATATTTCCCGAATTGCCGAAGCCGCAGGTTTGCGGCGTGCCCTGGCAGGTACCCTGGCCGCCCGGCGGTGCTTGGAACGCCGCAAGGTTCAGGAATTGCTCGCGAAGGGCACCGCTGCCATTTGGCTGCTCGCCGTGCTTGTCATAGATGCTCTGACCAGTCAGGCTGATGCGGGTCGGTGCGTTGGGGCTTGTGGTGCTCGCGCCGTTGAGGTTGGCACCGCCTATGCTGACCAGCCCTGGCGAACCCGTGGTGAAGTCAAAAATCCCTTCGTAAATCCAGCCTCCCAAAGCGGCCTTGACGAAGGCATTCTGGAAGTGGGTTCGAGGCAGGTTGTAGGTCCAGTTGGCCACGATGTTATGCCGCGGCCCGGCTTGCGTGTAGTAGACATTGCGCCACATGCTTTGGGGGACGGACGGACTGGGTTCGCCCCATTGCAGTTCCTTGGCATAGGTCCACGAGAGGTTCATCGTTAGAACGTGACCGAAACGCTTGCTGACCTGCGTCTGGAGTGAGTTGTAGTTGGAGTTCAGATTGTCGTAGATCTGGCTTACACCGGCATAACCGGGAGTATTCGTATTCGTAAACCCGATTTTGCTTGCATGCTGAATCGTGTAACCGTTGTTGATCGAGGGATAGTTGTAGAACGTACTCGCCAGCAGGTTGCAACCGCCCTTCGTCGGGTCACCGAAGGCCAACGCACCGTCAGTGCACTGCGTGTTCGCATCATAGGTTCCCGAGGTATTCAACCATTGAATGCCATAAGGCTGGATATCCTCAGTGACGCCGCTGTTAGTGTAATTATGGCGGTTCTGCTCGCCTACATAGGACACATCCAGAAGCAGCCCGTGTCCGAGGTCGTGCTGGATGCCGAGGCTATAGCTATAGGTTTGTGGATCCTTGAAGTTGCGCGGCAAGCCGATTACGGTCTGAGGACCAATGAAGCAATCCGTGTTCGCCGCAAAGACGGAGCAGGTTTTGCCTGCCGACTGATCCGTAAGCATCTGAGGCAGCGTGCTGTTGAAAATGGTCGGAGTGATCGGCAGCTGCTGCTTGTTTGTGGCTGGAATGGGCAGCTGCTGGAGAACCGTCGGCGACGGCGGCGACAGTACCAACTGGCCCACCGTATCGACGACGCCGAACACGTTGTTGGTGATACCGAAGCCGCCGCGGAGAGCGGTTTTGCCGTTGCCGAAAACGTCCCAAGCAAAACCGAAGCGGGGCAGGATGTTGAGAGGAGGCGTATTCATCACAGCCTGGCCGGGATTATAGACTTGCATGCCCTGGAACGGATAGATACCGGAGACCCCCTCAGGAGCGAAGTCACCGATAGCGGACTGTGTGAAGTTGGTGATTACGCCACTTCCGTTTTTATAGCAGCCCATCCTGGTACCGCCGACCATGCAAGGATAGATCAAGTTAGCTTGACCAGTGGTGCCGATAGCGGGGTTGTATTCATCCGGGCGGAAGTCGGCAACGTCGACGGTGTCGAACGATGGGACGTCGTGAGCGAAACGGATCCCATAGTCCAACGTAATACGGCGGGTTATTTTGAATGTATCCTGAACGAACCACTCTTCCGAGTGGAAGCGGTCGTAGCCGTTGGGGTGGGTGCTTCCCTCCGTGTAGCTCTGGAAAACGCCATAGTATGCGTTGGCATATCCAAAATTCATGTCATTGGGATCGGTGGAGGCCCCGCTGAAGTTGATGTTGCCATTCCAGCCGCCCAGCTGGCCGCCTCCGGCCGGGCCGTTGCGCGAGACCTTTTCAAAGTAGAACCCGGCCTTGATGGCGTGGGCACCTTTGATCCAAGTGATGTCGTCCTGGAGGTTGTAATGGGTGTCCGTGCCATAGAACGGGTAGCGGTTGTCTTCTGAGGTGCCAGCATAACCGCTGCTTGCAAAGCTGATCGTCGGGACGTAATTAAAAGGGTTCGCCGCCAATGACTGAGAGTTCGCCCCGTATTTGGAGTTGCTTGGGTCAGGGAAGATCACCGGAAGAACGGAAGGACCCAGACCATCATTGTTGCGCACGTTGAGGCCAGCGTAGCCGACCGCATTCTTATTGGTTGTGTTCGCCGGATAGACGGTCTGCAGCGCGCGAGTGGTGCCGGCGATGAACTCGTTGACGAGGTTTGGACGGAGAGTGGAAACGAGGTTCGATGAAGCCTCGCCGCCGTGAATCACATAGTTGGTGGTCAACTGCGGCCAGCTGGGCGCCGAACCAAGGAAGGTGTTGGCGCAGGTGCACTGGTAGCCCTTTTCCAAGTCAACGGTCCAGATGTTGTTTTGTGAAAGGTTGTATTGCCCCGTCAAGACATAGTCGCTGCGCGGGGAGAAGGAAGGGAGAAGGTACTGGTAGTTGTAATTGTTTGCATAGCCCGTGACGCCGGCTCCGCAGTAAGGAAGGTTCAGGGTCGGATTCGCGGACTTGCCGGGAGTGCCGTCACCGGCGCCGGCATTATACAGATCGTATGCGCTGTTGCAGGTCGGATTTGGGAAGATCGACAACAGAGGAGATGCGCCGCTCCAAGGTGCCGCTGTGATCGGATTGGCGCCGCAGGCCGCCGTCAGATTCGCGGCTTGAGCCGGTGTGACATATTGGTTCGTCCCGGAGTAGACGGTGCTAGCTCCGTTGGTCGGCTCTGTTCCTGGACAGTAAATCGGAATGCCAACATACGCGGGGTTCGGGGTGGGTCCATTGTTGACGAAGCCAGCTGGAACCGCGCAGCCAGCAAGGGTGCCGCATCCCGAGGGCGGGCTGGAATTCGCGGCGGCTTCCGAGAAATTGCCCGCACGCTCCTCCTCGCTAGGAACAAACGCATTCGTAGGCGCAGTTGGGGTTGAACTGTGGCGAACCAGATCGGCAGAGAAGAAGAGGAAGAGCTTGTCGCGGTTCTTATTGAAGGGCACGTGAGGCAGAACGAACGGACCGCCGATGGTGCCGCCAGGATTGTGGTAAAGATAGCTTGCCGGATGACGCGCGATTGCCGGGTTCGTGGACTCTTTGTTAAAAAACGAGTTGGCGTTGAGGAACCGGTTGCGTTCGTAGTCGTAGAGATCGCCGTGGAATTGATTGGTGCCGGTCTTGAAGATGACGTTGATCGAACCGCCGTTACGGGCGCCATATTCCGCGTTGAGGTTGCCCGTCTGGACCTTCATTTCCTGAACGGCGTCCGCGCTGGGCGCGAGGTACGAGGTATCGGTATTTCCCTGGCCGTCGTCGGAGCTGTCGATACCGTTGAGCATGACGATGACGGTGTTGTTACCGCCGTTGAAGGTGGTGCCGTCGTTCTGGTCCCATCCGGGCTCGTCGGACTGCCCGGTGGTGGTGACGCCGGGAAGGAGGGCGACATAGGACATGTAATTGCGGCCCTTTACCGTGACGTCGGTCATTTGCGTGGAATTGACAAGCGCCGAATGCTCGGAACTATCCGTTTCGACGTGGGCGGTGCTGGCCTGGACGGTGACTTCGGTGCTGACGTTGCCAACGGCCAGCTGGATGGTGTGAAGGGCGACTTTTTCCGTGGCCGC